>DBTY01000035.1 GCA_002307295.1 Ignavibacteriales bacterium UBA1304
TTTAAATAAACCTACGCTTGTTCCGGTAAAAAGATTTGAACCGTTTACTAAGATAGCCCAGACGTTAGAATTAGTTAAACCGGTACTAATGTTCGTCCAGTTAGTCCCATTGTTTGTGGAAAGATAAACGCTTCCGCCTGACTCAGCTCCGGCAAATAAGTTAGAACCGCTTGCAATTATAGAAGCAATAGAGGAGGGGCTATTGGAGGAGGATATCCCGTTTGATGTTTTTGTCCAGTTAGCTCCCATATCAGTAGAAACGAAAACACAATCATTTGTAGCCGCAAAAAGAGTTGAACCGATATTTGTTAATGAACTTACTGACGCTGTTATGCCGTATTTACTTAATAATCCGTTATTGATTTTATTCCAGTTAGCTCCGTTGTTAGTCGAAACAAACATGCCGCCGTCATCGCTGCCGGCAAAAATATTATTATCAATGGTCGTAAAAGCATTGACGTTAGCAGTATAGCCGAAAGGATTAAGTAATCCGGCGCTTGATGAGATCCAATTTGCGCCCTGATTAGTTGAACAAAATACGCCTTTCCCAGTTCCGGCAAAAATATAACCGCCGAATTTGATAAAGGAATTAACCTGAGATGAGACCGAGTATTTTAGAACCCAGTTATCTCCATTATTAGTTGAAGTATATATATAACCTTCATGAGTCCCGGCATAAATAATGGAGTCTATTGTCGCAAGCGCATTTATATTTACTGTAGTCAATCCATTATTGATCTTGATCCAACTTACGCCTAAATCAGTTGAACGGTAAATTCCATTAGAATAAGTCCCCAAAAATAGATTATTGCCGTTTGAAGTTATTACACGCGCGTCGATAAGCGAAAAGCCATTATTTCTTTCAGTCCAGCTTGCTCCTTTATCAGATGAGCTAAAAACACCGCCATCAGTTCCGGCAAACAGAATTGATTTGTCGGTTGCAAGCGCAGTTACAGAAGTATTGCCTAATTTAGTATTAACAGCCTTCCAGTTATTCCCATTATTTGTTGTACGAAAAACGCCATATACTTGATGTCCGACAAAAATATTTGTATCTATACTTGCAAAAGTTGGAGTACTGTAGTAGCTATCGATTTTTAAGCCATTATTAACGGTTGTCCAGCTATCTCCATTATTAGTAGAGCGAGAAACATAGCCGCAATTAGCTCCGGCAAATAAATTAGAGTCTTTTATAAAAAAAGTAAGAAAACTGTCTGCAGACTGATTAACTAAATTCCATGTAGCGCAGTTGTCGGTCGAACGATATGTATCGCCGTTGCCGAAAGATATAAAGACGTTAGCGTCTTTTACCGCAATTGCGGTTGGCGCAGCTGTGAAACCATAATAATATATTAAATCATGAGCTATTTTCCAGTTCTGACCATTATCTGTCGAAAGATAAGCGTACCCAGTACCGCAAGTTACATATAGGGATGTATCTGTTACTGCAAGCGAGGTAAACTTATTGAAAGGGTAAGCCCCTCCTGGGGATAGTAAAGACCAGCTATTATTGTTATCGGACCAGGAATATATTCCGCTATCATGCGATACTCCAAAAAGTTTCCCTTTATTAGCAACGAGCGTAGTTAATATAATTGAAGTAGCGCCGTTATTGGCGTTTATCCAGCTACTGCCGTTATCGGTAGAGCGGAATACCCCTTTGTATGTGCTGGCAAAAAGATTATTGCCGTTAATGGCTAAGGCATATACATAGTATCCGCCATTAATGTCTGTTAGCTGCGTCCACTGCGCTGAAAGCCTGATGGATAGGACGAAAAAAAATATAATTGCTATTAAAAAAAGTTTCGTGAATTTCATAATGCGTGCTCCCTTTTATTTTCCAGCTTAATCAGTTTTAAACTGATGAAAATTTATCCATTATTAGCGTTAAAATCAATTATTTGTAAAATAATATTTTAGTTTGATAAAATTAAAATTGCAATAACTCTTTAGAAATGTCAGTACGCAAAACTCAAAAGAAGCGTCAAATAAACTTAAACTGGAATTTTTTTTGCTCTTTACTTTCAAAAATAAGCGTCTAAAAAAGTTCCCCAAATGGCGTTTTATAATTATAAAATTAGCTTGACTTCTGTTTTGAAATATGTTAAAATATACCAGAAGAGTATAAAAAGATATGAACGTTGGATTAAATACCAGTTTATCAGCTGTGCAATTATCAAGCGTCGTTTTTAGATTCTCTAATTCCTCCGGGCAAAATTCAGGTAGTTTACAACAAGGCGAAGAAGATAATACAACAGCTGTAGAAGAGCTAAAGGCGCGCGATATTGAAGTGCGCAAGCATGAAGCGGCTCATCTTGCGGCCGCTGGAAGTCTTGCTATGAGCGGAGCTCATTATGAATATGAAACAGGTCCGGACGGGAAACGCTATGCAGTTGGGGGAGACGTACAGATTGACGTTTCCGCTATTTCAGGCAATCCGGGAAAAACTATAGAGAAAATGGAACAGGTTATTAGAAGCGCTCTTGCGCCAGCCATGCCTTCCGAACAGGATCTAAATGTAGCCCGAGGAGCCGAACAGGCTGAAATGGAAGCCCAGGCTCAGTTGGCAAGTAAAAAAGCTTCCGCTTATTCTGCAAGCTCAAAAGGGATATTTACTTCCTACTTTGTAGACGCGGCAGCGTAAAACATATTGAGCTAACTTCCCATTATGATTCTTTGGGTTTATTCCACAATTTTTTCTTTCTTCCAATAAATACTCCAACAAACAATCCAATCAGATACTTTGGCAAGCCATCAAAAAAATTAATAAATGTAAATAAACTGGTTTTGTATTGCATTCCCGGAATAACATAAATTGAGTTGACAAATTTTACAAACGATTCTTTGTCTTTAGTAAAATTACCGGCGAGGAAAAACAATAAACATTAAGGGAGCCTAAATTAGTTGGGATCATTACGTTTAGCTGGGTTCCGTTTTCTTTCCAGAGATAATGAGTCTTAGCGTCGTATTTGTAATTATATTTTTCAAATTCCTTTAGCGCTGATTCCGTCATTTTACCGCTTTCGTTTATTTGAACCATTATGTATGGCGCAGCTAATAATGAATCTACGGTAAGCTTCTGGAAAACATAATCAAACTTTTCACCAGATTTAATTGAAATGTGGAAGTTCAGTTTCTTAGCTAAAAAATCGGACGTCTCTTTAGATATTTGCACATATCCATCTACTTCTTCAAAATAATATTTTTGTTTATTGTCCTTGCAATAAACAAAGCCAGCTAAAACACATAGCAGTAATATTAAATGCTTTTTCATTTTGTAAGCTCATTAATGTATAATAGAATTTGTTTAGGTTGAAATTTGTAATCGTTACATAACTCCCTCTTTGCTTTTAGCTATGCGTAAAACAGAAAATTTTATTTATCGCTTAAGCAATACCTGCATTGCAGCCGCGTTTAGGAAAAATAGAAATAACTAAACGCATGAATATTTCTTAACATATTTGTTAGGATATAAAATAGCAACTGGTTTTTATAGGAGAGACAAAATAAAAAAAGCCGAAAACGAATTATTTTCAGCTTTTTTTGAAGTCGGGGTGATAGGATTCGAACCTACGGCCTCTTCGTCCCGAACGAAGCGCGCTACCGGGCTGCGCTACACCCCGAGTTAAATAATTATTTTGTTATGCCAAATATATGTAATTTTGATATTTATTAGTATTAATTTTTTTATTTTTCGTTTTAATTTTTTATGGTTTTGGCAATCATTTGAAAAATATTTTTGAGTACTCTATATTTTTGGGGTTCAGCTGGTTATTCAGATTCTTTGGAGTCGGAATTGCCAGGCGTTTTAACATTGTTCTGGCTTGCTTATTTTATTACATAATACCTGTAAGAAAACAAACCGTTTTAGATAACCTTCGTCTTGTTTTCCCGGAGTATTCTGACGAGAAAATACATAGCATAGCCTTTAATTGTTATAAAAGTTTTGCTACAAGTATAATAGAGATATTATGCATTCCCTCTATGTCCGAAGCCGATGTGGCTTCCGCCGTTCTATTTGAAGGGAAGGAGCTTATATTAAAACGATATAATGAAAAAAAAGGGGTGATAATTCTTTCGGCTCATTTTGGCAATTGGGAGCTTTGCGCTTTAGCCATAGGGCATTATACGCATATACCTATTTCGGTTATCGTAAAACCTCAAAGGAATGGATATGTTACGGATTGGTTAAACAAAACCCGAGGAAAATTTGGGAATAAAGTTGTAAGCGTTGGTATTTCTATCCGTCATGTATACGCAGAGCTTAAAGCAAAAAACATTATTGCAATTGTTGGAGATCAACGGGCTTCGCGCGAATCGATCAGGGTTAATTTTATGGGGCGGCCGACGTCGGTTTATGAAGGCCCAGCCGTTTTAAGTCTTAAAACAAATTCGCCAATTATTATTGGCGTTCCCGTAAGACAAAAAGATAATTCATACCGCGTAAATTTTGAAGAAGTCAGTATGGAAAATCTACCTGAAAATGAGAAAGACAAGATAATTGAAATCAGCCAAAGACATATGGCGATACTTGAGCGGTATATCCGCCAAAACCCGGAACAATGGCTCTGGATGCATAAGCGCTGGAAATACTGATGGATAAAATTCTTGTGATTCAAACGGCTTTTATTGGCGACGCGGTGTTGACTCTTCCGATGATCCAGAAATTAAAAGAACTAAATCCTCTTTCGATAATTGACGTAGTGTCGACTCCTGTTAGTAAAGAAATATTTGAAGCTTCTGAATGCGTGAATAAAGTTTTCCCATTAGATAAAAGGAACGAGCATAAATCATTAAAGGCCGTTTATTCTTTTGGAAGAAAAATATCAAAAGAAGGATATACTAAGTTATATTCGCCGCATCGTTCGTTTAGGTCTTCGCTTATTGCTTTATTCTCTAACGTCAGAGAAACTTACGGATTTTCAAACAGCAGCTTTAAGATAGTATATAAGCATTTGGTCGAGTACGATGTAAAAGATCACGAAGTAAAACGCAATCTTGCAATGACTGGCTGCAATACTTCCGGGGATGCCTGGAAAATACTGCCGCAAATAAAGGCGACTGAAAAACAGGCAGACAGAGTTAAAAGTTTTATTGAAAAACACGAGTTAAAAAGATTTGCCGTTTTGGCTCCTGAATCAGTATGGCAAACAAAAATGTATCCCGCTGATTATTTTAAAATAATTGCGGAATATTTTATTAAAAACAAGTATAAGGTTATGCTTACAGGCGGAACAAAAGACAGAGAAAAATTAAAAGAAAATTTCGGCTCAAATTTCAACGTAATAATTGCAGCTGGCGAGTTTAGCATAGTTGAATCAATTGAATTATTAAGGCATGCGAATATTTTAGTCTCTAACGACAGCGCTCCAACTCACTTTGGCGTATGCGCCGATATTCCGGTTTTGACTTTATACTGTTCAACAACGCCTGAAATTGGGTTCTATCCTTATAATAGGAAAAGTAAATATTTAAGTATAAACGGATTGAAATGCAAGCCCTGCGGAATACACGGCAAAAACGAATGCCCGCTTGGAACATTTGAATGCGGGAAAAAATTAAATCCGGAATTAGTAATTAAAACAATAGAAGAGATGACAAACGATGAACACGAACAAAAAGACGCTTCTTAACATTGACGAAAATTTTGACGACGCAATAGAAACAGCAGTAAAAATATATTTAGAAGGAAAAGTATTCGTATATCCCACAGACACTATTTATGGAATGGGAGCAAATCCATTTAACAACGACGCAGTATCAAAAATAAACTTTATTAAAGAGAGAGAGGCTGGCAAACAATATATATTTCTGATAAACGATATTAAAAATCTATTAAAGTATGTCGAATTAAAATCAGAAAGGCATCTTGATTTTCTTGCTGCAATATGGCCAAATACAATTTCGGTAGTAATGCCGTTAAATAAAAAGACGAGCGAAATTTTAGAAACCAAAACAGTAGCTTTCAGAATTCCTAATAATAAATTTTGCGCAAAGCTGACCGCCCGGTTAAACATGCCTTTGCTTTCAACAAGCGTTAACAGATCAAGCAATCCGCCGCTGAACGATTTTTCGCAAATAGAAACTGAATTTGGCGAAAAAGTGGATGCAATTTTTTATACAGATAAAAAAATCTATAGCCAGGCCTCTACCATAATAGAGCTTGGAGAAAAAGAGCCGAAGTTAATTCGCGAAGGGAAAATTAAGTTTACGGATATTCTGGAAAAGTTTTAGTAAGTTTAAAATAAAGATTCATCCTGTTTGAAAATATGGCTAAAAACATTCTAAAAAATATTCTCGTAAAAATTAAACCTTACTCGATATTAATAATATCGGACAATCCGGCTTTATCCACAAAGACGCGCAGCATATCGTTAAAAAAGATAGCCTTTTTTACGTTTGTTTACACTTTGTTTGTGGCTTTTTTAGTAAGCTTAGTGTTCGTCTTTTCGCCTGTAAGAAATTTTATTGTTACAAAAAGTTCGGCTCTTACAGCTGAAGAAAAAATTATGCTTGAAGAGCTTAGCCAAAAACTAATTTCTCTTAACGGAGAAGTTGAAAATTTGCGGGAAACAAATCAAAGACTTAATAAGGCAATAAAATTAAACAATTCGCCTGAAGCTAAAAAGCCTAATGTAATAAAACCGGCGCCAAAAAAAGCGGCTCCTGCGGTAAAAAGCCAGGCTGCTCCTCCGGCGGCTGATAATGTGTATCTTGTTATTCGAAAACTGATGGAAGACTACGGCTTAGCTTTTTGGGAAGACGGTTTGTTCACAAAACCGGTGACTGGTTTTATAAGTAAAGAGTATAATGTTTCTAAAGGTCATCTGGGGATTGATTTTGCGGTTAAAACCGGAACTCCTGTTTTTGCAGCCGGCAACGGATATGTAGTATTTGCCGATTATACGACTAACGAAGGTTACATGATAATAATTGCGCATAGTAATAATTATATTACTGTTTACAAACATTGTTCCTCTTTGCTGAAAAAAACAAGGGACGTTGTTGAACAGGGAGAACTAATCGCTTTAAGCGGAAATACCGGATTGTTGACTACCGGGCCGCATTTGCATTTTGAAATTTGGAAAAATGGACAAGCTATTAACCCTAAGTCATTGTTAGTAAATTAGGAGAATAAAATTGTTTAATAAGAAAAAAAACAAAAATAAAAACATACGCGTCGCCACAAGCGATTTAAGTATTATTTCTTCAGGCGTTAAAGTGGCGGGAGATATTACTACTACCGGAAGCATCCGCGTGGACGGCATAGTAGACGGTGGCGTTTTTGCCAACGGACTTTTGATCCTTGGCGAAACCGGAGAAATTAAAGGCGATATTAAAGGGCATACCGTTAACCTCGGCGGAAAAATTGACGGAGCTGTTAACGCGGCTGATAAAATTACTCTTGAATCTAAATGCGTTCTAAATGGAGACATAACGTCTAAAATATTAGTCATTGAGCCGGGAGCTTTTTTTAACGGAAAAAGCAGCATGAGCGCTTCTGACTCTGAATTTAGCTTTGATGATGAAAAATAGCGCCAATAAAGACGATACTAAAATTGCCATTGCTCAAATAGGTAAATACCTTGGGCTTGGTTTGCAGCTTGCCGTTACAGTTGTAGCTCCGCTGCTTGCTGGCGACTGGATAGATAAACATTATAATACCGGAACGCTATGGACTATAATTTGCGGAGTAGTCGGTTGCGTGGTTGGTCTGTATGATTTTATCAGTCAAGTTTTAAACTCTGAAAAGAAGACCAAGAAATGAATATTGATAAAAAATATTTTCTTGTTGTTTTAGCTTCTGTAGTTTTATCTATTTCTGCCGTTTATATTGGTTATATTAGCAAAGCTTTAAGCTGGCAATTTTTATTTGCGTTTATGGCTGTTCAGGTAATTTGTTTTGTTTATTCTGTATTAGGATTTGTTTATATTAATATTGCGTTCAAAATTTTCGATAATTCTTTTATTAGTGTAGTTATGGGTGGAATATTTATAAGATTATTGTTAATTTTAATGTTGGTAATTATTTCCTTAAAGGTATTGAATGTTAAGGAAGATATTTTTATATTTTCTCTCTTTGTATTTTACAATTATTATTTGATATTGGAAATTTACTATTTAATAAAAAAGGACGGCTTAAGGCTTAAAAAAGTATGTTAGATACTTTAACCGCAAATAGCGCTAAACTTGCCGCAGATACTTTAAAACAGGTAGCTGCAGGACAGGGAGAAAAAGACAACTGGATTATGCATCATGTTTTAGATGCAGATAAATTGGATTTTAAACCTTTTTTTGAAATACAATTGCCTCATTTTTCGCTATTTGGAATAGATATTTCAATTACAAAGCATGTCGTTTTTATGTGGCTTGCTTCGTTATTGCTTATTATATTAATGATAAAAGTTTCAAAAAGTTATAAAAAATCTCTTATTCCAAAGGGAGTTACTAACTTTTTTGAAGTTTTTATTATATTTGTCAGGGATGAGATTGCAAAACCGACAATCGGAACTGGATATCAGCAATTTGTTCCATATCTGTTAACTGCATTCTTTTTTATTCTTTTTTGTAACTTTTTAGGGTTAGTGCCATTTTCGGCAACGGCTACAAGCAATATTTCAGTAACCGCAACTTTGGCAATATCCTCATTTTTGGTTACTCAAATAAGCGGGATGCGTAAAAATGGAATATTTGGATATTTTAAAGGTTTAGTTCCGCATGGCGTTCCAATTGCTCTTGTGCCGGTAATGGCGGTTGTAGAGTTTATTGGATTGTTTACTAAACCGTTTGCATTGGCTATACGTCTTTTTGCAAATATGACCGCAGGGCATATAATAATATTTGCGCTGATAAGTTTAATATTTGTAATGAAGACTGTTTACGTCGCGCCTGTTTCTATAGCGCTGGCGTTATTTATATATTTATTAGAAATTTTAGTTGCGCTTTTGCAAGCTTATATTTTTACAATGCTGTCTTCTTTATTTATTGGAATGGCAGTACATCAAGATCATTAATAAATTATTAGTAATATAACTTTAAAGGAGTAGTTAAATGAATTTAGCATGGTTAGCTGCCGGAATTGGAGCAGGAATTACAATCGTAGGGGGCGCGTTAGGAATCGGGAAATTGGCTGCTTCTGCTATGGAAGCAAGCGGAAGACAACCTGAAGCCGCTAGCGCTATCAGAGTTTCGATGATTATTGCAGCTGCTCTGATAGAAGGTATTTCTCTTTTTGCGTTAGTTATTTGCTTTTTATTATCAGGCAAATAGTTATTTTTTTGCATTCGGAGCTTTAGCGTATTTTAAAGCATAAAAAAGGAACAATGTTTTATGTTGTCGGTTTTATTATTATTTTCTTTAGCTCGCGCTTCAGCTGAAAGCGGCGAGAGCGGCAGTTTGTTAAGCCCTAATCCGGGTTTGATCTTCTGGACTGTTATAACTTTTGCTATCCTTCTTATTATTCTTAAGAAGTTTGCATGGAAGCCAATTCTTGAGGCTTTAGATAAACGGGAAGCCGCTATTAAAGAATCGATGGAAAAAGCTGAAAAGGCTAAAGAAGACGCTCAGAAAATTTTAGAAGAAAATAAGCTAAGCAACAAAAAATATATTGAAGAAGCTCAAAAAATGCTTGCTGAAAGCAGAGCCGACGCTGAAAAAGTAAAAGAACAAATTATAAATCAAAGTAAAGCCGAAGCCGATAAATTAAAAGCCGACGCTTTTGCCGAGATTTCCAGAAAAAAAGATGAAGCGTTTGATGAATTAAAATTGCAGATCGCCGATATTGCTATCAGCGCCGCTGAAAAAATCATCAACGAAAATTTGAATAAAGACGTTCAGAGTAAGATTATAAATAAATTTATTGAGGAATTGCCTAAGAATTAGATATGAGTAATTTTAAAGTCTCTATTCGATACGCAACCTCGCTCCTTGAGTTGGCGGCTGAAAAGAATAACCTGGATAGAATATCGCAGGACATGGAATTGGTTTGTCATACTATTGAAACCAACAATCAGTTAAAGTTAGTTCTTGCAAGCCCCATCATTAAATCTCCTGTAAAACTTTCCATCCTTACCGATATTTTTAAACCGGTTGTTTGCGATGATTCTCTTAAATTTCTGCTATTTGTAGTGGAAAAAAACAGGGAGGAAGTCCTTTTTGAAATTATTAAGAAATTTTTGGAATTGAAGGACGTTTCGCTGGGAATAGTAAACGTAGACGTTACTACCGCAGTTGAATTTACCGCTGCGCAAACGGATGAGTTGCGCAAAAAGATGGAGAGCTATCTAAATAAAAAAACAAGGTTGAAATTTAAAATTGATAGGCAAATAATTGGCGGTTTTGTAGCAAAAGTGGGCGATTCTGTATTTGACGCGTCGCTAAAACACCAGTTAGATTTATTGAAGAAACAGTTTATTAAAGGGGGAGCTTCATTAAATTAAGTTTGAATTTAAAGAAGGAAAAATTTTATGGCCGAAGTTAGACCTGATGAAATATCTGCAATATTAAGAAAACAGCTCGCGGGCTTTGAAAACGAAGTCGATCTTTACGATACCGGGACTGTTTTACAAGTCGGCGACGGTATCGCCAGAATTTATGGCTTAACCAAAGTAATGGCAAGCGAACTGATTGAGTTCCCAAATGACGTTTTCGGAATGGTGCTTAATCTTGAAGAAGATAACGTCGGATGTATTTTGTTTGGCGACTCAACTTTAATTAAAGAAGGCGATATTGTAAAAAGAACTAAGAGAGTTGCTTCTATGCCTGTTGGCGAAGAAATGCTTGGCAGAGTTATTACTCCGCTTGGGCTGCCAATTGACGGGAAAGGCGCTATTAATTCTGATAAGTTTTTGCCGATTGAAAGAAAGGCTTTAGGCGTTATTCAAAGAGCTCCTGTAAAGCAGCCTTTGCAAACCGGTATTGTTGCCGTTGACGCTATGATTCCTATTGGAAGAGGCCAGAGAGAATTGATTATCGGCGATCGTCAAACGGGTAAAACCGCAGTTGCCGTTGATGCAATTATTAACCAAAAATATACGCATACAGAAGAAGCTAAAAAAGACGGCATTAAACCTGTTTATTGCATTTATGTAGCTATTGGTCAAAAAAATTCTACTGTAGCTTCGGTTGTTTCTAAACTTCAGGAATATGGAGCTATGGAATACACTACTGTAGTAGTGGCTTCTGCTTCCGATCCTGCGCCGCTACAGTATATCGCTCCTTATTCAGGAGCTTCTTTAGGCGAGTTTTACAGAGATAGCGGCAGAGACGCTCTTGTTATCTATGACGATTTGTCTAAACAGGCAGCTTCTTACAGAGAACTTTCTCTGCTTTTGAGAAGACCTCCTGGACGTGAAGCTTATCCTGGCGACGTTTTTTATCTCCATTCCAGATTATTGGAAAGAGCTTCTAAACTTAGCGACGATTTGGGCGGCGGAAGTTTAACCGCTTTGCCTATTATTGAAACTCAGCAAGGCGACGTTTCGGCTTATATCCCAACTAACGTAATTTCTATTACGGATGGGCAGATTTACTTAGTATCCAATCTATTTAACGGAGGCGTAAGGCCTGCTATAGATATTGGTATTTCAGTTTCCCGCGTAGGCGGCAACGCTCAGATTAAAGCTATGAAAAAAGTTGCCGGTAGCCTGAAACTTGATTTAGCTCAGTTTAGAGAGCTTGAATCTTTTGCTAAATTCGGCTCAGACCTTGATAAGAATACGCTGAAAACGCTTTCTAAAGGCGCAAGATTAGTCGAATTGCTAAAACAGAAACTTTATGTGCCAATGCCTGTTGAAAGACAGGTGGTGAGCATCTATTGCGGCACTAATGGTTTCCTTGAAGAAATTGAAATACATGACGTTAAACGTTTTGAAAAAGAATTCTTAGAGTTTATCGGAATGAAGTATAATCAGATATTCGATACTATAAGAATAGAAAAACAGCTTAAAGACGAAACTGTCGAGCTGATTAAAAAAGCTCATACAGAATTTATAACTGTTTTTAAGAAAAGTTAATTAAATAAATTTTATAATAGAATATGCCTACATTAAGAGATATTAAAACCCGTATTAAAGGGGTGCAGAGCACGCAGCAAATAACAAAGGCCATGAAGATGGTCGCTGCAGCTAAATTGCGCCGCGCTCAGGAAAATATAATTAATGCCAGGCCTTATGCAAAAAAGATTTCTTCTATTCTTAACCATCTTATTACAGATGACGATAGAGCCTCAAATCCGTTTATTGTTCCGAGGGAAGTGAAGAAAGTTGCAGTTGTTTCTGTTTCAGCCGACCGAGGAATGTGCGGAGCTTTTAACTCTAATATCATTAAGGAAACTTCCCGTTATATTGAAGAAGAGCTAAAGCCTAAAGGCATAGAAGCTTTGCTTTATTGCGTTGGTAAAAAAGGGAATGATTTCTATGCAAAAAGAGATTATGATGTTATCAACTCTAAAGTTGGCATATTTGGAACATTAAAGTATGAATTGTCGTTAGAAATATCTGAGTTTATAATTTCGGGTTATTTAAAAGGCGATTTTGACAAAGTAGTTGTTATTTACAACGAGTTTAAAACTGTAATGCAGCAGAAGATTGTTTGCGAAGAATTATTGCCGATTCCAGTTTTTGAAGGCGATGTTGCAGAAAAGTATTCTGACAATTATATTTATGAACCGGATCATGACGCCATCATTAAATTTTTGCTACCTAAGCATTTGAAGGCTCAGATCTGGAGAGTTTTGCTTGAATCATACGCTTCTGAAAACGGAGCAAAGATGACAGCTATGGATAATGCTACTGCAAATGCAAACGAGTTGATTAAGAATTTAACAATTACGTTTAACAAAGCAAGGCAAACTGCTATTACAACTGAGATTTTAGAGATAGTTTCCGGCGCAAATGCATTAAAAGCTGGATAATTTGTTTTGTTTTTACATTTATTTTCATATTTTGGGTTTTAGTTTTTATGTTTGATGATCTTTCTAACAAACTTGAATCGACTCTGAAGAAAATCAGAGGTCAGGGAAAGTTAACTGAAAAAAACATTTCGGATACTTTAAGAGAGATCAGACGTGTTCTTTTAGATGCTGACGTTAATTACAAGGTGACCAAAGACTTTATTGAAGAAGTCACTAAAAAGGCTTTAGGCGCTGAAGTAATTAATTCTATTACTCCCGGGCAGTTGATAACTAAGATTATCTATGACGAGCTTACTGTTTTGCTTGGTTCGAATAATTCCGAACTGAAAATAAACGGCTCAGGTCCCACTATTATTTTAATGGTAGGTCTTCAGGGTTCGGGTAAAACTACTTTTTCTGCAAAGCTGGCTAAACACTTGAATAGCCGCGGTAGGAAAGTTTTACTTGCTGCGGCTGATATTTATCGCCCTGCGGCTATAGATCAATTAAAGACTTTGGGCGAGCAGATAAAAACGCCTGTATTTAGTCTCGACGTTAAAGACGCTCGTAAGATATCGGTTGATTCGATTGCATATGCAAAGGAAAACGGCTTAGATACTGTAATTATAGATACGGCCGGACGTTTGCATGTAGATCAGGAGTTGATGGATGAAGTCGGCGATATTAAGAAATTAGTAAACCCAACAGAAATATTGTTTGTGGTTGACTCGATGACTGGGCAGGATGCAGTAAACTCTGCCAAGGCATTTAATGAAAAAGTAGATTATGACGGTATTGTTCTTACAAAGATGGATGGCGACTCGCGAGGCGGTTGCGCCCTTTCGATAAGGTCGGTTGTTGGAAAACCGATTAAGTTTTTGAGCGCAGGAGAGAAATTAGATTCAATCGACGTTTTTTATCCTGATAGATTAGCATCCAGAATTCTTGGCAAGGGCGATATAATTTCTTTGGTAGAAAAGGCTCAGGAACAGTTTGACGAGTCAGAAACCGAAGATCTTGAAGAAAAAATAAGAAAAAATAAATTTGATTTTGATGATTTTCTTAAGCAAATTAAAATGATTAAGAAAATGGGTTCTTTATCGTCGTTATTATCGATGATACCTGGCGTTAATTCAGCAATGAAAAATGCAAAAGTTGACGACAATGCTCTGGTGAAGGTGGAAGCTATAATTAATTCTATGACCAAACAAGAGAGAACAACGCCCAAAATACTGAATGGCGGTCGTAGAAAAAGAATCGCAAGAGGCAGCGGGACGTCTATACAAGATGTTAATCGCCTTATAAAACAGTTTGGAGATATGCAAAAAATGATGGGACAATTAAGCGGAAAGATGCTTAAGAACCCGAATTTTAATCCGAACACAATTAAATTTAATTGATATTTGATAAATGAAAATATTTGGAGGTTATAAAACTTGTCTGTTAAGCTAAGATTAAGAAGAATGGGAAAGAAAAAGCAGCCGATTTACAAAGTAGTTGCTGCCGATGCTCGTTCACCCCGTGATGGGAAATTTCTAGAGTCTGTCGGTCACTATAATCCAATTGCAAATCCTCATACGATTGAATTGGACGAAGATAGAGTAAACTATTGGTTAAATTGTGGAGCTCAACCAACCGCTACAGTTAAAAGTTTGCTAAACCAAACTGGAATTTTATTAAAACGAGACTTAGTTAAACGAGGGCTTACTGAGGATAAAATTCAAGCTGAAATGGAAAATTGGGCTAACCTAAAAGCTGCTGCAGGCTTAAAAAAGAAAAGTAAGAGTAAGCCCAAAGAAGATAAAGTTATCGAAGAAAGTACAGCAGAAGTTAAGGGTGCTGCTTCTGTTGAAGAAGAAACGGTTAAGGAATAGTTTAGCTTCCGATCGTTTGATTCTTTGTACTAAATAAGTAATAGCTCCCATGCTCAAATATAGGAGGGTTCTCTCTATGAAAGAATTCATTGAATTCATAGCTAAACATTTAGTTGATAATCCAGATAATGTGGTTATCGAAGAAAGTACACCGGAAGAGAGAAAGGTGGTATTGTCTTTAAAAGTTCAAGCTGAAGATGTAGGTAAAGTTATCGGCAAGCAGGGTAAAACCGCTCAGGCGATGAGAACCTTATTAACAGCTATTGCTGCTAAAGATGGCAAAAGAGCTATTCTAGAAATTCTAGATTAGTGTATTGTTTTGGGAAGTGATTTTTATCTTATCGGTAATATACTCGCCCCTTTCGGCGAGGACGGATCTGTAAAAATCACTTCCTATTCTGATTTTCCTGAACGCTTCTTTTCTATGAAATTTGCGTTTATTGATTTCTTCGGTCAGAAGAAAAAAATAAATATTAGCAATGTGAAAAGATACAAAAACTCTATTGTTATTAAATTTGAAAATTTTAACAACGAGGTAGAGGGCAGTTTTTTAATTGGAAAAGATATTTTTGTCGACTCAGAAAATCTTTTTGTGCTTCCTGAAAATACTTATTTTATCCACGATCTGATCGGGAGTAAGGTTTTTCAGGGGGAGATTTTATTGGGTAATATTAAAGATGTTTTTTCGGCTCCGGCTAATGACGTTTATATTATACAGGATGTCAACGGCGAGGAAATTTTAATTCCTGCCGTAGCTGAGTATATTGTGTCTTTTGATAAAGAGAATAAAGTAATGAAGCTAAAGCAGGGCGTAGATTTTATTGGCGAATATGAGGATTGATATTATTTCGGCAGTGCCGGATTTGCTTGTTAGTCCGCTTAATACCAGTATCATTAAAAGAGCTCAGGATAAACAGAAAGTAGAGATTTTTTTGCATGATCTTAGAGATTATGCGCATGATAAACATCGGCAAATAGACGATAAACCATTTGGCGGCGGAGCAGGAATGCTCCTTAAACCGGAACCGTTTTTTGAATGTATTGAAAAACTTTTAAGCGAAAGAAATTATTCGCATATTGTTTTTACTACGCCTAAGGGCAAGGTGTTCGATCAACAAACGGCTAATAGGTTTTCGCTTGCCGAAAATATTTTGTTTATTGTAGGGCATTATAAAGGAATTGACGACCGCGTGCGGGAGCGTTTTGCCACTGACGAACTGTCTATTGGCAATTATGTTCTTAGCGGCGGCGAATTGCCTGCATTGGTTATTATTGATGCAGTTGTACGCTTAATACCGGGCGTCTTAAATGATAGCGAGTCCGCTTTGAACGATTCGTTTCAGGACGGCGAAGTTCTTGAAGCCCCTTTTTATACGCGACCCGCGGTTTTCAGAGACATGAAAGTCCCTGACGTTTTACTTTCGGGCGACGATAAAAAAATAAGGCTTTGGAAAGCGGAACAATCAAATGTATTTACTGAAAAATGGAAAAAAATAAATAATATAGCGGAGTAATAAATGCTTAATATTGATGAATTGGTAAAAGACCAGATAAAGACAGATTATCCCCGGTTTAGCCCTGGCGATCACATTAAAGTGCAAGTTAGAGTTATTGAAGGCGATAAAGAAAGAATTCAGACCTTTGAAGGAGACGTTATTAGTATCAGAGGCGCAGGCGCTTCTAAAACTTTTGTCGTTCGTAAAGTTGCCAGCGGAGTTGGCGTTGAAAGAATTTTCCCTTTTAATTCTCCAAAAATAGCCGGTATCGAATTGGTTAAAGAAGGCGACGTTAGAAGAGCTAAATTGTATTACCTTCGGAATCTTTCTGGTAAGGCTGCAAGAATTAAAAGTAAAAAACCGTAATCTTACTTTTTTATTTTTTCACACGGCCGCTTTTATTAGCGGCTTTTTTTTATGGATTTCAGAATGAAAATATTATTCCCCCAAAACATATTTGCCTCGCTGCTGGTTGAAACTCTCCCAGACGAGCTTGTAAGCCAGATTTCTTATACTGAATCGTCCCGGTTATATAGCGAACTCGAAGCCGATCGGTACGACGTTGCGCTTATCCCGGCTTTGGAACTTATTAAAAATAAGGATATGTACGTCTCTAAAAAAATATGCGTCGGTTTTAACGGTTTTCTCTGCAATTCGTTCGTCTATTTTATTCCGGATCAGCTGGAACTTTCTAAACTGTTTGTTACGGGCGACGTTTCGGCACACGACGTAATGATAAGCAAATTCCTTTTTACAGAAATGTATAATAAGAATATTGAAATTAGTCTGCTTGCAGATAAAAATGCCTCTACTGACGATAAAAACTTGCAAATTATCGGCGACGATAATTTTGAAAACCTAAAACTTCTGCATGGGTTAAGCATCTCGGAAGAAATGACGGAAATGATTTCGTTCCCTTATATTAATTATGTGCTTGCTTCTAAAAGCGGCGTTAATATCGACGAGTTCAATCAGAAGGTCGATAAGCTTAACGTTAGTTTTGACGAAAATATCGAAAAAATTGTCAACGCTCAAAAGCTTCCGCAGGATGCAAAGGAGTATGTTATAGATCAGGCGGGCTCATTTACATTTGAGCTTGGCGAAGCTGAAGAACACGGCTTAAACGAGCTTCTGCGCCTCCCTTACTTCTATGGTATGATTGACGATATAATTGAAATTAAAGCGATATAATATTTTATTTCTGCTCTATTTTTATTCGCTTAAAACTGACCGCTATCATTATAGATTGAACTATTTATGTCTCTGTACATAAAATAAAGCTAATGCAGCGCATTAGCTTTATTTGAATAAAAGATTTTTAAAACCTCCCAAAATTGACTAAGTATTCTGCCCAAAAAAATTGAAATTAAACGTAAGAAAGTATAATTTATAAGTATTGTATTTTTAAAACAGGGAGAGTATGAAATCTGCAACTATTGAAGACCTTGCCTATTATATTCAGGAAGCGCATAAAAAGAATAAACCAAAACCAATAATATTTTTAGGGGCGGGAGCGTCTGTAACCGGAGGTATTCCGTTAGCCAAAGAAAAAAAAACGAACATCAGAAATATACTTACAAAATGTTGGCAAGAAGAAATTAAATTATAAAAAATAGTGTGTTCAATAACATTTATTTGAGGAATAATTATGAAAATAAAAGCAGATAAATCTCTGGATGAATTACTACAAGAATATTTAAGTAAGGGAAAGGAAATCGCGGAATATGTCAAAAATAAAGGCGCAAAAAGATTTAGTACAAAGAAATTTGTTGCTGATTTGGGTGAATATTATTTTTATGAAAACTGTAAAGATATATTCGAAACTCTTGACCAGAATAAAAAAGCTACTGCAGATTATGATTTCAGTGGAAGCCTAAAACAAGGTAAAATTTTAAATACAGATGTCAGAATAGAAGTAAAAACAAGGCATGCTCAAGACGGAAATCCATATTTACTGGGAGTTAAACCAAAGAAATTTGATATTTTAGCTTTCATTTTTCTGGATGAAAATCTTTCATGTCGCTATATTGGAATTGTAAATAAAAAAGAAATAAAAAATAAAATTACTGGGAAAAATAAAGATATAATAGTTTATGACAAAAATATCCAAACGCTTTGGGAAACAGGCGCTTTTAAAAAAATACCTAAGAAAAATAAGGCTATAATTTGAAGAATAATAAATTTATGAAATTAAAATAAATATTTTAAAGATATATTATTATAATAACATCTGCCATGTAGCGTTTCTCCCCATATTTCTTGATGTTAACACAAATAGTAAAACAGAAATGTCTTAAAAGGCAATTGCCATGGATGAGCTATTATAACGATTCTGATTTTAAGAGTTTGCTTGATAAGTATCGTTGATCTAAAAGTTGTTTTTAATTTTGCCAGAATTAGAAATAATATTTTTTATATTATAGCTTGACATTTCTAAAATAATAAATTACATTGAATTTTAAGAAAAATAATTTGTGATAGAAAAATGAAAGATATTCAGATAAATATGTGTCTCTGCGCTGTTGGATGTTGCAAAACGTCAGCGGAGGTCTTTGTCTGAAAATTTTAATATAATAAAGATTTTTTAAAAGCCCTTCGTTAATACCGAAGGGTTTTTTATTTTAAAAAGCAGCGGTTCTAAAAAAGAACTGAATTTATAAAAAGCTATCAAAAGATTTGGCTTAAAAGTCAAAAATAAAATATAAACATAAATAGGAGAAAAATATGAAGAGGATAATCTTACTTTTTAGCATCCTTATTCTACTTAGTACGCAGGTTTTTTCATTCCCTAAAAAAGCGTTGCTTGAAAGATATACAAACGCTTCCTGCGGACCTTGCGCATCATTAAATTCTTCATGGTATACAAATACAGTTAACGGACTTGTTTATTCAGGCGCAATCACTAATATTGTTTATAACGTTAACTGGCCGGGCGATACCGACCCGATGTATTTATTCAACGCTGCGGATAACGCAACCCGATGGAGCTATTACGGCGTTAACGCTGTGCCGTGGATAGAAGTCGGCGGTAAATTATTGACAAACGACCAGACCATTGTTACGGATTCAGTCAACTCGATTAGCGCATCGTTTGCTCCTTTTAGCATAACGCTGACTCCGGAGATATTTTCTAATAATACGATTACCGTGAAAGTGAAAATTATCCGCGACGCGGCTGACAACACTGCTTCATATTCGAATACAAAAATAAGAGTCGTACTTACTGAAAAATCGGTTAATTATGCTTCAGCGCCTGGCACAAATGGAGAGAAGTCTTTCTACAGCGTTGCGCGCGCTTTAATTCCTGACGCTAAAGGGACTACTTTTACAATTCCTGCAAAAGGCGATTCGACGCAATTAGATTTGCAGTACGTGCCTGGTACAAGTTTTACAAGTACAGTAAATTTGGACAGCATCCGCGTAGTGGCGTTTATTCAGAATGACGACACAAAAGAAATCTATCAGTCGGCTGCGGAAGATTTAGTAAAAGGAACCCATATAAATGCCGCCTTTCAGGCAAGCGATCTTTTGGGCGCCATACCTCTAAAAGTAACGTTTACTAATATTTCCACTCCAACAGCCGGGAGCTCAATCGCTTCGTATAAATGGGATTTTAACAACGACGGAACAATAGATTCTCAGGATCCAAATCCTACATTTACTTATACGGGTAAACAGACGTATTCAGTTTCGCTTACTGTAACTGATAATACCGGGCAAAGCTCAACCCGCTTAATTAGCAATTATATCACGGCTATTGGCAAAACAGCCGATATACTTGTAGTTAACGGAATTGATTATTCAACTTATGCCGCAGAACTAACTAACTTCTATAAAAATGGAGCCGGTTTTGGAAACCATCAGGTGGACGTCTGGGATTTGTTTGGCGGACAGGGATTCGATTTTGCAGCCGCCAATTCCAACATTAAACAGGTTGACCTTTACAATAAAAAAATTCCGCTATCTGTTTTTTGTCTTTATAAAAAAGTTATTTGGATAGGGAATAACTACAATGGCGATTTAACGTTCTATGATCCGGCTCAGGTTTTAGCTTATGTTAAAGCCGGAGGCAACTTCCTTTTAGCTGCAAGATATGCGTCATTATTCTTCAATCAGGCTCTGCAGGACTATGCAGGGATAACTTCATTTTCATCTGATTTGACAATCGCTAAACTAAAAGCGTTGGATAACAATTTAGTTGATCTTACATCGACGGGAACAAATTCGCTTACCGAATTAGTCGCGCTTTCTTCAACTTCTTCGGCGGTTCCAATTTTTGACGATACAACTTCTACTGCAGAGTACGGCGGTTTCAGGCTGCACAAAACAGGAGAAGGTAATTTTGTATTTATTGCAGGCCGTCCTTACCGTTATGATAACGCAGCTTCTGCAAAAGATTATGGCTACATTATAGATAACTGGCTGGGAAGCAATTCTACTAATGCTGTATCTACAAAAGAAAATGGTCTTCCGAAAAACTTTGAACTCTCGCAGAACTATCCAAATCCTTTTAATCCAAGCTCTACAATCCGCTACGCAATTCCAAATAGCGGATTTGTAAAGCTAAACGTATATAACGCTTTAGGCGAAAAAGTAGCATCGCTTGTTAACAGCCAAATGGAGGCGGGCGTTTATAATGTAAACTTTAACGCTTCAAAACTTGCAAGCGGTATTTATTTCTATCGGATAGAAGCCGGTAATTTTGTCTCTGTAAAAAAAATGATACTGATGAAATAGCGACTATGTTTGTTGTTAGCGTAAGGCCGTCTTAAAAGGGCGGCTTTTTTTATTTTAAAGCTTATTGTTTTTTAGTATTTTTTAACTATAGAAGATGGAATATTTTAAACTTAAATAATTGGAGCTTCTGAAATATAATGAACTACCCTGAACCTACCGTAAGCGGAATTGTAATTAATAAAGAAAATAAAATACTCCTTTGCAAATCGCATAAATGGAACGACCAGTATGTAATTCCCGGCGGACATATTGAATATGGCGAAAAAATGGAAGACGCTTTGTGCCGCGAGGTATTTGAAGAAACCGGATTGAAAATATACGACGTAAAATTACTTGGGGTGCAGGAGTTTATTTATAGCAAATCATTCATTGGTAAAAAGCATTTTATTTCGTTTGATTTTTTATGCCGGACAAAAGACGATAAGGTTATGATAAACGACGAAGCTGAAGAATATATATGGGTAGAGGGGAAAGATGTTTTGAGTTATGATTTAGGCGGCTACTTAAGGGAGCTATTTACCGAGTATCTAAAAAAGTCAGCGTCAGAGAAATATTTGCCCATACTCTACAACTATGTCAAGACCGATAAACAGTCTCGACATAGTTAAGAGTAAATCTAAAATCTATTTCATCAAAATCATTTTGCGGGTTTCAGAAGAGCCGTTAGAAGTAATTCTGTAATAATAAACTCCGCTAGGCAGATTAGCCGCGTTAAAAATAACTGAGTAGCTTCCAGCGTTGCTGTAACCGTTAACCAAAACAGCTACTTCCTTGCCAAGCAAATCGTATACTTTAATTTCCGTTTTTCCGGCTTTGGCAATCTGGTAATTAATTACAGTTGTCGGGTTAAAAGGGTTCGGATAATTTTGTTCAACAGAAAATTTGTCAGGAAATTTTAAATTATCATCAACAGCGCTTATTCCGCTTGAAGTGACTGTATATGCAGATGAAATAAGGTTGATCTTGTTATTGCGGTAACCAGCGGCTTTAATTAAATAACTGCCGGGAGCAGAAGCGATGAAAGTAACTGAGTCTTTATTATTAATAACCTTCAACGAATCGCTTTTAGAAAAGAAATAAACCGAATCCACATTAGCGGGATTAGAATAAAATTTTGATTTTGCAATTTTAAATGGAACGCCTGAACTAAGGTTCGCAAGCGAAGCGTCCTGACTCAGCCACGTAATATCAGAGTACGTGGAAGGGAGCATACTGTTAAGCCATGCGGTTCTATTGGCAATCCAGGTTTTCAGGTAGTTTGTTTCGGCGGCATAAGTAGCGCCTACGTAATAGTTTGGCCAAACATATTTCCCTAAGATTTTCCACTTTGCAAAATTTCTTGTTTTGGCTTCGTCAAGATAAACGGCCGTAGTATCTATAAAAGCAGAGATAGCGGACGCGCTTAATACAGTGTTCTTAACCTGATTCCAGCGTTTACAAAGCGCGTTAAAAAATACTGGCTCGCTGATTAGCAGTTTATTCCATGAAGGGGTAACATAGAGGCTGTTATTGCTATACAGTACTTCCCAGCCGTTTGTTAACGACGCGTTATCATAATCGCAGTTGCCAAAACCAAAATCCATATCCCAAATTGGGCCGTATTTTATTTTAGGGTTTACGCTATTTTTATCTTTATAAAAAAATGTACTTAGCCGGTACGCGTCAACATTTTTAATAAATTCAAAAAGGATATAACAATCTACAAAGGAGGGCATATCAATGTAATCATAATATCCAAGAAAGGGATGAGCGTAATTAGTTGAGGATATAGCGCTTTCAAAGTTGTCAAAAGTTTTTTTTATATAATTCTTTTGTTCAGCTATAATATCTTCCTGTTTAGGGTAAACATATAAATAAGAAATTGAGACGGGCGCGTTTCTATAAGGCGGAACAGAAGATTGCCAGCCCTGTTCCTGACCGTCGTCCTGCTTATCTATTTTCACAATATATCCGCCTGTAAGATCATTACCGGAAGTATCGCCGGCTTCAAGTTTTTTAATATTGACGCGGCCTTTGCCCCGTTTAATTTTTTCCATAAACACATAAACGCCAATGTATTCTCCGTTTAAAATAAGTTCGCAGTATTGCGTTCTTGCGGCATAATTGCCCATATCGTTTGAGAGTTTATAACTAAGAACATTTCGCATCAGCGTTTTATCGCTGTAAGAGGCGTAAAGAACCCAGTCGTTATCGGCGGGCATTCCAAAAAGAGAGACGTCAAGATTATTGCCGCTTACGTCGCGGGTTTCTAATCCGTAAGAAAGTTTAGGATTGCTGGCCGAAGATTGCCCGCGAATTTCAATTCCAATATAGCCATTGTATAAATTACATGAATCGGTTATGTAATTTCTTTTGCCGGAGCCATTGTAAATTATTCCCATTTGAGCCGTAATTTTAGGCTCGTTAACAATTTTTTGTCCGTTAGTGTTTATTGTTATTATGGGAAGATTTGAAGAAGTAAACGCTGTCTGTGAAAAACCGTTATATGAAAGCATTAATATGAATACAACAGCAACCGGAAAAATTTTATGCATTATTATGTCAGTAAAGTTTTTGAATAAGAGTTAATTGAGAAAAAAAAGCCCTCTAAAAAAAATAATTTAGAAGGCTATTAAAAATAAAAAGCGTTAACTATTCAGCTATGACGATAAAATTCAAGTCGGGGCAGTCAGCTAACAAAACTCTTTTGTAATTAGCCTAAATAGTTTTTTTTAACATTGGCATTTTTATTTCTTCGTACGTCGCGCAGGAGATAGCCTTTTTATAACCTGCGTCTGCGTGACGAACAATACCCAATCCCGGATCGTATGTTAATACGCGTTCAATCCTTTTTTCAGCTTCAGCTGTCCCATCCGCTACAACGACCATCCCGGCGTGAATAGATTTGCCAATGCCAACTCCTCCGCCATGATGTACGGAAACCCAGCTTGCGCCGCCTATGCAGTTAAGCATAGCATTTAATATAGGCCAATCGGCAATGGCGTCGCTTCCGTCAAGCATGCCTTCCGTCTCTCGGTTTGGGGAAGCTACAGAACCGCAATCAAGATGGTCGCGTCCAATAACAATAGGGGCGGAAACTTTTCCATCGGCAACAAGCGTATTAAAAATCTTTCCCATTTTGACCCGTTGACCATAACCAAGCCAGCATATTCTTGCTGGCAATCCCTGAAAATGCACTTTCTCCCGCGCTAAGTTAATCCAGTTGATAAGAGCTTCGTTTTCGGGGAAAGCTTTTTTTACTGCTTCGTCTGTAGTATAAATATCTTCAGGATCGCCCGAAAGGGCGGCCCAGCGGAAAGGCCCTTTGCCTTCGCAAAATAATGGTCTGATAAATTCAGGCACAAAACCGGGAATGTCAAAAGCGTTTTCAACTCCGTTTTCTTTAGCTTCGCCTCTTATATTATTGCCGTAATCAAAAGCTATTGCGCCCCGTTTTTTAAACTCAAGCATAGCTTTTACGTGCGTTACAATTGTATTTTTTGAAAGACGAATGTACTCTGCCGGATTACTTTTTCTTAAAGACAAAGCCCGCTTAAGCGACATGCCCATAGGAATGTAACCGTTAAGAGTATCGTGAGCCGAAGTTTGGTCTGTAATTATATCAGGAGTGATGTTTTTTTCTAAAATTGCAGGAAGAACTTCTCCCGCGTTTCCAACTAATCCAATTGAAAGAGGCATGCCGCTATTTTTTGCGTTTAGAGCAAGTTCTAAGGCTTCATCAAGCTTAGTTGAAATTATATCAATGTAACCGGTATCAAGCCGTTTTTGAATTCTGCTAATATCGGGGTCAATGCCAAGGAAAGCTGCGCCGTTCATTGTAGCGGCAAGAGGTTGAGCTCCTCCCATTCCGCCTAATCCGGCAGTTAAAAGGAATTTCCCTTTCAAAGAGCCGCCGAGGTATTTGCGGGCGCATTCAGCGAATGTTTCGTAAGTCCCCTGCAAAATTCCCTGAGCTCCAATATATATCCAGCTTCCGGCGGTCATCTGCCCATACATAGTTAGACCAAGCGCGTCAAGCCTTCTGAATTCGTCCCAGGTAGCCCAATCGGGGACTAACATAGCGTTTGATATTATTACTCTCGGGGCGTCTGTATAGGTCTTAAACACGGCCACAGGTTTGCCTGATTGGACAAGTAGGGTTTCGTCGTTCTCTAAATCCTTGAGCGATTTTACAATGGCGTCATAACACTCCCAATTACGGGCGGCCTTGCCGGAGCCGCCGTAAATAATAAGTTCGGAAGGTTTCTCTGCAACTTCCGGATCAAGGTTATTCATAAGCATTCGCAATGCCGCTTCCTGAATCCAGCCTTTGCAATTAAGCTCGCTGCCTGTAGGAGCTTTAACGACCCGCTCTATGTCGGAACTCATTTTTATTCCTTAAAATGTTTTTCAATCAAACTATCATATTGAATATATAGAGATTTGTACATCCATTTTTTTAAGAACCAGCTTTTTTGAGCTTTCTCTTTTAAGAATTTTGTGTTTTGTTTCAGCAGCAGTTCTAATTTGTTTTTTTCGTCTTTTGTAAAGCGAATACTTTCTTCAGTTCCGTTTACTTTTTCAATAATAGAATTGAAAGCCTTAACTTCGCCGAAAAATCTGCTGTCGTTTTCAATCTGTTTTAATGATTGTTTGCAAAATGTGGTTAATAATTTCTTCTCGTTTCTGTCAAACTCGAAGTCGTAATTTTTAAAAAGTTTTTTCATAAGTAAGTATAATTAATCTGTTTTTAGTGAAAGTAATTTGTCTTTTACTGTTTGATAACCTGGTTTAATAACGTTATAAATATAATTCAGTCTTTCGTCATAGTGGATAAAAGCCGATTTCATAGAATTAATCGTTATTTTTTCGATGTCGTCTAAAGTGATATTAAAATATTTAGTCGCGGTCATAAATTCTTTTGTCATAGTCGTGTCGCTCATAAGACGGTCGTCCGTATTAATTGTAACGCGGAAATGTTCTTTAAAAAGCTTGCCAAAAGGATGATTTTCAATTTTATCTACTGCGCCCGTATGAACGTTGCTTAAGAGGCAGATTTCAAGCGGAATTCTTTTATCAAGCACAAATTGCGCAAGGTCGCCCATTCCTGCAACTTTACCGTCAGCGTCAATTGTTAAGTCTTCCAGCAGATGCGTAGCGTGACCAATTCTGTGCGCCGAGCACCACTGTATAGCCTGCCAAATGGATTCTTTTCCGAAGGCTTCGCCGGCATGAATAGTAATATTAAAATTTTCTCTCTGGATGTACTGAAACGCTTCGATATGTTTTTTAGGGGGATAGCCGCCCTCTTCGCCTGCAAGATCAAAACCGACTACGCCCCTTTCACGGAAGTTTACGGCAAGCTCGGCATACTCAAGCGTATTTTTCATATTCCGCATGCCGCAGATAATTAATCCGTAACCAACGTTAAAATCGCGCTTGCCGCGTTCAAGGCCTTCAAGCACTGCGTTAACTACGTCGTCGTTGTAAAGATTTTTAGACGTATGGAAAACAGGAGCAAAACGCGTTTCTACATAACATACGCCGTCGTTTTTCATATCTTCCATCATTTCATATGCGGTTCTTTCTAAAGCTTCTTTGGTTTGCATAACGGCGCAGGTATGTTCAAACCCCTGAAGATATTCAACTAAGTTGCCCTTGTTTGCTCCTCTGTGGAACCATTGAGCAAGCTCGGCAGGATCCTGAGTAGGCAATTTGTTGTATTTTGTTTCCTTAGCCAGATCTATTACTGTTTGAGGCCGCAGCCCTCCGTCAAGGTGATCGTGCAGCAATACTTTAGGAACGGAACGAATGATCTCTTCAGTTGTCAAGTGAACCTCCTTTTAAGATGTTAAAATATTCTTTTTAAGAAGGAAAAGCAATTAAGTAAATATCAGTTATTTTCTACTTTTGTAAAGCCGTTTTACCCATTGATTGGGTTAGCGCGATATAAGATTTCTGCCGGATTAGAGAAAAACATAACTTTATTTTTTGAGCTAATATATAATTCGTAATGAAAATAAATAAATTTTTCTTTTTTTACAGACTTTTTAATAAATTTGTGTAAACGAATTTTCTTTTTAGGCTATTATTAGTTAATATAGGAAAAATGTATTAACATAATATAGGTCTGCGAAGATTTTTTAATTAATAAAAAAACGATTTGAAGGAGTTTAAATGCGACAAGTAAAACTATTAGTTTTTTTGGGCGTGATACTAATTGCCGGTATGTCATTTACTGGTTTTGACTGCTCATCTACTGAGCTCACAAGCGCTAAATTATATATTCAGCAGAAAAATCTTCCTAAGGCTGTGGAAGCTCTTCATAAAGAAGTAGAAAAAAATCCTAAGAGCGACGAAGGTTACTATTTGTTAGGTTATATTCAGGGAGAAAATGAAGATATTACAAGCATGGTCGCTTCATTCGACAAATCATTAGCGATAAGCCAAAAGTTTGCAAAACAAATCGCAGATCAGAGAAAAATTCACTGGGCTAATTCATTTAACAAAGGCGTAGGTCTTTATAATAAAGGGGTCGGCTCTACTAACCCTGATACAATGAAAATCTTTTTTGACAAAGCTATTGTCGCTTTTAACAATTCTATAACTCTTCTGCCAGATTCTGCAGGCGGTTATAAGAACTTAGCTTTTGTTTATTTAAGCGCTCAAAGATATGACGAAGCGATTGCGCCTCTTGAAAGACTTAACTCCATAACTAAAACAGCAGACGGGTTTAGATTCTTAGGCGAAATTCAGTATAACAAAGGCGTTAGCTCAATGTCAAAATACAGCTCTTCAAAGAAATTAGAAGACAGCCTTGGAGCTATGGATCATTACGAAAAAGCTATTAAAGTTTTAGAAGAAGGCCGCAAATACTTCCCAGACGATCAGAATATCCTTTTATTGCTTTCTAATTCATACATCGGAGCAAATAAAATAACTGTAGCTATTGACGCTTTTAAGACTGGCGTACAAAAAGATCCTAAAAATAAATATTACAGATATAATTACGGAGTGCTTTTATTAGGAGCTAATAAGTTTGAAGATGCTATCGAAAACTTTAAAGTAGCCGTTGAAGTTGATCCTGAATATGTTAACGCAATTTATAATATGGTTGCAAGCTACGCTAAATGGGGCGCGACTATAGTTAAAGATATTGACGAGAAAAAATTGGATCCTTCAAGCGCTGAATACAAAGAAAAAGCATCTCAGGCAAAAGAGAAATTCAATTTGGCTATCCCGTATATGGAAAAAGTTGTTAAACTTAAAGATAACGACGCTTCTATGTGGGAGCTGCTTGGTAAAATTTATGCGAACGTAGGTCAGAACGATAAAGCTAATGAAGCTTACAAAAAAGCTGATCAGCTTAGAAAATAATTAATTGATTAAATGCCGGATTTTTTCCTGTTTTTGTAAAACAGGGATTAATCCGGTTTTTTTTATTTACTAAATTAAAGAGTATAAAATAAAATGGATTCTAACAACCAGAACCAACCGCCGCAGGATCAGCAGATAAATATTGAACTTGGAGAAAAAGAAGCCGAAGGCATTTATTCAAATCTTGCTATCATTACTCATTCGCCTGCAGAGTTTATTCTAGACTTTACCAGAATTGTGCCTGGCGTTCCTAAAGCAAAAGTGTATGCAAGAATTATCTCTACTCCTCAGCACGCTAAAATGCTTATGAAAGCTCTGAAGGAAAATATTGATAAGTATGAATCCAGATATGGAGAAA
Source organism: Ignavibacteriales bacterium UBA1304 (assembly GCA_002307295.1). Taxonomy (GTDB): domain Bacteria; phylum Bacteroidota; class Ignavibacteria; order Ignavibacteriales; family Ignavibacteriaceae; genus UBA1304. Next base: position 28,714 of record DBTY01000035.1, read on the forward strand.
TTAAGCTTGAATTACAACAAAACCAGCATTTCGGTTTTGCCCCTTTAGCTAAGGAAGAAAAAGTTAACTAACAGTTTTTTACTTAACTGAAAAATTGCAGGATAAGTTTACTTTGGCGCTCTGATTAAGTTAATTATCGCTGCGGCAAAGAAGAACATGTTTGCTAGCCAGGCCGTTAAAATAGGGTCTAAAGCCCCGTTTTTACCGAACGCCTGGCTTATTTGCATAAAGCCAAGATATATAAACGTTACTAAAATATTTACCCCGAATTGCAGAGCTAATCCTCCGCGCCTTTTATTAGCCGAAAGCGGCAGCCCAAATAAAATTACTACTAAACTTGCCATTGCAAAGGCAAAGCGGGAATAATACTCAATCATTATGCGAGTGGCGTCGTTGCCGGCTTTTTGCAACGCAGTAATCATGTCTTTTAGCTGGGTGAGATTCATTTGTTCCGGTTTCTGCTGTTTGGCGTCTACTTCGTCTGGCAGAAAATTAAGCCCCGGGATTTTTTGTTCAACAAAGTAATTTAAATTCTCGTGGTCGCCAAGAAAAATCCGCTGCGTTCCTTTATGCGCTATCCAGACTTTTTTTGTCGAGTCGTATTTCATACTTTCGGCGTCTATTCTGGAAACCATCTGCGTCAAATTATCTTTATTAAACTCCTGGATGCTTACTTTAGTAGCAACGCTAGTCATGTTATCAAAAAACGAGATGCTTATTACTTTTGTTTTGCTATCCTGAAAAAAGATATTTGCGCCGGAAAAAGTAATCCCTTTTTTTAAGTAATTCTGCTCAATTGTATTTTTAATTTTATTAGCCGCAGGAACAACGTAGCCGCCGAAATAAACCGAACCTATACTAATTAACGCAGTAACTATAATAAAAGGCGCCATGTACCTGTACAGGCTTACTCCGCTTGATTTGATGGACGTTAGCTCGTTAAGGTTAGCCATTTTGCCCGTAGTGAATAACCCGGAAAATAAAACGGCTACAGGCGTCATTAGCCGAATAATTTCAGGCGTAAAGACGAGGTAGTATAAAAAAATTATTTTTGTATGTACGTTCTGGTCTATAAAATCGTCAAGATTTTCCATCATGTCGATTACTACAAAAATCAGCGTAAAGGCTAATAATCCAAAAAACAAAGTTTGTAAAAACTGTTTTATTAAATATCTGTCTATTATTTTCATCGTTTCTCTTCTTCAGGAGTTCTCAAAGCTTTTGGAACAAGCTTTTGCAGGAATGAAAAATTCAAAGTGACTGTTTCTTTAGCGGCCTTAATAGTAATTAATACTCCAAAAATACCGATGAACACATTTGCAGCCCACATGCCCCAGAAAGGGGTAATTAAATCGCGGTCGGCTAATTTTTCGCCTCCTATAAGGAACGCCCAGTAAATAACAAAAAAGATTAAACCAATACTGGCTGCAAAACCAAACCCGCCTTTTCTTGCCATAGTGCCTAACGGCGCGCCAAGTAAAACAAAAACTATACAGGCAAAAGGGATAGAGTATTTTTTATATACTTCCACCATATATTTATCCATATCTTTTTCTGCGCTTTGTATTTGCAGGGAGTTTGAAGTCATTATTGTTTTTGCTTCGTTAATCTGCTCAAACGCTTTTGTAAGCGCAAAGGCTTTATTATTTTTAATTGGCGGAGCTTCTGGCGCAACAAATCTAGAAGAATCGATAAAGAAATATCGGCTTGTAAAAGTTGAATATCTTTTTATTAAATTTTGCTTTACTTTTGAAATGCTGTCCACAATAGCCATCATAACATTTGCGCTAAGTTCGCGGTCGCCGCGCTGTTCGCCTGGACCGGATGTGTGCAGTAAAAACTGATCTGCGTTCATAATAATTCTGTGCTTCGTAAAAACCAGCCGGCGGTATAACGTGGTCTGCTGAACTTCCGACTCGTGGATTTCTCCTTCTTCCAGATTCATTATAAGTTTTGTTTGATCCTGCGAAAAAACTATTCTGCCTCTTTGCGCTGTAACTACGTTTATCTTATATGGATTGGAATAATCATAAATAGTAAGCCCTTTTAGTTCATTTGAAATCTGGTTTACTTCGCGGACTAAAATAGCGTAATTAGGAATTTCCTGCGAAAAAACTCCCGACTCTAATGTTAAAGTAGGTTTTTTTTGCGAAATATCAATCATAAGCTTTTTAGCGTCGTGGTTAGCGTCTGGTAAAACCTGATTATTGAATATCACTAACAAATAACAAATTCCTACGCTTGCAATCAACGGAGGCAGCATCATCTTGTAAAGGCTGACGCCCGAAGCTTTCATTATTGTTATTTCGTTATTCTGCGACATTCCGCCAAAAGCCATCAACACGGCTATTAGAACCGCCATTGGCACTACAAGCACAACCATCCAAGCAAGGTTGTAAGCTATAAGTTTCATCACTACAAAAGTCCCCAATCCTTTGCCGACCAACCTGTCTGCAAACTTCATAAGAAACTGCAACAGAAAGATAAACATTAGCGACATTGACGCAAAAAGGAACGGAGCGATGTGCTCTTTTAGTATATGTCTAAATAAAATCATACTACTAATATACTAAAGCTGAAAAAGTATAACAATAAACTAAATTTTTCTTTTTGTAAATAAAGCAGGTAATTCTTACTTTTGTTATTATTATTGATTCAACTTTATAATAGGAGCGGTTTTGAAAGAATTAATTGATCATATCAAAAAAAATGAACAAACTTATATTGAAGAACTTATTGAGTTCTTAAAAATACAAAGTATAAGCGCCATGCCTGAACATAATGACGACATGAAGAAATGCGCGCAGTTTGTTTCGGATAAACTAAAACAGGCGGGCTTAAGCCGCGTTGAAATTTTTACTACTGAAGGGCACCCTCTTGTATACGGCGAATGGCTCGGCGCGCCTGGCAAACCGACTGTGCTTGTTTATGGCCATTACGACGTTCAGCCTGTAGATCCAATTGAATTATGGGAAAACCCTCCGTTTGAACCGGTAATAAAAGGGCGTAAAATATTTGCCCGCGGAGCTACTGACGATAAAGGTCAGCTTTTTATGCATGTTAAAAGCGTTGAAGCTTACTTTAAAAAATATGGCAGCCTTCCTCTTAATATTAAATTTTTACTTGAAGGCGAAGAAGAAGTTGGAAGCATTAACATTGAACCATTTATTAAATCGCACACCGATTTATTAAAATGCGATACTGTTTTAATTTCTGACACTTCTCTTTATGAAAAAGGCGTTCCAACATTAACCTATGCTCTTAGAGGGCTTAGCTATATGGAAATTGAAGTTACTGGTCCTAACCGCGATTTGCATTCAGGATCATTTGGCGGCGCAGTAGCAAACCCAATAAATGTTTTATCAGAAATTATTTCTAAATTGCATGATAAAAAAGGGAAAATAACTATTCCTGAGTTTTATAAAGACGTTGCAGTTTTAACAAAAGCCGAAAAAGAAAATATAAAAAGACTCCATTTTTCTGAAACAAAATTTGCTAAAGACCTTGGCGTAGCTGAATTACAGGGCGAAGCCGGTTTTAATACCCTTGAAAGAATTTGGGCAAGACCTACGCTTGATTGTAACGGCATTATTGGCGGTTTTACAGGCAAAGGCGCTAAGACGGTTATCCCTTCTAAGGCTACGGCTAAAATCAGCATGCGTTTAGTCCCTAACCAGGAACCGAATAAAATTGCAAAACTATTTACAAAGTATATTAAATCGATTGCGCCTAAAAGCGTTAAAGTTAAAGTATCGTTTTTACACGGCGGCAGTCCTTGCATGATTCCGCTTACAGATAAAGCTACCATTTCTGCAACTAAAGCGATGGAAAAGGCGTTTAATAAGAAAATTGTTTATATGCGCGAAGGCGGCTCTATTCCTATCGTTAATACTTTCGTAAAGTCTCTTAAGGCTTCAGCGGTATTAATGGGATTAGGTTTAGACTCTGAAAACCTTCATTCGCCTAATGAACATTTTGATCTAAATCACTTTCAGCTTGGTATTATTAGCTCGGCTTTATTTATTGACGAATACTCTAAATAATATCCGGCGTATTTGTATTAGGAAAAGAACCATGACCTATATTATGAAAAAATTGTGTCTTTTTTCATTCATCCTTTTATTATCTTCATCCTTGTTCCTTGCCTGCGGAGATAAATCCAAAGACAAGGATCAGGGACAGGAAGAAGTCGCTTATTCCCCAGGGAAAGATAGCGACATACAACAATATAATCTTGAACAAAAAAGAAAAACGAACAAAAATAGGACTCCCTGCGATACAATCGCTTTAACGGAGTACATTTTGCAGAATAATCCTGCCGGTTCGTATCTTGCAGAGTTCGATAGAACTCTGACTTATAATGTGCCTAAATCCGCAGTGATATATTTTGACAAAGACGGATCAAGGTATGTTTTTGCCGTTGTAGCAAAATCAAAACCCGGAGAAAGATTAATAGAATTGAAAAACGTAATTGGCTATGACGCCAGTTTTATTGATTATGACAGCACTAAACTTGGCACTTCGTTTTTCTATCTTGATCTCTTTAGATGTAACGGAGAAACTTTTGAACCCGTTTGGGAAGCTCCTATTCCAAGTCATGGCGGTTTTAACTGGATGCAGCTGGAATTGTGGCCGGATAAAAATCTTTCGTATGTAAGAGTTAACTTCCATTATGGCAGCGGTATTGGGCATATTGATTATAATTATTTCCTTATAGACGGCATTAACGCCAAACCGCATCTGCTTATGACTTATGAGGGAATTAATTTTAAAAGAACAATTGCAAACGTTAATAACGACAAGTATCCAGACTATTACGAATGGGTTTATTACGATCTTGGAAGCAAAGTATATTCCAACGATAAAGTCCCTTTTGTGTGGGTGGAAAAACAAAAACTTTATGTTAATACAAGAAATAAAAAACAAACGCGACCTTATTAATTATTAACGACACAGGCGGAGACTAAATGACTATTGCTACAAAAGAAACTGCTTCTATTTATTACTCGGGAGCTGTTAACGCTAACGGTTTTAACTGGGAAAAAGAAATTCAATTCAGCCCGGTTGAAGATCAGTATTTTTCGCTTACTATGGGGGTTGGGTTAAGAAAAATTTCTGAGAAGGGAATTACGGAAATTAGCGGAAACGACGCGCTCGATTTTCTTAACCGGATTTCAACTAACGACATTAAAAATCTTGCAAAGAACTCTTATGCATGCACTGTTTTTACTACTGAAAAAGGGCGCATTATTGATAGCGTTGGGGTTCTGAACTTCGGCGATTTTCTGCTGCTGGCCGGAAGCATTGTTTACCAGCCAAAGGTTGCAAGCTGGATAAATAAATATATAATTCTTGACGACGTAAAAGTTAATCCATATGACAACAAATTTTATATTTTTGAACTCTTGGGTCCCCAGGCTGATTCGTTTATACGGCTTATTGTCGGCAATGAAATAAACAAAATTGAAGTAAACCAGTTTAAAGAGTTTTTTGTAGACGAAATGCATTTTCATCTGCTTAAACTGGAAGATGCAGAGGGGAATTATTTCTTTAGAATTGTTGCGGCTCTTGCTTATGGTAAAAAAATAATTTCTTTTATGCAGGAAAATAAAGGCTGCTTTGATTTTAACCTGATTGGCGAAACCGTCTATGAACAATTCCGCATACAGCGCGGCATCCCCAAGGCTCCAAATGAGTTTAACGACTTATATAATCCTATGGAAGTTAATTTGAAGGATGAAATAAGCTTTACTAAAGGATGTTACATAGGTCAGGAAGTTATTGCGCGCCTTGACACTTACGATAAAGTACAAAGAACGCTTTGCGGAGTAGTTTTTGAAGATGAAATAAATCCTGAACAAAAATTTCAGCTCTTCAATTCTATTGGCGAACCGGTTGGAGAAATTACTTCAATCGCTAAATCTTTGGTTCATGATAAAATGATAGGACTTGCCGTAATAAGGAAGCAATATTTTAATCCGGGCGAAACTCTTGAAGCTAAGACAGAAAATAAATCCGTAAATGTTAAACTAATTAAAACGCCGTTTAAAAAATGAAGATTTATACTAAAACCGGAGATCAGGGAGAAACCGGCCTATTCGGCGGTGAAAGAGTTTCTAAGAGCTCATTACGTTTGGAAGCTTACGGAACCGTTGACGAACTGAATTCTATTTTAGGGCTTACGGCTGTTGAAGCAAAAGGGGAAGGCGTAAAAGAGCTGATCCTAAAAATTCAGAACGAACTTTTTACAGTGGGCTCTGACTTAGCGACGCCTGATAACGAAAAAAACAAAAAACTAAATATTACCCGTACGCCTGAAGTTTTTGCGGCGGATGCGGAAAAAGCTATTGATGCATATAACGCCAAGATACCGGAGTTAAAAAATTTTATTTTACCCGGAGGCGGCAAAGCCGCGTCGCTGTTTCATCTTGCAAGAACGGTTTGCCGCCGCGCCGAACGATGCGTTGTAGCGCTAAATAAGGGAGAGGAAATTAACGGAAATATCATTATATTTCTTAACAGACTTTCAGATTTATTCTTTGTTCTGGCTCGTTATGAAAATGCCGTATCTGAAACGCCCGATATACTCTGGCAAAAATGATTTTCGGGGGTGAATTTGGTTTCGACGGGGTTAATGACGCTTTGAACTGCGCGCCGTGCTCCAGTAACACGTAAAACTGTTGGAAAAACAATAACTGGCGAATATAATTACGCCCTAGCTGCCTAATTAGCATAAGTTAATTAAGCGCTCGTTCTCTACTTTTTCGCATACCGGGATTTAGCAGAACGTTGTTTAGGTATGATAGCCGACTTGTAAGCTTGTAACGATGAGGCGAATCAAAATCAAGCTGGTTTTAAGCGATCCTTGTCTGGTTGGTAACTTAAAATGTCGATAAAAACAGACTATGCGTGTAGATGTTCCTAGGATCATAGCTTCGGACGCGGGTTCGAGTCCCGCCACCTCCACAAACAAAACGCCTTGATATTCGCTCTGAATTTCAAGGTTTTTCTGTTTTAAAACTGCTCTGTATTTCCCGTTTATTTTGCGCTATTCAAATCGAAAAATTACCGAAAATTTAAATGTATGTTTTGTCGCGCTATTCATTTTCCCCAAAAAATGTAAAGCTTTAGTTTTCCAAAATGTTAGCTTTCATTAGTATTTTTAAACTATGAAAAAGATAGAAACACTTAAGTTTATTTTTTTATATTTGACTGTTATATTGGCGGAAGTCCCAATTCCGTTAAAAACTTATTATGTGTTTCTCTTGCTTTGGTAATATCTTTGTCAAGGTCAATCAGTTTTTTGTTTACTTCTTTCAAGTCAACAATTTCTTCGTCTACTGAAGTACTAACATAACGTGAAATATTCAGATTGAACTCATTTTTCTCTATTTCCTCCATTGATACTCTGCGTGAGTAACGGGTTTCTTCTTTACGTTCTCTGTAGGTCTCAACTATTTTTTCGATGTTCTCAGGTAATAGGTTGTTTTGTCGCTTTCCTTTTTCAAAGTGGTCAACGGCATTGATGAACAAAACATCGTCAAACTTTTTGCATTTCTTTAATACCATAATACAAACAGGGATGCCGGTCGAGAAAAACAAGTTTGCAGGGAGACCAATTACTGTATCAATGTTTCGGTCTTTTAATAATTTGGTTCTGATGCGTTCTTCTGAACCGCCTCTGAATAAAACGCCATGAGGTAAAATAATTGCCATAGTACCTTCTTCACCAAGAAAATGAAACCCATGCAATAAGAAAGCAAAATCTGCTGCCGATTTTGGGGCAAGGCCGTAGCTTTTAAAACGGAAATCTTCTCCCATTGCTTCCGATGGATCCCAACGATAACTAAAAGGCGGATTGGCTACAATGGCATCAAACTCTATTTTTTTTGCGGGATTCATTTCATTTAAAATATCCCATTCGTTGAGCAATGTATCTCCGTGGCGGATTTCAAACTCTGTGTCCTTAACTCCATGCAGCAGCATGTTCATTCGTGCCAGGTTGTAAGTGGTTATATTTTTTTCCTGTCCAAAAATTTTGCCGATAGTTCCTCCGGCTTCATTAATCCTTTTCCGGACGTTAAGCAATAACGAACCTGAACCACATGCAAAATCCAATACCCGTTCAAGCTTTTTCTTTTCGCCTTTGCTTGGGTCCTGGCTATCAAGCGTTACAATGGCAGAAAGTATATCTGAAATTCTTTGAGGCGTATAAAACTCTCCTGCTTTTTTACCTGAACCTGCCGCAAATTGTCCAATCAGGTATTCGTAAGCATCGCCAAGGATGTCTATATCAGTTGAAAATTGATTGATCCCTTCTGCAATTTTTTGAATGATAGTGCAAAGCTTCTTGTTTCGTTCTTCGTAATTTTTGCCAAGTTTATCAGAGTCCAAATTTATTTCGGAAAACAAGCCTTGAAAAGCGCTTTCAAACGATTTATTCTCTATGTATTTGAAACCTTGCTGCAGGGTACGAAGCAATTCATCGTTTTGAACTCTTGCCAATTCTGCAATGCTGTTCCATAAGTGGTTTGGTTCAATAACATAGTGCACTTTTCTGCGCATTTGCTTTTCAAATTCCTGCACATCATCACTATTTTGTTCATACCAAACGGATAAAGGAGTTTTACCTCCGTTGCCGTTTAAAGCAGGATAATCTTTTCCTAATTCTTTTTTTGCTGCCGTTTCGTAATTGTCGCTCAGGTAACGCAAAAACAAAAACGAAAGCATATAATCGCGAAAATCGTCTGCGTTCATTGCTCCGCGCAATTCGTCTGCAATTTTCCAAAGTGTTTTACCTAATTGTGTTTGGTCGTTTTGTGTCATATTATTTCAATAGTTTTCTGTTTTCTATTTCAATTAAAACCTTCATTTGCTGAATTGCAATTTGGTTCAGTTTTATTAGCCGTTCTTTCTGAGGGATTTTTTCGTTGATGAAAACCGAATTCAGGTTTTCCATGTTTGATAAACAGATCAATTCATTAATAGCAGCGTAATCCCTGATGTTCCCTTTCAGTTCGGGATTTGCTTCACGCCATTGTTTGGCGGTAATACCAAACAATGCCATATTCAATATATCTGCTTCGCTGGCATAAACGATAGAAGTTTCAGCAGGTGTAAGTTCTTTAGGAATAAGGTTTTGCTTAATGGCATCGGTATGGATATGGTAATTGAGCTTTGCCAGTTCCCGTTTGGCGCTCCATCCTAATTGTTTTTGTTCTTCTTCTTTGAGACGTTGGAACTCAGTAATCAAATATATTTTAAAAGGCACACTGATGGCAGAACCAAATTCAAAAGCTATGTCCTTATGGGCATAGGTGCCGCCATATTTCCCTTTTCGGACGATAATACCAACGGCATCGGTTTTTTCTATCCATTCAGAAGCGCTAAGCACGAAATTTGGCAAACCGGCTTGCATTTTAAAGTGGTCAGATTCCACCACTTTAAAATCCGGATTATTGATTTGCTCCCACACACTCAAAAACTCTATAGCATACCTGGTTCTAAGCCAATTTTTTATTATATCTGCCGCCCGGCTATCGCTTTCTTTGGCATTAGCCATATCGGTTAGAGAAATGTAGTCTTTCTCTTCGACAGTTAAGACAGTAATTTCGGAATTTCCTACTTTGATTTTTACCATAACTATTTTTTATTAAGCTTTGAAGGTGTTGAATACAACCCGCTTTCTAAACCAATCGAATCTGTTCGGTTAACATTTGGAAATAAACCCTGCAATAAGCCTTTCTTGTGAAGTTTCAGGGCTTCTATTTTTTGGCTTTGGGCTGAAATTATTTTATCTAAGGATGAAAGACACGAAGCTATTTTTTGCTGCTCTTTTATTGATATATGCGGCAAAATTGTTTTATACACAATATCACTACTAATATTTTGAACTATTCCACCCGCTGAAAACTTTTTATACTGATTTTGCATATAATCAGAATTTAGTAATTGCATTAAAAATTGTTTATCGAAGTACTCTTCATATTCACGGAGAACAAACCAACCATCATAGATATATCCTTCAATTGCTAGTTGATAAGTTTTGCCAAAACTCATAGAGTTGGCTAAAACCAATTCTCCGACATTTACTTTTCTTGATTTTTCTGCACCTTCGGGAGTTATTCTTTCATCAACTTGATTTATAATAAAATTGTCAGCGTTTTTTGTGTCGCCAATCTTTATCCAGTTTACGCCGTCGGCATCGGTAGTAAAGTAATTCTGAATTGGACGAGGTGAACTACCTCTGTATAGTTTTATATATTCTGAAAATTCGTCAAATACCCACTCCCCACTTTCCTCAAACTTCTTAAACCGAAATTTAGGAGCTGTTTCACCCTCCTGCGGGAAAAGATTTTGTAGCAACCCTTTTTTGTGTTGCTTCAGAGCTTCCAATTTTTGGCTTTCGGCTGTGATGACTTCATCTAATGACGAAAGACAAGTAGCGATTTTTTGTTGTTCTTGATTATTTGATGGGACTTCAACGATTATAAGTGATAAATCAGAAGAATTGATTGCAGGGTAATTTGAGCCTGTGCATTTTTTTAGGACATTAGAAACGAATCTATCTGTATGAATGAGTTGAAATAAAAAGGCACTTGACTCAAAAGCTCTTAATTGAGCATATCCAGTAGAAGCTACATATTCGTATTCATCATTCGATTTAAAATAGTAGTTATTCTTTTGATAAGGACGAACAGTTTGAAAAGCTATATCATTATTGGTTAAAAGCCTTTGCGCTCGGCTTGGGGCTTCATCTTTTTTAATGATTTTCTTTTGAAGTAAATTCCCTTTTTCAACAGATTCTAAATCCACGTATACAAATTCATCTGGTAAGACAGAAACCTTCGGGTTAATCTCACAAACATCTTGCAACTGTTTTTGCCTCCATCCTTCATCATTAACAGACTCAGGAAAGCGAAGCTTTGGGACAAATATATTTTCGTTCGTCTTACTCATAAGCTTTCAGTCCTGATATTTCTCGACCTTCGGCTTGTTTTTTTAATAAAGGCGTTAAATCTTCCATCAAAGCAAGTTCCCGTTTAGTGCGTTCTTTCCAACCCAGGTCAAAAGGAGCAAAAAGTTCACTTAATTTATCTGCATCAAAAATCATTCGGCTGATGATGCTATCCGTAAATTGTTGCAATGCTGATAGCTCCAAACCATTTTTCTGTGCAATGGTGGTTAATTCTTTAGCAATTTTTTCTGCTTTAAAATGTTGGTAGCCGTCTTTTATTTCATGTTCATTTAAGCCCTTGCCAACTTCCAAAGTTTCGATGTAGCCAATAATATCTTCCCGTTCCTCCATCAGGTTGGCGGTAGAACCCAACACGCCAATCAATTGGTCGCGGGTCATTTTTTGCTTTTTCGGGGCGCCCTGAGTGTATTTGGCAATCAGGTTCATTATATAGTCGTAATCAATCACCGCAGAAGAAAACAGCACAAATTCAAAATCAAGCTGCTGAACGTTTTCAGGCGCTTTGTCCCCCTCTTTTTGCTGGACTTCCTTGAGTCGCTTTGCAATTTCCAGATAAGAACTGCGGAAGGAACGCAATTGTTCTTCGGGCATCAGCTCTTCAATTTTTGTTTTTTGTTCTTCGTTCAGGTCGGTATATTGGTCAAGCTGCGTTTTCAGCCGTTGCACTTCTTTAAAGCGGTTTATAAACTCCACACGTGCAGCATCGCCTTTGATGTTATAAACTTCCTGTGGTTCCGCCACAACGTTTTTTGATTCCATCCATTTTCCCATGGCTTTTACAGCTTCTGCATATTTTCCCATCACTTTAGGCGCAGGGTCAACCAACCAGATTTCTTTGGCTCGTCCGGTATCTTCTCCGCTGAATAGGGCAATGGCTTTGTCCACTTTGGTTTGCTGCTGCCTGAAATCAAGTATGTTTCCGTAAGGTTTAATTGTAACCTCTGTGCCTGTGGAGTGTAAGGTTCTGTTAGTGCGACTAAATGCCTGAATAAGCCCGTGATATCTCAGATTTTTATCAACATACAAAGTATTTAGGTATTTCGAATCAAAACCTGTGAGCAGCATATCCACCACAATTGTAATGTCAATTTTGTTTTTGTGAGGGTAATCGGCATTGCTGTACTTTTGAAATTTTATGCGCTGTTGAACATCCTGATAATACAAATCAAACTCGTTGATGCTATGATTGCTTCCGTATTGCTTGTTGTAATCGGCAATAATGGATTGCAGGGCTTTCTTCTTTTTTTCGGGTTCAACTTTGTTGTCCTCTTTTTCCTGCAGCAAATCTTCCTGCAACTGCTGAACATCTTTATTTCCTTCTGCGGGCGGAGAAAATACACAAGCAATGTTTAAAGGAAGATAGGTTTCATCTGTTATGATTTTTTTAGTCTGTATGTTTTTGAATAGTTCGTAGTATTCAATAGCATCATTGATTGAAGCTGTTGCCATTATAGCGTTAAAGCATTTACAATGCGTAGCTGCATCGTGTTTTTTGATGATGGCATTGGCTACTGCCGCTTTATGTTCTTTGCTGCCTATTGTTATTTTTTTTTCGGGCTTGAAATAGTCAATGTGAAAACGCAAAACATTTTTATCTTCTATAGCATGAGTAATCGTATAGGCATGCAGTTGTTTTTGAAAAATGTCTTTGGTAGTTAAATAAGAACCAATAGTTCCGTCAATTTGTTTGTAAGCGGCATTATCGTCAAATATCGGTGTGCCTGTAAACCCAAATAGTTGTGCATTCGGGAAAAATTCTTTTATAGCTTTATGATTTTCACCAAACTGTGAACGGTGGCACTCATCAAAAATGAAAATAATTCGTTTATTGCTCAACGGTTGCAATCGTTCTTTGTAGTTATTCTTGTTGCTTGGGTCTAAAGCTAGTCCTAGTTTTTGAATAGTAGTAACAATTACTTTGTTTGCGTAATCGTCAGAAAGCATTCGCCTTACAAGTGTTTCCGTGTTGGTGTTTTCTTCAACGCAGCCTTCCTGAAATTTATTAAATTCCTCACGGGTTTGTCGGTCAAGGTCTTTGCGGTCAACTACAAACAAACATTTTTCTATGTCTGGATTGTCTTTGAGTAATGTAGATGCTTTGAATGATGTAAGCGTTTTCCCGCTTCCTGTTGTGTGCCAAATGTAGCCGTTCCCTCTGTTTTGGTGAATGCAGTCAACAATAGCTTTTACTGCATAAATCTGGTAAGGCCGCATTACCAGCAATTTTTGTTCGCTTGCAACCAAAACCATGTATCTGCTTATCATTTGCCCCAATGTACATTTACTTAAAAACTTTTCGGAAAAGGCATCTATGTGAGTGATTTTTTTATTGTCCTCACTTGCTAATTGGTAAATTGGCAAAAACTGTTCATCAGCATTAAAACTGAAATGAGTATTGTTGTTATTTGCAAAATAGTAGGTATTGGCACGGTTGCTCACAATAAACAACTGCATGAAACAAAGCAATGAATTGGTATAGCCGTTTCCCGAGTCGCTTTTATAGTCCACAATTTGCTGCATGGCTCTGCGTGGGCTCACTTCTAAATTTTTCAATTCAATTTGGACTACAGGAATTCCGTTAATCAGCAAAATCACGTCATAGCGATGATGGCTGTTTTCGGTGTTTATTCTAAGTTGATGTATAACTTCAAATTCATTTTTGCACCAGTCTTTGATGTTCACCAATGTGTAATGCAAAGGTGTCCCATCCTCACGCATAAAAGTATTGATCTCTCTTAAGCGTTTTGATGAAGCAAAAACGTCAGCATTTATAATTTCGTCTCTTAATCGTGCAAATTCAGAATCTGTCAAATTCACCCGATTAAGCGTTTGAAACCTGTCACGGAAATTCTTTTCGAGCGAATCCTTGTCCCGTATGTCCGGCCTGTAACTGTATTTCAGGTCAGTCAACTTGGTTATTAAACTATCTTCTATTTGTGTTTCTTTAATCATTAAATTTTTGTTTCAAATTTACACTTTTACCGTTGATAATCTGTAAATGTCTTTACCAAATGAAGGCTCTATTGGCTGCTAAGCGGTCGCCCGTGCGTTGGGGCAGCCAAATATGCCTGAATGTGCGTTGGGTTTCCATTATCTTTGTCTTTATTCAGCAAAAATTCTTTTATCATTTTGTAGTCTGTTTATGTCTTTTTACAATGAACCCCTAACAAAGCCTAAGGTAATTAATTAATAACATTTATACAAACATTGCGTTTATTCTTTAAAAAAACAACTTGTATTTAGTTTAACAAAGTCGCCTTCTTCCTGTCAGATGAAAAAGGTTTTTACTGATACTCCGGCAATAAATATTATGCCGTCTATTGCAGTTGTCGCAAATTTTGCGACGCACATGAAAAATGAATTATAAAAAAATCCCACTTACGCGGGATTTTAAATTTGGGTTATAACTTTATTTTATAAAAAGGTTATTAATAAACCAGAGTCTTGATATAACTGCGTCTTCTTTTGTGCTGGCGGGCGTCCATGCCTTTCCATTGTCCCTGGACTTTAACGTTTGTTTCAAGTTCGCGGTTTGTCTCTACTAAAGTAATATTATTTTTAATATATATCTTATTAATCTCATTTATTAAAAGCGCGTTAACGCCTTTATCCTGCATATCCGGGTCAACGCTTACTAAATAAAGGTCGGCCATATTATTATGCTTCATCGCTTTTAATACGGGAATAAATCCAAATGGGAATAAACGGCCTCTGTTTTTTTGCACCGCTTTTGATAACGAAGGCATCGTAATTCCAAATGCTACAACTTTATTATTGCCGTCTACCACTACAGGAACAAAATCTGGTCTTATAAAACCAAAATACTCTTTTATATAAAGGTCAATTTGTTTATCGGTCAATTGCACAAAGCCGTAAAGGTCTTTGTAAGCGCGGTTAATCAAATAAAATATTTCTTTGCCATAAGGCAAAAGTTCTTTGGCTTTTTTAACGTGCAGTACTCTAAGATTATATTTTTTGCTTACTATAGCTGCTATGCGGTCGACTTTTTCAAGAAGCTGTTTTGGGGGTTTAACCTGAAACTCAATCCAGTCGACGTCTTTTTTATAACCAAGTTTTTCTATATGAGTTACGTAGTAAGGATAATTATAGATAGCGCCAAAAGTGCTTAACTCCTCATAACCTTCAATAAGCATCCCTTCCGGATCAAAATCGGTAAACCCTAACGGTCCATGGATTTTTTCAATCTTGTTTTCCTTCGCCCAGTTTTCAGCCGTATTAAACAAAGCTTTTGACACTTCGTAGTCGTCTATAAAATCCAAATAAAAAAAACGGGCGTAATTATTTTTCCAGGCTTCAATGTAGCGATGATTAATAATGCCGCCAATTCTTCCAACAACAACGCCGTCTTTATATGCAAGCCAGAGTTTAACGTCGCAAAAATCGTAAGCGGGATTTTTATCTTTATTCAGGACTTTATTTTCGTCTAATAACATTGGAGGCACCCAATAGTCGTTTCCCTTGTAAAGGGAAAAAGGGAACAAAATAAATTTCTTTAGTTCTTTTGGAGTTGTAACTTCTTTTATTGTTATAGACGCCATACTATTCCGCTATTTTGTGATTGATAATCGAAAAATTAATCGAAAATATTTAATTAGAAATTTAAACAATTATATTCAAATAAACGGATTATTTATTTTTATGTTGCAACAAAATTTGGCATGATGGATAACTGCCCATAAATTAACTAAACGAAGGGGATTTGTAATTCTATTTGTGTTAATTATATTTTTTATTATTTTTACTTAATAAAAATGCCTGCATGTTTTAAATCAGTCCGGCTATAATAATTAAATTGTATTTTAAGTAAACTACTTTATTTCACCTCAAGAATAATGTTTAACAAAAATTCCTCAGTAGAAGAAATAATAAATCTGAACGGCAGCGTTTATCTGATAAAAATATATTCTCCAGAAATTGCAAAACAGATAAAACCCGGTCAGTTCTTAAATGTAAAAGTATCGGATTCGTTAGCTCCTCTGTTACGCAGGCCATTCAGCGTATCAAATGTAGAGGGCGATTATCTTTTCCTTATGGTTAATTTGCTTGGCGAGGGAACAAAAATTCTAACGTCAAAAAAGAAAGGCGATCCGCTTGATATTCTGGGCCCGCTTGGCAACGGATTTAATCTTGACGGCGACTATGAGCTTGCCGTATTTGCCGCAGGCGGAATAGGAGAAGCTCCTTTTCCGTTTGTCTATAAAACAATTAAAGGCGCAAAAGAAATTATTAGTTTCATAGGCGGAAAAACCGCTAAGGAAGTAGTAGAGTACGGAATAGAAAATCCATATATTTCCACAGACGACGGGTCGTTAGGATTTAAAGGCAACGTAGTGCAGCTGATGGAACAGAAAAAAGAATTATTATCCTCAAAAAAAATTAAAATATTTGCGTGCGGACCTACGCCAATGCTAAAAGCGGTTCAGGGCTTTGCCGCAAAGAATAATTACGAATGCGAAATATCGACTGAAAGCGCAATGGCGTGCGGCTTCGGCATCTGCCAGGGCTGCGCAATAGCTTCTGCGCATCAAAGCGAAAAATATTTGTTAGTCTGTAAAGACGGTCCTGTTTTTAACGCAAAGGATGTTGTATTATGAAGGGTATTGACTTAAGCGTAAAAATTGGTAAATTAACATTAAAGAATCCAATTCTTCTTGCATCGGGAACAGTAGGTTACGGAAACGAAATTTCAGAGTTTATCGATCTTGAAAAAATAGGCGGGATAGTAACAAAATCGTTAAGTCTAAAACCCCGCAAAGGGAATCCTCCACAGAGAATTACAGAAACCGCTTCAGGAATGCTTAACGCAATTGGGCTGGCTAATGTTGGGGTTGAAGTTTTCTTAAAAGAAAAAATCCCTTTTCTGAAAAAAATTAACGCTCCGCTTATCTGTAATATTGCCGCAAGCTCGGTAGAAGAATATGTGGAGTGCACAAGAATACTTACTACTGAAGACTGGATAAAAGCGTTTGAAATAAACGTATCGTGCCCTAACGTAAAAGAAGGCGGTCTTGAGTTTGGGAACAATTTATCCGCCGTAGGGAAAATTACAAGCAGCGTAAAAGCTGTTACTGATAAACCGGTTATTATTAAATTGTCGCCAAACGTTTCAAGAATTTCGGACTTTGCAAAGGTTGTGAAGGAAGAGGGAGGCGACGCGGTTTCGGCAATAAATACTTTAGTTGGAACAGCATTTAATATATGGACGCGCAAGCCGAAAATTTACAATATTACCGGCGGGCTTTCGGGTCCAGCAATTAAACCTGTCGCGCTTGCAAAAGTTTTAGAGATCAGCAGAAACGTGGACATCCCAATTATAGGAATTGGCGGCATAACAAAGTGGGAAGACGTTATTGAATTTATGATATGCGGCGCTTACGCAGTAGAAATAGGCACGGTTAATTTTATTAATCCGCGAGCCGCAATAGAGATGTCCGAAGGAATAGAAAAATACTGCGAACAAGCTGGAATAACGGAAATAAAAAAGATAACAGGGTCGTATCAAATTTAATTTATGCAGATAAAAGAAGCGTTAGAAAAACTTTTTTCACTTCACCAGTTTGGGGTTAAGCTCGGTCTTGAAAATACAATTAATTTTTTAGACGTTTTGGGCTCTCCTCAAAATAATCTGAAGACATTTCATATTGCCGGTTCAAACGGCAAAGGGAGCGTTTCATCCTTTATTGCAAGCGTTCTTATGGAAAAAGGTTACAAGGTCGGTTTGTACACTTCGCCTCATTTTGTAAGATTTAACGAGAGAGTTAAAATTAACAATTTACAAATTGGCGACGAATACATAGCTGATTTTTTTACGGAATATTTTGATTATATAATTGCAAATGGGCTTACTTTTTTTGAAGTTACTACTGCAATTGCATTTAAATATTTTGCAGAGCAAAAAGTTGATTACGCAGTTATAGAAACCGGATTGGGCGGACGGCTCGATTCGACAAACGTAATTGCTCCAATTGCTTCCTGTATTACTTCAATTAGTTTAGAACATACAAAAATTTTGGGAGACACTCTGGCTAAAATTGCCGCTGAAAAGGCGGGCATAATAAAACCGGGTTCTAAAGTTTTTATTGGCCGTCTTTCTGAAGAAGCAAAACATGTAATAGAAAAAAAATGTATAGACTTGTCGGTTCCGTTATTTGAAATAGCCGATTATACTTCAGCTAATAATGATACGGTTACTTTTGCAGACGGCGATATCAATATAGACGATCTTTATTCTCCTTTGCAGGGCGAGCATCAAAAGTATAATGCGGCTCTTGCAGTTTTAACTCTTGTAGAAAGCATGAAGATTAACGATACGAAGTTATTACTACGCGGACTGCAAAACGTTTTAAAGAATACTGGATTAGAAGGACGATACGAGAACTATTTTACTAAGCCGCGCGTTATATTAGAATCGGCGCATAATATAGAGGGGGTAGAAGTATTTTTAAAAGAATTTATGCGGGAAGAAAAAAGCTTCCGGAAAAAGACGCTGCTGTTTGGGGTGATGAGAGATAAATCTTTAGAAGGAATGATAAAAAAATTAGCCGTCGCTTTTGATAAAATAGTAGTAACGGAAATTGAATACGAGCGCTGCGCGCGCATTGCAGAGCTTATGCCGTTGATGTCAAAGTTGGGAATAGACGCTGAATCAACGCTTGAACCTGATGTTTATATAAATGAATTTATAAAAAAGGCGGGCTCCGAAGACTGCCTTGTAGTGTTAGGAAGCATGTATGTATTGGGCGAAATTAAAACCCGATTTTCAAAACAAAATGCTTGACATTTTTTTTAATATGTCTTATGTTTCAAATGAGCCTCTTGTTCCATTCAACAAGTATCATGAAAAACAGGAAACATTAATCCTCGAAGTAACTTCGGAATAAAATCTTTGAATGAATTTCAAAAAACAAGTGAACTTATTTATAAACTTATTAATTAGGATAGAACTATGCCAATGGATATTTCTGAACTCAAATCAAAAAAAATAGTGGAACTAAACGCTATTGCTAAAAGCTTAAGCATAAGCGGATACAGCGATTTGAGGAAACAAGAACTTATCTTCAAAATTCTTGAAGCCCAGACATCTAAAGACGGATTCACTTTTTCTAAAGGCGTGTTGGAAGCGCTGCCTGACGGTTATGGATTTTTAAGATCGGCAGATTATAATTACCTTCCTTCGCCGGATGATATTTATGTATCTCCTTCACAAATCAAAAAATTTAGCTTGCGCACCGGCGATTTTGTCAGCGGGCAGGTCAGGCCTCCGAAAGAAGGCGAGAGATTTTTTGCTTTGTTAAGAGTGGAAGCTGTTAACGGCGGAGACCCTGAGTCTATCAGAGAACGTACTCTATTTGATAACTTAGTGCCTGTATATCCGACTAAGAAAATTTCTCTTGAGTCCGCTCCAGGCGAGTATTCTGTAAGAATCATGGATTTACTTTCGCCCATTGGTAAAGGACAAAGAGGCCTTATTGTTTCCCCTCCTAAAAGCGGTAAAACTATTCTTCTTCAAAAAATTGCAAACTCAATTTCAAGAAACCATCCTGAAATTAAATTAATCATTCTTCTAATTGACGAGCGTCCTGAAGAAGTTACAGATATGGAACGCAGCGTAAAAGCCGAAGTAATAAGTTCAACTTTTGACGAGCCGCCTGAAAGACACGTTCAGGTTGCAGATATGGTTATTGAAAAAGCAAAAAGATTAGTGGAAGCAAAAACAGACGTAGTAATTTTATTAGATAGTATTACTCGTCTTGCCCGCGCCCATAATATTGTAGTGCCTCATAGCGGTAGAATATTATCAGGCGGCGTCGATTCGAATGCGCTTCATAAACCAAAAAGATTTTTTGGAGCTGCAAGAAACACTGAAGACGGCGGCAGCTTAACTATCATTGCAACGGCTCTTATTGATACCGGCAGCAGAATGGACGACGTTATCTTTGAAGAGTTTAAAGGCACGGGTAACATGGAGCTTGTTCTTAACCGCGATTTGAGCGATAGAAGAATTTTCCCTGCTATTGACGTTAACCGTTCCGGAACAAGAAGGGAAGACCTTCTGATGAAAGAAGACGATCTTGCTAAAGTCTGGATTCTTAGAAAAATATTAAGCGATTTCAACCCGATTGAAGCGATGGAGTTTTTGCTTAATAAAATACGCGGAACTAAAAATAATAAAGAATTTTTGACTAATATGAATAGCTAATAAGTTTAAGCCGGGGTTTTTGTGAAAAAAATCCCGGCTTTTTTTTATTCCTTATAATTTGTGTTGCAATCCTTTCGGTGAAGTCTTAATTTGCTTATTAAAAACTGCCGTGAAAAAAAAACTATTTCTATTTATTGTCTTAATTGCTGCAACAGCCGCATACCCGCAATCGGGGCTCCCAAATATTCCGAGAATATTCTCCGAAATACATTCGCTGCCTTATAAGGATGGCTATGTAGTTTACTACAGTTACAAGATCCCATACAATTTTTTAGTCTTCGAAAAATCAAATTTCGATTATAAAGCTAAATATGCTTTTGGGATTGAAGTCTCTGATAGTTTGGCAAAATCGGTAAAAAGAGCAAGTTCCGAAAGGGATGTAATTCTTGAAGATTTTGAAAAGACAAATTCGGTTAAGGATTTTGAAGAAGGCGTACTGGAAATAGAATTGAAGAAAGGGAAGTACGACGTTATTCCAATCTTTACCGATAAAAATATTTCAACAGAGGTTAAACAAAGGTCTCAGGTTATATCTGCTTTAAGCGGAGCTTACTTTCAGCCAATTGTAACCGACGCCGCTCCATTTATTCACGGCGATAAATCATATACGGCTTTAGCTAATTATGGCGGCGATGTTCCTTTCAGCGAAACTCCATACGATATTATTATTCCCGCTAAAGATACTGTCCAAACTAGTATAAACTTGCTTATAACAAACGGCGCAGATACCGTTTATAATGGCGCTGCTAAAGAAAGCTTTTCGGCGGGACTGCAGTTTGCCGAATGTAATTCGCGTATCGTTTTACAGGGGAGTAAAGAAAATGCGACGAAAAATTTTATACTCAAAGGTTTAAGTTCAAAGCTGTATGAAGGACCTCTTACGATATCCGTTCTTGACTCGGCAAAAAAAACGATTGTTCAGTTTCCGCTAAATGTCATCTGGCCTAACAAGCCGTTTATACTTATGAATTACGAAGCCGCAATCAAAGTTTTGAAAAATATAGAAAAAAGCGAAGTTGTAGATTCTCTGTTGTCTCTTTCATCAAGCGATTATCAGAAGGGGTTATTTGGATATTGGAAGAAGTACGATAAAACTCCAGATACAAAATTTAATCCGCTTATGGCGGAGTTTTATATGCGCGCTGATTATGCCGCTGTAAATTTTAGAACGCTTACTAACAAAAGCGGTATTGAAACTGACCGCGGAAAAATATATATTAAATATGGCAAGCCGTCTAAAATGGAACGCTCAACTTCCGGAAATGGAAAAATAACGGAAAATTGGCGTTATGAAGCTATTGGACTGGATTTTTCATTTATTGATAATGCAGGCAATGGCGAATTTACTTTAATTAAAAAAAGATGAAAAGATTTATTTTTACATGCGGCGATATTAACGGAATAGGACTTGAGATTATTATTAAAACCCTAAACAAGGTTAGCCGTAATAGTCAGGATAGTTTTGTTATTTCTGCTCCGCTTAACGCTTTTGAAAAAACGGCTTCCAAAGGAATCGTTTCTTTTGATTACGACGTAGTAAAGAAACCGTTAGATATAGCAAAGAGCTCAAAGAAAATTGTAGTTTACGATCTTGGAAAATCTAAGCTTGAAATTGGAAAAGCTACTAAAGAATCGGGCAGGGTTTCGTTTTTAGCAATACAGAAATCGTTTGAACTAATTCAAAATAAAATTGGCTCCGCTTTAGTTACAGCTCCAATTTCTAAAACGTCATTATATCTAGCCGGAATTAATTTCCCCGGGCATACGGAAATGTTCGCTCAGTGGAGCCGCCGTTCTGATTTTGTTATGATGTTTCTTTCAAAAAAAATGATAGCCGCTTTGCTTACTATCCATATTCCAATTAAGGACGTTTCAAAAGCGCTACGCAAAAACGAAGTCCAGAAAAAGCTTAGAATTATTCTTAATACGCTTGAGTATGATCTTGGGATAAAAAATCCAACTGCCGCTTTGCTGGGGCTTAATCCGCATGCCGGAGAACTTGGCATTATTGGCAGAGAAGAGCAGGACTTGCTTAATCCGCTTATTAACACAAAAGAATTTGACGGGAAATTGTTTGGAACTTTTTCGCCGGACGCTTTTTTTGCCAATAAACTTTATAAAAAATATAACGCGGTAATTGGCGCTTATCACGATCAGGTTTTAATTCCATTTAAGCTGCTTAATTTTTCTTCGGGAGTAAATTATACTGCCGGGCTTCCAATTATCAGAACGTCGCCGGATCATGGAACTGCTTTTGACATTGCCGGCGCAAACGCAGCCGACGCTTCAAGCATGACCGAAGCGTTTATTTACGCAAATAAAATATTAAAAAATCGTCTAAATAATGAAAAAGCAAATTATATCTAAACCTTACGAGGCTCTCTCCGTAATTTACGATCACCTGATGAAAAACGTCCGATATGACTTTTGGGCGGAATACATCAATTTTATAGTGCAGGATTATATCCCTAAAAAACCTAAAGTTCTGGAACTTGCGGCAGGAAATCTTAAGTTTGCAAACCGGATTAAATCTCATTTTAAAAATATTGTGGTTTCGGATATTTCTTATAATATGCTGCACCATACGGCAAAAACAAAAATTCCGCGCATATGCTGTAATATGACGGAGCTTCCGTTTAAACGGAAATTTGATCTTGTTATTTCCAGTTTTGACAGCGTCAATTACCTGACTACAAAAACCAAGCTGCTTGCTTTGTTTAAAGAAGTTGAAAAAATACTGAATGACGACGGCATTTTTACTTTTGACGTTGTGCTTGAGAATAATTGCATCTCGTACGAAAAATACGCCAACAGGAAAGGGACTTATAAGGGCATTAATTTTGAACAGATAAGCAATTATGATAGAGAGAAAAAATTTCACAAAAATATATTTAATATATTTCTTCCGACGGGCGAAACATTGACGGAAGTTCACAAACAAAAAATATTCCCGTTCTTTACATATTTTGAAGTTATTGCAAAATCTAACCTCTATGTAGTCGACTGTTATAAAACTTTTACCTTTGATAAGGCAGATGCAGATTCGGAAAGAGCGCAGTTTATATTGAAGAGGAGTAATCAGAATGGTCTCATTCACTGACGTTACGTTTGCGTATCAGCAGGCGCAAATTCTTGACGGAGTAAACTTTAAACTTGAGCAGGGGGAGTTCGTTTTTCTTATTGGCAAAAGCGGAGCCGGAAAAACTACTTTGCTGCAAATGATTTATATGAATCTGTTACCTGATAAAGGAACGGTGACTGTTGGAGATTACAGCTCTGTTAAAATGAAAAAAAGAAACATTCCGCTGCTTCGCAGAAAAATAGGGATCGTTTTTCAGGAATTTAAGTTATTGAAAGACAGAAATATTTATGATAATCTCGCCTTTGTGCTTGAGGTTACAAACACGCCAGGCAAAGAAATAAAAAAAAGAGTTAATAACGCGCTTGAGGACGTTGGTCTTTCTCATCGCCGCAAAAGTATGCCGGGCGAACTTTCCGGCGGAGAACAGCAGCGCGTGGCTATTGCGCGGGCGCTGGTAAACGAACCGTTTCTTGTTCTTGCCGACGAGCCGACCGGAAATCTTGATCCGGAAACGTCTCTTGAAATTCTTGAGATATTTAAGAAAATTAACGCAAAAGGGACTTCGATAATTTTTGCCACGCATAATTATGAACTTGTAAAAAAAGCTCCCGGCGTAAAAATTATCAGGTTAGAAAACGGTAAGACCTCAAAGGTTACGCTTAGGCAAAAAGAAAGCGCGTAATAGGTTTTTGACGGGGCGGGGCTCCTTCTTCGTCTATCGCTCAGAACAACTTTATATAAAAAAAGCGGAATTCATTTTCTTTAGTTAAAGAAAAACAAATTCCGCCGTAAAAAAAATTATAGTTTTATTATTTTAACAAACCTAAAATTTCTTCCGATATTTTATCGATACTGCTTAGTCCGTTAACAAAAACAGCCCGTCCTTTAGATTTGTAAAAATCCAATACCGGCTGGGTTGTTTCTCTGAATACTTTAAGTCTTTTTCGTACAACTTCTTCTTTATCGTCGTCTCTTTTGTAAAAACTGTTTTCAGCTCCGCATTTAGGGCATTTAGCTAAGCCTTTCACTTCTGCGTCGTTAAAAATAGCCTTACAGGCTTTGCATGCAGTTCTTGAAGTTATTCGTTTTACTATTTCGTCTTCATTTACGTCTATTACAACAGAAAAAACCTTGTCGATTTTCAATTCGGCAAAAAGTTTATCTAATTCAACAGCTTGAGGAAGCGTCCGTGGAAAACCGTCTAAAATAAAACCTGTTTTGCATTTATCCTGATTTAAAGTATCTTTTATTATTTCGATCATAATGTTATCAGAAACTAACTCGCCTCTATTCATTATTTCCTGAGCCTGTTTCCCAAGCGGGGACTGACTCTTCACAGCTTCTCTTAAAATATCGCCAGTAGAAATATGTGGTATAGAAAGTTTTTCAGACAAGATTTTTGCCTGAGTCCCTTTCCCTGCGCCTGGCGCGCCGAATATAATAATTCGCATCATTACTCCGATTAATTGTATTATCAAAATTATTACATAATATTTATTTTAGCAAGTTTATATGCGGATATTTGCAATATTTGTAATGGTTTAAACAAAATAACTGTTCCATATTGGCTCCATTTTATTTCAAATTACAACCAAATATTTTATTCGCCTTGTTCTTGTTCTTTATCTAAAGTATAATCAGCCATTCTGAAAATTAAAAACTTATTATCAAAATACTCGCTAGCTCTGAAATTTTTAGGAATTAATTCTTTAATTAGTAATGACAGTTTATAATTATAGCACAAAAAATCTATCCCATGGTAAGTGATTTTCCAGGGAAGATGCCATGGATTAGACGCTACCGAATATTTTCTTGAAATATTTAAAGTGTCGTTATTATTATTAATGATGTTTACATCAAACGAGGATATGCCAGTGCTGGTATATTTCTCTTCTGCAAATAAAACATCACGGACGACCCTTGTATTAATTTTACCAAAATTCATTAACTTGCTGATAATTAATTTCTTTGCAGGCTGGTATGTTGGGGCTGGATAATATGACCGTAATATTGAGCCAATCGCTTGGATAGTTCCCTTAATATCCTTTTGTGTTATACCAAAATCTGTATACATAGAGACATAATATGGATCGCTGTTTATAACATGAAGCGTAGAGTCTATTTTGGAAAGTGAGACAATATTTTTAAAATCATTCTTTGTTGAGTCTTCTTTCCATGTCCCATTAGTTAATAAGTCTTTGTATTCGTTAATTGATTCCGATTCTAAATCAGTATTTGAACGATTAGTATAAACTATCTGGTTGGCGCCGCCGCCAAAGCAACCTCCGCCCGCTGAACTAATGTCTATTTTATTTATTGGGAACTTAAGGAATTCATTAATTACCAGGGTAGGTCTATAAATTCCAAAGTTTTTAGTTTCCCGGTCATACAGGTAATTATTTTTGTCGTTCCATACGAGTATTTTATTGTCGTCTATAGGAGTAATTTTAGTCGCGTCAAAAGGGAATACATATTCTCTATACCATTCTTTTTCCCCATTATCATAAATGTAAAGATTACGCCCATTAATGCTCCAGGTCGTATTTTTAGATTTTACTTTTGTTCTCGGTTCTGGAATTTTATGATCTACAGTATATAGATGTGTCTGATAAAATTCGCGTTTATTAATCTTATATATTTTTTTAGATATATCAAGAATATAAACGCTTGTATCTAAAACTTTCATATCGATTGGAGTCTCTGAGATTTGTTGGTCGTTAAGTTTATAGTACTCGGAAGGCGATGAAAAAACATATATAAACAAATCGTTTGATATGGCAAATAACTCATTAGTAGATTTGTCAATCTCAAAATCAATTAATTTAACAGGGAATTTTTTCCATCTGATATTCTTTTTATCTGTGTAGAAAATATGATTAGCTTGGTTGACAATTATATAATTGTTCCAATATCTTACTTTATTTATTCGATTGTTTGACTTCTGAGTTGTATATTTTTTTTGTTCAAACGGAGTGGAAATTTTTGAAAAAGTTTTCCAATTATCGATTGTTTTGTAAATTGAATTATATAGCGCTCCGCTTATTCCATTATTATGATCTGTCATTGAAATAGAACACATTCGGGTTGATTCGCTAAATGGAGAATTTAATTTATTCCAATTCTTTCCATGATCGCTAGAATAAAACATATTTCCTGAAGAACCGCCCATCCAGGCTTCTCCATATTTATTAG
Organism: Ignavibacteriales bacterium UBA1304; assembly: GCA_002307295.1. Classification (GTDB taxonomy): domain Bacteria; phylum Bacteroidota; class Ignavibacteria; order Ignavibacteriales; family Ignavibacteriaceae; genus UBA1304. The sequence continues at coordinate 55,186 of DBTY01000035.1, forward strand.
TACAGATATCATAAATCCAGGAATTGTCTCCGAAATTAACTTTTTCCCAGCTTTTACCTTTATCGTTAGTAATATAAACTGCATTAGAACTTAGAGAGTCTGGAAAATACGAAATGTCTCCGCTCAATATTGCGTTATTCTCATCGAAGAATGAAATTCGGTCAAAATTTGACGAGCAATCTGAAACGAACAAAGTGTCTTTATAATTCCAGTTTGAGTAAATATCTTTTGCAAAACATACTTCTTTCATTTTTGTTACTAGCCAAAGATTACCGTTAGGAGATAAGCTTAAATTATTAATGCTGCCCATAGTATTTAATTCTGCGCGTATATCTCTTTCTTGTGTGAAAATGGCAGGAGCTAATAAAAGCAAAAGCAATATTATAGTTCTCATTCTTCCCTCTGTATTAATCTTAAAACCTGTTGAAATAGCAGTTTAAATTGGCAATAAAATCCCCTCTATAAACGCTATTGAAATTTAGGACTAATTTAAGAAAAAAATATTGCAAAGGACAACTGTTTATTATCATAAATAGTCGCCAAGTTAAAAAAATCATGTCTTATAAAAATCTACTATTTGATTTTAATATTAAATTTGAGTAAATTTTAATCAATGGAGGTGATAATATGAACCAAAGCAATACTAATTGTACTGGCACAGTTGCTTATGGATTATTAGAGACTGCTCCGCAAAACAGAACGAGGAAGTTCCATTTCCTTTTGAATGGGAAAAAATATTTTTCTCATCCAGCAGGAAAACACAGCCCTGCCCCAAATAATCCAATTATAAGCGGCTTTATGCAAATCTTAATAACTTGTTTGCCAATCAAACAGGTAAAATCCCTTTTTGCTTTTTTGACTTTAAAAAAAGCATCAAGGCGTTTAAGCCTTTCTATACCGGCGTTAATACTACTCTTTGCCGTTAGTATGACGGGGAGTTTATTACCGCAGGTAAAAGACACTCTTTCAGCGGCTCCTCAAAACGATATGAAAATGTCTGGCGAGATGAAAAACGACGGAGGTCTTTGGGTTCGCGATTTCAAAAACGAGAGAGGCGAGATATCAAACCTTACAGTTTTTGATATTGACGAATCAGCGCTTAAGGAAGTGACTAAGAAGCCTGGCAAAGCTGACGTTAACGACGCCGACGTTATTAGCAAGTTTAACCTTAAAGGAAAACCTGTTATAATTTACAAGTATGGAGTCGTGACAATAAAACAGCTTAGCATGGAAAGCCTTATTGACCATACTGTTTGGCCTGTGGAAATTAAGACGGCAAATTTGATGGCATATCCTGGTAAAGAAGGCTGGGGTATTATTGAATTAAACGGTAAAAAAGAGCTTGTAGTGTGCTATGCAAAAGGGAGCGAAAAACTTTTGCGCGCTTATAAAGCGGGGAAAGACCCATCATAATTTTATATCCGCATAAATTCTTTATAGCGGTTAATAAATAAGGCGGCGATAAAGTCGCCTTATTTATTTTTAAACTTAGATGTTTTTAGATATAAAACTTTGCTTACTTATTTTTTTTCTCTTCTAATCACTACGACGGTAGCGTCGTCATCCCAGCTTTTCCCTTCGCCAAAATCATTTGCGGCCGTAAAAATTTTGTTCATTATTGTTTTTACGTCTTTGTCTAAGTTTTCCTGGACGGTAGAAATAAGCCCTTCATAGCCGAACATTTTTGAAGCGGTATTTTTTCTTTCAAGAATTCCATCGGTATAAAGCACAAGAGTGCCGCCAACTGGGACATGTATGTACGCGCGAGTGATATCAATTTGCGGGAAAGCGCCTATAATCATTCCGGTAGGTTCAAGCCTATGAATTTTATCTCCCTCAAAAAGCAGAGGTTCCGGATGCCCTGCGTTAGCATAGAACAAATTTCCGTTGTTTTCCATTTCGGCATAAAAGAGGGAAATAAACTTGGCCGAGTAAACGCTGCGGTAAATAACAGAGTTTAATTTTTTTAGAGTGTGAACCATCCGCATTTGTTTTTCGAGCCCCATACGAAGGCCTGTAATAACGTCGCGCACCATAAGCGCGGCGGCTATGCCGTGACCGCTGGCGTCGCCAATGCAGAAGCCGAATTCAACGTCTTCAAAAAGATAATAATCATATAAATCGCCGCCGACAAGTTCGGCAGGCTGCGATTTAGCAGCAATCTGAAAACCGTATACGTCTGGCGGAGGATCTGGCAGAAGGCTTTGCTGAATTTGCACAGCCTGTTCAAATTCGCCTTTTACAGACTCGGAAGCCAGCCTGAAATTTAAAGCCGTTCTTACGGCGTTAAGGCACAGGTTTACTTCTTCCCTTAACCAGCCGCTTTTTAATTCAAACGAAAATATCCATGAAGTAATAGGATTGTTAACAATAAACGCCGCGTGAGTTTTATACTCGTCGTCTCCAATAGAGGGCGTTTCTTTGCCAAATACCGGGCTGTCAAAGATGTACGTTTTCGATTTAATAACTAACTGGATGGCGGGATCGTCTACGGGTATTCTTTGTTTAATAATTTTATCAAACTTAGGGGGAGAAGAAATTAAAATAAACTCATCGTCTACCTGTTCGTAAATACTGCCGTTTACAATTTTAAGTTCGTCGCCTAAAGTGTTTTCCAACTCTTTTACGATGGAAAACAGATAATCCTTGCCGGTTTTTTCTGCGCCAATTTTGTTTTGCAGAAAATCCAACTTCCGGTAAAAATTTTTTGGTTCAATCATAGAATCCTATTGCCTGAGTTATTAATCAAATATACAATTTACAAGAATAAAAGAAAAAATTCCAAATATCCAGTCTTATTTTTTATCAATTTGCAGCGCCTGAATCTTAATAAAAGGCGATTTTTTCTTGAAACATTCGGCGCTAAACTCCTGTGAGGAGAGCCTCTGAAAAGAGCAAAAAAATATATAAGACTTCTTGAATATAATTAAATTATTGCGTAAAATTGCAAAAAATTACTATATTTGAATAAAAAGCGCCAAAAAAAATCTATGATATGAGTGGAATTAGAGGTATATTGCAATCTAAATGAATCTCTTTTTGCAGGTATTTCCATGATAGGGTTTCTAATCCATTTCTTTATTCCGCATTTAGGCATTTGATTATTTATACACAAAAAAAGGCAAACCGAATTTATGGCAGACAGTGGCTTTAACGAATTAGGACTTTCCGACGAATCTTTACACGCTATTAAATCAAAAGGCTTTGAAGAGCCGACTGAGATACAGAAAAAAATCATCCCTCTTATTCTTAAAAACGAAGTAGATTTAATCGGACAAGCGCAGACTGGAACGGGAAAAACAGCGGCTTTTGCACTCCCCATTATTGAGCAATTACAAACTCGCGTAAATTATATTCAGGCTCTTATTATAGTGCCTACGCGCGAACTTGCAATTCAGGTGGCTGAAGAGTTTAACTCTCTTCGCGGGCAAAAAAACATTCACGTCGCGCCAATTTATGGCGGACAATCTTATGATACTCAATTAAGAAGATTAAAAAAGGGAGTCGACGTAGTTGTCGGTACCCCGGGTAGAATGATCGACTTACTTAACCGTAGCGTCTTTGCATTAGACCAGATATCTTTTGTAGTGCTTGATGAAGCTGATGAAATGCTTAATATGGGCTTTATCGACGACATTGAAACTATCTTAAGTAAAACTAACAAAACCAAAAGAACTCTTCTTTTTTCTGCAACTATGCCGGAAAGAATTCTTTCTCTTACTAAAAAATACATGGGTAAAAGAGAAGTTATTAAGGCAAAAAATGCAGGACATACTACAGCTTTAACAGATCAAATTTATTTTGAAGTTAAAGAATCTGATAAGTTTGACGCTCTTTGCAGAATTGTTGATACGACGGTTGAGTTTTACGGACTTATTTTCTGTAGAACAAAAAATGACGTTGATCATGTTTCCAGCAAACTTTCTGACCGCGGTTTTGACTGCGAAGGATTGCACGGAGATATTTCTCAAAATCAAAGAGAAAAAATATTAGATAAATTCAAAAAGAAAAAAACAAATGTTCTTGTAGCTACCGACGTGGCCGCAAGAGGACTTGATATAGACTTCCTTACTCATGTTATCAATTATGCGCTGCCTCAGGATCCTGAAGCTTATCTTCACAGAATAGGCAGAACTGGCAGAGCAGGCAAAGAAGGAACCGCTATTACTTTTGTTACTCCTGAAGAATATAGGAAACTAATGTTTATTAAAAATATAACTCAGACTGAAATTCGTAAAGAACGAATTCCACAGGTGCAGGACGTTATAGACTTCAAGAGAAAAAATATTTCTGTTGAACTCCAAACTTTAATCGGCGGCGAAATTTCCAAAGATTATTATAAGCTGGCAGAAGAACTAATAGAAGGACATACTCCTATTGACGTTATTGCCGCTCTTATAAAAGCAAAGTATCAGGATGAATTGGAAGAAGGCAGATATGCCAAAATTCAGGATCTGTACGAAGGGAAAAAACGCGAGTTCTCTTCCTCCTCCAGAGGCGATTCTTCAAGAAGAGGTCAATCGCGCGGAGATAGCAGAGACAGATTCCATGACGACGATAGATCTGAAGGAAGCAGAAGAAAACCAAGAAGCACAAAAGGTAAAGCTCGTTTGTTTTTTGCAATGGGCAAAAAAGACGATCTAAGCCCTAGAAAACTTTTGGATATGCTTCAGAATAAAGCTAACGTGGATTCTAGAAATGTCGACGATATCCAGGTTTTTGACACTTATTCTTTTATGACGGTTCCTAACAAGGAGTCCGATTTAATATTAGAAATATTCAACAAAAATCGTGGAAAAAGACCTTTGGTCGAAAAAGCTAAAAAGTAAAGCTTATTTTTGCGCTGCCTGGTTATGGAATAACTAATACGTTTTGCCTTTTCTTTCTTAAAGGCGTTGTTCTTAAACCCGGCGGCTCTAATTTATTTTGATTTCCCCCTTTCCGTAAAAATAATCTCATCTATTCTATTCAACTGCATTTATAAAATCCTATTATTCCTTTTTTTATGTTTCTTTTAACCCAAATAGCGCGATAGGTAAGGATTCTGATGCGCAAGCGTTAGAAAAATGAGCGTTTAACTTATTATATAATAATATGGCGCAATTTCGAAATTTTTTTTGTAATCAGATAAAGAACATCTGATAATCATTAAATCTATATATTTTTTTTGACGTTAAATTCTCCCGGCGCTCAATCCGGGGTTACAAAAAGAATCCGGAGGATTCAAATGTTTGTAACAATTGTTGGAAAGAAAAACATACGACCCAGACCGGGGTCTTACAAAAACGTATTCAACTGAGCTATATACATGTAATCCCTTCGGGATTAAACCCAATTTAGATGCAATAGAATATTCCTATCGCGTAATCCGGGTTTTAATTACACTTCCGCCAATACTCCTTTTTTTATAAAAGTCCACCAAAAACCGTTTCTTAATAATTTCTTAATATACAGTATGTAAAATTTTATGAAATGGATTTGACGAAAAGTTGTATATTTAAAAGATAAATAAAAAAACACTATGAAATTCTTAAAATACACTCTTTATCTTTTACCAATAATAATATTTATAATAGTTATTACGGTCAGGCAATTAGATAGCGGCAGATTAGGGACAAAGTCGAATCCGGTAAAGCTTTACTTTACTCCTTCGGTCGATGCAAAGCGCATATCATTGAATGCTCAGGAATTATTAACTTTTCTTGAAAAAGAAACAGGTTATTCTTTTGTAACTGCATTCCCTTCAAGCTATATAGCCGTAGTTGAAGCTTTCGGCACAAACAAAGCGGATATTGCCAGCATCAATACTTTTTCCTACCTGATGGCGCATGATTTATATGGCGCAGAAGCAAGGCTAAGAATTGTAAGAGACGGCGGAGAGACTTCTTACAGCGGTCAGTTTATTACAAGAACTGATTCCGGCATAGACAGCCTGCCTGATATTAACGGGAAAAGTTTTGCTTATGTAGACCCTTCGTCTACGTCAGGTTATATTTTGCCAAAATCTATTCTTGCAAAAAGAGGAATTAAACCAAGCGAAACCGTTTTTGGGATGCGGCACGATAACGTTGTAACTATGGTTTACCAGAAACAGGTTGCGGCTGGCGCTACTTATTACGCTCCCCCGGATCATAGAACCGGGAGAATCCTTGACGCGCGTATGAGAGTTATTCAACAGTTCCCCGATGTGGCTGAAAAAATTAAGATAATAGGATTTACAGATAGAATTCCGAACGATCCTTTTGTTTTTAGAAAAGATATGCCTGAAAAAATGAAGGAAAAAATTATTGCCGCGCTTATTAAATTTGTGAATACAAAAGAAGGACAGGATATTTTGTATGAAATTTATGACATACGCGGATTAATACCGACTAAAGACAGCGACTATGACGGACTTAGAAAAATGATGAAAGAACAAAACGTAATTATAAAAAAACTTGTAAAATGACATTACTACGAATACAAAATCTTCATAAAATATATAAAAACGGGACTCATGCTCTTAAAGGGGTATCGTTTGAAGTTGAGGAAGGAGAGTTTCTTGTTATTATTGGGCTTAGCGGCTCGGGCAAATCTACTTTGTTGCGATGCGTAAACAGACTGATTGAGCCTACTACAGGAACTATCGAATTTCTCGGTAAAGATATTACTCATATTAAAGGCGAAGAACTTCGCTCTGTAAAAAAACAAATTGGAATGGTATTTCAGCAGTTTAACCTGATTAAACGCCGCTCTGTTTTGTCTAATGTAATAGTTGGCAGATTAGGATCAATGAAGACGTTGGATTCTATATTTGAACGCTTTCCTGATTCTATTTACGACGAAGCTAAAAAGTGTCTTGAAACAGTCGGTATAGAAGAAAAAGCCGACGTACGAGCCGATAGCTTAAGCGGAGGGCAGCAGCAGAGAGTGGCAATAGCGCGCAGTCTAATGCAGAACCCTAAACTTTTACTTGCCGACGAACCTGTCGCTTCGCTTGATCCGGCTACTTCAAACTCGGTAATGCAGTATTTTGAAAAGATAAATAAAGAGCTGGGCACTACGGTTGTGTGCAACCTTCATTTTTTAAGTCTTGTACGCCGTTACGCAACCAGAGTAATAGCTTTAAAAGCGGGCGAAATTGTTTATCAGGGGAACCCTTTAGAAATAGACGAAGATTGGTTTAAAACTATTTATGGCGATGAAGCTGAAGAGGTGGAAATCAGATGATTAAAGAACCAGGTTTGGACGCGCGCCCTAAAAAAATTATTGCAGATAATAAAAAAAGAGAACAGAAGTTTAATTTTTGCAAAGCTGTTCTTCTTGATATATTTTTAGTCTTTTATAGTCTTATTGTAATTCAGAGAGCGATCTATTACAAATTTATTCTGGACATACGGGATATTCCGTTTGCATGGTCGCAGATATGGATTGTTCTATTTATAAGCATTATTATAGGCTCGTTATGGGCCTTCACAAAAACTTCGCTTTCGTGCAACCTTTTTGGGGTGGCTAAAGATTGCAAAACGACAAAATTGACCACTGAAATATTCGGGTGGGTTCTATTTGATATAACGTTTATTGCCGGATGGATAGTTACAAAAATATCCATAGTCGACCTTTTTAGTAAAGACGGAATTGAAGGCGCGCAAAGAATTTTCGGCGCGTTGTTTCAGCCGGAAATGTCAATTTTTGACGACGTTGTTTTTGCTACTATTGAAACAATTTATCTTGCGTTAATAGCTACGCTGATTTCAATTCCTTTTACGCTAATAATTAGCTTCTTTACTGCGCGAAATCTTATGAAGGATAACAAGATTTCGTTTGCTATATACTATATATTAAGAATAGTTCTGAATTTTGTAAGATCAATTGAACCGGTTATTTGGGCGATCATTTTTTCAGTCTGGGTAGGCATTGGGCCTTACGCCGGTATGATAGCCTTGCTTGTTCATAGCATTGCGTCAAACGCTAAGCTGTATTCCGAAGCAATTGAAGGAATTGAAGACGGCCCGGTTGAAGCAATTACCGCGACGGGAGCTAATAAAATTCAGGTTGTCTGGTATGGCGTAGTGCCTCAGATTATCCTTCCGTTTTTATCTTTTACCATTTACAGATGGGACATAAACGTAAGAATGGCTACAGTAATAGGACTTGTAGGCGGCGGCGGAATTGGAACTATGCTGATGCAGTATCAGGGACTTGCAAAGTGGCATGAAGTCGGTTTGATTGTGCTCGTAATAGCTTTTGTAGTTTGGGTTATGGATTATATAAGCGCCAAAATACGAGAAGCTATTTATTAATAAATTAAGCGAATGTTTTTAAGCAGAGTTTCTTGTTGCATCTTTTAGCGCCGGAGCTCTGCTTTTGTTTTTTACGGCTAAACGAAAGCGGCGTTAATACATTAGTTTATACTATAACGATATATGAAAGAAATAAAAATTGTAACGGAAAATCTAAATTTATTCTACGGAAACGCGCAGGCGTTAAAGAATATTTCCGTTGAAATTCCGGAAAAGAGAGTAACTGCTTTTATCGGCCCTTCTGGATGCGGTAAAACCACTTTTTTAAGAACCATAAACAGACTAAACGATCTGATTGACGACGTAAAAATAACAGGGACTGTTACGATTGACGATACTAATATTTATGATAAAGACGTCGACGTTGTAAACCTCAGAAAAAAAGTCGGCATGGTTTTTCAGAAATCGAATTTATTTCCCAAATCAGTTTTTGAAAATGTTGCGTTTGCGCCTCGCCTAAGCGGAATAACGGATAAAGACGAACTTATGGAAATTGTCGAACGCTCGGCGATACAAGCCGCAATTTGGGATGAAATTAAAGACAGACTCGACGAATCGGCTTTAAGCCTTTCAGGCGGGCAGCAACAAAGATTATGTATAGCCCGCACTCTTGCGGTTCAGCCCGAAATTGTTTTAATGGACGAGCCCGCAAGCGCGCTTGACCCGGCTTCCACTACAAAGATAGAGGAGCTTATTTTTGAATTAAAGAAAGACTTTACTATAGTTATTGTTACTCATAATATGCAGCAGGCCGCCCGCGCAAGCGATATGACCGCATTCTTTAATATGGGCGAACTGATTGAATATGATAGAACTTCCAGAATATTTACTAATCCGGCTAAAAAACAGACCGAAGATTATATTTGCGGAAGATTTGGTTGAAATTTATTTATAGGCATTGTAAATAAGGACGAGTTGTATGGAAAGACATTTTGATATTCAATTAGAAAAATTGAAGACTAAAATTATAAAAATGTGCAGCGTTGTTGACGAACAGGTTGAATTTGCATTGCGCCTGTTTGACGACTTGAACCCTGAACTGGCAAAACTAATTATAGAGCGCGATAAAAAAGTAGATAAGTACGACGTTAAAATAGAAAAGATATGCCAGCGAATATTTGCTCTTAATCAGCCGGTGGCTATGGATTTAAGAATGATTATGTCGGCGCTTACTATTAATACTAATCTGGAACGGATAGGGGATATTACAGTAAATATTGCAGAAAGCTCGCTTCTGCTTAAAACCAAACCGGAATTTTTCTCCAGAACAAAATTAGCTGAAATGGGTTCCAACGCAAAGGAAATGATAAAAAGCTCTATTGATTCTTATATAGAAGGCAGCTCGGACCTGGCGCAAAAAGTAATAAAGGCTGACGATATAGTAGATAATCTTAACCGAGAAAATCACAAAATATTAATTGAGATTATGAAGGAAGACCCAGAGAATATTGAGCCGGGGGTCGTTTTGCTTGGAATATCAAAGCACCTGGAAAGGATGGGCGACCATGCTACAAATATTGCAGAGGACGTCTTTTTTATTACAGAGGCTCAGGTAATAAAACATAAATATGAAAAATATCTTATTCAGCAGGAAGAGCAGGACGACGAAGACGACGACCGGGACGAGGTTGACGAGAGGCTTTAATTTATAAAGCGTTCTAATATTTTTAAAAGCGTTTCTTTAGAATTAAGGTTCGTAAATCTTGAAGTAAAAAGGAGAGACCAGCTCTGGTTAACAATCAGGGGCGCTGTTTCAGCCGCCGGGGGTTCGGATTTTGACGCCGGATTTATGTTCTGTTCTATTATTTTAATTTCTTCAGATAAAAAATCAGTAAGCAGTTTCTGCTCATTATCAAAAAGACTGCCGTTAATTGTTTCTATTAAGAAAGAATAAAGCAGTTTGTAATTCTCAGGAACATTTTCTTTTGCAGTAAAGTAATTAGTAAATTTAATATTTTTAGCGGCTTCCGCTTCATTAAAAATTGCGTTCAGTTCTTCAATAAACCTTGCTGTTTCAAATGCAAGGCTTTCAAAATAAAGCTCTTCCTTAGAAGTAAAGTAATGATAAATGGTCGCTTTCCCAATCCTCAGGTCGCGCGCAACCTCGTCAAGGGTCGTTTTTTTTATCCCATGTTTAGAAAAACGCTTAATAGCCGCTTTAATAATTTGAAGTTTCCGTTCTTTTTCCAATAGAATCTGCTAATATTATAAAATTAAAACCCAAGATACTCAATCTTATTATTAAATTTAATTGCTTTTTTTAGCATATAGTTCTATTTTTATGTTTTGAATATTAATTTTAATCCGGAGAAGAAGAATATATGCCAATGATGGCCAAAATGAGAAGTTTAGCCCCATGGTTTATCTTATCAGTGGGAGCTATTTTTGTATTGTTTATGGTGATCTCAGACTCCAGTATCATGGAATCATTTAAGGGGAGATCAAACAATGTTGGTTCTGTAAACGGAACAGATATTTCTTACCAGGAGTTTTCTAAGCTTTTAGATAGAGCAAAAGAAAATCAAAAAGCTCAGACAGGCAAGGATATCGACGAAGATAATATGGATCAATTTAGAGATCAGGTTTGGGACGCTATTGTAACTCAGACTCTTATCAAACAACAAATTGATAAATATGGTATTACCGTTTCTGATCAGGAAGTGGCAGATATTATATTAGGCGAAAATCCGCCTGAATTCTTAAGACAAAATTTTGTCGATTCAACCGGAAGATTTAATCGTCAGGCTTATATGCAGGCGATAAGAGAGCCAAGAAATAAGGCTGCTCTTATTCAGGCTGAAGACTTAGTTAAGCAACAGCGTTTACAGGAAAAACTCCAAAGCGTTTTGTTCGCTTCTATCAACGTTAGCGAAAACGAAATCAAAAGAAAATTTGTTGATCAGACAATTAATATGTCTTCCGATTATGTTTTTGTCGATTTAAACAATTTCCCTGATAACTCGATATCTATAACTAACGACGAATTAAAAAAATACTACGACGATAACTTAGATAAATTTAAGGTTGTTCCTCAAAGAAGACTTAAATATGTGCTGTTTATGAATGCGGCTTCGTCGGCAGATTCATTAGCTATCGAAAAGAATTTAGAAAGCGTTCTTGAAACTATGAAGAAGGATACTTCTTCTTTCGAGTCTTTTGTTAAGACTTATTCAGCTAATCCTTATTCAAAGGATACGATTGGTTTGAACGTTCTTTCTCCAGCGGCTATTACGTTATTAGAAAACGCAAAACCTAATTCTGTCGTAGGACCTGTTGCAACTCAGGAAGGATATGTATTATACAAATATATTACTTCGGTTGCCGCAAAGGATCCGCTTGTAAGAGCTTCTCACATTTTGATACAAAAAACTAACGACGATGCAAAAGATTTAAGCGATGCAATGAATATTTATAATCAGCTTCAGAAGGGAGCAGATTTTGCTAAACTTGCAAGAGAATATTCTAAAGACCCAGGCAGCGCGGCTCGCGGCGGAGATTTAGGTTATTTTGGAAAAGGTTCTATGGTTAAAGAATTTGACGACGCTGCAATGAGCGGAAAAGTCGGCGAAGTTCTAAAACCAATCAAAACAAGTTATGGCTATCACATCATTAAAGTAACAGCCAGATCAAACAGCAAGTTTGTAGTTGAAAAGATTGTTAATCCTATTAAGGCTTCTCCAGCTACTATCGAAAAGAACCAAAACGACGCTAACGATTTTGCTTACTTAGCTCAAAAAAGCAGTTTTGAAAAAGAAGCTGAATTAATGAAATACAAAGTTTTGGAAACTGCTCCTTTTAATGAAGACGCAGTTTATGTTCCTGGCATTGGCTATAACAAAAAAATTACTGAATTTGCATTTGCCAATTCGCTAAATACAATTGGCGAATCTTACAGAGTTCAAAACGGTCACGTTGTATTTAAAATTTCTGACGTTACTAACGCCGGAGTTAAGAAGTTTGAAGAAGTAAGAGAATATGTTAAAAGCTTAGTTCTAAAAGATAAAAAATATGCTAAGGCTATAGCAATAGCAAAAGATATCAAGAGCAAAGTTGGAAACGATCTTTCAAAAGCTAATTCAGTTTTTCAGCAGGCGGCTTTTGCAAGCACAGGCAACTTTACAGCTGCTGGATCTGTTCCAGGCATAGGCAAAGACTGGGCTTTTATTGATAATTCATTAAAACTGCCAAAAGGCAGCGTTTCTGAGCCTATCAAAGGGCAGAGAGGCGTTTATCTTATTAAAGTTACGCAGAGAACTGATTATGATAAGGCGGCGTACCAATTGCAGCGCAATTCATTTAGAGATAATGTGCTGATGGAAAAGAAAAACACTTATTTTAATCAATGGCTTGCTAAACTGAAAAAAGATTCAAAGATAGTTGATAACCGTTATCTCTTCTTTGGAAAATAAAAAACGGAATTGAAAAAAAAGCTGTGAATTATTTCACAGCTTTTTTTTTAAACTTTGGAATTTATACTGCGTTATTTAAATTTGATTCTAAAATATTTAACGGTATAAATTTGTTATCTAAAAAGGCGCTCTTGTTAAATTTCCCTTTAGGAATTCAAAATAACCGTCATTTAACCAGGTTGAAATTTTGAATCTTTTATATCAAGTTGGAATAAAAATACCTATATGAAAAAACTTATTTATTTAACCGGTTTTATGGGCTCCGGTAAAAGCGCTATTGGACCTATCCTTTCTAACACAATTGGATGGGAGTTCTTTGACCTTGATAGGGTAATAGAAACCCGGTTTAATAAAAGAGTAACTGAAATATTTGAAAATAATGGCGAAGCTTATTTTAGGGAACAGGAAACAGGTATTCTGTCGGAATTGGCTTTAAAGGATAATGCGGTTATATCGTTAGGCGGGGGCACAATTGCTAGCGAAGTTAATCTGCAAATATTAAAGAAAAACAGTTTAATCATTTATCTAAAAACTTCGCCGGAAGTAGTTTATGAAAGACTCAAAAATAAAAGAGACCGGCCAATATTTAAAAATGAAACATCAGGCGAAGTTTCAAGAAAGCAATTTTTGGAAAAAATAAAAAAGCTGATGGAAAACAGAGTCATATATTATGAGCAGGCCGACGTTACTTTTTCCACAGATCATAAATCTATTGGTCTGACTGTAGACGAAATTGCAAAATATGTGTATAAAGAAATAAGATAAAGAATCTAAAGGAATTAAGCATGTATAAGAAAATAAAAGTTAATCTTAAAGAAAACCCGTATTCTATAATTATTGGACGCGGCAGCGTTTATTCGCTAAAAACAGAAATTGAAAAATTAAAAATATATAAAAATATATTAGTCGTTATCGACGCAAATGTGCAAAAATATTTTGGCAAAGAAATTAAATGTATTTTTGATGAAATTGGCGATAAAATAAATTATTACGTTCTGCCTTCGGGAGAAAAATCAAAATCGTTTAACGAACTGCATAAAATATATTCCTTCTTAATTGAAAAGAACTATGGACGCGATACTCTTATAGCGGCTGTGGGGGGCGGAGTTACGGGAGATTTGGCAGGGTTTGCGGCTTCTACATTTATGCGCGGAGTGGATTACATCCAGATACCGACTACTCTTCTTTCGGCTGTAGACAGTTCAGTTGGCGGTAAAACAGGCATGAATTTCAAAGAGACAAAAAATATAATCGGCGCGTTTTATCAGCCTAAATTGGTTATTGTAGACCCGGTATTTTTACAAAAACTTCCTAAAGAAGAAGTTCTTTCTGGCGCAGGAGAGGTAATTAAATACGCTTTTCTTTCGGATGAAGCTTTATACAAATATGTAAGCAAAAACCTTAGCAAAATATTTGATCTGGATTACGACGTCATAGTAGCAATAATATATAAATCGCTGCTGATAAAATCACAGGTAGTGATTCAGGATGAAAAAGAAACCGGGATAAGAAAAATACTTAATCTTGGACATACGTTTGCGCACGCTTATGAAAGCGAACTGAAGTTTAAAATTAAGCACGGCGAGGCCGTTATTGCTGGCGTTGCTGCTTCATTGTATCTTTCATTCAGGCTGGGGCTTATAGACGAAGAAAAGTTAAACAGACTTTTAGCTCTTCCTTTATCTGCAGGGGTATCAAAAAAAATTGCCGGGCTTAATAAAAATAATCTGATTTCAATAATGCTCCATGATAAGAAAAACAGAGACGGAAAAATTAAATTTGTGCTTGCAAAAGAAGAAGGCTGCCTGCTTATAAATGTGGAAGCCGATAAAAAAGACGTCGTATACGCTTTAGAGCAAACAGAAAAACAAATAAAAAAAGCTTAGTAAAATATCTTAATTTATAATTCTAAATTTAAGGAATATCATGCCTGATGAAATAAACTCCTCCGATGCGGAAAAACAAAACGTTATCCGATATACTATTACAGAGGTTACTCAGCCATTTAAAGATTTATTTAAAGCCTCGCGCGCTTTATGGGGAATAAATATCTCTTATCTTCTTGAAGGGCTGACCTACTTTGGCGTAGTCGGTTTGCTGGGTATATTTTTCAATCAATATACCGGACTTAACGATATTGACGCCGGGCACATGCTTGGAGTTCTTACGGCTGGCATTACGTTAAGCATGCTTATTTTTGGCGCCACGGTAGATATTGTGGGGGTCAGGAAGTCTTTACTTATCGCTTTATTCCTTATGCTCATAGGACGCGTTACGCTTACTCTAAGCCCATCAATATTTGGAACCACAGGGTTATGGTCTTCCGCCCACATAATGGCTATGCTTGGGCTTCTAGGCATTATTCTTGGCTATGGAATCTATCAGCCAGCCTGCTATGCAGCAGTAAAACAATTTACCGACGAAAAATCTTCCGCTATGGGTTATGCAATGCTTTATGCGTTAATGAATTTAGGAGGATTTTTACCGGGGCTTATTTCGCCTCCAATCAGAAAAAGTTTTGGCATTTCCGGCGTATTTTGGGTTTACGTGGTTTTAACCGTTGCAGGCATGGCTGTAATTGCCTTTGTGCTTACAAATAAAGCAATTAAAGACGCTGTAAAAAATATATCCGATAAGAAAGATGAAAAGCCGGAAGAAGAAGCTGAAATGACGTTTAAGGAAAAAATGGCTTATTATATGAAGAATTTTCCTTTGAAAGATAAACGGTTTTTATATTTTATCTTTATCCTTATTCCTGTACAAACATTGTTTGCGCATAACTGGCTGACTTTGCCGCAGTATTGCAGCAGAGCGTTTACAGGAATAGTAAGCGATAATTTTGAATTTTTCGTAAATTTTAATCCGATTCTGATTTTTATTTTTACCCCTATGGTAGCCGCGTTAACCATAAAAACAAACGCGTACAAAATGATGATTGCGGGAACTTTGGTTATGGCGTCTCCAACTTTTTTGCTTGCCCTTGGACCGAACATCTATACTTTATTTGGTTTTCTTATAATAATGACGATAGGCGAAGCGATGTGGCAGCCGCGTTTTCTACAGTGGGTTGCAGAAATAGCTCCAAAAGGAATGACGGGAATTTATATGGGCATTGGGCAGTTCCCCTGGTTCCTTACAAAAGTGGTTACAAGTTTATATTCGGGCTGGTTCCTGATGAATTACTGCCCGGCTGGCGTTAAACCGGAACAAATGCATACCGAAACAATGTGGCTTATTTATGGTTTTATAGCAATTATAAGTCCTAGTGGGTTGTTTCTTGCGCGTAAATGGATGATGAAAGGGTTTAAAACAAAAGCTTAACAAAAACAAAAAAGCCGCCCTGATGAATCGGGACGGCTTTTTTAATACAAAAATATTTGGGGAACTTATCTGCCTATTTTATCTAAATTTTCTTTTTTAGCTAAAAGAGCTTCTTTAGTTTCTTGTCTGCTAGGATCGTGCGTAATCGCTTCTGTTGGGCAAGCTGCAATACATTGCGGATCGTCATAAAAACCAACGCATTCAGTGCATTTTTCTGGTACAACATAAGTGATATCGTCTGATAAAGCCGGATGTTCTTCTCCGCCTAAAATCCAAGCGTCGCCTGGCGAATAGATTGCATTATTAGGACATTCAGCATCGCATGCGCCACAAGCAATGCATTCCTCTGTGATCATTACTGCCATTATCTAACCTCGAAAATTAAAAATTAGTTATCTACCAAATTTAATAATAAAACTCGAAAAAAAATAACAATTATCTAAGAAAAAATTTAAGAATTATTCGTATTCATGCATCACATTTGTCAGTTTTTCGTCAAAACCAGGGCGTATAAATCCTCTTGCATCAGGGAATAAAATCTCAATTTTTTTTCTTAATCTGCCAAGATGAACCAAAATGTTGAGAATTCCGTCTTCCTTTTCGGTAAAGTGAAACATCAGGTATTCCCATGCCCGCAACGAATTATCAATACCCAGTAGCGCTACTTTTGCAGAACCGTTATAACTGCTCTGGGAGTCTTTTAACTCCTCAGGGGAGCTAAGCCTTTCTTCAACCGCACGGTTAATTTTAAGATAAATCTGATATTGATACCACTGAATAACTTCAAGACGTTCTTTCAGCTCCTTAATATTTGCTAAAATTCTTCCGTTTGTAATCTCAAGTTCAGTGTCTAATATCAGCATTTCTTCGCTTTGGCGTACAATATCTTCAGAGTCGGCAAACCAGGCGTTAACCATATCAATATAATCGTTAGCGGAGACTGAACATTCGCTATTGGTCGCTTCAGCTTTGCGCTTATCAATTTCAATCGAAACATCCTTCGTATCATATTTGCTCATATCAATATTCTCTTTTTCTATTACTTCGTTTATAAGTTCAAGCGTTACTTTAAACAACTCGTTAATTTTCTGCCAAAAGAGTTTATTATTTATATTTTTAGAATTTGGATCAGAAAACTGTTCCGCATTCAGTTTGTAATGAGCGCATCTCGAAGTAAACGTACACTTTTTGCACCATCTGTCGCAATAATTATAAATCCCCTGGATATACAAGGGATCGTCGAGAAAACTTTTTACAAAATCTTTATTCATAATAGTAGTATTATCGGTACTAATCATTTCCAGTTTATCTTATCGCCAGGAATTTTTCTGTCGATATGCGCGTTAATATCAAAGTTTAAAATATTCTGCGGATTTGTAAGCCGCGCAAATTTAATTTCCGTAATTTTATCAATCGAAACAATCTGATCGCCATAACCATTAGTACCTGGCTGGCTTGACCAGTACATTATGCTTTTGCTACCTTTATTATCGGCAGTCCAGCCGAGAAAAATAACCGAATGACCGCCGCCAGATTTCCAGGAAATATTAGCAAAGTCGCCAGAGACAGCGTCTTCCGGTTTTACTTCAACGCCCATTTTGCTGTATTGGGCAAGAGCAAACTGGCTTCCAAACCCGTCTGCGTTCCAGATGCCCCAGAACTTAATCCAGTCTTCTCTGCGCGCGCCGTCCGGCTCCTGCATTCTTAAAGCTTCAAACCTTTGCAGAGTCAGGTCTTTAGAAATTCCCGGCATAATCATATTAATAGCTTCTATAAAAGCCGTATATGTAGAGCCGCTGCAATAGCTGCTTTTTCTTGGCGGGGTTATTAACGGCATTCCGTCAAGTTTAAGCTCGTAGTAAACAGGCGATTCCGGAGGATTTACCTTTAGCCCTATGTAATAACCGCCTCCGTCTAATATGTGCGATTGAACTGTGTCTATGGCTTTTAAAATAAATGAATTATAGCCTGTAGCGTATTTAGAAAACGTTTTGAAATGGTTAAGATGATGAGCTCCGTTTGACAAATCTTCTTTTGTCAGCTGACGGAATGAGCCGCTTGTTTCCTGACAGTATTCTGTTTTAATTCCTGTGATAAACAAAACGGTAAAAAGAATAAAAAAGTATTTCCTTAAAAACATAACAGTCCTATATAAGTATAATAATTGATAATTAAATTAATGAATTAAAGCAAAAAAAAGCAAAGCAAATGTTTTGCTCAATATTTTATTGCTTATATGTAAATAATATGAAGATGATTTATTTTCATATCAGACAAAAATATTATTAAATTGGCGCTTATAAAACTGGAGAATTAATGATGAAAAATTTTGATACGAACGGCGCCGATTCTATGGCGCAAAACAAACCAAAGATTGACGAGACTAATATTGAGATACCTTATGAAAAATTTAAACTTGATAACGGTCTTACTTTAATTGTTCATGAAGACCATAAAGTCCCAATTGTATCCGTAGATATCTGGTATCACGTCGGTTCAAAAAACGAAAAACCGGGCAAAACCGGATTTGCTCATTTGTTTGAGCATCTTATGTTTAACGGAAGCGAAAATTTTAACGACGATTATTTTCAGACAATGGAAAAAATTGGAGCCACCGACCTTAACGGCACTACGAGCGAAGACAGAACAAATTATTTTCAAAACGTACCGACTTCCGCTTTGGACATAGCTTTATGGATGGAGTCCGACAGAATGGGACATTTGCTTGGCGCAATAGATCAGGCAAAGCTAGACGAGCAAAGGGGAGTAGTGCAAAATGAAAAAAGACAATACGAAAACGAACCATACGGTTCCGCTGAAGAACTTATTACAAAAGCGTCATATCCTCCGGGACACCCGTATTCATGGACTGTAATAGGCTCAATGGACGATATCAGCGCGGCTTCGGTAGACGACGTAAAGGAATGGTTTAAAACTTACTATGGCGCGGTCAATGCAGTTATTGCAATTGCTGGCGATATTAATTCCAAAACCGCTCTTGAAAAAGTTAAAAAATATTTTGGCGATATTCCGGCCGGACCTCCGGTTTCCAGACAAAAGGCCTGGATTGCAAAACGCTCCGGAACTCACCGGGAAGAAATTGAAGACCGCGTTCCTCAGGCGAGGATTATTAAGGAGTGGAACGTTCCGCAATGGGGAAGTAAAGACGCCGTATACTTAGATTTATTAAGCGATATACTCGGCAGCGGAAAAAACTCCCGCTTATACAAACGTCTTGTTTATGACGATCAGATAGCCACTTCGATTTCAGCTTATGCAAATATCCGCGAAATTGCCGGGCAGTTTGTTATAGAAGCGGATGCAAAACCGGGCGTCGATCTTTCGGTTATTGAAAAAGCGATAGACGAAGAATTAAATAGATTCTTAAGAGACGGCGCTACTGAAAAAGAAATGAAAAGAATAAAGACTCAGTATTTTTCTCGCTTTATAAGAGGCGTTGAAAGAATTGGCGGTTTTGGCGGCAAATCCGATATTCTTGCTCAGTGCGAAGTTTTTGGCGGCTCGCCCGATTTTTATAATTATATACATGATGTAATAAGAGAGGCGGACGCGGACAATCTGCTTGAAGCGGCGGATAATTGGCTGACGGATGGAGAGTATGTTTTATCTATTCTTCCGTATCCTGAATATACCGCCGAGGTTTCCGATGTCGACAGAAAAAAAATTCCGGAACAGGGAGAAACTCCAGACGTTAAGTTCCCTGCATTACAGCGCGCCGAACTTTCAAACGGACTGAAAATTGTTCTTGCCGAAAGACATTCTGTTCCGGTTGTCAATTTTAATTTAACGTTAGACGCAGGTTATGCCGCCGATCAGTTCACGCTGCCTGGAACAGCTAACCTTGCTATGGCAATGCTTGACGAAGGGACAAAAAACAGAACTTCGCTTGCGCTTAACGAAGAGCTTGCTTTGCTTGGCGGGTATTTATCGGCGGGTTCGTCTTTGGATATTTCTTCGGTCAGGTTATCGGCGCTTAAAGCAAATTTAGACGAGTCGCTTGATATATATGCGGATGTTATTCTTAATCCAATCTTTCCGGAAAGCGATTTCCAGAGATTGAAAAAACAGCAGCTTATTGGCATCCAGCAGGAAAAAGTAACTCCCATCCAGATGGCTTTGCGGGTTTTCCCTAAATATGTTTTTGGCAAGGGGCATGCTTACGGCAATCCTTTAACCGGATCGGGCACGGAAGAATCGGTTTCTAAAATAACCCGGGAACATTTGGTTGAGTTTTATAACGAATGGTTTAAGGCAAATAACGCTACTATGATTGTTGTGGGGGATATTACTTTAAACGAAATTACGCCAAAACTTGAAAAATTATTTTCAGGCTGGAAAACTGGCGAGACTAAAAAGAAAAACATAGAAAATGTTTCTTTACCGGATAAAAATATAATTTATCTTTTAGACAGACCCGATTCTCAGCAGTCTATTGTTATTGCCGGGCACGTAGCGCCTCCAACCTCAAATCCGGATGAAATAGCTATTCAGACAATGAATAATATTCTGGGCGGCGGTTTTGTATCTCGTCTTAATCTGAATATTAGAGAGGATAAACACTGGTCGTACGGCGCAAGTTCATTTTTGCTTGGCGCGCGCGGACAAAGACCGTTTATTGCTTATACTTCAGTTCAGTCCGATAAAACTAAAGAAACGATGGTCGAGTTTGTAAAGGAACTTAAAGCGATTATTTCTTCAAAACCTGTTACTGAAGATGAGTTTAATAAAAACCAGCAAAATCAGATTTTGGAACTCCCCGGCTTGTGGGAAACCGCAGGCGCAATTTTAGGCTCTGTTACGCAAATAGTTAATTATAAACTGCCAGACGATTATTTTGCCGTCTATACTCAAAAGATAAAAGAAATGAAATTGAGCGACGTGACTGATATTGCTCCCAAAATAATTAAGCCGGATAGCGTTACCTGGATTATAGTTGGCGACAGAGCAAAAATTGAAACGGGTATCAGAGAACTTAATCTTGGAGAAGTTATACCTGTAGATTCCGACGGAAATGTTATAAAATAAATGTTTTAAATTGCAGCGCGGGCGCTCCAGCCCGCCTAGCAGTTTAATCTGTAAAATAAATGTTTTTTGAATTGCTGACTGCGCTGGTCTGAAACGCTTAATTTGATTAAAGTTTTTGAAATTGCTAAATTGTTGCAAATAAAAAAAGGACAATACTATTTATCCTTTCGGTTTTCTTTATAATTTAAAATAAAGAAGTCTCAGATACTTTAAAATAATAGAGGTTTTTAATGCAAAAAAATGCGGTTATGCTGTTAATTATTTGTATCGTTTGCTTAAATACTAATGGTTTTGGGCGACCAAACGATTCGCTAAAATCTATCAGAAAAAATAATCTGGAAAAAACAATTAGACTCAGCCAGACTAAACTTTTCGGCGAAAAATATAATTCTGAAGGAGGAGTTTTACCTGGGGTCGAACAGCTTAACGCCTTAAAAAAAACAAACAAAATACATTCAACTACTTATTTGCCTCAGCAGGTTATAATAGATGATACGACTAAATATTCTTATACCTACGACGGTAATGGAAACAGACTTACTATACTTATTCAAAGATTGAAAAACAATATATGGATAGATTCTTTAAGGGGAACCTATACATATAACAATAATAATGATCCGCTTTCTTTAACTTATGAAAAATTAATTAATGGAGCGTGGAGCTCTACATATCGTTATGTCTATGCTTATGACGTAAATGAAAATTTAATCTTGGAAGAATATGACAAATGGACAAATAACTCCTGGTCGGCCACGTCAAAGAACATTAGTTCTTTTAGACCTGACGGAAAAAGACTTTCGTATGTTGTAGAAGGATGGAATAATGATACGCTGGTCTACGGTAACGGAGCGACTTGTTCTTATGATAATAACGATTTTCTTATTTCAATCCTTAGTCAGCAATTCAAGAACAATGCCTGGGTAAACTCATCGCGTGAAACTTATACAAACAATAGCGCCGGACTTCCGCTGATTGTACTTGTTGAAGAATGGGAAAATAACTCATGGACAAACTTTGACAGAACCACAAACGCTTATGATAGCGCTGGCAGCCAGGTTTCATTAGTATATGAAGAATGGGTCGACAGCATTTGGGTAAAAGGCAACTGTGAGATGATGACTTATGATAATGAATCGCGACCGATTTGCGTCAACTATAAAGTGTGGGAAAACAATTCTTGGGTAGATTACTCGCGCGAGACTTATTCGTATAATGAGCGTGGAGCAATACTTACATTCTTGGAAGAAAGGTGGGCTGATAGTTTATGGATTGGTTATACCAGATACACTAATACTTTTGATAATAATGGAAACCTGCTGACTCTACTTAACGAAAACTGGACAAATTCTGCCTGGGTATATTTTTCACAATTCAATTATGTTTATGATAATAACGGAAATGAAATTTCGGGAGAGTATAACCGGTGGATAAATAACGTATTGACTTCTGCAAGGAGTTCATTATCTCTTTATTATAACAACGGTTTAGGAGACCTGAGTTTTTTTGGGCATAAAATAACCGCTTTATATACTTCTATTACTGACGTAAAAACATCTGGCGGTTTGGTAAATACATTTAGTTTAAAACAGAACTACCCAAATCCTTTTAACCCCGCAACAACAATACAATATTCTGTTCCTCAAACAGTAAATGTAAGTCTTATAATATATAATGCGTTAGGGCAGGTTGTAAGCAGATTGGTAAATGAAGAAAAACCAGCCGGCTCTTATAGCGTTGTTTTTAACGCGAACAATTTATCATCAGGCGTATATTTTTATGAGCTGCGCGCAGGAAGTTTTGCCCAGACTCGTAAATTGCTCTTACTGAAATAAGCTTTATAAATATTCCTGAATTCATTTCCATGGTTATAACGGCGCAGAACAGAACGGGCGGGGGCGCCCGTTCTACAATAAAAAAATTATTTTAATAAAGTTACTATGCCGGTAGTAACATCATATTGGGCGGAAACGACCATTAATTTATTCTGTTTAACCCAAATTGCGCAATAGGAA
>DBTY01000033.1 GCA_002307295.1 Ignavibacteriales bacterium UBA1304
TTACACAAACTATTTTACACTCCCGTAATATCTCTATGTGCAAAAGCGCCGCCATATCTGCCGGATTTTGAAATGATGCCTAAGGCATTTGTGGATTCAATCCACCTTTGAGGAGATAGAACGAAATAATTATTTCCGGCTTCATTTCTAAACCTCTCGAAATCGATAGGTTTAAAATCGGGGTTGTTAAGTTTTTCCCAAAGGCCAATAAAATCAATTGTGCTTTTGCTACGCATCCAATTATTAATGACAGAAGAAGATTCAAGCAGATTACGATATTTTGCAATATCTGTAAGAGAGATATAATCATTGCGTTCATTAGTATAAAAAGATATTTCGGCTCCCTGTATAACTATTTTTTATTTTAAAGCTGTGGTTTAGAGCGCCCCGATAAGATCGGGATGTGGTTAAACATATAAATAGCGCTTTATTTTTTGTGTTGGAGTTTTCTCAAATTGTTCGGTCTGTTCTATAATTTTGTTTATTTTGGAAAATGATGAAACATTTTCGTTTGTCTCTTTTCTAACTAATTCAAGAATCTTATTAATATGCTCCTTCGATTCCTTTTCTGATAGCCTGCCGATAGAGATATCTTCGTCAATTTTTTCGTAGTTAAGATATACGCGCGCAACTAAATTATTTTGTTGCTGAAAAACCAAAGACTCCAAAACATATTCGGATCTATTTATAACAGATTCAATTCCTTCTGGGTATATATTTTCTCCGCTGGGTCCAAGTATAACATTTTTAAGACGCCCTTTGATATAAAGATATTTGTTTTTATCAATTGCGCCGAAGTCGCCCGTTCTAAACCACCCGTCTTTTGTAATTACTTCTTTTGTTAGTTCCGGCTCGTTATAATAGCCCTTCATAATTCCGGGAGACTTTACTAAAATTTCTCCTTCAGTCTTTGATTTGCCAACGCGTTCAATCATTATTTCAACGTCTGGCAGAGCGGGTCCCGTGGATTTATACTTGGTTTTTTGAGGATTGCTTCCGGCCACCAATGGGGATGTTTCCGTTAAACCATAACCAATTGAATAAGGGAAGCCGGATTCGCGCAGAAACAATTCGGCGTCTGGCGCAATAGAGGCTCCGCCGATACAAAATAATTTTAGTCTGCCGCCAAATATAGCTAATAGTTTTTTGCCTGCAATTCTGTTTATTTTTTTTCTAATTCCGGGTATTTTATATGCCATCCTTACTATAGTTTTGCTTTTTATTTCCGGTAGAATTTTAGATTTATACATCTTTTCAATAATCAACGGAACCGAAAGCATTGCCGTTGGTTTTACTATGTTTAACGCAGGCATCAGGACAGCGGCCGTAGGGGGCTTTTTGATATAATAAACTGCCGCGCCAGCCAACAAAGGCAAAACTAACCCAAGCGTGCATTCATACACGTGAGCTAAAGGTAAAATAGAAAGAAAAATATCAGTATGATCTACATCGACAATTTGTAAAGTGGCTATTGCGTTGCTTACAATATTCTTATGAGTAAGCATAACTCCTTTTGAGTGACCTGTAGTTCCTGAAGTATAAATAATTGAGGCTATGTCGTCTTCTTTTACGTCGGTTGGCATGAATCCGGCAAATTGCATCGCTAAGTTTTTAATTCGCTGTAGTTCTCTGCTGCCGTCTGCTAATAATTTTTTTAATGAAGCTTTTGAAATATCAGGATTTATTATTGAGAAATTATCAATCAATACAGTTGTTTCAAGAGCTTCAATTTTCATATCTTCTATTTTATAAAATTGTCTTTCAGAAACAAATAAAGCTTTACAACCGGAGTGCCTCAGTATATGCTGTACTTCCGAGGCGTGAAAATCAGGTAAAATGGGAACGGAAATTGCGCCCATAGTAGAAATTGCGAAATAAGTAATTCCCCAATTTGGAGAGTTTTCGCTTAAAATACCGACCCGGTCTCCGTGAACGATTCCCTTATTTTTTAGAAAATCAGATATCTTGACAATTTGTTTTTTCAAACTGGCATAATTTATTGAAGGATCGTCAGAAAAAGATAAAGCTATTCTTTTGCTATATTTTGCCGCGCTTTCTTCTATTAAAGCCGCTAATGTTAATGTTTTTGGATTCGTCATTTTACTTAATAAAGATAATAATTTAATAATCTAACATAACTAAATCTTACAAATTAAAATAAAAAGAAAAATAAATATTTAATTGCCTTTAATTTATACTGATATTTGGATATTTTTAAAATAAAAAAATGAAAGAATAATGTTTATAAATAGAATATTAAGTAATATAAAAACAATAGTTTTAGTATCGTCCTTTTTAACAATTAATCTATTCGCCCAGCTTCCTCCTATTCATATAAATTACTCGTCATATATTTTATCGGCAGATAATAAGGTATTGGGGTATATTGGAGATAAAAACAGAGTTGAAGTAAAAAGTACTGGCTACATTTCAAAATATTTGATATACAGCCTGATAGCCACAGAAGACAGAGACTTTTATAATCACGACGGCGTTTCAATGAAAGGTCTGGCTCGCGCGGCTATTCAAACTATAACAGGGCATACACAGGGGGGGAGCACTCTTACAATGCAGCTTACAAGAAATCTTTTTCTTACTAAAGAAAAAACTATCAGCAGAAAACTAACTGAAATTGAAATGGCTCGCGAGTTGGAAAAAAGATTTTCAAAAGATCAGCTTTTACTTATGTACCTTAACACCGTTTATTTTGGCAGAGGAGCGTATGGCGTTTGGGCTGCCGCGCAGGAGTTTTTCCAAAAAATGCCGGGAGATCTTTCTATTACAGAAAGCGCTATGATTGCAGGTTTGGTGCAATCGCCGACTGGTTATGATCCCTCCAAGCATCCTGATAAAGCTCTTAAGAGAAGAAATGAAGTTTTGCATAACTTAGTTGAAGTAGGCAAAATTTCTGAGAAAGAATTTGACCGATTAAAAGGAAAACCTTTAGGATTAAAATTAAGAGACCATTGGGCTACAGCGTTTATTGAATATGTAAAACGCGAAGCTAATGACGTTTTGAGAAAGCAGGGAAAATCTATTAATACAGAGCATCTGAGAATTTTAACTACTCTAAATAGCGATGCTCAAAGAGCTGCCGAGGCGGCAATTAAAAGCCAGTGGAAAGAACTGCCTAAAGGAATGCAGAGCGCGCAGATTGGTTTAATTAGCGTCGAGCCGGGCACAGGAAAAATTCTTGCCATGGTTGGCGGAAACCCCAGCTCGAACACTGCCGGACTCAACAGAGCCGTTTATATTAAACGCCAGCCCGGGTCTTCATTTAAACCATTTCTGTATGGTTCGCTTATTGAGCGGGGATACTCGCTTGCTACGCCGTTATTAGATTCAGAAATTGTGTTTAATAAGAACTCTCTTTTTGAATGGCGTCCTTCAAACGATAACGAAGTATTTTCTCATACCCGCATGCCTATGTATGAAGCTATAAAACACTCTGTAAATGCGGCCGCGGCTTATGCGGTTAAAAATCTGACCACGCCGGATTCAGTTTGTGTATTTGCAAAACGATGTGGAATTAGTTCGTATCTAAAACCGCTTCCGTCAATAATATTAGGGACTTCGGACGTATCTCCAATGGAAATGGCTTCTGCGTATGCCGTATTTGCTTCATCAGGTTATTATTCCAAACCGTTTGGTTTGCTTAAAATTGAAGACGGCGATTACAGAACTCTATATTATGCAAATGTAGTCAGTAATTGCGCAGTCGATTCCGCTACTTGTTACATTGTGGATCATGCGTTAAAATCAGTGATTGACGGCGGAACGGCTTCTTCAATTAAGAAATATTATTCGGCTCCTGCGGCAGGTAAAACCGGCACAACCCAAAACTTTACTGACGCATGGTTTGTTGGTTATACTCCTTTTGCTTCAACTGCAATATGGGTAGGTTTTGATAATCCGAAAAACAAACTAACTGGCGCATATAAATATGGCGGCACAATTTCAGCTCCTATTTGGGGTAAAATGATGGGCGCGGCATATAAAAAATGGGTTAAGGGTAAAGGGGGTTTAGTTATGCCTTCTAATGTTAAGTATGTAGAACTTTGCAGCGAGTCTGGCAAGGTTGCAGGTCCTAAATGCAGGCAGCATGTTAGTTATCCTATTAATGAGGGATACCTTACTGACGTGTGCGATATTCATAAATAATGGTTTACATGTTTTGTTGAAATATCAAAAATTGAGTTTAAGCATTTTTTAATATTTCATTGACAGTCTTACTTTGAATAAAAGTAAGACTGTCATAGTGAGCGTAGTCGAACTATGACGTCGCGCTTCGACTAACGCTCAGCGTGACTATTATTTCATTATACTAATACTCTGGCGATTGCTTTGTAACTATACATTAGTCGCTTACTTTTTTATACCTGAAAATTGAAACAGATAAAGTAAATATTGCATATGCTACCAAAAGAGAAAACTGAGTAGTTACGTCTTTAAACCCGGATCCTTTTAGTAAAACCCTTCTCATTATTTCAATAAACTGAGCTACAGGATTAAAAATAGTAACCGTCTGAGCCCAATCCGGCATGCTGGAAATTGG
Organism: Ignavibacteriales bacterium UBA1304; assembly: GCA_002307295.1. GTDB lineage: Bacteria > Bacteroidota > Ignavibacteria > Ignavibacteriales > Ignavibacteriaceae > UBA1304. The sequence goes on from DBTY01000033.1 coordinate 4,556, forward strand.
CGTGAAAAGTCCGCCCATTAAAATAAATATTACCATTATAAACCAGGCGATAAACATAGCCTGTTGCTGCGTTTCGGTAACGGTGGAGATCCATAAACCTATGCCAAGCATAACAAGCAGGTAAACAAACGCTAAACCGAATAGCAGGAAAATATTGCCAAGTATCGTTATATCAAAAGCAATTATTGCAATTACTAATCCAAACGCCAATTCAAATAAACCAATAATCAAAAATGGGATTAGTTTGCCAATAATAAATTGAATCTTCTTAATAGGCGTAACGTTCAATTGTTCAATTGTGCCAATTTCTTTTTCGCGTACAATGTTCATTGAAGTTAAGAAAGTGGCTATCATTGTAATAAGAACTACTAGAATACCGGAAGCCATATACTTTTTATAATCTAAATCCTGATTATACCAATGGCTGTATTCAATGTCTATAGTCGGCGTTGTCTGTTGTTGCGAGCCCTGAAGAGCCTGCGACAAAATGCTTTCGCTAAAGCTGCTTACTATGCTGTTCCCATAAGAATACGAAATGCCTGAGGAGTAGCTGTCTTCCGCGTTCATCAAAAACTGGATTTTTGTTTTTATATTATTGCGTAAATCCTTTTCAAAGTCTTTTGGAATTATTACGACCATACCGGCTTTGTTCTTGCTCAAATCTTCTATGCCTGCTTTTTCTGAAAAGGAAGAATTTACGATATTAAAATTAGACGAAGCGGAAAACTTTTCTCTAAGTAAAGCGGAATAAGTAGACTGATCTCTGTCTATCAAGTGTACGTTTACTTTTTTTATTTCAAATGTAGCCGCGTTGACTAATATCAGCAGCTGGAGTATAGGCATAACAAATATAATAGGCAGCATCTGTTTGTTGCGGAATATCTGTATAAACTCTTTGCGTAGTATAAATAAAATAATTCTCATGATACTTTTTCTGGTCCTGTTATAATCTAACTTTGAATTTTTTAATGCTTATTAAAATAAAAAACAAAAACATTCCGCATAATATCAGCGTTTCTTTCCAAATGTGGTCAAACCCAACTCCTTTTAACATTATCCCTTTTGCAATTATAAGGAACCATTTTGCCGGGATTATATTGCTGAACCACTGCAACAGTAGAGGCATATTGGAAATAGGGAAGATGAAGCCAGATAAAATAATTGTTGGTAAAAGCAAACCCGCCAAAGACATCATCATAGCGGCCTGCTGCGTTTGAGCTACTGACGAGATTAGTATCCCTAAAGATAAAGCCGTCATTATAAAGATTAACGCTATAAAGAAAAACAAAATATAACTGCCTACAAATGGAACGTTGAATACTACGCGCGCAAGAATCAAAATAGTAATTACGTTAAAAAATGAGAGTAATAAATATGGGATTACTTTACCGATAATTATCTCAATTGGTTTTAACGGCGAAACCAGCAATACTTCCATTGTGCCTATTTCTTTTTCTTTGGTAATGGCAATTGAAGTCATAAGGGCGCAGACTAAAAGAAGTATCAATGCTATTAAACCCGGCACAAACATATATGTGCTTCTTATTTCCGGGTTATATATCATTTTAACTTCGGATTGAATTATCGGCGCTAAGTCGGACTGTTTGTTTAGCGAAGTTTGGTAGTCTTTTATTATTGCGGACGTATAAGACAAAAGCGTTTGGGCCATATTCGGATCGCTTGCGTCGGTTATAATTTGAATTTTAGCGCCGCCGTCTTTTAAAAGTTTCTGGGCAAAGTTAGGCTCAAATATAATTACTTCTTTTATTTTGCCTCCCTTAAACGCTTCCTCTATCATGCCATTTGACTGAAGATTTGCTCCTAATTTAAAATAGTTTGACGAAACCAGTTTCTGTTTTATCTGCTCGGTCATATAATCGTTAGACTGATCGAAAAAAGCTATAGTAGCATCGTTTAGTTCGTTTCTTATAGCAAATCCAAAAATAATCAGCTGCGCAATCGGCATTCCGAATAAAACAACCATGGTCCTTTTATCTCTGAATATAGAAATAAACTCTTTAATAATAAAACCTAAAAACTTTTTCATAGTAGTCTATCGCGCTAATTTAATAAATACGTCGTTCATTGAATCGGAATTATAAATTCGTTTTAATTCTTTAGGAGCGTCAAGCGCTTCTATTTTACCTGCGACCATAATTGAAACCCTGTCGCAGTATTCGGCTTCGTCCATATAATGAGTCGTAACAAAAACAGTCACGCCGTTATAAGCTTCTTCGTAGATCATATCCCAAAACTGGCGCCTTGTAATAGGGTCTACGCCGCCTGTAGGCTCGTCTAAAAAAACTACTTTGGGCTTATGCATAACTGCAACTGAAAAAGCTAGTTTCTGCTTCCAGCCTAGCGGCAGCGAGCTTAGAAGAGCGGCTCCTGAGCTTTGCAGTTTAAGCTTGTTAAGCAAGCGTTCGGAAGCTTCCTTAATTTCAGCGTTTGTAAGTCCGTATATGCCGCCATAGAAAGTAATGTTTTCTTTTATAGTAAGGTCTTCATAAAGCGAAAACTTCTGACTCATATAACCAATATTTTTTTTAATTTTCTCCGCTTCTTTGTAAACGTCAAAACCTGCAACTGTGGCTTTGCCGGAAGTGGGCGTAAGCAGTCCTGTAAGCATCCGCATAGCTGTAGTTTTACCTGCGCCGTTTGCGCCAAGGAAACCGAAAATTTCTCCTTTTTTTACGTCAAAGGTAATTTCGTTTGTGGCAATAAAACTGCCAAATCTTTTTGTCAGTTTTTCTGCGGAGATTACATTAATATTTTCAGTCATTGCCTTTCTCCATTAACTGCATAAATGTGTCTTCTATATTAGGGAGAGCTGGAATAATCTCTGCGTCAGTAACGCCCATTTGCATAAGATAGTTTTTAATTCCTTCAACAGAATAAGTTTCTCTCGTGTCAGTATAGTGAAGATACTCGCCAAATGGATAAGCTGAATTTGTAAATTTGTAACTACGCAAAGCGGTAATTAGTTTATACATGTTTTTTGACTTCATGGCAAGCAGAGGCTTTTCAAATTTCTTTACGATATTTTCAGGCGTGTTTATTTCCAGAATATTTCCTGATTGCATTAACGCAACTTTATCACAAAGACTCGCTTCGTCTAAATAGGGGGTAGAGACTAAAATTGTTATTCCTTTTTGTTTTAGCCGTTTAAGCATTTCCCAAAACTCTTTGCGCGAAACTGCATCTACCCCAGTAGTTGGCTCGTCTAAAAATAAAACTTCAGGCTTGTGAATTAGCGCGCAGCATAGAGCGAGCTTTTGTTTCATACCGCCTGAAAGCTTTCCGGCTCTTCTGTCCTTAAACGGTTCAATCTGGACATAGATATCGCGGATTAAATCGTAATTCTGTTTTATAGTAGTTCCGAATACTGTGGCGAAGAAATTTAAATTTTCTTCGACCGTCAAATCCTGATAAAGAGAAAACCTGCCGGGCATGTAACCAATTTGCAGACGTATTTTTTTATAATCCTTAATTGTGTCTAATCCGTTTACTGTAGCGGAACCTTCGTCGGGGATTATAAGCGTATTCATCATTCTAATAAGCGTAGTTTTACCGCCGCCATCTGGACCGATAAATCCAAATAAATCGCCTTGCTCAACTTGAAACGTAAGGTTGTTTACGGCTTTAATTGCGCCGAAGCTTTTACTTATATTATTTACTGTAACTGCATTCATATTATTAAAAATTTACTTCGCCCGGCATTCCGATTTTAAGAGAGCCGTCGTTGGCTACTCTTACTTTAACGGCGTATACCATATTTACTCTTTCGTCTTTGGTTTGTATTATCTTGGGAGTAAACTCAGTTTTGGATGATATCCAGCTTATTTCTCCGGTTAGCTGACGGTTGTTTTTTGCATCGGCGTCCACAAGCACTTTAACTTTTTGCCCAAGTTTAATTTTTGCTAATTGATCTCCGCTAATATAAATGCGTAAATAAATATTATTCAGGTCAGCTATTTTATATAAAGCTTTGCCATAAGAAGTAATTTCATTTTCCTGCGCCATCTTTGTAAGCACAGTGCCATTAACCGGGTTTATAATCCGGCTCTTGTCTATCTGATCCTGAATTTGCGCTATTTGAACGTCTAGCGATTTCATATCGTTTAGAATAGAGCTCTTTTGCGTAAGCGTAGCGCCGACTTGTTTATCAAATACTTTTATCTGACCGTTAATATCGTCCACTTGTTTTTTAGTAGCCGCGTTTGCTTTGTATAAATTATCAATTCTGTTTTTGTCGACTATCGAGTTTTGTTTTTGTTCTTCTATAACCGCTATCTGTGATGCAATGTTTTCCAATTTTGATTTTGCGGATAACTTTGTGGCTATAAGCTGATCTTTTTTTAAGTAGAGTTGAACTGTGTCGATAAATCCTATCGCCGTTCCTTTCTGAATTGTATCGCCTTCTTCTATATTGAATTTAATTAGTTTTCCGCTAGCTTCAGCCGAAATTAAAACTTCTGTCGCTTCAAAATTTCCATAGGCGTCCGATTTTTTAGTATTATCGGAGCAGCCTGCAAGAAGCGCGGCAACAGCCATTACTATTAAAGCGCTATATATTGGTTTCACTTTATGTCTCCTTGTATTCATACAAAATGTCTTTTCATTTTTTAATTAAAATTGAGTTAATCATTAAAACGCTTAATTCAGTTTTTCTTATTCTTAAAAAATCCTGAAAGTCGTTATCGTTCATTTTTAGAACTATTTTTATCAATGCTTTACCAAGAAAAGGGAAGGCGCATACGCTGATAAGATTGATGATAAACTGTTCCGGAGGAATTGGAATATAATGCCCTTTATCTACTTCTGCCTGAAACTGATCCTTAAATAATTGTAAAATATTCAACATATCCGTAGGAATCATCTCTGTTAGTTGTTCAGGATTTTCTGTTATTTTGCGATAGATAAAATCGGGCAGAGCGGGATTTTTAATCATAAAATCTATATATACGCTTATAAACTTGCTTATTTTGTCGTCAAATGGAATTTGTTGAGACGCGACCTGACCAAACATATTAAAAACGCTTAACAATGTTTCCTGCATTTCTTTTTCAAGAAGCTCTTCTTCTGTTTGGCAGTAGTAGCTAAGCATTCCTCTTAAAATTACGCCGATAGGGTTATATTTATTTTTCATATCATATATCCATAAATTCATGCAAAATGCTATTTCTTCTTTTTAACCGCATTAATCATCAAAACGCTTAATGCTTCTTTTCTGGCTTCTATAAAATTCTGAAATTCTTTATCGTCAAATTTCATAATTATTTTTATTAGCGGTTTGCCGATAAAAGGGAAGATACACGAGCCGACTAAGCTTATAAAAAATTGTTCCGGCTCTATCTCAATTAAATTTCCTTTAGCCGCTTCTCTTTTATATTGCTCCATGAACATTTTAGAGTTTGAGCTGATATGATGAGAAATATATTTCCTGAATTTATCCGGGCGCTGTGTCATTTCATTAAAGATGAAATTCGGTAAAGCCGGATTCGCAATTATTATATCAATATAGGTATGTACAAATTTTCTGATTTTGTCCTCAATTGAGATTTCTTCCTGGGCAATGCTCATTATCTTAGGGAATATTGTTGCAATTGCCTGTTGAAGAACCGCGTCAAAAAGACGCTCTTTAGTCCGGAAATAATAATGAAGCATAGCTTTGTTTATCTTTGCTTCGTCTGCTATTTCCTGCATACGCGCGCCGTCGTATCCTTTTTTCTGAAATACTTCTTTTGCAGCTTCAATGATTTTTAGTTCTGTTGCGTTTTCCATATTAACTAACCGTTTTAACTGATAAATTTAACCAAATGGTTAATCCAAACATATGACAATAAATTCCTGATGTCAAGCGAAAAATTATAAAGATAAAAAATTGTTAAGTTTTCAAATAGCCGGCATATATACTTGATTAGTAATTAGTTTTTGCTTAAATAAACAAAACGGATTCAATTATTCTTTTGAAAAACCAATTTATCAATTGTTATGGATAGATAATCTATGAAAACATACTTAGCGTTGTTATTTACTATATTAGCTTTTTATTCCGGGGCTTTTGCTCAAGGGGCAGACAACCCTGACGACTCGACAGAAGTTACTATAATAGACTCTTATGTGACGCCTGACGCACCGCATAATTTTCTTTTGTCGTTTTATACAAGCGATAGCTGTAAATCGAAACTTGTAATTGAAAATAAAGGCGAGTTTATAGTATCTAAAGAAAACGCTTTTAATCATAAGTTAGAACTTAATATAAACGATTTAAAAATTAATACTTCAAGTTTTGAGTTTTATCTGATCTTTCAGAAAAGAAATGGAAAAATTCAGAAAAGCGAAAAATATGAAGTTGAAATGCCTGTTGAGCAAATTGTAGAAAACAGAGGAAACTTTTTAACTAACTGCCTTTTAGGCGGCGTTGTGTTTCTTACTCCTTCGCCTACATACATAAGAACAAAAGATAAATCGCAGCCAGATTTATTCGGCCTTACAAAAGAAATTCCAATCGTCTCCTTTCATGCTAACGGTTATAATTATCCTTCCGCTTATATTTCTTTAGAGTATTCTTATATATTTAAATCCGATTCAAAATATTCGCCCAAAAACACATTGCGGCTAGGTTATAAACATGTATTTGAAATCCCTGTCTTTGAATATGTTTCAGCGGGAGTTTCCGGATTTACGAATTTCAACGGTATGAACGGCATAAGTCCTGAGGTATCGCTTGGATTGTTTAACTTTTATAGCATTTTTACAGTTACGGCAAAATACAGGTACAACATCAAACCTAATGATAAAAACTGCCAGTTTCACGAAATATCAATCGGTTTGTTCGCAAGCTTTTTTTCAGTTCATTTATAAAAAGAAAATATGAACATAGTTAATTATTCAAAAGAGTATTCAAAAGAGACGGCAAAAATTTGCAGACAATCGTTGACATGCGACATAATGCCGGATTATTTATTTAAGGAAAAAACAATTCTTGACCCGGATTACAGGAACGATTTAACGCTGATAGCCCGAGAAGGAAACGAAATAATTGGTTTTATTCAGGGCGTTATAAGAACAAGACAAGACGGGAAGTATGGCTACGTAAAACTTCTTTGCGTAGAAAAAGATTTCAGACGTAATAAAACTGCTCAGCGGCTTTATAAGGAAATAGAACAAAAATTTATCGCCGAAGGAGTAAAAGTAATCAGGGTGGGGGAATCATATCCTAATTATTTAACGCCCGGCGTAGACCCATTCTATACCGAGGCAGTCTGCTTTTTTGAAAGGAACGGCTTTGTGAAATTTAACGATACTTCAAATTTAGTGTCGGATTTAACCCATCAATCGTTTGATACGCAAGACGACGAAAAAAAATTACAGAAAGAAAACTTTTTTGTTAAACGCGCGGAGCCTAATGACCGAGATAGAATTATTGAATGGCTTGGAGAGGTTTTTCCCGGATGGATTTCGGAAGTTGAAGAAGCTTTTAAGAATAACCCAGTTTCTTTATTTATTGCCGGAACGGCGGGAAAGCTTTTAGCTTTTTCGGCTTACGAGACAAACAATAAGGGAACCGGATGGTTCGGACCTATGGGAACAGACGCAGAAGCGCGCGGAAAAGGAATTGGCGCAGTATTGCTTAAAAAATGCTTAAACGCATTAAAGGAAGAAGGCTTTGTAAAAGCGATTATTCCATGGGTTGGGCCTATTCCATTCTATATGTATAACGCTAATGCAAAAGTAAATAGAATCTTTTGGCGGTATGAGAAGAAATTATCGTGATTTAATGCTTAATCATCCGTATTTTTATGTAAAGAGTTATTTGTTTTATTAATCTAATTGGAAAATGCAAAATACTACAGAAGTTTTATCTGTAAGCGACATTACTAACCTCATTAAACTGACTTTGGAGGAAAATTTTGAACAGGTATCTATCTTAGGGGAAATTTCAAACTTCAAAAATCATGTTTCCGGGCACTGGTATTTCACACTTAAAGACGGCGGAGCTCAAATTTCCTGCACGATGTGGAAAGGACTGAATAACTATGTCTTTTTTACTCCGCAGGACGGAATGAAGATAATTGTTACAGGGCGCATTACGGTTTACCCTCCACGGGGCAATTATCAGTTTGACGTTCGTTCTATGAAACCGGCCGGAGAAGGCGAACTGCAGGCTGCATTTGAAAGATTAAAAAGAAAATTGGACGAAGAAGGATTATTTGACGAACAGTACAAAAAAGAAATTCCTTCTTTGCCAAAAAAAATTGGAATTGCTACGGCTATTGCAGGCGCCGCGCTTAAGGATATGATAAGCGTCGCTAAAAGGCGTTTCCCTATGCTGGAGCTTGTTATTGCTCCATGCCAGGTTCAGGGGGAAGGAGCCGCAAAAGAAATAGCCAATAGTATTAAAGAACTAAACAAGCATGACGATATTGACGTTATTATTGTGGGACGAGGAGGAGGTTCTATGGAAGACCTCTGGTCGTTTAATGAAGAAATTGTAGCCCGCGCTATTTTTGCTTCTAAAATTCCCATTATTAGCGCAGTAGGGCACGAAATTGATTTTACCATCTCCGATTTTGTGGCTGATTTACGCGCTCCTACGCCTTCAGCGGCTATGGAAATTGCTACGCCGGATATAAATGATTATGTTGCCGTTATAAATAATTTTTTAGACTCCGCTACAGACAGCATTGAGTATATAATCGATAATTCAAGGCAAAGAGTCTTTAATGCAATCGGTTCTTATGGCTTTAAAAATTCTAAGAATCTTATTGATATAAGAAAGCAGTATTTAGATAATATAATTTATAAAATGCTGAATGGAATGGATAAAAAAATATCTGGCACAAAACAAAAGATATCTTTGTTGGCTTCGTCTATCGAAAATCATAACGTGAACAGAACTTTAAGAAGAGGATTTGCATTAGTTAAACAAGACGGTAAGTTTGTTCATAACGCAAAAAATTATGATTATAACAAAGAAACAAGCATTAAATTTTATGATAATGAAATACTGATTGAGAAAAAATAAAAACAGACGTTAATATGAAAAGTAAAACAACAAATAGTTTTGAAAAAAACATAGAAAAATTAGAAAAGATTTCAAATCTGCTAGAAAGCGAAGATATCGGTCTGGAAGAAGCTATCCAATATTATGAAGAAGGCATAGAACTATCGCAGACATGCCTTAAAACGCTGAATGAAGCGGAACTTAAAGTAACAGAACTAAAAAAGAAGTTAGAAGAAACTGATTCTAAAATCAAATGAAATTAAAGGTTATTCTTAATGGAAGAACAGCGCTATAAAATTTTATCAAAAGTTAATTATCCATCAGACATACGCAAGTTAGAACTTTCGGAATTAAAACAGCTATGCACGGATATTCGCGAGTATCTTGTCGATACGCTTTCTGACATCGGAGGTCATCTAAGCGGCGGTCTGGGCACGGTAGAACTGACTGTTGCGCTTCACCGCGTGTTAAATACTCCCGATGATATCATTGTATGGGATACAGGGCATCAGGCTTATCCTCACAAAATTTTGACAGGCAGAAAAGAAGCTCTTAAAAATATAAGACATATGGATGGGATAAGTGGATTTCTTAAACGCACTGAAAGCGAGTATGACGCATTTGGCGCCGGGCACGCTTCTACTTCTATTAGCGCTGCTTTAGGAATGGCCGTCGCTCGCGATCTGAAAAAGGAAAAACGAAATGTTGTAGCCGTTATTGGCGATGGAGCTATGACGGGCGGAATGATTTATGAAGCTATGAATAATTCCGGCGTGCTTAAGACTAACTTAATCGTGGTTTTGAACGATAATAATATGTCGATAGCCCAAAATATATGGCAGATTTCCAATTATTTTACTGAAATGATTGCGCACCCGGAGTACAACAGATTTAAAGGTCAAATTTGGGATCTTACCGGAAAGTTAGACATATTTGGCGACAGGTTGAGAAAAATTGCATGGAGATTAGAAAGCGGCATTAAAGCTGTAATAACTCCGGGAATGTTATTTGAAGCCTTAGGATTCCGGTATTTTGGCCCTGTTAACGGTCACAATGTAAACCAGCTTATTAAACTATTTGAACAGGTGAAGACTTTCAAAGGACCTATACTTGTTCACGCAATTACTCAAAAAGGAAAAGGTTATGCGCCTGCTGAAGAACAGCCGCAACGTTACCATGGAGTAACTCCTTTTGATAAAGAAACGGGCAAAGTATATAAAAAAAATGGATTAGTCCCTTCGTATACTTCGTTTTTTGGAAAGGCTTTGGCCGAAATTATGGATACTAACCCTAACGTAATTGGAATAACGGGGGCTATGCCGGATGGCACCGGAATGGATTATGTCGCGTCAAAACACCCAGGCAAAGTATTTGACGTAGGAATAGCCGAAGAACATGCCGCTACTTTTGCCGCTGGTTTGGCTACTCAAGGAATAATTCCGGTTATAGCTATTTACTCGACGTTTATGCAACGCGCGTTTGATCAGATTGTGCACGATATAAGTCTGCAAAAATTGCATGTTGTTCTGGCTATGGATAGAGCCGGATTAGTTGGCGCTGACGGGCCTACGCATCACGGAGCTTTTGACGTATCTTATTTGAGATTAATTCCTAATATGGTAATTATGGCTCCTAAAGACGAATCTGAATTAAGAGATATGCTGTTTACGGCAGTTAATTATAAAAAAGGACCTATTGCAATCAGATATCCGCGCGGTTCTGCGCCTGGAGTGGAAATCAAAGAAGGTTTTGATGAAATACCAATAGGGCAAAGCGAAGTAATCCGCCAGGGAAAAGACGTTGCTATATTGGCATTTGGAGCTACAGTAGTAACCGCTATGGAAGCGGCCGAAAAACTTGAAGCTGAAGGCATTGCCTGCGAGGTTGTTAATATGCGCTTTGCAAAGCCGCTTGATCTGGCAAGATTAGATGAAGTTTCTAAAAAGTTTAATAAAATTGTCACTGTAGAAGAAAATGCTATAATTGGCGGTTTCGGCAGCGGCATAGTTGAGTATTTCAGCGACAAAAATTATAAAAATGACATCCTAAGAATTGGGATTCCTGATAAGTTTATAGATCATGGAACCCAGGCAGAATTACACGAATTAATAGGGATTGATGCAGAGGGGATTTTTACGAAAACTAAATGTTTTTATAAGACCTGAGAATTATTTAAATTCTAAGAGAATAAAATATTTTTGTTTTCAAAATATAGTTATTATTTGTTATGTTATGAAAATATAATTGGAAAATGTTCATGAAGACCAAAATTTTACTCGTAGATGACGAAAGGGATATAGTTGAATTCCTGAAATATAACCTTGAACAGGAAGATTTTTCCGTCATTACTGCTTATGACGGAAGCGAGGCTATGGAAAAAATGGCCGAAAATCCGGATCTGGTTGTATTAGATATAATGATGCCAAAAATGAATGGCTTTGAAGTATGTAAGAAAATCAGGCAAAATAATAATTATCAGGATATTCCCGTTATATTTTTAACGGCAAAGGGGGGCGAAGCCGATGAAATTCAGGGCTTGGAACTTGGCGCAACTGATTATATACAAAAGCCGATTTCTCCTAAAAAATTAGTGGCGCGCGTAAAATCGAACCTTAGAAGATATGAGGGGAAAAAAGAAGATGGTTCCGATCTTATAAAAGAAATTGAAATTGGGCCGATAAAAATTGACAAGAAAAAATATGTAGTCTTTATTAACGGCGTTCAAAACGTTTTCCCGCGTAAAGAATTTGAACTTCTTTTCTTTTTGGCAGGCAATCCAGGGCGCGTGTTTAACCGCGAAGCTCTTCTTAAGGAAGTCTGGGGAGCCGATGTTTTTGTCGTAGATAGAACAGTTGACGTGCACATAAGAAAAATAAGAGAAAAGTTAAATGAATATGCCGATTTAATCGAGACGATTAAGGGCGTAGGGTATCGTTTTAAGAATGTTGAGTAATCTGAAAAAAAAAATATCTGATTTAACAGGCTTAAAAGAGTTCCTTGTTTGCGGTTTAATTCTCTTTATCGTCCTTAACCTTTTCTTATCTATCAGCGATTATTCTTCCGTTTATATTTTATTATTTATCTTCTGGGTAATTCTTTTTATTGCCGTTCAGCGTAAAATTGCAAAGAACATCAGTCTGATTAAAAAAGTAATCAAAAATATACGCGAAAAAAAGTATACCGTTTCCAGCGAAATTGAATTAAAGAATAATTATAATGGAATTGAAACGGAAATACGGCTCATGTTTGACCGGATCAAGGAAGATATAGATTATCTTAAAAAACTTGAGAAAATGAGAACTGAATTTCTTGGAAATGTTTCGCACGAACTCCGGACGCCCATTTTTGCAATTCAGGGATATATAGAAACTTTATTAAACGGGGCTTTGAACGACCAGAAAGTCAATACGTATTTTTTAGAAAAAGCTGATTTCCATACGCAAAATCTAAATTCGCTGCTGAACGACCTGATTGATATTTCTATGATTGAAACGGGGGAGATGCGGTTAAGTTTTAGATATTTCAAATTATCGGAATATCTTAAAGCTATCTGGGAAGAGTTTAAACCTATGGCAGAAGAGAAAAATCTTCAATTGATACTTGCCCCGGTAAGAGAGAACCTTGACGTTTTTGGAGACAAAGCAAAGCTTAAACAGGTCTTTTCGAATTTAATCCAGAATGCTATAAAATATACCGAAACCGGACAAATAGAAATTATTGTAGAAGAAGCGGTAAAGGGAAGCGTAAAAATAAGCATAAAAGATACCGGGCTTGGCATACCGGAAGAGGATTTAGACCGGATATTTGAACGTTTTTACCGCGTTGATAAAAACAGGTCTCGCGCAGTGGGGGGAACAGGTTTAGGGCTTGCTATAGTAAAACATATTCTTGAAGCCCATAATAGCAAAATTCAGGTGAAAAGCGTTTTAGACGAGGGATCTGAGTTTTATTTTTCGCTGAAAAAATAAAATTCAGTCTCTCAAAAGTTTTAGAATTTTCTTATTCTGGATGAAAAATAAATAAAATTTAAAATAATTGACTTAACTAATTATATTTATTAAGTTTACTGACTAAATTAGAAATTATGAGGTGAAAATGTTTGCGGTTGTAAATATAGCAGGGCAACAGTTTAAGGTAACTGAAAAAGCCAAATATTATGTCCCTAGACTTCAGAACGAACCAGATACAGATGTAACATTTGATTCTGTATTTTTATTAGCCGATGAAAACGGTTCAAAAATTGGTAATCCATTTCTTTCTGACGTTAAGGTAGAGGCCAAAGTTCTTGCGCATCTTCAAGACGAAAAAGTAATCGTTTTTAAGAAAAAAAGAAGAACAGGTTATCAGAAGAAAAACGGACATAGACAACAATTAACAAGAATTGAAATAACCAAAATAGGTTAAAAACTGGAGGCTTAACAATGGCTCATAAAAAAGGTCAAGGTTCGTCAAGAAACGGTCGCGATAGTAATGCGCAACGTTTAGGCGTAAAAAGATTTGGTGGAGAAAACGTTTTGGCAGGAGCTATTTTAGTTCGTCAGAGAGGGACTAAATTTCATCCTGGAGCAAACGTACAAAAAGGCGGCGACGATACTCTTTTTGCAGTCGCTAATGGAAAGGTAAAATTTGAAATGAAAAGAGGCGACAGACAATTTGTGTCTGTAACCCCAGTTGTTAATTAATACACAGGAAAAGTGAATGAAGAAAATAACAGTAGTTGGAGCCGGAAATGTTGGCGCTACAGCTGCTCAAAGAATAGCTGAAAAGCAATTAGCTGAGCAAGTAGTAGTGATCGATATTGTTGAAGGTATTCCACAAGGTAAGTCGCTTGACATGTGGGAAAGCGCACCAGTCGAACTTTTTGACTCGTCTGTAATAGGCACAAACAATTATGACGATACAGCTGATTCTGATTTAGTAATTATTACTGCAGGACTAGCACGCAAACCAGGAATGAGCAGAGACGATTTATTATTCGCTAATACAAAAATTGTAAAATCAGTAACAGAACAGATTGTAGCAAAATCTCCTAATACTATAATTATCGTGGTTTCTAATCCGCTTGACGTTATGGCTTACGTAGCATACAAAGCCAGCGGTTTCCCTAAAAATCGCGTTCTTGGTATGGCTGGAGTTCTTGATACCGCTCGTTTTAAGTTGTTCATCGCTCAGGAATTAAACGTTTCGGTTAAAGATGTATCTGCTCTTGTTCTTGGAGGACATGGAGATTCTATGGTTCCTCTTGTTAGATATACTTCAGTTGCCGGTATCCCGTTGACTGAGTTCTTATCTGCGGCTAAAATTGAAGAATTAGTTAAACGCGCTAGAACTGGCGGCGGCGAAATAGTTAACTATCTTAAAACTGGAAGCGCTTTTTATGCTCCTTCTTCTTCTGTCGTTTCAATGGCTGAAGCTATTGCAAGAAACAGCAAAAGAATTTTACCTTGCGCAGCTTGGCTGGAAGGCGAATACGGTTTGAAAGATGTTTATTGCGGCGTTCCGGTTAAATTGGGCAGCAATGGCGCTGAACAAGTGATCGAACTTAAGTTAACTGACGAAGAACAGGAAGCTTTAAACAGATCAGGCAAAGACGTTCTTGATAATATTAAGAAATTAGAACTGTAATATATTTTTCAGGTCTATAAAAAAACCCGCTCTCAAGGCGGGTTTTTTGTTTTTAAACTTTAGGCGCTTATTTCGACTAATTAATGTCCATTATAAGCGTTGTCTCAGTTCCTTCAGGAGTTATATCAAAACTAAGCTCTTCCATGTAGAACCTCATAAGAAATAATCCGCGTCCGGAGTCTTTTAAAAGGTTTTCCGGCTCAGTTGGGTCTGGTATAGTATCCGGATCAAAACCTTTTCCCTGGTCTTTAATTTTTAGAATGAGCTTGTTTTTTTCTACGCAAACGTCAATAAAAACTTTTTTGTTAACGTCGTATTTATTAGCATGTTTAATAGCGTTAGTAACCGCTTCCGTCATAGATAGTAATAATCCGGGGATTTTCTTTTTGTTTATGCCAATTTCATAAGAAAAAGTATTAACAAAATTTTCTACTAATTCCAGATTTTCTGGCTTGCTGTCTATTTCTAAACTTTTATGATAGTTTTCCAAATGCATCAGATTTTTATCTTTAAAATAATAAAAAAAAATGTTTAATCAATTTAAAAATTCCATGTTATATCACAATTTAAATTGGGTATGTCTCTTGAAGGGTTATTAGTAGTTGTAATGATTTCGTAATAACCTTTAAAATTTAATGATAAGTTGTGGACTCTGCTCATTATTATTTCTGCAAGAGGCCCGACGCTCTTATAACGAGAATCTATATATTTTACTGAATTATTGAATTTATATGTATCAAGCGAAAAATATCTTATTCCCAGAGCAAAGCTTGCGCCATATAAATATGAAATAAGTTTTGGTTCAAGATATGTTTCTGCAAGATACTGCGTCGGATGCGTAGAAAATGCGCTCCAGCTAAATTGTCCCTGTTCTGATAATTTAAAACTGCCGTTTAGGACAAATGAGAGACGATCTGTTAATTTAACTACGCTTGAATCGGTATATGAATACTGCCTAAAAGAGTAGCTTTTTAAATTCGCATTCAGCGCTTCAAAATCATACACAGTATAATTAGCCGAAACTTCAAACGTATTCAAGCTGGAAAAATTTTTACCGGTATAATAACTGCCGGATGAGAGCTTAATTACGCGGTTTAAATTATTATTTGAGCTTCTTTCAGAAAAGATGTAAACTATATGGTTAAAATCAGCTTCTGCGTTTACAAATAAACTAAACAATGGAGAAAGCGTTTTATTATACCTTGCTCGTATAATTGAATATAGCTCGTCTCTATCGTCGTTATTATTGTCGCTTGGAGTATTATAGGAAAGTTTGTTTTGGAATAGGCTAAAAATTAATTTATCCGATTTTGAAAAATTAAAAAGACCGCTTAAAGAAACAGAGCTTCTTAACGAAGTATTGTTCTTCTCGCTTTCTGCGTCGTCGTGCGCCTGTTTAAAAATACTGTTTTCAGAAGGGTTGCTTTTCGCAATATGCTTTTCGTCGTGTTCTGAAAATAAAACTTTCAAATTCCCCTCAAACAATCCCAGATTAATACTTGAGTTTCCCTGAAGTTCGAATTTTAATTCGTTTATTTTGTAGTCGTAATTAGAAGAATTGATAGGGTTTGAAATTCTGTAGCGCGTATCTTTGTCAATTTCTCTCCAGCTTAAGTTCCCGGTTAAATCAAAACGCATAACGTCAAACAAACCGTTATATAAAAACCTATCCTGTAAATAATAATTCGTCTCAATTCTGGATTGAATATTATTTGTTACATTAAATGTTTTTGCAGTGACGGTATCCGCGGTATAGTAAAAATCTTTTCTGTTTGCAGTATAAAAAACAGAAAAGGAGTTGGCCGCTTTTTCGTTAAAAACATTTTTTAAATCAACGTTAAAATAACGAAGGAAATTTTTGCGCGGATTTATATCCTCATTTTTAAATCGCAAAATTGAATTAACTGTAAGATCCTGCGTAGATAAATAACCAGATTGAGATTCAAATCCATAAACGTAGCCGTAATCATTTTCGCCAATCTGTCTGTTATTTGAATATCCGAAGTATGGTATTATAGAAGTGCCTGTTTCTGGCGTTAAGCTGCCGAATAAAGTAAAGTCGGATTGTGAGGCGTTATTAATCTCTATCTTCCTATTGTCGGAAAGAATATTGTTGTTTAATCCAAACCCTATTTTAATATCCGGCGATATGCTGTAATCGGTTTTAAAAGAGAAGAAGTGCTCGTCTTTTACATTGTTTTCAGACGAACGGATAAAAGTAGAACTGTAATTTTCTGTTAACGCAAAATCAAAAGCGTTAAAACTTTTAAATAATTTTATATTGTTTGTAAGTACGTATGTGCTTATTTGTTTGTCAAATTTTGTAGTAAACTCGCTTTCTTTATTGACAGGCGCAACATATTCAAGGCTATCGGTTTTTGTTTGCGCAAACAAAACAGCGGGGCAGAAGAGTAGTATTTTAAATAATAATTTCATTTATTATTTAATAGCAAATTTATACTCTTGCCAAATATTATTTTGCATTCAAATAAGACATAAATGCAAAACCGCTTGTTTATATTTGCGTTTTTTTTAATCATCAAAAACTAAAAACGTCGCCTTGCGCGGGTATTTCAGTTTTAGTAAAGCCAATAGAACTTAGTCTTGCTTTAAATTTCTTTTGCTGGTCAAGATCGCCATGAACAAGAAATATCTCTTTCATTATTTCTCTATCGAATACCGTGCAATAATTTATTAGCTCGTCTGAATCGGCATGCGCGCTTAAAGAGTTGAACACTACTACTTCAGCTTTAAGTTTAAATTCCTCGCCAAAGATTTTAACGATAGGCATTTTTTCTATAATATGTTTTCCTAAAGTATGTTCGGCGCAGTATCCAACCATCAGAATAATGTTCTTTTCGTTTTCTATGTTATTCCTTAGGTGGTGCAAAATTCTGCCAGCTTCTGCCATGCCGGAAGACGAAATAACCATTATAGGGGTTTTGATATCGTTCAGTCTTTTTGAATCTTCAACATCAGTAATGTAGGTTAGTAAATCAAATCCAAACGGATCGTCAAATTTAGAAAAAAAAGTCTTTGTCTCTTCGTCAAAACATTCGGAATGTTTTCTGAAAACTTCAGTAGCGCTTGTGGAAAGGGGACTGTCTACATAGATTGGAATACGCGGAGCTAATTTTTTTTCAAAAATTTTATGAAGCGCATAAACAAGTTCCTGAGTTCTGCCAACGCTGAATGAAGGAACAATTATTTTACCTCCTCTTGCAATGGCTTTGGAAATTACATCGGTTAGTTTTTTTTCAACCTCATCAATATCGGCATGGAATCTTCCTCCATAAGTCGATTCGCATATCCAGTAATTAACATTTGGAATTGGTTCCGGGTCTTTAAGTATTGGCAGATTTGGTCTGCCTAAATCTCCGGAAAAACCAAGATGCGTCACGTTTCCATTTTCAGTAATTGTGTAATAAGTAATTGCCGACCCTAAAATATGTCCGGCGTCATAAAATTTAAATTTAAGCGAAGGGGATATTACAAGCTCTTCGTGGTAATCAATCCCTTCTAAAAGCCGGATGGTGTTTTCAACATCCTGATGCGAGTAAAGAGGCTCGAACAGATTTTTGCCCTGTTTGGCTCTTTTTTTATTTACGAACTCAACGTCTTTTTCCTGTATGTGAGCGCAGTCTTTTAATAAAATAACAGCCAGGTCTTTTGTGGCATTAGTGCAATAAATTTTGCCATGGAAGCCTTTTTTTACTAAGTTTGGCAGTCTTCCGCAATGGTCGATATGCGCGTGCGAAAGAATTACCGCGTCAATTTCAGCAGGTTCAAATAATTTGAAATTTCTGTTTAATTCAAACGTTTCTTTTCTTTTGCCTTGATATAAACCGCAATCAAGCAGATATTGTCTGCCGTCTACTTTAAGCAGGTGAAGCGAACCCGTTACAGTCTGTGCGGCGCCAATAAAATGCAGTTCCATATAAAACCTGTGCTATATAATTAAAGAATGTCTATGAAATTTAAATAAATAAAACTAAATTAAAAATCAACAATTCCTTAAATTGACATTCTAAGCAATTTATAATAACTTTGTTGATAAAATAATTCAAAATAGTATATGATTGAACAATATATACCGGTGTTTATAGTAATAATAGTCGCGGTGATTTTCGCCGTAGCTACAGTGGTCATGTCAAAACTGATGGGACCGCAAAGACCAAATTCCGAAAAAGAATCTACTTACGAAAGCGGTCTTAAACCAATAGGAACTACTAACGAAAGAGTTTCTATTAAGTATTATCTTGTGGCTATGCTTTTTATTGTATTTGATCTGGAAGTTATATTCGTCTACCCATGGGCGGTTCAATTTAAAAAATTATACAGCCAAATTGGAATTTCCATCTTCTTTTCGATGTTAGTATTTTTAGTGGTGTTAGAACTTGGATTTCTATATGTTTATAAGAAGGGAGGTTTCAAATGGGATTAGAAAGTATGGCTTCAGGAGATAGCTTTTTTACTACTACAGTCGACGCATTAGTCTCCTGGGCGCGTAAAAACTCTGTCTGGCCTATGCCGTTAGGAATATCCTGTTGCGCAATAGAATTGATTGCCGCAGGTGGTCCTAAATACGATATTGCAAGGTTTGGAGCTGAAGTTATGAGATTTACCCCAAGACAATGCGATTTGCTTATTGTCGCCGGGACGGTTACTTATAAGATGTCAAAAGTCGTACGAAAAATATACGATCAAATGCCTGAACCTAAATGGGTTATGGCAATGGGCGCTTGTACTTCTTCAGGAGGCATTTACAGAACATATTCTGTGGTGCAGGGCATCGACCAGTTTTTGCCAGTAGATATTTATGTGGCCGGTTGTCCGCCTCGTCCTGATAATCTTCTTCATGCATTGATGCATATCCAGGAAAAAATTGGCAAAACTAAAGCAAGCGACTTCCCAAATCAAACCAACTCAGATATTAACGTTCTGCAAAACTAATTGAATACGATGAAAGAAAAGATAATTAAAAAATTAACCGAAAAATTTTCAGAAAACAATATAAAGTTTTCAGAATTCCGCGATGAATTAACTGCGCAGGTTAATCCTAAGTTAATTGTAGAAATATGTAAATTCTTAAAAGAAGACAGCGAACTATTGTTTTTACAATGCATTGACATAACCGGGATTGACGAAGCGACAAGTAAAAATAGATTTACGGTCTCTTATAACTTGTTTTCTATTCCTAATAATTTTCGGCTTCGTTTAAAAGCCAGTATCGAAGGATCTGGAGACTCGATAGATTCTATTACCTCTGTATGGAAATCGGCTAATTGGTATGAGAGAGAAACTTTTGATATGTATGGAATAGTGTTTAATAATCACCCTGATTTAAGAAGAATGTATATGCCGGAAGAGTTTGAATATCATCCGTTAAGAAAGGATTTCCCTTTAATGGGAATTCCTGGTTCTTTACCTCTTCCTCAAAAATAAAATAAAGCTTATGGAAAAATTAACAAAAGACGATATTCATCCCAAAATAGTTCAGGCGTTGCTTGGCGCAGACTCAAATATTACTCTTGAGGACGCTCTTGAAAACGATATGATTCTGAATATGGGACCTCAACACCCTGCTACTCATGGCGTTTTAAGAGTATTATTGCGTTTAGACGGCGAAACCATTATGGCCGCTGTGCCGGAACTGGGGTATCTTCATAGAGGATATGAAAAGCTTGCTGAAAATATGAGTTACCATGAATTTATTCCTCATACTGACAGGCTTGATTATTTATCGCCTCTTTCAAATAATGTAGCTTATGTAATGGCGGTAGAAAAATTAGCCGCTATTGAAGTGCCATTACGCGCTCAATACATCAGAATGATTATCTGTGAGCTTTCAAGAATTACGTCGCACTTAATTGCTATTGGCTCTTTTGCTATGGACGTAGGCGCAATGACGGTGTTCTTATGGGCTTTGAGAGAAAGAGAAAAAGTCCTTAACATACTCGATCTGGTTTGCGGAGCAAGGTTTACTACAAGCTATACCCGTTTAGGCGGCGTTGCAAGCGATATGACCGAAGAAGCTGTTAAGATGATTACCAAGTTTATTGAAGAATTTGAAGGTAATTTTGCAGAATTTGAAAAACTGCTTAATACTAACAGAATTTTTATTGAAAGGTTAGACGGAATTGGAGTAATTTCAAAAGAAGACGCTTTGGATATTGGCTTTACAGGGCCAAACCTGCGCGCAAGCGGCGTAAATCACGATATCAGAAAGACTAACCCATATCTAAAATATGCCGAAGTTGATTTTGACGTGCCGGTTTATACCGAAGGCGATTGTCTTGCCCGTTATTTTGTAAGAACTGACGAGTTAAGAGAAAGCGTAAAAATAATCAGACAGGTTATAGCAAAAATGAAACCTGGCGAAGTTACGTCGAACCAGCCTAAAAAAGTTTTGCCTCATAAAACAGAAATTTATACAAAGATGGAAGAATTAATTCACGATTTTATGATTATTAATTTCGGAATTAACCCTCCTGTGGGCGAAGTATACAGCGCAATAGAAAACCCTAAAGGGGAATTGGGCTTTTATATTGTAAGCCATGGCGAAGGGCATCCATGGAAAGTTAAAATTCATTCTCCTTCGTTTGTAAATTTGCAGGCGTTGCCTCAGTTAATAAAAGGGCATATGATATCTGACGTAGTTGCAATAATTGGCAGTCTTGATCCCGTTATGGGAGAGGCTGATAAATAATAATTAAAAAGATTTTGTGTTATGGAATTCAGTTTTTCGGAAGAAAATAAAAATAAAATACCGGATATTCTAAAAAAATACCCGCACGCGGAAGCGGCAGTTATGCCTGTTTTATATTTGGCGCAGGAACAAAACGGCTGGATATCGCAGGAAGTTATTAACGAAGTTGCATCCGTATTAAAAATGCCGTCCGAAGACGTTCTTGGAGTGGCTACTTTTTATACGATGTATCACAAATCTCCTGCGGGAAAATATCATATTCAGGTTTGCACTAATGTTTCATGCATGCTGCGAGGCGGTTATGATATTTATGAAGGCGTAAAGAAAAGATTAGGTATTGAGAATGGCGGAGTTACTCCGGATTCTAAATTCTCGTTAGAAGAAGTTGAATGTATGGGCTCTTGCGGCACGGCTCCTATGCTTGCCGTAAATGAAGATTATTTTGAGAACCTGACAGTCGATAAGGCAATAGAAATTTTAGATTCACTTAAATAGAATTTTAATGGAACGAATAGTTTTACCAGATATTAAAGATTTACATCTTATAGATGTTTATATTCAAAACGGCGGTTATCAGGCTGTTAAAAAAGCTTATGCAATGTCGACCGACGACGTTATTGCCGAAGTGAAAAAATCGGGCTTAAGAGGACGAGGAGGCGCGGCTTTTGCAACCGGGCTTAAGTGGAGCTTTATGCCTAAAACTACCGATAAACCTAAATATTTATGCGTTAACGGCGACGAAAGCGAACCCGGTTCGTTTAAGGATAGGCAGATATTTGAATTTAACCCGCATCAGCTGTTGGAAGGCGTTTTAATTGCCTGCTACGCTATTCAGGCTAAAGCCGCTTATATTTATATAAGAGGCGAGTATGCCAAATGGGTTAAACTGCTTCAAAAAGCTTTAGACGACGCTTACGATAAAGGTTTTGTCGGCGAAAAAATGAAAGAAACTTTAGGCTCTCAGTTTTCGTGCGATATTTTTATACATAAGGGCGCGGGCGCTTATATATGCGGCGAAGAATCCGCTTTAATGAATTCTATTGAAGGCAAACGAGCTTATCCCAGAGTAAAGCCTCCATTTCCTGCTTCTAACGGTTTATGGGGCAATCCTACTACTATTAATAATATTGAGACCATAACTAACGTACCCGCTATTATCAATAAAGGCGCGGAGTGGTTTTCTAAAATTGGAGAGCCAAAACATCCGGGAACAATTTTATGCGGCGTTAGCGGTCATGTAAATAAACCGGGCGTATATGAAATTCCAACGGGCACATTACTAACGGACGTTATCTATAAATTAGCAGGCGGCGTGCCTGGCGATAAAAAGATTAAATGCGTTATACCAGGCGGGTCTTCTATGCCTCCTTTGCGTGGCGACCAGCTTGAGGGCGTTAAAATGGACGCTGACTCTCTTAAAGCCATTGGTTCCGGCATCGGTACAGCCGGAGTGATAGTTATGGACGAAGATACTAATCTTGTTAAGGTTCTTGCCAGAATTTCTAAATTTTATCATCATGAAAGCTGCGGACAATGCACTCCTTGCAGAGAGGGAGCCGGCTGGCTTCAAAAGGTATTGGAAAGAATTGCAGCAGGCAATGGCGTTTCGTCAGACCTTGATCTGCTTATTAGTATTGCTTCAAATATAGAAGGCAATACTGTCTGCGCTTTAGGCGAAGCGGCTGCGTGGCCTGTTAGATTTATGGTTACAAAATTCCGACAGGAATTTGAAACCTATGTAAAAGCAGACGTTTCAATTCCCGTTCCTAACAAAGTACATTCCATGCGCGCAACAGAATTCCCAGTTGCGGATATAAAATTATAAATTGAATTCTGTAGAGACGCAAAATTTTGCGTCTCGTATAGCTAACTGTATATAAATCAAGATATCCTCTTTATGAAAAATGGAAAGGTATCAAAATAAATATAGGATCGCTTCTGCAAGAGCTAATTGGTGGGATTATAGCTTAAATGCTTCTTATTTTGTTACTTTATGCGCTTATCTAAAAATGCAATATTTTGGAAAAATTCAAGATGGGCAAGTACATTTGTCGGAAATCGGATTATGCGCTAATGAATGCTGGCTTGATATTCCCAAACATTTCTCTGATGTTATATTGGACGCATTTGTTATAATGCAAAATCACATTCACGGGATAATTACCATTAATAAACAGAATAATAATGTAGAGGAGCAAAATAGCGTAAAGACGCAAAATAATGTAGAGGAGCAAAATAGCGTAGAGACGCAAAATTTTGCGTCTCTACATCAGCAGAAACCTGTCCCGAAATGTTGCTCTCAATCAAAAAATCTGGCTTCGGTTATTAGAGGATTTAAGATTGGCGTTACTAAATATGCTATTAAAAACAATATTGATTTTGCTTGGCAACCTCGGTATTACGATAGAATTATCAGAAATGAAATTGAATTGAAAAATGTTAAAAATTACATTACTAATAATCCATTGAAGTGGAGTATGGATAAATATAATGACACAAAAAAAAGAATAAAATCTTTTATTCCGGCACGTGAACCAAAAAATAATCTTTTGCAGACATGCCAATTTTTTCAGCTTCGGAATGCGACATATGCAAATCATCCGTAACGCTATCGTCGTGTCCGGCTTCTACAATAGCAAGATCGCAGCCCTTGGCCATATTGACTAAGTTTGCGCAATACGAAGTATCGCCGCCGTAACAAATCTGTTTCTGATTATAAGTGAATCTAAATCCTAATGCCGGGACTTGTTTAGTGGTTTGTTTATCTACAAGCAGTTCTTTATGCACAACTTCAAAAGGTTTTACCGTTATATTGTGACGTCTGTAAGATTTTGAACTTGTAATTTTGTTAAGCAGTATGGGATAAGTAATAGATTTTGAATAAACTTTGCAAAAAGCGTTATAAATACTTTCAATTTCAATGCATCCCTTAGGGTAATGGATGTGAAGAGGAGTTTTTTTGTTCATTACTCGCAGATAGGTAAGGAAAGACCAAACGCCTCCAATATGATCGTGATGACCGTGCGTAATAAAAACGTCGGAAATACCAAGAATTTTAGCCGTTCCTACTTCCTTATTAAGGTCGCGTAAAATACCGTCTCCAGGATCTACTACAACAAGCGCAGAACCGGCCGTTATTAAAATACCAGTGGCAACGTTAGGTATAGAACAGAATATCTTGATTGAATAATCGTCTTTTTGCCAATTTAAAGGATATTTTTGTTCTTTCATTTACGGATTACTTTTTTTATTTGGGTCAACGGATTTACAATCTTCGAGAGATTTGCATCTTCCGAAAATATTAAAAGAATAACTCACTGCTTCAAATTTTAGTTCTTTACAAATTTCGTCCTGAATCTTTCTGATTTTCGGGTTAGAGAACTCAATAATTTTTCCGCAGTCGATGCATATCAGATGGTCATGACTTTGTTTTTTGTAATTACTTTCATATCGGGTAAGATTATCGCCAAAATTTCTTTTTGTAATCAAATCGCATTGAGCAAGCAGTTCAACGGTATTGTATACGGTAGCCCTTGATACGTCCGTCTTTTTGTTTTTCATTGCAATATACAGATCATCTGCGCCAAAATGACCTTCGTATTCAATAGCAGCTTCCATTACTTCGAATCTTTCGGGAGTAATTCTGTTCTTTCCTTTTTTCAAGAAAGCGGTAAAAATATCAGTTGCTTGTTTGTTCATTATTGAAAATCAAAATTAATCTATAAGTAAAAATATATCGGATATTAATGAGTATCAATATAAATCTATTTGTTTATTTTATTGTATCCCTAAAGCCCGCAAACCGTTTACCGTTAAAAATGAAAATAAGTATGCCGTTATGGTATAAAAAGCAATTTGTAAAGAAGGGATGCGCCAGCCTCCGGTTTCTTTTTTTGAAATTGCTATAGTGGAAATACATTGCAGGGCGAATATAAAAAACACAATTAGTCCTGCTATTGTAGCCGTAGTAAATAGTTTTTGTCCGGTATTGCCAATTGTGGCTTCGCGCATTTGTTTTAATATTGAGTTCTGAAGTTTATCCTCGGTGGAAGTAACTTTAAAAATTACTGCCAATGAACTTACAAAAACTTCTCTTGCTGCAAATGTAGAAACCAAAGCCGTTCCTACGCGCCAGTCGAGCCCTAAAGGCCGCATTACAGGCTCTATAAACTTGCCTAAATATGCCGAATAGGAGTTTTCTAATCGTTCAGAATTTTTCAGTTGTACAAGTTCGTTGCGAGTCTTATTAGTTTCGTCAACTTTGGGATTAGAATTTGGGAAATATGTAATAAGCCAAATAACTAATGAAAGCGTTAAAATAATTGGTCCGGCTCGTTTGATATATTGTTTTGCATTATTATAAGTATCGGTTGCAACAATGCTGAAGACGGGTCTTTTGTAAGTTGGCAATTCAAGTATAAACGAAGAATCGTCTTCTACTTCTTTTCTGCCTCTGTTCAGAAATTTATTTATAATTCCTGAAATTAAACAAGAATTAAGAATTCCAAAAACATATATCGTTGCAAGAAGTAAACCGCCAATCCATGGTTTATTTTGCGGAGTGACAAAAGCAATTAGCAAAGCGTAAACTGGAAGTCTTGCGCTGCAAGTCATCAATGGAAGAATAAATATTGTTAAAAAACGTTCCCGCTTGTTTGAAATTGTTCTTGCTGCAAGAGTAGCCGGAATTGCGCAGGCAAATCCTGAAAGCATTGGCACAAACGATTTGCCGTTTAGTCCAATCTTAGAAAGTGGCCTGTCAACTAACATTGCGCCTCTGGCTAAGTAACCGGAGTCTTCAAGAAGTCCCAAAATTAAGAATAATATTATAATTTGCGGCAGAAAAACCAGAACAGAACCAACGCCGTCAATTAATCCATTAGCAAGTAGATCGCTCAGCCAACCGTCTCCAAGCGTTTGCGATACATATTGGGATAAGGAAGAGAAAGCAATATTAATCAGATCCATAATAGGGCTTGCAAGCCAGAGTATAGACGTAAATGTTGCCGCCATTATAAGAACAAAGAATAGAAGTCCCCAGTATTTATGTAATAAAATACTATCAATTTTAATAGTAAACGAATCAGGCTGATTATTAGCAGCATTAAAATTGCTTTTTTGTTTGTCAGAGCTTTCGGCGCCGTCAATCCTTACTAGAACTTCAGATTCTATTTTTTCAATTTCATGGAAAATATGAATTAGTTTATGCGAGTTCCGTAATAATTCCGGGTCTACTCCATGGAGCTTTTCTAAATCGTTAATACTGCGATGATTACCGTGGTTATGCGCTCCTTCATCGTGGCATTTACGCTTTGCAAAAAAGAAGCTTAATAAATGCAATAAACTGAAATGTCTTCGCCTGTGATTTGAAGAATCGCCATTGCGTCTATGATGTCTTTCATGTTGATGATGAAACTCTTCATGCAGTTTGTGATGAAGATCGAATTCCGGATCGTTAAATTTCGATTCTGTTTTTTTTGAAGAAAGGCTAAGTTCAATTAGTTCCATTAATCTTGGGACTCCGGCTCCTGTCTTGCCGTTAATCCTGACTACGCCGCACTTAAGTCTTTTACTCAGCGCGTCTTCAGAGACCTGAAACCCTTTTCGCTCAAGTATATCGCCCATAGTCAAAACGACAATAATATTAAAGTGAGCGCGTAACATTTGCTGAACCAACAATAAATGCCGCGAGAGCTGGCTTGAATCGACTGAAACAAGAACAACGTCAGGCGAGCCATAATCCGGGTGGTAATATAAAGAGCTTATTGCAACTTTTTCGTCTGGGGAAGCTGGGTTAAGGCTTATTATGCCAGGCGTATCTAAGATATTGCCAGTTAAATTAAATTTTTCAAGAAGGGGAGCAAAAGAATATTCTACTGTTGAACCGGGATAATTAACGGTTTTGTAATTTTTACCGCTTAAATAATTAAATAGGGTCGTTTTTCCTGAATTTGGAGCGCCGACTAAAGAAATAAGGGGCGTTTTTTTTTCTGTAATTTCTTCCATTATATTTTTATACAATTTGCTTCTTTTCTTCTAATAGCGACTAACGAACCTCTGACAGATAAAGCAATTGGGTCGTTGAATATCGATTTGTTCACTAATTCTATTCTTTGTCCGGGGGTAAAACCGTACTCAATCAACCTGCGTGAAGAAGGGTGATTAGTGTCAATGTCTACTATTATCGCATTTTCGCCAAGTTTTAAGTCTGAAGCAGTTTTCATTTTAATCTTTAATTAATATTTAAGAGCCATACTTTATTTAGATTTAGTCTATGTAAAATTAACGTTATCGGCGATAATTGTCAAGGATATATTTTTTGTAATTGTTTAAATCGTTAATATAATTTATTATCGTTGTATAATTATTTTTAATAAGCGGACGAAAATTATTCAACCTTCATACAAGATACTTTTAGAAAGCGGGGAATTAAAGAAAAGAGCCGAAAAAGCGGATGAGCTTTTACAGGAGTGCAGAAGTTGCCCAAGAAACTGCGCGGCTGACAGAACAAATAACAAGTATGGTATTTGCGCAAGCGGTTATTTGCCAATTATATCGGCATATACTCCTCACTTTGGTGAAGAGCCGGTTATCAGCGGTTCACGCGGCGCAGGAAACATATTCTTTGGCAATTGCAATCTTAAATGCGTTTTTTGCCAAAATTATGAGATAAGCCAAAGCAGAAATACTGAAAACCATAAAGAGGTTTCGTTTGAAGACCTTGCCGATATTATGATTGAACTTCAAAATAAGGGGTGTCATAATATAGGGCTTGTATCGCCGACTCACTTTACGCCCCAGATACTTAAATCAGTTTACTTAGCCGCTCAAAAAGGTTTGGAAATACCATTGGTATATAATTCAAACGGATACGATTCGGTTGATACTCTTAAGCTTTATGAGAAAGTAATAGATGTTTATCTGCCTGATTTTAAATGGGGCGATAACGAAAGCGGGAAGGAGTACTCAAAAGCGGATAGCTATTTTGATTTTACTAAAAAAGCCATAAAGGAAATGTTCAGGCAAACCGAGGGCGAAGTAATTATTGAAGACGGGATTATGAAAAGGGGAATGATAATTAGGCATCTTGTAATGCCTAATGAACTTGCCGAAACTGAAAAAGTTTTTGAGTTTATCGCTTCCGAGCTGAGTCCCCAGGTATATGTGTCGCTAATGGCGCAATATTGCCCTGCAAACAAGGCGGACGATTATCCGCTGATTAGTCGCAGAATAAGCGCAAGAGAATATGAAAAGGCTCTTGACCTTGTAGATAAATACAAGCTTACTAATTGCTTCATTCAGGAGCTTGAAAGCAGCGATAATTATCTGCCGGATTTTAACGGAAACAGAGAGAATCCATTCAATAATAATTAAGTCAGCGATTCCATAAATACTTTTATTTTATATTCGGACGTTTCGGCTTTTAATATTAACGCGTTAAGAATATCGTAACGATCGCTTAGTTTCTGCAATATTTCGTCGCTTATTTCAAGTTCCTGTTTTTTCAGGTCTATTATGACTTTTAAGACTGCAAAAATAAAAGACCACGTAATTAGTTTCTCAAAGTTTTCCTTACTGAAGTATTCAATATCTTTATAAGTATTGATGTTCAGATAAAGACGCGCAGATTTTTCGTTTAGTATTACAAATAGTTTATCTATTATTGGCGACGATTCATCTATAACAGGCGAAGCTATGCCTGTAGGGGTTGAGTTAACGTCAAAAATATTATCGCTAAAAAGTAAAATTTTAAAAAGATCGAGTTCGTGTTTTGAATTATCATAAGAACGGGTAAACGAATCGAAAGATTGAAGAATTGGCTCTTCAAGAAAAAATTCTTCAAAGCGCTTTCTTTTGTTTTCTACCGATTCAATTTCCGATAACCCAAATAGCGTTTCAGCCAAACAATACGAAAATACAAACTTCAAACAATTATTTTCTTTTTCCGCTATAAAAAAGTTCTTTATTGCAATAATAAAGTCTGCTTCCGGCTGACCGTTCTGAATATTTCTTTTTAAAAGACTAAATAATGAAAGTAAACTTTCTTCAACTTTCAAAAGCGTTTCTTCGTCGCTAATCTGTTGAGACGAAATCTTTTTTAATTCGCCAAGGACGTTTAAAATTTCAGATTGTAAATAATCGGATATGATTGTGTTTTTGGTTTCGTCATATTTATCAAATACTTTTTCAAATTCGTCAAGCGAGCAATAATTCAAAAGTCCTTTTACTGCATTGTGCAGAGGGAGTAATTTCAATTCAGCAAGCGTTTTATTGATTGACGGAACGCCTGCGCCATTTAAGTACTGGTTTAAGTTGTGAAGTTCTCCGTTAAAATCTAAATGCTCCTGAAAATCGATGAATACAAAATACTGGTACCCGTATAAGGAAATATTAAATCCGGATTCGTCTATTTGTCTGCCGGAACGGATATATTCGAGATTAGTTTTATGATCTCTAAAAGTATAATAATATCCTTCGCTTGTTTTTAAGTTAAGCGCATTGGATAGTTTTTTGTTTGAAAAAGCAGGAGTTTGAGAGGAACCGGGTATGATTTTATTACACGAATAATTTATTGAACCGGAAACTGTAGGATAAGAATTATTGAAAAATACGAGGGCTTTTTCTTTATTTGTAAAGTTTGAAAAACACATCACGCTTTCATTTATATTCCCTTCCCAGTCGATAAAGTCATAAAACTCAAAATTAGCTACCTGACTGAACAAATCCCGTTTTTTTATTAATGGAAAAATTTCGCGTTTGTGGCGGTTAACAAGAAAATCGTCGATGGATTCGTTATAATAAGCCTTGCGGTATTCCATGCCGTATTTTTCCGTATAGCCTTCAATCTGACCATGTCCAAACATTGGCAATCCGGGAATAGTAACCATCATAACCGCGACGCCAAAATATTTATCCCCTTTGCCGAATTGGTTTATTGCCGTTTCTTCATCGGGGTTGCTCATAAAGTTTACGTAGCGTTTTAGAATTTCGGGATTATATTCAAGCGTGTTTTTTATCAACATTCTGAATTTATCATTCTCTTCTTTCATAAACATATGCATAAACGCGCTGTTATAAACTCTGTGCATTCCAAGCGTTCTAACAAAGTAGCCTTCCATTAGCCAGAAAGCTTCCGCCAGAAGGAGAGTATTCGGCATTTCAGAGTTTATTCTGTCTACTACCTCGCGCCAAAATTCAACCGGGAACATGGAGTCGAACGTTTCCTGATTTATAGAGAAATCGGAGCGGGATGGGATTGCGCCGCCTGTGCCGGGCAGCGGAAACCAAAGTCTTTGAAAATGCTTTTTAGCAAGAGTCATAGCCGCGTCAAAACGAATTATAGGCGACTTTTTAGCAACTTTCATAATTGTTTGAATCAGCGCTTCGCGTACTTCCTGTTTTAACAGATTGAGCTGAGAAGTATCGTTCCACGGCATATTGGTGCCGTCGTTGCCATGATAAATGTAGATCACTTTTCCGGTGTGATTATCAATACGCTGAAAAACGACTGCGGCGTCAGTTTTATTATAGTATCTGTCTTCAATTCTTAATTGAATGCCTGGGTCTTCCGATAAATCGATTCCTGTAAAGCTGTAATTTGGGAAAGGCGGGTATTCGCTCTGGATAAAATATTCAGGATGATCAACGACCCATTTAGAATAAATTCCCGTATGATTAGGAACAACGTCGCATGCAATTCGTATTCCTCGCTGCCATGCGCGCGCCTTTAAATTTTCATACGCTTCTTCGCCGCCAAGATCTTTTGCAATTATATAATCATAAATAGAATATGCCGAAGAAACGGCTTCGGAGTTGCCCATATATTGTTTAATCTTTTGAGAAGCCGAGCTTCGCTCCCATATTCCAATCAGCCAGAGAGCGG
Organism: Ignavibacteriales bacterium UBA1304; assembly: GCA_002307295.1. GTDB lineage: Bacteria > Bacteroidota > Ignavibacteria > Ignavibacteriales > Ignavibacteriaceae > UBA1304. The sequence goes on from DBTY01000033.1 coordinate 35,783, forward strand.
TGAAGTTCCAATTAGAAAGCATGTCCAATTCTTCATCCGGAACCTGATCGAGCCTGACGATAGAGCGCATATATTTTTTAGAAAGCTGATCTAACCAGACGTAAGTATTTTTAGCTATCATAACTACATTAGGCATCCAGTCTACGTCTTCTGTAAAATGTTCAGCTTCATAATAATAACTTTTGCTTGTCCCTTCCGGGCGTCTTCTATCGGATGTTGCGGCGTCATTTCCGTCAGCTGTTTTTCTCAGCATTTTATATACCGGAACAGGAGGAGTCGCTTTTCCACCGCCTCCCTGAGCTGCAAAATATCTTGCTTCTTCCTGTATTAAATCAAAACTGCTTAAAATTTTTGAAAGAATTCCTTCAGTAAGAATTGAATTCCAATTGTTTTTAATATAGTTCAACTGTAGCTGGGCGTCATGCGGATTTTCTAGTATTGGTTTTTTTAATGAGTTTAACAACGACAAGTTTTCAGGCGAAAAAGGCATTTCCTTTGAAAAGAATTTATCAATCTCTACAATCAGTTTTTCATAAATAGTCGTTTCGCTTAGATAAGAGTCGTCGTATAATTCTTTTAATGAAACAAATGCCGGATTAAAGTTTTCCAAATGAAGAAGTATTAATTCTTCAAGAGTAATTTCCTTATTGCTTTTTATATCCGTCGCGTCTAATAAATAATCCTGAGCTGTAATTGTTTTTTTGTAAACTGATAAAGGAGGGAAGTAATTTACAAAACCAAGGAGAGTTTTATCTAATTCTTCTGCTCCAAATTTTTTCTTTAAATATGTAATTGCCCGGTCAAAAACTCCCGGGTTCTGTTTGTTCTCATAGTATCTTATTACATAATGGTAAATTTCGTGTAAAAGACCTAATTCGTTTATCTGTCCGGCAGTAGTATACTGATCGAATTTTTTCTCTTTTTTCCGGCTTTCATTTATTTTATGAGCCAATACTCTGGCTTGCTGAAAGTTAGAAATAATTACGTCGCCGGTAAGCGAAAATAATGAGTCTTCTATCTGATACTTCACTCTGGCGCTTTTACCAGCATGAAATTCATAAACGATTTTTTTCATGATACAAAATCAAATAATTAAAGAATTATAGTTGAATATACTAAAACTTTGTCAAAAAATAGTTACAAGTTAATTCTTAGTTAACGACGATTTTAAAAATTCGCCCCATGTAAGATTTGAGACGCCATCTTTATATGCTTTTGCTCTTTTTACTGCCATATTTGCAACAGAGCTTACAATCCATTCAAAATTATCCTCGCCTACAAGCTTTATATCAGCGGCGGGAATTGGGTTGCATAAATCGATAGCGTAAGGAACTCCGTCCTTTACAGCAACTTCTACGGTATTAAAATCATAACCGAGTATCTTGTTAATTTTTACCACATTGGAGTGGATTCTTTTCATAAGGCTTTCCGCTTTAGGAAGCGGATTTTTAAGGTATCGCAACTGATGCGGTTGCTTGGGATCGTATTGAACAATTCGCATATCTTTTTGATCTATGCAATAACAGCGGAAATAATCGGAGAAAATTATCTCTTCCTGAAGCATCATAACAGTCTGGCCTGACTCGTTATATGCATTGAAGAATTGTTCCTCGTCGTTTACCTGATAAATATTTTTTAAGCCGCTGCCAAAAAATGGTTTTAAGTATGCAGGAAAACCGATATACTCAAAAATACTTGCCCAGTCAAGCGGGTAAGCTAAATTCTGGAAGAAGTCCGAATTTGTTTCTGGCGGATGCTGATTAGAAGGGAGTAAAACGGTTTTGGGAACGTTTATTCCATTTTTCATTGCCAAAGAATTATTAAAAAACTTTTCATCGGCAGCCCACCAGAAGGGATTATTAATTACAGCCGCGCCGTTCAAAGCCGCAGCTTTTAGGTATCCCTGATAAAATGGAATATCTTTGGAAACTCTGTCAATTATCACGGCGTAATCGGTAGACGCGCCCTGAATTACTTTGTCTATTTTAATGAACTCAGCGGTAATATCCTTTTCATTAAGCGAATTTATTCTTTCGGCTAAAGCCTGAGGAAACGAAGTTTCCTGACCAAATAAAATACCTATCTTTTTCATAAATGCCTTTCAAAATATTAATTGTGTTTATTCCTTAATCAAAGAAAGATAATGGGGGAACATTTGGCGCCACCAGAACCAATCGTTGCCGAACCCGTCGCGGTTATCAAACCAGTGACAGATTCCTCTGCTGCTGAGAATATTAGAAAGCTGGATATTTTCATTAAGGCAGCCGTCAAGGGAGCCTGAACCAAGAACAATCCCCATCTTTCTAATACGCTCAAGATACCAGTCATCGTTAAGATTTTGCATGTAATCGGGCGGGTTATTAAAGTAGCAGTCGTCGTCATAATAACCGTATATAAACTGCTTTATATTAAAACATCCCCCCATACAAAACAAATGACTTGTCAAACAAGGATATTTGAACGCGATATTTGCCGCATGATAAGCGCCAAAGCCGCATCCTCCAAGGCAAACCTGATCTCTTTCTGTTTCGTGTTTGGCAAATTCTATTATGTCAAGCAGGATAGAATTTTCATATGCTATATGCATTTTTACTCTTTCCGCCGGGGAAATTGAATAATTATACCAGCTCATATCGTCTACGCTATCCGGGCAATAGATTTTAAATAATCCTGAATCAACAAAAAAAGAAGCGGACTCGATAAGCTTGTTGTCTTTACACTGAAAATATCTGCCTTTTGCAGTTGGAAAAAGAATTACAGGAATGCCCGCATGGCCAAAGACCAGCATCTCAAATTCTTTGTTCAGGTAATTGCTATACCATTTGTGATATTCTTCTTTCAATTATCAGCCCGAAATAAAATTAATTTGCGAGATTCAAAATTTTTTATTGACTGCATATTCTATTCTTTTTGATTCTCTAATATAAAAAAAGTAGGAACAATTCAATAATTTTAAAATCTCTTTATTTAAAGTAACATCTTAAAACAAATAGCCGTTTTTACTAATAAGGCGCAATGATAAAATAATAACATGCATGAATAGCTTTTATTCTTTTTGTATTCATATTTATTTGTACGTATTTTTAAAGCGTAAATTAAATATTTAAGCGCTGATACTATGAAAACAAGAACGACTCAGGAAACAAGACTTTATAGAACCGAAATGAATGACAAAATTCTGAATTCCGGCTTTAGAGATTATAATAAATTCTTTGCTCTTGATAATAAAGCATATATCGACGGAGCTCTGCCTGCCAAAATAAAAGAGTTGATGGGATTAGTCGGCTCGATGGTCTTGAGATGCAATGATTGCATATTTTATCATATTGATAGATCAATAGAAGAGGGCGCGTCAAAAGATGAACTAATGGAGTCGTTTAATATTGCGCTTATTATCGGCGGTTCAATCGTTATTCCTCACCTGAGATACGCTTTTCAGGCAATGGATGAGATTTTTGAGGAGAAAGAAAAGAATGGAAAGCTCAAAGAATAATACAATAATTTTTGCTACCACTAACCAGGGTAAAGTTACTGAAGTTAAAAGAATATTCGATGACGTTGACGTTAAAATATTATCTTTAGCAGATTTTAACGATAAAATTGAAATTGTTGAAGACGGACTGACTTTTGAAGAGAATGCAAAAATAAAAGCTAAAACTGTTTACGATTTTTATAAAGTCCCTGTTTTGGCCGACGATTCTGGAATTGTAGTGGATCAGTTAAAAGGCGCGCCGGGCGTTTTTTCGGCCAGATACGCCGGCGAACATGCTACTGATAAAATGAACAACGATAAGCTTATTCAGGATCTTAAGCATTTGCCAGAACCGCATGAAGCGCGGTTTGTATGCCAGGCGATATATTATGATGGAAAAGATTATACCGTTACTTCAGGAGTTATGGAAGGGAAAGTTATTTTGTCGCCTCGCGGCGAACATGGGTTTGGATATGACCCGCTTTTTATTTCCGAAGGATATGACAGAACAAACGGCGAACTGACTTTAGATGAAAAAAATATGTTCAGTCACAGAGCAAAGGCTTTCAGAAATCTAAAAAAGAAAATTCATTTCTGAGCAATAACTACCTGAACTATTCCGAATGTAAGGCTATACGAAGTTACTTTGCTAAAGCCGGATTGTTTAAATATGTTTTCAAGGTTTATTTTTTCGTCGAACTCTTCTACGGAAGCAGGGAGGTACGAATAAGCGGCTTTATCTTTGGATATTAATCCGCCGACAAAAGGTAAAATGTTCTTAAAATAAAAAACATAAAGAAATTTAATTAAACTGTTTTGGGGAAGTCTGAATTCAAGTATAGTGGCTTTCCCGTTTGGTTTCAGGATTCTATGGAAAGCCTTGAATGCCTGATTTATATCGTAGAAATTTCTTACTCCAAAAGCGGCTGTAATATTTGTAACGCTTTCATTACGAAAAGGGAGCTCTTCGGCTACTAACTGCACGTTGCGCCCTTTAATCCATTCGCTTTTCTGACGGAAAAGTTTTAGCATGTTTAGAGAAAAATCGACCCCGAAAATATTTTTAACGCCAAGTTTTTTTGCGCATATAGAAAAGTCGCCGGTTCCGCAGGCTACGTCCAATAGAATAGAATCAGGCTCGAGTTTAGTTAACTTAAGCGCTTTTTTACGCCAATAAAAATCTACCCCCGCGCTTAATAAATGATTTAAGAAATCGTAATTGCCCGCTATTGCGTCAAAAATCCGTTTTACTTGTTTTTTTTTATTACTATTCATTTCAATGTTCTAATAATTAATTACATTTCTTTTTGTTTTTATCTGCCAGACATTATACAGCTTTTTGCTTGACCATAATGAAACAACGGCAAAAAGCGCTCCGGCAATCAGATCTACTCCGTAATGGTAACGAAGATATACTGTGGAAAATATCAAAAGCGAACCCGCTACCAGCAATGGCTTGCGAATCAGGCATTTAAATTTTATGCCCAGATACATTACAATAATAGTTATCATTGTATGACCGCTTGGGAAAACGTCCCTCTGGAAATTATCAGTTATCGAAAACCCAGTATTTACTGAACCTCCAAGATTAATAATACGCCTTAAAGGTTCAGCTAGGTATAAACCGGGGAGTTCCTGATCCATTTTAAGAAAATTGTGCAGAGTAAAACGCGGTCCAACTCCAGGGAGCAGGAAATAACCCATATACGAAAGGAAAAACCCATATACTACCGCGAAGATTACGTAATTTGTTTCTTCATACTTATGTTCTAAATATAAATATGCGGCTAATAAAACCGGAAGCAGATAAAACGAGAAATAAATAATCTGAAGTATTTCCGTTAAAAAAGGATTTGCTATTTTATATAAAACTGAAGTTGGATCGGAATGAAATATATACTTATCTAACTGTATTAAAAGTTGATCGTAATCAGTATTACGGATAGGGCGAATCATAAAAAACAGTTGTTTATATGTGGCAAAAATTAATATAGCAGGGTACCAGTAATTGAGCGTCTTAAGAGTTTTGCTGGTTGCGTTTTTATTTTTAAAAATTGCAAGCGATACAATTAATGCCGTCACTATCAGTTCAAAGATAATAAGTTCTTTCCAACATTCAATTTTGTACGAAAAAACCGCGTTTGTAATTATCAGTAAAGAATAAAAAATAATTACCAGCAAGGCGGTTGCGTCTAATTTTAAAAGAAATTTTTTAATGCTGTTCATTAATTAATAATTTAAATTCCAAAAAATGTAAGGGTTATTTTAGTTGAGTAGAAACAAATTGTGTAAGCGTGATAAAATCATTAATCTCCAGCTGTTCGGCTCTTAAACTCAAGTCTATTTCACAATTAGAAAAATCCACATCTTTAAATATACTATTACTTAATGAATTTTTTAAAGTTTTTCTTCTGTTTCCAAAGCACGATTTTACTGTTTTAATGAAAAGTTTTTTATTTGGGTCGTTTATTTGCTCTTCTTTAAACTTAACATGTATTACGGCGGAATTTACTTTTGGTTTAGGATTAAAAACGTTTGGCGACACTTTGAAACAATATTTCACTTCAGAAAAATGCTGCAATATTACGGCTAAAATTCCGTATTCTTTTGTGCCCCGTTTAGCGTTAATTCTTCTGGCGACTTCATCCTGTACTAAAAAAACAGCATCTTGTATATATTCCTGATTTTCAATCAGGTTAAATAAAATAGGCGAAGTGAGGTTGTAAGGGATATTGCCGACGACTCGAATTCTTTTCCCATTTTCTGTAAAGAAAGCTGGAATATTAAATTCTAAGAAGTCGCAATTCAAAACTTTTAGATTTGGAAATCTAATTTGCAGGTCGTCAATTACGCGCGAATCTATTTCTATCGCCGTAAGATTTTTACACTTATCTACAATAAATTCTGTTAAAGCTCCATAACCGGGACCTATTTCAATTAAAACGTCGTCGTCGGATGGATTTACTTCTTCTGCAATTTTACGTAGAATGTTTTTATCCGTCAGATAATTCTGTCCGAACTTTTTTAGCGCTTTGTGTTGATTGGTCATAAAATTAAGATTAAATAATATCAAATGATTGTAAATAAAAATATATATTTATATTTTTAATATATATTAAAAAATTATATTAGTTGAGTCTGTTTTCAATTCATTTCTTTTATCAAAAATGTTTTTTAAGCTATAACCTGAATCTAAGGAGAAATTTTGAAAGAAAATTTTATAATAAGTATCGATATGGGGGGAACGAAAATATTATCAGCCGCTTTAAATACAAAAGAGGGGATAATATGCAAAGTTAAAAAACCGACATCGGCGCATGAAGGGAAAGATACATATATAAAGAAATTATCAGAAATAATTTTTGAGACAATTGAAACAGCCGGGCTTACAAAGGAACAAATAAAAGCCGTATGTCTTGGCATACCCGGTTCAGTCGATCCGTATTCGGGCATAATCGGCGTGGCTCCAAATCTTGGCATTAAGAATTTTAATATTAAAGAAGAACTTCAGAATGTTGTTCCGTTTCCGGTTCTGATAGAAAACGACGTTAACATAGCGGCTCTTGGAATTAATAAATACAGCCTTGCAAAAACAGCAAAGAACGCGCTTGTAGTGTTTATTGGAACGGGAATAGGCGGCGCTTTGATTTTTGATAAAAAGCTTTACCGCGGATCTAGTTTCTTTGCCGGCGAGATAGGGCACATGATTATTGATAAAGACGGCCCTTTATGCGGCTGCGGTAAAAAAGGCTGCTTTGAGGCTATTGCAAGCAGAGCTGCAATTGTAAAAACAATTGTAAAAGATATTAAAGCTAAAAAGCCTTCTAAGCTTACAAAATTAGTAACTCCGGGCAAGCAGATAAAAAGCAAAGCGCTTGCGAATGCGGTTAAACTTAACGATAGATTAGTTATAAGGCACATTACCGCTGCGTGCGAAGTTATCGGCAGAGAGCTGGCAAACGTAACAAATCTGCTTAATGTTGATTTAATAGTACTTGGCGGAGGATTAATTGAAGCTTTAGATAAATTTATGGTTCCCAAAATAAGAGAAGCCTTTAAAAATAACGCGCTTAAAGACGCCGCCAAAGTATGTAAAATTAAAGCCGGTAAATTAGGCGAAGACGCCGCGTTATTTGGCGGAATTGTTCTTGCTGAAGAATTTTTAAAAATTAAAATATAAATATATCAGACTGTAAACTGTTGTTCTATTTCGGAAACTTTTTCCGATAGCTCGCTCCAGTTTTCCATTTGGATATCTAGTTTCTCTTTTACCTGAACGTATTCAGCGTTTAACCCTTTTGCTTTAGCCGGGTCTGAATAAGTTTCAGGCAGGGCAAGGGCGTTTTCTATTTCTGCTTTTTTCGTTTCAAGCGAATCAATTTCTTTTTCAATATTAGAAATTTTCTTCAAAAGATCTTTTGTAGCCGCATATTTTTTTTGTCTCATTTCCGCTTCAATTCTTTTCTGATCTTTTTTTGTAACCGCTTCTTTGGCTAGATTTTCAGTTTTTGAAGTAGAATCTGCGGCTCCGGATGATTTACTTTCTTCTTCTTTCTTTTTCTCTAAATAGTATTCAATTCCGCCTGGATAAGACTTAAATGAACCTTTTCTAATCTCTATTACTTTATTAGCTATGGGAGTTAAAAAATCAATATCGTGTGAAACTATAACTAACGAGCCGGTAAAATCGGCAAGAGCCTTTTGCAACACTTCTTTAGACGAAATATCAAGATGGTTAGTAGGTTCATCAAGCACAATAAGATTAGCTTTTGTAAGGAGTATTTTAGCAAGCGCAACGCGGCTTTTTTCTCCGCCTGAAAGCACTCCCACTTTTTTAAAAACGTCGTCGCCAGAAAACAAAAAACATCCAAGCAGCGATCTAAGCTGCCCGATAGTTTTTCCTTCTCCGCCTGCGTTGTCTAATGTTTCAAGAATATCCAATTCCGGATTAAGGCTATCGGCCACATCCTGAGCGTAATAAGAAATTGAAGTATTGTGACCAAGGATTTTCTCGCCCGAGTCAAAATCTATTTTACCGCTTATTATTTTAGATAGAGTAGTTTTACCCGCCCCGTTAGGGCCTACAAAAGCAATTTTTTCTCCTCTTGTTATCTGAAAATCCAGATCATGGAATATAACGTTTTCGCCAAAGGATTTTGAAAGCTTTTTTAAGTCCAATGGAATAATACCGCTTGGAGGAGGCGAGGGGAAGCGAATATTTATTTCATCCCTGCTTTCAGGGAGTTCAATAAGTTCAATTTTATCAAGCTGTTTAATTCTGCTTTGAACCTGGCGCGCTTTTGTGGCCTTATATCTGAACCGTTCAATAAAGTTTTCAGTTTCTTTTATTTTTTTTTGCTGAAGCGTAAACATACTTTCAGCCTGCATATCTCTTTCTGCTTTGTGTCGAAGATATGAATCATAACTGCCGCTGTAACTGTAAAATCTGCTTAAATAGATTTCAAGCGTGCGGTTAGTAACAGAATTTATAAAGTGTTTATCGTGTGATACGATTAACAAAGCTCCATTATAACTTTTCAAAAAACTGACTAACCAATTAAGGGAGTCTAAATCGAGATGGTTCGTCGGCTCGTCAAGTAAAAGCACGTCGTTTTGAGCAATAAGAATTTTAGCCAAAGCAATACGCATTTGCCATCCGCCGGAAAACTCTGATGTGTTGCGCGAAAAGTCCGCTTCGTCAAAACCTAGTCCAATAAGAATTTTCTCTATTTTTGATTCCGCGCTATAAGAATCCAAATCTTCAAGTTTATGGTGCACTTCTCCTAATTGATTTGCTAAATCTTCTTTTTCCTCAACGGTAAGGGAATCTAACAAGAGCTGGTTTGTAATTACTTCTTCTTTTGCCTGTAAACTTATCAGGGCTGTTAAAGACGACTTGGCTTCGTCAAGAAGAGTTTTACCTGTATGCGATATATTATCCTGAGGAAGATAGCCTATGGTCAGGTCTTTTTGCTTTTGAATTTTCCCCGATTCAGGGGAAATGATTCCGGTAATTATTTTTAATAGAGAAGACTTCCCGGTTCCATTTGCGCCGACTAAAGAAATCTTGTCTCCAGAATTTATTTTATAGTTTATATCTTTAAAAAGATATTTTCCGCCAAACTGCAACGAGATATTAACAAAATCTATCATAAGAGAATTTACATTTTCCTTTTTATTTTTTTCTGATTACGGCGACTTTTGCAGTGGCTACATTATTGCCGTCCTGATCGTAAGCAACTATAATATAAATTCCGGAATTTACAAAATTCCCATCGGAAGTTTTACCATTCCAATATGCTATTCTGCCGCCAGGCGATGCGAATTGATTAATAAGTTTACCGCTAATTGAAAGAATTTTTATGCTGGAGCTTAGTACTAACCCGTCAATTGTTATTTTTTTATCAGAACCGTCTATTACAAACGGGTTAGGATAAATAAATAAATTAGTAAAAGAATCCTGCGGTTTTGCAAAAGCAGTTTTTAAGGATGTAAGTCCGTTTTGCGTTTCAACATAAACGGTTCCATCGCTTTCGTCAATAGTAATGCTTGAAATAATATTTGATAAAAGAGAACTGTTTAGCGTTGTATAAGTTGATATTAAAGTTGATCCATCCGATGATACTAAAATTAATCCTTCATTAGTTCCTATCCATTTTTGATTTGTGGGATCAACGGCAATACAATTGATTGAGTGCTGGCTAAGCGTATAAACAGATTGAACAGTTGGAGCGTAACCGCTAAGAACCTGACCAGTGTTTGAAACTATTTCTGCGCCCAGACTTGTACCAACCCAGATGTCTCCTCTTTTATCTAAAGCCATACAAAGAATAATATTTGACACTAAGTCTGAGGAAGTCGATTTATCTATAAATCCCTGAACAGAATTACTATTATCAAGAGCGCCGTTTTCATTGAAATAATACAGCCCGTGAGTCGACGAGCTATTTGTGCTTGCAAACCATTTTGTGTCATATTGATCAATTACCATTGAAGTATATAAACCGACGTACTGGTCTGCGGCTTTAAAATGATACCAGACGCTGTCTTTAGTAAGAGCGCTTAAAATTTTATTATTTACAGTATTGTTATAGTTCAACATCCATAAATTGTTTTTCGAATCTGTTCTTAAAGCGGCCACAACTATATAAGTTCCCATTCCGACAAGGGGAGTGTTTGAACTGTTAAATACAGTTATGTTTGTATCGTTCTTAATTCTGACAAATCCGCCGCCCCAGCTGCCAATGTAAACTGTTCCGTCTGAAGCGGGAAAAACATTATAATATAAATTAGTAAGCAATTTAGGATAGTTATCCAAATTGTAATTCTTCCATTTTTTGCCGTCGTATTTATAAAAACCTTTGGCATATGATGAAGAACCAGAAGCTACCCACAGGTTTTTATTTGCGTCAACTTTAATTTCGTTAGCAAAGTTTGTCCCTGGACCATCTGGATGTATTGTTACTTTTCCCTGATCTACGCCTGCAAGCCCCATAAGTCCATGGTCGGAAGTTGCGTATATTACTTGATCGGAAATTGGGATTAGTTTATTCATAGTTGCCGCCGGCTGATTATAAAGCAGAGTCCAAGCGCCATCTTTATACAAGTAAACATTATTCCAAAACATAACAAATAAAGAATCATTTTTAACTTCAATATCGGTGATGCTGATGCTATTCCCATTTGTTCCTGTAAAAGAAGGAATAAATGTTTTCCATGTGTTATTGTCAAAATAACTGAGACCATTATCAGTAGAAACTATGATGGTATCGCGATAAAGAACGACTTTATGCGTATTATTTGAAGGCAATCCGTCTGAAGTAGTAAAAACATCCCAGGCGTCGGAGGAAGAGAGGTTGCCCCCTATTTTGCGCTGTTTAGCTACGCCTCCGTTTACGCAGGCAAAAATATAGCCGGCTTTTATAGCCGAGCTTACTTTAATGTTAGAGCTTAAATCGCCAAATTTAGAGAATGTGTCATAAAAAGAATAATTGCTCGCATTTATAAGCGAGATGCCAAAATCTGAAGTTACAATTATTGTATCGCCGGATGTAGTTATGCTATAAATACTTTTTAGTATTTTATCGGAACTATTAATATCAAGAATTCTATTAAACGAATTTGAAGCCGGGTCGTAAACGTCTATTGTACCGTTAGAGCTTCCGAACCACAATTTATTATATTTATCCTGCGCAATTGCAGTAACGGCCTCTCCGTTAAGTCCATCAGCTTTGTTAAATACGGTAAAACTTGAAGAAGCGTAATTATACAGAAAAACGCCTCCGTCAGTTGCGCACCAAATTCCTTTGTTTGTTGCAACTGCGTCATTTATCTTTTCTTTGTTGGTATAATTACCCCATATGCCGCTTGTTTGCGCAATTGCAGGCATAACTGAAAAAAACATAAAAAAGACAGAAAACAATTTTATATATTTTGGCATTTTAACCCTTTTATAACAGAGAATTGGTATTATGTATTATTGATATCAGGACGAAACCCCAGTATAGATTTATATAGAATTGTTAAAGCTAATAAAAATAATTACATAAATAAAGATATTAAATCGTATCGTTTTTTATTATTGATCAAAATGTTAATAAATCGTTAATTCTTATAAATATGTATGGTCGGTCTTGATTAAGGAACATTTTAAACACAAATTTAAAACGCAAAAACATTCCAGTTTTGTAAAAAAAAGACTATCCCGCAGGTTTATGCAATTTACTATTACTTAATAAGGAGAAAAAAATGAGGAAACAGTTTACTTTGTTGCAAATATCGGTTCTGGTATTTGTAATGTTGTCTTTCCCGCTTACGTTGTTGGCTCAGGGTATCACTACTGCCGCAATAAATGGCGTAGTGACCGATAAAGACGGCAAACCGTTACAGGGAGCTACTATTCAGGCGTTACATAATCCTTCCGGCGCCGCTTACGGTAATACTACCCGCGAGGACGGGCGGTATAATCTACAAAATCTTCGTGTCGGCGGCCCTTATACAATAAAAGTGTCTTATGTCGGTTTTGCGCCGCAAATAAAAAAAGACGTGTATCTTGAGCTGGCTCAGAATTTTAAAATTGATTTCGTTTTGTTAGAAACTTCAGTTGAATTAAACACGGTTGTAATTACCGGCGATAAAAACGCTATTTTAAGCTCAAGCCGGACAGGCGCAGCTACTATGGTGTCTAAAAAAACAATAGAAACCTTCCCCACTGTAGCGCGCAGTTTTCAGGATTTTTCTAAATTTACCCCTCAGTTTTCCGGAAGCTCTTCAAATGCAAACAGCGCTGCTGGAAGAAATAACAGGTTTAATAATATTCAGATAGACGGAACAAGCTATAATGATTTGTTCGGTTTAGCTGCAAACGGAACGCCTGGCGGTCAGGCTAACACTAACCCTATTAGTCTTGACGCTATAGATCAGTTTCAGGTTGTTATTGCCCCTTATGACGTAAGACAGGGGGGATTTACGGGAGGCGGCATCAACGCAGTTACCCGCAGCGGTAATAACCAGTTTACGGGTTCTATCTATGGATTTGGGCGAAACCAAAACTTTGTAGGCTACAGCCCGGATACTCTTCATTCTAAATATTCTGATTTTAAAGAGTATCAGTCCGGCTTTAGAGTTGGCGGTCCTATTTTGAAGGATAAGCTCTTTTTCTTTGTAAGCGGCGAGCTTACTAAAAGAACTGCCCCTATGGAAAACGTGGCTATTACTCAAAAAAATGCTGCTTATGCTGATAGTATGAAAGCTATTAGCTCGATTTTAGCAAGCAAGTATAATTACAATACCGGCGGTTATGATGCGTTTAGCCAGAACAGACCAAGCGGTAAGATATTTGTAAGACTGGATTATAACTTAGACGAAAATAATAAAATTACTTTAAGAAATAATTATGTTGACGCTAAGGACGATAATATTCCAAGAACTGTATCCACATTGCTTTTTGCGGATAGAAACTATGTCTTTAACTCGACTACAAATTCAACTGTAGCGTAGCTTAGCACAGTAATAGGCAATAAAATGTCTAATGAGTTTACTTTAGGCTACACCGCAATACGCGATAAAAGAACTACAAGCGGAAGTCCGTTTCCTTCCATTACAATTTATTTTGATAAATCCGCCGAAGCTGCAAAAGCTGGAACGGAGGAGTTTTCTATAAAGAATAAACTCGACCAGAATATTTTTGAAATTACAGATAACTTCAGCTATTTCTGGAAAGAGCATTCGTTTACTTTTGGAACCCATAATGAGTTTTTCTCTTTTGATAACTTATATATCAGAGATTATTATGGTAATTATACATTTAACAGCATACAGGATTTTGTTAACGGAAAAGTTGCAAGATACACCTATAGTTATGCGGCTCCCGGTAAAGATCCGAACCTTTCCGCTAAATGGAGCGCAGCTCAATTTGGCTTTTACGCTCAGGATGAGTGGACAGGAGTAAAAGGACTAAATGTTACTGCTGGAATCAGAGTAGATATCCCTTCGTATTTTTCAACTCCCGCGAGGAATGACTCTGTTGTTAAATATTTTAACCTGTATACCGATAAACTTCCTAAAAGCAAACTGCTTTTTTCGCCAAGAATTGGGTTTAACTACGATCCTGTCGGCGATAGAGACATGCAGGTTCGCGGAGGTATTGGCATCTTTACAGGCAGAGTTCCTTTTGTATGGATATCAAACCAGTATGGCAATACAGGCGTGGACTTTTTGCGTTTAGATATATCTAACCCGACTTTTACATTTAATTCTGATCCATATAATCAGCCTCGTCCAGGGATGGCTAATCCTCCGGCAGGATTAACTCCGCAAAAAACTTCGGAAGTTGATATAACTGATCCAGATTTTAAAATGCCCCAGCTTATGCGTTTTAATATAGCTTATGATAAACAACTCCCTTATGGTTTTGTTGGAACCGTAGAGATGGTTTATTCCAAAACTCTTAACGATTTGCTTTATCAGGATATCAACTTAGGAGGTCTAAGTAAATACGGCGCTGACGGCAGACCTGTATATTCGGGCAAGGTAAGCTCTAATTTTACAAATGTGCTGCTGATGAAAAATACAAGCGACGGTTATCAGTACAATATTTCCGCTAATATTCAAAAACAGGTAGTCGATAACTGGTCTCTTAATACCGCTTATACGTTTGGCAAGGCTATGGATAAGAACAGCGTTACTTCAAGCCAGGCGCTTTCGCAGTATAAATACAATCCGGTTCAGGGCAATCCAAACGATCCGGGTTTAACTACTTCTAATTTTGAAGTAAAACACAGAATTATGGCTGCTGTTTCTTATACGTTTGAATATTTAGAAAACTGGAAAACGACTGTTTCGTTATTCTATAACGGACAATCCGGCAGACCGTTTTCTTATATTTATTACGGCGATGCAAATGGCGACGGACAAACCGGAAACGACCTGATTTATATCCCTAAAACCTCTTCAGATATTATTTTAACTTCTAATAACTGGGCGGCCTTAGATTCTTATATCAACAGAGACAGCTATCTTAAAGATCACAGAGGCCAGATTGCTGAAAGAAACGGAGCAAGAGAACCATGGCAGAATTCTTTGGATTTGCGCATTTCACAGGTATTCCCAATTATTGATGGGCACAATATCGAAATTACAGTCGATATCTTAAATCTGCAAAACCTGATTGACCGGGAAGCCGGATGGGTTAAAACTGTTCCAAATCAGACGGATCAGGTTTTAACGTTCCAGGGATGGGATGCTGCGACCGGAAAAGCAAAAGTCAGCTTTAAGGATAAAAACGATCCTTACCAAAACGACGCGCTTTATTCAAGATGGCAGATGCAGCTTGGCGCAAGATACTCGTTCTAACTAAATTAAAATATATAAATCTAAAAAGCCTTCCCGGTAAATCGGGAAGGCTTTTTTTTTGATAGCGTATCTAATTTTTTTAATGCAATGTCAAAACGACAATAAATAATGAACAGATTAAAACGGACGGTTTGAAAAGCTGATTAGCTTGAACTATGCTATAAAATCTTGAATAAACTAACTTGTTGAGTTGCAGAATCCCTCATAAAAAGAATAACCTTTTTAGAAGTTGATTTAAATATATTAAAATTAATTGGAAATCCTACTTTCCCCTCGACAAGTTTGTCATTTAATTCATCAACAAGAGTACAATCAATAGCAAGAATCTTTTTACCGCTTTTGTTTTTGATTTTTCTATTGACTAGTTGCTTCTCAATACCACCTATCTCAGACATACCAAAAATAACGTCATCAGTGTCAAATACTTTTCCTTTTTCAGACATAATAGTAGTTATTTCTATTTCGCCACAACTCGTTTTTATATCAA
Source organism: Ignavibacteriales bacterium UBA1304 (assembly GCA_002307295.1). Lineage (GTDB taxonomy): Bacteria > Bacteroidota > Ignavibacteria > Ignavibacteriales > Ignavibacteriaceae > UBA1304. Next base: position 51,595 of record DBTY01000033.1, read on the forward strand.
ATAATTCTACTTCGCCATACTTGGTTTGCTCAGTTTTAGAAATGCTAATAATATCGATATTTTTACTATTTAAAAAATATGCAAAAATTAGCTCACTCCATCTACCTTGGAAAGTAGGTTCTTTTTTTGAAGTTAATCTAGACAAGACACTTTGGGATTTTATATAATCCCGATGTTTTGATAAAAAGAAATTTAACATACTCTCTAATTCTGTGATGTAATTCTTAGGGCCTTTGTAATTAGATACACTCATCAAATAATTTGCTAAAAAATAATTTTGGGGCGACCATTTACATTCATTATTCACTTCATAAGATTGAATTGCGGTAAATAGAAATTCGTGCCCAAATACTTCAATAATGTTTGGACATTTCTCAATCATTTTAACTATTTCTTGTTTCCTTTCATTCATAATTTATCTGCTTAAAGATATTTACAATGCCGCTATTATATCATTACACATTATGGTAATAATTATTATTTACAAAGTCAATATGTTTATGACTTTTCGTAATATATTAGTAAAAATTAGTAATGATTTTATTCCATTTAATAAAAAATAGTCATAAATTATAGCGCATAAAATTATGGGAAAAACTATCCAAAGAAAGATGGATGGCATGGATTGGCATTGAAGTGGGATGATTTCTAAAAAAATAAACACACTGCATATCGGTAAAACAATATTTTACTAAATATGCTCCGGAAATATCCGGCGGCAGAGTTTTGTAGTTTAAACAAATCAAGGTGAAAATATGAAAAAGATATTTTGGTTTTGCTTGTTTTCTTTCCCGGTTTTGTTTGTCTTATTAGGCGGAAGTTTTAATAATAAAGCTTATGCTGTGGATAAAAATGTTTTAAGTCCCGGTTTTCAGAGCGAAGAAGGCTTTGGCGCTATTACAGGATTGGATTCTATGTCTGCTTCTAAGCCATACATACGAATGTTCCCCTATTCCGCCGCTAAAATGATTTCAGTTAATACTAATTATAAATTTTCTTATCCATTTACAGATGGATATACTTGTCAGCTAAGTCATTCAGTATGGGGAACTTGTTGGGCTATATCATGGGAATCTAATTCTCCTGGTAATATTTGTTTGCCAAGATTATTAGTCGAAGTCGATACTGGAGGTAGAGCCGGAATTCATGTGGTTTATTGGGATTTGCCAATGACTTATGTTATGTCTGCAGGCGTTAGAACGCCTGTATTTCCGTCATATCAGACAGGCAATAGCTGCTCTTTTGAGTATTCGGCAATTGATTCTATGATAGCGCAGATTGTCAGGAAAGATGTTAGTAAAAAGTATTGCATCAACTGGATTATTTTTTCCGTTATTGAATATGACTCTACTTTTTCGGAGTATTACAAAAGCGCTCGCGATATAGTTAATGGTTCTTTAAAATTAAACGACAGCCCGCATCCATTTACGCGCATAGAATCAGAATCAATATTATTCGGGACTGTTAAGTTTTACCAATGGAAAAAGATTGGTATCAGAGATGATTATAGGAATATTCTTGGTTATAATTAGCGGGAAAAATAATGGTAAAGAAAATACTAGAAATAATTAATCCAATGTTTGGATTAAAATGTTGCAGGGCAAGAATATCTTCTTATAAAAGCCTTAGTTTGGGTTTTTGGGAAAAAGTGTTTCATAATAATCCAAACCTCGTTGATACTTATTATGGAGAATGGGAAATTGGATCCTACTATAGCGCATGGCGAATATTACAAGACGATAAAATTCTTCTTGGCAAAACCGATGCTTATGATATTCCCAAAATGAACAAAAAACTGAAAAAAATAAAATTCGGAGAGATAATATCTATAAATCAGTTATCCAAATTTGACATTAGAGTTGAAATGACGAATAATATGTTTATCGATTTTTTTGGAACTACAAGCGCTCGTGATGAAATTTTTCATATCTTTTGCCCCGATAAACATTTGATTGAGTTCTTTTCTAATGGTAGATGGGCAATTAACTGGTCAAATGTGCCAATTCCGAGAAGAAAATATATATCATAACTCAAAAATTTATGATGCGCGTTTTTAGGTTAAAAATTAGCGGGAAAAATAATGGTAAAAAAAATATTAGAAATAATTAATCCAATGTTTGGATTAAAATGTTGCAGTGCAAGAATATTGTCTTATAAAAGCCTTAGCTTGGGTTTTGGGGGAAAAGTATTTTATAATAATCCAAGACTTATTGATACTTATCATGGAGAATGGGAAATTGGATCCTACTATAGCGCATGGCGAATTTTACAAGACGACAAAATTCTTCTTGGCAAAACCGATGCTTTTGATTATCCCCAAATGGAAGCGAAACTGGAAAAAATTAAATTTGGAGAAATAATCTCTATAAATCAGTTATCCAAATTTGACATTAGAGTTGAAATGACGAATAATATGTTCATCGAATTTTTTGGAACTACAAGCGCTCGTGATGAAATTTTTCATATCTTTTGCCCCGATAAACATTGTATTGAGCTTTTTTCTAATGGTAGATGGGGGATCGATAAAATGGGTGGACCAGTTTTGAGAAGAAAATATGTCTCATAACTCAAAAATTTATGATGCGCGTTTTTAGACTAAAAACAAATGTAAAGCTATATGAAAACCACTAGTATAACATAGGCGAAGCTGATGAATAAAATGATAGTAAAAAAATATTTAAAGTCTGTGTTTATTTTAGCATTGGCGGCGTTTGTTATAGGCTGCTCAACTAATAAAAACTCCCAAAAAAGAAGATCATTTTTTACTTTAAAAATAGAAAGTGAACGAAATGAGAAGGAAATTATACATTTGGTTTTTGATAATATCACATCAGATACAATTAGCTTATATTACTCTTGTAGCGTATTATATTGTAAATCAGTAGTCTTTTTTGAAGATATAATTTTGGAAGTAAAACAAGGGCATAAAACTCTGAAAAGTTCTAATATTAAATGCAGTATAGGCGCAATCTCTGATGAACCTTTCCCGGAATTAATAATTTTGAAGCCAAATGAAAAAATAGAAGAAAGCGTAGGGTTATACGATGATATCCGAACTACTTTTGGTTTATCAAAGGATAGCTATTATATTAGGGCAATATTAGTACCAACTCCAGAAATTCATACATATATGAAAGAATATCAAATCCCAGAAGTAAATATTCCTAAAAACGTAAAACATATTGCAGATACATTAACCACCGACTATGTTTTTGTTAAATCTAAAGGGCTTCTTTTTTAATTTTCTTCTTTTTGTAAATTAATATATCTTTATTAGTTACGAAATATAAAATAATAGTGAGATTGTAATTGAAAGGAAGCGCGACGTTTGCGGAAAGATTGTTTAATTCAAGATCGGTTCCATGCAGTAAGCTGCCGGATAAAAAAGAAGTAAAAAGCCTTGCCGAAGAAATACTCCGGTTGCTTTTCCCGCATTTTTCTAAGAAGAAATATGAATCGCCAAAAGATATTGAAGACGAATTAGAGAAATTAGAGTATAATCTGTGCCATATACTGCGTCCTTTCCAGGATAAGCTTCAGAAAAACGCTAAAGAAATTGCGCAAATCTTTTTTGCTAAGATTCCCGAAATTCACGATAATTTGATTTTAGACGCCGAAGCTATAACTAACGGCGACCCCGCCGCAAGCAATGTGGACGAGGTTATACTTACTTATCCCGGTTTTCTTGCAATTGCCATATACAGAATAGCGCACGAATTTTTTGAACTGAAAATCCCTTTTTTCCCAAGAGTGTTAACCGAGTATGTTCACAGCTTAACCGGGATTGACATCAATCCGGGAGCAAAAATTGGGAAATCGTTTTGTATAGACCATGGCACCGGCATTGTAATAGGGGAAACGGCTGTGATTGGCGATAATGTAAAAATATATCAGGGAGTTACTTTAGGCGCATTGAGCGTTAATAAAAATTTATGCAACTCAAAACGTCATCCAACAATAAAAGATAACGTAGTAATTTATTCTGGAGCTACAATTTTAGGCGGCGAAACTGTAATTGGTCATAACAGCGTAATTGGCGGCAACGTGTGGCTTACAACAAGCGTAGAGCCTTATTCAGTCGTATATCACAAAAGCGAAATAAGAGTCGGCAATGCAAAGATGCACGAACAGCCGATTGATTTTGTAATATGAGGAATTAATTCCGCGACCACGGCGCCCCAGCTTAAGGTTAAAAAATGTCATTCTCTCGAAAAATCCGCGTTAAAAGGATAAGAATTTTTTTTGCGAAGAAGAATCCGGAAGATTCAAATGTTTGTAGCAGTTTTCAAGAACAAAATCATACGACCCCGCCGGGGTCGTAAAAACCCCGGTAAACAAATTGCTACAGACATGCAATCCCTCTGGGATTGAAAAATAAGAAACTCTATCGACAAAATATTATTCACTGGCGTGGCGCCTTGTTTTTTTTGCGAAGAAGAATCCGGAGGATTCAAATGTTTGTAGCAGTTTTCAAGAACAAAATCATTCGACCCCGGCGGGGTCGTATAAAATTCCCGTATTTTTTTTTGCGAATGGGACGTATTATATACGGCGTTATATTTAAAATAAAAAACCCGGTCAAAAAAAACTTTGACCGGGTAAATAATAGACGAATTATTTTAAGTTCTAAATTCCAAATTTTTCTAAAGGTTCGCTTGAATTTGCAGAGTAGCTATTATAAATGTTAAAACTCTGGTTTGTATAAGGATGTACAAACTTGTAATCGTTATTTTGTTTGCGAGTCTCTTCATGTACTGCAACTGCTTCTTTTTGCTCGTTTAATACCATAAATCTTTGAGCCGGTTTTTTAACAGAAACTCTGTTATGATGAAAATTTCTTTCCTGTACGTAAGGGATAGCTTGTCTCTGAACTCTAACCGGTTGAAGTATAACGTTTGGCTGTACTTCAGGTATAAAATGGTTTGAGGGAGTATTGATTACAGGAGCCGCTTCTTCTTGACCAGGCATGTTATTGGCATTTTTCATTTTATACATGATATATGAAAAAGTTACAACAAGGAATGTAATTGCTGAAATTCCTGTGAGCGCGTATTTGATGATCGGTATCAATTCCATTTTATTATCTCATTTATTTGTTAATTCTGATACATATTTAACAACAAGCGTGCCAATTTGTTTATGAGCCGTTTTCGCAGAAAATATTCTAAGAAATATTCTAAGAATGGGAATATTATCAAAATGAGACAATAAGAAGCTCGTAAATTATCACTTTATTTGCCTGTAAAATACATGATGATAGATTTGAAGATAAATTAAAGAACGTACTATAAAATAGTAGTTATATAGTAATTATTTGTGACTTAACGCATAGAGAAGAAAAAATGCGCTAAATGAAAAGATTGAACGAGTATAGAATTTATAGAAATAATTATGCTAAAAAATGAAAAAATATTTTTTTATCTTAGTAAGTTCAATTTTATTTGAAAATATATTCTAAAGGATGATTATGAACGGAAAACTTTTTCTATTCTGCGTATGTATCATGGTTTTTCTAAATATAGAAACCTTCCCTCAAACTGATGTCAACTCTTTTAACTTAATGCCTGCTCCTGTAAAGATATCTTACTCTGAAGGGAAATATCGCATTACAAAAGATTTTACTGTGGCAATTAAAGGAAATAGCTCAGAAAGGTTATATAACGCTTCTGCAAGAACTGTTCAAAGGTTATCTGGCAGAACCGGATTGTTTTTTCCGGAATTTAGCGGAGCAAAAAGCGATAACGCTTCTTCCGCTTCTATGATTATTGAAACGGATAAAACCGGCGCCTTAGTTTTGAATGAAGATGAATCATATTCTTTAGATGTTAGCGCACAAAATGTATCGTTAAAAGCTAAAACAGATATTGGCGCATTAAGAGGTCTGGAAACTCTTTTACAGTTGCTTGGCGCAGATGAAAACGGATATTTTTTTCCAACTGTTAAAATAGAAGATTCTCCGCGGTTTCCATGGCGCGGATTAATGATAGACGCCAGTCGTCATTTTATGCCTGTTGAAGTTATTAAAAGAAACATCGACGGTTTAGCCGCAGTTAAAATGAATGTGCTGCATCTTCACTTAAGCGATAATCAGGGGGTAAGAGTTGAAAGCAAGATTTATCCGCAATTACAAAAATTAGCTTCTGACGGAAATTACTATACGCAGGAGCAGATTAAAGAGATTGTAGCCTATGCCGCTGAAAGAGGAATAAGGGTAATCCCTGAGTTTGATATCCCATGGCATTCGACTGCCTGGTTTGCAGCGTTGCCAGAACTTGCCTCTGGATCTGGTCCATATAAAATTGAAAGAAAATGGGGCGTGTTCGATCCGGTTTTTAATCCGTCGAAAGACGCTACTTACGAATTTTTTGATAAATTCTTTGGAGAAATGACCGCTTTATTTCCTGACGAATATTTCCATATTGGCGGCGACGAAGGAACTAAAGTTGAATGGACCGCTAATAAAGATATTCAGGAATTTATGAAGAAAAATAATCTATCTGGCATTCACGCTATGCATAGTTATTTCAATTTAAGAATATTAAAAGTCCTCACAAAATATAATAAAAAGATGATCGGCTGGGATGAAATTCTAATGCCAGAAATGCCTACAAGTATTGTAATTCAATCGTGGAGAGGTCAAAAATCTCTTTTTGAATCTGCCAAGAAAGGGTACATGGGAATTTTATCAAACGGCTATTATATAGATTTAATTCAACCTACAGATTTTCATTATCTTAACGACCCGCTGCCTGATACTATCAAACTAACCGCCGAAGAAAAAAGCAGAATTCTTGGCGGCGAAGCTACTATGTGGGCGGAATTAGTAACTCCTGAAACTGTAGACTCTCGTATTTGGCCTCGCACAGCTGCAATTGCAGAAAGATTCTGGTCTCCGTCTTCAGTTAAAGACGTTAAGAGCATGTACGCGCGGCTTGACCGCGTTAGCGTTCAGTTGGAAGAACTTGGATTAACTCATATTAAGAATCAGGAAATGATGTTGCGTAGACTTACTAATAATAACGATACAAAAGCGTTAAAAACTCTTGTTGACGTTATTGAGCCTGTAAAGCTTTATACCCGTCATTCGCTTGGCGTTAAATATACTTCATATTCTCCTTATACGCGCGTTGTTGACGCCGCTTTACCGGACGCTAAAATAGCGCGTGATTTTAGAAACGACGTTGACGATTATTTGCTCTCATCTAAAAACAATACGGAAGAATTGAATAAATTAAAAGATCAGTTGTTAATCTGGAAAAATAACGATGCCGAGCTTCAGAAAGTAATAAAAAAGTCGCCAATACTTAATGAAATATCCGATCTATCAAAAGAGCTGACTGAAGTTTCTGAAATAGGATTGCAGGCGATAGATATGATTATTAACAAAAAGAAACCAGAAGCAAACTGGTTTATCGTTCAAATGGGAACCTTAAAAAAAGACGGCTCTATTTCGTTTGGACAAAGCGAATTAATGATTGTTACCGCTGTAGAAAAATTGTTTGCGGCGGCAAATAATTTTGGGCAAAATTAATAGCTTATATTTTTAGCTTTTATTATCGCTGATTCTGTCTTTTAATGGCGGGATCAGCGATATTGTTATTTATTAATTAAGGTTTATTTAATTCAATAATGAGAAGAATTGCGATACTTGTTTTATTGGCTTTGAGCTTGTCTGGTTTTACGCCTCAAAAGCAAACGATCACTGTAAAAGGTTCTGATACAATGGTCATTTTAGCGCAGAGATGGGCGGAAACTTATATGGCAAAACGCTCCGGCATTGCTATACAGGTGACTGGCGGAGGCTCTGGCGCGGGTATAGCGGCTCTTATTAATGGGACGACTGATATTTGCTCCTCTTCGCGGCCAATGAAAATGAATGAAATAGCAAAGCTAAAAAGCAAATACAATTCTTCCGGCGTAAAAATAAAAGCGGCCAAAGACGGATTGTCAATTTACTTAAATAATTCAAATCCAGTAAAGGAATTAACATTAGAACAAATTAAAAATATTTACACAGGTAAAATTACAAACTGGAAAGAAGTCGGCGGCGGGAATGCAAAGATAATTATTTATGGACGTGAAAATAATTCCGGCACTTATGAATTCTTAAAAGACGCCGTATTGCATGGCGCAGATTATTCTCCTTTTACTCAAAGCCTGCCTGGAACGGCTTCGGTTGTAAACGCTATAGCTCAGGATAAAAACGGCATTGGGTACGGAGGCGACGCTTATGTAAGCGGTATTAAAATATGCGCGGTAAAAGTGGATTCTGGTTCAAAAGGCTGTTTCCCTAATAAAGAGACTATAAAGAGCGGAGCTTATCCTATTGCGCGGTATCTTTATTTTTATACTAAAACCAAACCGGCTGGCGCCGTTAAAGAATTTATTGACTGGGTTCTTAGCGATGAAGGGCAGTCCGTAGTTCAGAAAGTAGGATATTATCCTGTTAAGTAAAACGTTAAATTTTAGAATATGACTATTAATGGTTAGCTTTTTTAATTATTAGAATATTACAATTTATGGATAACAATCTGGCAAATGATCCGGAAAATGATTTATCATCCGGACATCAGAAAAGTAAGATTATAACATTAGGCAAAAAATTCAGGCTATCGGAATTTTTGGCGGAAAAAACTATTTCATCGGTGGCGTTTATTTCGTTTGCAGTAATGATTCTTATTTTTGTTTTTATTTTCAAAGAAGCGTTTCCGGTTTTTTTCCCTTCGCAAAATAAAGCCGCTTCAAACAACATTGAGCTTAAACAAGAAACTTATGGCGACGACGAGTCCGTTGCGCAACAACAGAAAAAGGTTGAGACAAATGAACTGCAAAATCAAAAAAATGAAACTCCCAGCGAAAAGCGTAGCGCTATAATTAAAAATCTTAAAGGAAGGGAGTGGCAGCCCGTCTCTGACGAGCCTAAATATGGATTAACGCCTCTTATCTATGGCAGTTTAAAAGTGTCGCTTATAGCTATGGCTCTTGGTATTCCATTGGCTCTTTTAGCCGCTATCTTTACTTCGGTTTTTGCGCCCAAATGGGCAAAAGAATTATTAAAGCCCGCAATAGAAATATTGGCCGGAATTCCGTCTGTTGTAATTGGTTTTTTTGCAATGATAGTTTTGGCTACGTTCATGCAAAATATTTTTGGTTTTCAGTACAGGCTAAACGCTTTTGTCGGGGGAGTAGCAATGGCATTCGCAATTATCCCGGTTATTTATACAGTTACTGAAGATTCTTTGGACGCAGTTCCTAAATCGTTTAAAGAGGCTAGCTTTGCATTGGGAGCTACAAAATGGGAAACCGCTCTGTTTGTGGTTCTGCCTGCCGCTACGCCAGGCATATTTGCGGCTATATTATTAGGGTTTGGACGCGCCTTTGGCGAAACTATGATCGTTCTGATGGCTACAGGAAACGCCGCGTTAACTTCATTAAATATTTTTGAACCGGTTAGGTCAATGACTGCTACTATTGGCGCGGAAATGGGCGAAGCTGTTTTCGGCGATGCGCATTACAGCGTTCTTTTTCTTATTGGAGTAATATTGTTTATATTTACTTTTTTACTAAACGCTTTAGCTGAAGTTTTTATCAGGCAAAAGCTGATTAAAAAATTCAGAGGATATTAAGAATGCCGTTAAAAAAGAAAATAATTGGATATTCTGTTTATTCGCTTTCAGCTTTTTCTGTCTTTATTATTATCAGCGCTGTAGCGGTTTTAATGTGGACGATTATTACTGGCGGATATCACACGCTTAGCTGGCAATTTATTACAAGTGCGCCTAAAGATGGGATGACTAGCGGCGGGATTTTTCCTGCAATCATCGGCACGTTTTTGTTAGTGCTAATTATGTCTATAGCTGGCGTGCCAATAGGGACTATAACTGCTATCTATTTATGCGAATATGCTAAACCAAATTCTGTTATCTCCAGATTAATTAGATTTGCCGTTAATACTCTTGCAGGAGTTCCGGCTATTGTGTTTGGGTTATTTGGACTTGGATTTTTTGTTCAGTTCATAGGTTCAGGAGCTGATAAAGTTATTTCTGGCGGAGCTGTTTTGAAATGGGGACAGCCAAATCTGCTTTGGGCAAGTTTAACTATGGCGTTTATGACTCTTCCGGTTGTAATTATATCGGTAGAAGAAGCTCTTAAAGCCGTGCCGCGCGAATACCGTGAAGCCAGCTTTGCGCTTGGAGCCACAAAATGGGAAACTATCAGAAAGGTCGTATTGCCCAATTCAATTAACGGGGTTTTGACTGGGGCAATTTTAGCCGTAAGTCGCGGCGCAGGAGAAGTCGCGCCAATATTGTTTGTAGGAGCTGCGTATTTTCTGCCAAGTCTGCCTCATTCGCTTTCGGATCAGTTTATGGAACTCGGCTATCATATTTTTGTAATGTCCACTCAGTCGACTAACGTAGAGGCTACGCGCGGGATACAATATGCGACTACATTAGTTTTGTTAATCCTTACTTTTACGCTTAATTTTACTGCTATATTTTTACGGTATAAAATACGCCGGAAAAACTCGGTTTTATAGTTTTGTTAAAATGTTGGTAATTCAAATCATGCAAACCAAAATCAAAACAATCTAGAGAGCTGGACTACGCTTGACAAAAGTAAAAAATAGCCCTATTTTGTTTGATAAATTAATAATTGGTAAAGTGAAGTATTCAGGAAAAATATGACAGATAACAGAAAAGAGCTTGAAAAAGAATATTTTAATATTTCTGCAGAACAGGGAACAAGAGACTCTATAAACTCAATTTATGATTTAAAAATTGTCGGGGATATTAATAATAAGTATAATGAGCTCCTTTTTGAAAATTGCTCAGGCGAAGACGTTTTAGAAATTGGCTGTGGCGTTTATTATACTACTGTTATGCTGGCAAAAAATAAAGCTAACGTTTTTGGAATAGATATTTCTGATAAATCAATTGAACTAGCTCGTAAAAATGCTGCTGAACATGGGATAACCAATATTAATTATAGCGTAATGGACGCTGAACATTTAGAATATGAGAATAATAAATTTGATAGAGTTTTTGGGACGGCAATACTTCATCATTTAAATTTAGAACAATCATTAAAAGAAATCTGCCGGGTATTAAAGCCAAATGGCAAAGCTGTTTTTATGGAACCTCTTGGGCATAATCCTATTATTAATCTTTTCAGAAAATTGACGCCTGGGTTGAGAACGGAAGATGAACATCCGTTAAAAAAGAAAGATATAAAGGCCATTCTAAATATGTTCAACGATTCGTATTTGTATTTTTTCTATTTTGTTTCAATCGCCGCTATTCCTTTCAGAAATACTTTCTTATTTAAACCGTTATTTTCTTTACTGAAATTTATTGATAAAATATTGTTTGCAGTCTTTCCATTTTTTAGATATTATGCCTGGCAGGTATTAATAACGCTTAAAAATCCTAAGAAATAACCAAAATTATTAACGTCATATTACAGCCTTAAGCTAATATCCGACTGGAAAAACCAATCCTTAACTTTAACATTATTCTGAAGAGAATTTGTCTCGTTGTTTAATATCAGTTTAATTATATAACCGGGGAAAGGCTCGTAATTAGCGGCAAGCGAAAGTTTTCTAAAATATTCAATAGTTCCGTCTAAAAAATGCAGATGCGTAGCGTCGCTTTCTCTGTGTCCCAATTGAATATCTCCGCCAACATTAGTTACTTCGCCAGTTTCTAAATTAACAGGATTAGCCCCATGAACTCTATATGTATATTGCGCTGATAAATTAATTCTGCTTGTTAATTGGTAGTTTAACTTCCAGAAAAATATTTTACTGTTAGGGTCTGTATCCATTCCTATGTTGTAGTCGTCATTTGTATAATTGTTAGATTTTATCCGGTGCGAAAAAACATAAGGTTCGATTCTAAAGTACTCAAAACAAAAATCTATCGGCAGGCCTTTATAAGGATTGTATCCGGCTACGCCAAGATTAAAAGCGGTTTGGTTGCCAAACCAGCCTGTTCCCATTTTGCTAAAATCAATATCGTCAATTAAGACGAGAGAATACAATTTTAACCCTTTTAAAGGATTACTGCTTAAATCAAAAAACAGCATGGAATTGTCTCTATCCTGATTTGAGTGCTCGACTGTTTTATAAAAAGCAAACGGGTTTAAGTAACTTATATCAAGTGGTCTGTTTGCGTATAAAATAATTTCGCCCGCGCCGAATGAAATATCCTTTGAAATATTAACGCCAAGCCTGTGATAGCCAAAATATTTATCTTCTACCGTTGCGATGCCGCCTGTTACAGTATCGGCTATGCCGCTTTTATTACCGATTATTTTTCCATGAAAAGATGAAAACTCAAAAATGCCAAGATTAAAATTTAATGAGATAAAATCAGATTCAGGCGCGTAATCTCCCATAATTAATTTATTTACTCCCCGGCCAATAAGCTCTCGGTCGCGTCCGAATTTAATATGTAGGAAGTCAAAATCGACAGTCGCATAACCTTCTGTTTCGTCAAAAAAAGAATTCTGATCGGCTACTAAATTCCAGTTATATTTTAAATCGCTAAGTCTTAGCGCGGCTTTTCTATCGCCAAAGATGCTTCCGTCAGTCGCTTTTATAAAGAAGCCGACTTTATTTAAAAGCGTTCCCCGAATTTCTCCGCCATAAATCCCAAGAACAGAATGGCTTTTTTCCTGTAGCGTATTAAGACCTACAAGACTTCCTTCAGCAAGGACGTTTATAAAAACATTTCCAGAGCCGGGTTTATTGTACGAATAAAAATATTTTGGATCCTGCGAAAAAATATCATAATTCTTTTCTCCTATCATCACATCGGAAGAAGCTAATGAGCCCGTCATATCAAACTCAAATTCTTTCATAAGGTCTTGCAGAATTTCTTTATCAGTTTGATTAAGCTGGGAGGCGTTTACAGACGCTTCGGAAAGATACTGTGCAACCTGTTTGCGAGAGATAGGAATTTCAAAAGGGTTGTAATTATTTATTACATTTAGAACGCTTAATTTTTCTAAGAAATTATAAACCTTATGATTTACTGAAACGTCTTCAACCTGCGCCATAGCGACAAAAGCCGATAATAAAATAATAGCTAAAACTTTTTTCAAGAAATTCTCCAATAAAAAAGGACAAATATTTTGGTTGATAAATTAGTTTGACTTCTATAAAACCGAATGAATAAATCTAAAGCTCATTAGCGGTTTTTATTTCGTTCCCTTTTAAAAACAAAACTAAATCAGTTTTCCTGAAACTTGTTTCGTTTAATTTTTCTTCCGGGATGATTTTTATATTGATATCAAATCTGTTTGCCGATTGTGTAATAATATTTTCGCCTAAAAACAAAACGTTAAAATCATTCATAGTGAAAATTGAATATTCAACTAAATCTGATTTACGGTTTACTAAATAAATATTTCCGTTTTGCGGAACAAGATTTACTTTGTCTAAAATTTGCTTTACAATTACTTCGCATTTCTCGCCGTTTTGTTTCATCGCCTCGATTTTTGTTTCGGCGGCATAAACACTAAGACAAAGTAAAACTACAAAGAAAGCAGCTAGTGTAGTTTTTACAGCGCGCTTGTCTATTAATTTATAAACGGCGCTAAAACTTAACCCGACGATTGTAGCAAAAAATGGTATTGCGCAATAAGTATGCAGTTCGCTTGCTTTGCTCAATAATATCATCGGGAAAAATGAAAAAATTACTGCGCCAATTAAAGGCAAAAAAATAAACCGATTATATTTAGATAAGCCTGTTAATATGATAGAACTAAACAGTAAAACTAATACGCTTATTATAGATAGTGAAACGAAGTCTCTTTTTTGTATAGCTACAAAAGTAGTTACTGTGGAAATAGGATCGACTAAAGCAAAGGAGAGCATAGCAAAATTTTTGATAACGTTAAAACCAAGTCCAAACTGATAATTGCCATCGCCCATTACAGGGCGTACGGTTGAGACTAACGTCCTGGCTACCAAATAAATTGCCGCAAGTAAAACAAATGGGGAGATGTATAGACAAACTTGTTTAAGAGTAATTACCGACTGCTTTTTGTAATAATAAAAGAGGATAGAAAAGATGAAGACGATATACATTACTCCGTTTTCTTTACTGAAAAGAGCGATAGTAAAAAACAAAAGGCCAAGAATAAAATACTTTATTCGTTTTCCTTTTTCAAAATAGAAAAACAAAAATGCGGCTGAGCTAAATCCAAATGTCGCGGAAAAGACCTGAGTAAGCGTATCGTTTCCGTTTATGGCCGATACGTTTACTTGAGAACAAACTGCAAATGCAAGAGCGACTGAAACGCTGAGAATATCGGTTTTAAGATGTTTTAATACTTCGTAAATAATTATACATAAAAAAATATGCGTAAGTATTTGAATAATATGCGTAGGTATTGTGTTTAATCCCCAAAGGGTTTGAGAAATTGCAAATATTGAACAGGGGAGAGGTCTGTACCAGCTAAAATTAGGGTCGCAATTAACGTAATAATAAAATATTTTTTGCGCCGGATTAACATAAGCGCGCTCAAAATCGTCTCCAAACATTTTTGAAGAAATGCCTGGCAAATAAATAAGAAAAACTGATATTATTATTAAAGAATAAATAAGCGTTCTTTGGGGAATTTTATTGAAGAACGTTTTTATAGACAATAATATGGACATATTCTGGCGCTCGATTATTAATTTATGCTTGCTCTTTATGGATACGTCTTTTTACTACGTAATTTCAAGCTGAAATATATAGAAAAAAAAAGACTTAATACAGAATCCAAGAATCTTTAAAAAGCATAGGCGCGCTTATTATATCCAATATAAAGCAGACAAGAACTAATAAAGTATAATAACAATTTCGTTAATTTAAATAGTCGTTTCCTTTTGCTAAAATACTGTTTTAAGTATGGTTTACATTTGGGAATAAATAAACAAGGCATATAAAACAGAGCCAGAAAGGGATATCCATCATAATCCATCCGTAGGATATAATCCCGGTGCTTTCTATAAATGACCTAAAAAAAAGACCTACTCCTACTCCCATAATCCCTATTACAATCCCAGCCAAATTTTTATTCTTTCTGAGATGTTGATTTAATAATTTAATTGAGAAATATGTAAATAGCGCAATAATGAATATTATAGAAAATATACCCGGCAGACCCAATTCTGCAAAACGAGATAAATAAAAATTGTGCGCCAAACCAAACATGGGATTGCTCTGTACAAATCTTATCTGAGTCGCTTCAAAGCTTTTAAATGGAACTGGGAAATATTTATCGACATAGAACCTGGACATTTCAGGCCCAACTCCAAATATTGGATTATCCTTAATAATATTCATTGAAATATTCCAGAATGAGTCTCTCGTATCAAGTAAAGACGACACTCTAAAGTAAGCTGCAACTATATTGCCAACATTTGTAAATGTCAGGATAAAAACAAGAATAACTAATAAACCAATAATAGCTTTTTTCATAAATAACGGTTTTTGTTTTATTAGAACAAAAACAGAACCCGTAATCATTCCTAAAATAGCGCCTCTTGAATTTGTTAAAAATATTCCGGTAAGCATGATGAACAGAACCGATAAATATCCGGCTTTGTAATATTTGTTCTGGTATTTAGGTAAAAACAAGAATGAAATGCAAACTATAATCGAAATAGCAATAATTAATCCTGCGGCGTTTATATTCCCAAAATAACCTGTAAAGCGGTTAATCTCGGCGTCGGCGGCAAAGAATAATACAAAACCGTTTTTATAAAAATCATAAACAATGCTTAACGCTAAAATAAAACCAGAAGTAATAATTGCATTTAAATAAAGGAATAAATACTCCTCGTTTTCAATTAGTGAATAGAACAAATAGCAAATAATGAAAAAAGATAATTGCCGTAAATTAATTCCGAGGCATAAACTTATATTATTTGAAAGCAGAGAAGAAATTAGAGTGGAAACAAGGATAAATAAAATAAACTGACTGATATATTTGTGTGGCAAAGGATACGATTTTGTGTCAGTTCCAAATTTTTGAAAAAACAGGAACAATAGACCCAACAATCCTCCGATATTAACTGTCGCTCTAAGCGCTGGATTTATATCGCTACTGGTGACCATGTAACCCAGAATTAAAAAGAATAGAAAAGCTTTTTTTCCGTATCTGATTAATAAGAAAAAATACAAAACAGCTAATGAGGCTAACATTAAATATGGATAAAATAGCGCAGCAAACAGCGCTATTAAGGCGGAAGCTAAAAAAAGATGTAGCGGTTTGCTTAAGTATTGTTCAAACATAAATTAGCAGCAGTAAAATTAATTCCAGACTGAATTATTAATAGTAATTAAGAGTTAAAAAATAGTTAAATTTGAATCCAATAAATACGAATTTATTAGCTTAATATAAAATTTAATAAACTTTTAGCTCTTGATAAATATAGATGATAATCAGCTTTCTATTCTTTATAATTCTAATTGCATCCGCGGTTCTCTATTGGAGTATTCCATATTCTAAACTAAGGAGTTTTGTTCTTCCTGTTGCAAGTCTTTTGTTTATCTTTCTTCAAAGCGAAACTGCTTTTCTGATTGTTGTTGTACTAACTCTTTACACTTATCTTTTTGCCATATTAATTGAAAAATATAAATCGAAGAAGCTGTTTCATAGAATTGGCGTTATGGGAATTTTAGGGCTCCTGATTATTTTTAAATATTCCGGTCTTTTAGTAGAAACGATAAACGATATTAACAGGTTTATTAATCTGTTCCCTCGAATTAATATTGAGCTGGCGCTGCTGCCGCTTGGCATATCATATATAACGTTTAAGCATATTAGCTATTTAACTGATATATATTGGGAACTTAATGATAGAGGCAGTTTTATAAACTTCCTTTGTTACAGCTCTTTATTTACAATTTTTATAGCCGGGCCAATTGAAAGATTTGGAAGGCTGAACAAGCAATTAGATGATAAAATTAGTTTTAAGCGGGAATACGTAGAAATTGGATTTGAAAGGATAGTTTTGGGAATGTTTAAAAAATTAGTAATTGCCGATTGGCTTGGATATTTTCTTAAACCTATAATTCAAAACAGAGGCAATTCATCTAACGATTTTTTTCTAAACGCTATTATACTATTAGGTTTCTCGTTTCAGATTTATATGGATTTTTCTGGATATAGCGATATTGCAATAGGTTCGAGCCGGCTCTTTGGATTAAAAATAATGGAGAATTTTAATTATCCTTATTTACAGCCAAGCATTGCAAAATTTTGGAGAAGCTGGCACATATCTTTATCTGAATGGATAAGAGATTACATATTTTATCCTTTGCAGGATATGGGCAGAAGCAAGATGTGGCTGTTCTTTGCGGTTCCTGTAATTTCTTTTGGAATCTGCGGCCTTTGGCATGGAGCGTCTTGGAATTTTCTGTTTTGGGGCGTAGCCCACGGAACAGCCATTTCGTTTTATCAATTCTGGCAGTCGTACAAGAAAAAACATCCGGTCCTAAGCAGCTTTACAGAAAAAAAATGGTTTAATATTTTTAGTATCGCTATAACTTACGTTTTTGTCACATTCTGCTGGTTATTTTTTATATGAAAAAAACGGCAGTCATATTGCTTGCATTTATCGCAGCGTTTATTGTTGTGGAGATTTTCGTCGTTTATGTGATTGGTTTTCCTAAATTTTATGGTTATAAAATAATATCCATAAACGAGGAATTAGATATCTCTAAAGTTATCTTTGCAAAAGAACCATATAGCCGATACTGGAATGTTGAAGGCGGAAACATTGTTTATGAAAATAATAATTTGGGATTGCCTGGCGTTGACGTCAAAATTTCCGGAAGTTCAAAATATGTTTATGTAATTGGCGATTCGTTCATAGAAGCTTCTCAAATCCCCAGATCGTTAATAGCTACTTCGATATTGCAGAATAGAATAGCTAATGAATCCCCTAATATTCAAATAGTTAATTTGGGAATTGCAAAGCTAGATATTTTTTCGGCCTGGTTCCGGTTTTATTATTATGAGAACTTATATAAGCCAGATTATATCGTTTTTGTGGTTGAAGATATCAATGCACAGGTAAAAACGATGGCAGGTTTTCCACAGCCTTTAGATTTTAGGAAATCTAAATATATAGGGACTGAAATATTTCAGTCTCCTTTTGTAAAAGCTTGCGAAAATGTTAGGAGCAAGAGCTCTTTTATTAATTTGGTTGCTAGAGGCTCTTATGAAGCTATTATTAAACAAAAATATGGCGAATCTGTTTATAACGATCTTGAAAAAAAGAAATCTGATTATCTAATTGATACTTCCCAAATAGGCAATTTCGCTATTTCTTTACAAAAATATTATGAAAGGTTTAATAAGAAATTTATACTTGTTTCTATAATTCCTGATTCTGGACAAAATGAATATTTATCTGACTTTTGTAAAAAGAACGGAATTAATTTCTATTTCTCAGATAAAGTATTAACTCCCGATAACAGATTTAATAAATATGGTCATCTGAATGCAAAAGGAAATTTTATTTTAGGAGAGTTTTTATATGAATGCCTTAAAGATCAAATTCAAAAATCCGCTAATTAAGATATTTGTCAAATATTTGCTGCTGTTTATTTTGTTCTTTTTATCTTTAGCGTCTGCATCATTGTATAGTATTGTTTCAAATGAAAGCAATCCTTTCTTTTATGCAAAATTTTAATCCGCTTATTGAGCTAATGTAAAAACAGGCCGGATATTTATTTTTCACTTGAAGGAGTGAAATGCAATTTCTATTTTCTGAAAGGAGCTGGAAGCTTTATTTGTAAAAAGCTATTTGATAGTAGAGGACTTAATTATTTATCAATACGAGAATTTACATGCGATTTTTACGATCTTTTTTTGTATCCTTTATAGTTTTTTCTGCCGTTGTATTCGCTCAAAAATATAAAGTAATTGAATCTAATTCTGATTACATAAAAGTTGAAGTTGATTTCGCAAATTGTTATAAGATAAAAGATACTACAATAAACGGCTTAGCGTTCAGTTTTATAAAAGGGAATGGGTTTTCTCTACGTAAAGCGGGGGAACCCTGGCTTCCTTCATATTTTTTAAGCGTTGGAATCCTTCAGGGCGCTAATCCTACATGTCAGGTGATTTCTACGACCGCTTCAAATTCTGTTGTAAAGCAATTAGAGCCGTATCCTAAAGAAGAATTTGAAAAAAAAGATAGCAAAGAGATTTATTTTGACAAAACTATTTATAATACAAACGCTTTGTTCCCTCAGGAAATTGTAAAAATTGAAAAATCATATACAATGCGTTTTGCAAAAATTGCTCCAATAATAATTACTCCTTATCAGTACAATCCTGTAAGCAGGCAATTAGTATTTAACAGCAAAATAGTATTTAAAATAAACTATAATTCTTCTTCTGCTAAAAATATAACCGAGCATGTTTCTGATAAAATGACGGAAGATTTTATAAATACTTCCGTTATAAATAAAACTCAGGCAGTTAATTGGATAAGCAAAGCTAAATCAAATACCGTCGCCGCAAAGGATGACGCGTATTGGTATAGCGCCTCGAAAGAATATTTTAAGATTTATGTAAAAACGAAAGATGTTTATAGGGTTACATATGAAGATATTCAGAAAGCCGGTTTTGCGCAATCGCAGATCGCTTCAAAAAATCTAGAGCTTTATTGCAACGGAGTTAAAGCTCCAATTGACGTGGTAACAAAAACTGACGGGGTTTTTGGCCCAGGCGATTATTTCCAGTTTGTCGGATTTCCTCCAACCCCTACTGATTATACTACAATTAATATTTATAATAAAGAAAATGTTTACTGGTTCTCATATCAGTCCGAGACAGGCGGTTCTGGTTTTACAAATAAAGACGGGGCGTCTAATAGTTATAACCAGTCATATAAATTAAGTCCGGTTACTTTACACTTTGAAAAAGATTCATTATATGAAAGGCTTGGATATGCGCCCGACGATCACCGCGATTTTTGGTACTGGGCAAAAGTTTCAGGAAGAAATGGAATCCCAGATTTAACAACCGGAGGCGTTTTTATTGATCCGGTATATCCTCCAAGCGCCCAATTTGGCGATTCAGCGTATTTAACTATAAGAATCAATATGCATGGAATAACAAATGACAATGCGGTTAATCCTAATCATGACGCCAAAATATCGCTTCTTTCTTATGCGTCCTCATCTGATATCAAAACATTTCTTCTTGGCGAAGTTTACTGGTATAATCAGAATGCCTATACTTTTGAAAAAAGATTTTATGTATCTGATGACAGCGTTAGGTTATCAGCATATAATGAGTTAAGGGTGTCTGTCGACGGTATGATAGGCGGGGCTCCAGATTACTCTGATGAAATACGTGTGAACTGGTATGAAATTGATTATTGGAAATATAATTACGCTTCAACAAATCACTATTTTTTTAAGAGGCCTAAAGAAGCTGTAGGCAATACGCAGCATATAGTATGGGAGTTCCACAAAGATAATGTAAAAATCTATATCCCTTCTACCGGAGAAATTATTAGAAATGCGCCTATGTTAAACGATTCATATGGCACATTTAGTTTTGTAGATAATAACCCGGCAGGCACGGAATATTTTTGTATATCAGACGATTATTATGCAACGCCGGATTCTATTCGACGTGACGTTTCATCAGATTTGAGAAATATTACCAATGGAGCCGACGTAATTGTAATAACGCATCCTAAGTTTATGGCTCAGGCGCAAAAATTTGCCGAATTTAGGGCGGCTAATTTCCCGGATACGTCAATTACAAATCCGCGTATTAAGGTTGTGGATGTTTTCCAGATATACGATGAGTTCTCCTACGGTTTACTAAATCCATTTGCTCTGCAGTCTTTTGTAAAATATGCCTTTACCAAGTGGAGCGGCGCGGCGCCTTCTTATGTGGTTTTGTGGGGCGATATGAGCTATGATTACAGACCTGTTTTGTCTGACAGCAGACCGAATTTTGTCCCGGCAATACCGTATCAGTCCTTAGATCAATATGGGCAGGCGGCAAGCGATAATATGATTGTATGCGTTTCTGGGGACGACGTTGTTCCCGATTTGGCAATTGGACGTTTGTCATGCGAAACTTTAGACGAAGCGAATATACTATTAAATAAGATTATGAATTATCCGTCCGATTACTCAAAATACTGGAAACAAAACGCAATTCTTATAGCTTCCGGCCAAAATGAATACGATAACTTAACTCGTGGTTTTAATGATAAAACTATAAATTTAGAGAGCTCCAGCACAAAACCAAACGGCTACAGAACTACAAAAATATTTAAATATGTTGGAACCAATCCTAATTATGTCCCTTATGCCGGAGATGCGCCTGAAATAAGGGCGGCAATAAATAAAGGGGCCGCCATGGTTAACTTTTACGGTCACGGCGGAGGTTATCAGTGGGATTTTATGTTTCAGAATTCCGATATTCTGGAGCTTGATAATGGCGGACGGCTCCCGGTAGTTACAAGTGTAACTTGCTATACTGCTCATTTTGATAATCAGGATGTTTTTGGAGAACAGTTTGATAAAATTGCAAATAAAGGGTCAATTGGCTTTTGGGGGTCTTCGGGTTTGACTTATTTGGAAGCAGGCGTATATCTGAACGAAAGGCTTTATGATGAAATATTTAATCAACGCGATTTTATTATTGGTAAAGCTATAATGAACGCTAAATCTGTTACTTTCGGCGGTTATTCTGATATAATGACGGCTTTGTTGGTTTATCTTGGCGATCCTACATTAAAAATTGCTTTGCCAGAAAAACCCGATTTTACAGTTACATCGGCAGATATTTCAATTACGCCGACAAATCCGGTGCTAGGCGATACGGTTAAAGTTAAAGTAAACATTGCTAACAACGGAACTTCATTTCCTTCAAAATCGGTGACAGTTCAGCTTTTTGCTAATGGAACTGATACCGCTTCGCAAATTGGAAAAGTAAAGCTTGAAAATTTTAGCTTAACTGATTCTGTTACGTTTAGCTGGATACCTACTGTGGCGAAAACGCATAATCTTATTGTAAAGATTAATGACGATAAAGCCGTGCCGGAAAGCGATCTTTCTGATAATACTGCATCGGCTTCGTTTGTTGTTTACAATATATCCGATCCGGATATTGTATCTCCTATAAATGGGTTTTCAACTTCAGCAAATAAGATAAATTTCCTTTTTTCTGACGTGGGTTTTTATGCCTCGAAAGACGTTACTTACTCAATAGAAATTGATACTATAGGGACTTTCTCATCTCTTGTGGAATCGGCTAACGGAATTGTTCCTAATGACGGATTATTAAAATGGACGACTTCAGCTTTAAAAAACGGCGTGTATTTTTGGCGGACAAGAGTATTTGACGGAATTACTTATGGAAAATGGAGCCCGGTTTATTCATTTACAATTACTGCACAACCTAAAGACGGGTTCTATGCCGCTAACAAAGGGCTAAAACTATTCTCTTCGTATAACATGAATTATTCTGATTCTTTGGGGACGTTAGTGTTAAATGAAAGTCTTTTGCCTCCAAAGCCAAGCCAGAGTAAGTTTTTGGAAAACTGGGCAATTGATATACCTATCAACCAAACGGCTTTGACTACAATTACCAATGACGGAACTTATATTTATAGCGCTAATTATCAATACTATCAGAGCGAATCAAATATATACATAACAGGCACGGGATATAATGGAACAGTCGCCGGTAAAAGTTATGGAGTTGTTCCAAATTTTAGCAGAACTATTACAAATACTATATTTTATCATAATGGCTTTATTTACGCTGCAGTTGATAACAATGCTTACGCTTTGTTAAAAATAAATCCTAAAACAGGCGAAACTACAACAGTTAATGTTCCTGATGGCATGATTTGCCGGGAAAATGGCTTAGTTAGTAATGGGACTTTCTATCTTTATTCTGATGGAACTTATGTTTATGATATTGCTATGAATGATAGCGTTGGCAATAGTTCAAGCAAGCTTAGAATATTTGATCCGGCAAAAAACTGGACGAAAGTTGGAGCTGATATAAAGCTTTCTGGAGAAAGCTGGGACGGTACTTTTGTCAGCTTTTTTGTCGACGACGGTTATGTATTCACTTATGAAAACTATTGGTCTGGAGATATTAAGCGGCACAAAATTTCCACTGGAAGTTTTGAAGAAGAATGGCCTTCATTTGGTCAATATCAGGGCTTTTATGCATGGACTTACGATAAGAAAAATAATGTGGTTTACGCTTCGCAAAAAAACGATACGACCACTGCTTTACGTATATTTAAATTTTCAGGCGAATATTCTGCTGGCGGCGGAACTCTTTCTTCCCAGGAAATTGGACCGGCTAATAAATGGACTAACTTAAGTTATGATATTGAAACTACCGGCTCGATGGGAAGTTACAGCGCTACAATAGAAGCTCTGAATAAAAAAACTCAAAAATGGGATACGGTAGGTATGAATATAGCTAAGACTTTAAGTCTTGGCTTTTTAGACGGCAGCAAGTATAATTATTTAAAATTTGATCTCGCAATAAAAGACTCAAGTTCTGCTATAAGCGCTCCGATGAAGTTTAAAAATCTTAATGTTAGTTATACTCCTCCTGGCGATATTATTATGAGAAAGAGCAATTTTACCTTTACTCCAGATACGCTTTTGCAGGGGTTGACTACTACGTTAAATATTAAAGCGGAAAATATAGGCTATTCTGATATTGATAGCGTAAAGCTTAATTATTATTTAGATAGCTCCGATTCTGCATTTTATTCAGCTTATACAAGCGTAAAAAAAGATACTACAAGCAGTTCTTTAGGTAATACTATATCTACTACGTTTCTTTTGCCAAGCCATACTCACAAGATTAAGATAGCGGCTCAGACCAATGAAGCGGAATTATTTGCAGGCAACAACCTTGTTACTCAGACGTTCTATGTGGCAAGAGATTCAGTTAATCCTAAATTTTCTATTACTTATGACGGAAAAGAAATTTTAGACGGCGATGTAATATCTTCAAGACCAAAGATAATAATGACGCTTACTGATAGCGGTCCGCTGCCGTTGGATAAAAGTTATCTTACAGTAACTTTTGACAATAAACTGCTTGATACTAATAGTACGGATGTAAAGTACACAATAAATAGTTATCCTAGTTCCAGATTGTTGGTAGAATGGAGCCCCAAATTGGAAGACGGGCAGCATACGGTTGAAATATTAGGAAAAGACGCTTCAGGCAATTTTTTCGATACTACTTCTTATAGAAAAACATTTTTAGTCTATAATCAGGCTGATATTAGGAATATATATAACTTTCCTAATCCGTTTAAAAATGACACTTATTTTACATTTGATTTGTACGGCTCAAAACTACCTGACGACTTATATATAAAAATATATACGGTGGCGGGTAGGTTAATAAGAACTGTAAAAATTCCAATTTCCCAAATACAAATTGGCTTTAATAGAATATATTGGGATGGTAAAGACGAAGATAGAAATGAGCTTGCTAATGGCGTATATTTTTATAAAGTTGTATATAAGAATAATGAGTTATTAAAAACCGGGATTCAAAAATTAGCGAAGGTTAAATAATGCATACTCATAAAGTGAATAATTTCTACTTCCAAAAGTGTAATCTGCTTTTATTACGCCACTGCCCAGATTTGTAGCGACCTCATCTTTTCTCTTATTATTTAGATAAAGTTGTGCTATATGCATGACTTGTACGATTAATCCATTTAAAAATCGAATAATAAAATAAGGGTATCAAGATGAAAAAGAATATATTAATCATGGGCGCGGCCGGTCGCGATTTTCATAATTTCAACGTAGTTTTCAGAGATAATGAAGATTATAACGTCGTTGCTTTTACCGCTACTCAAATTCCAAATATTGACGGAAGGTCTTATCCTCCTGAATTAGCAGGTAAGCTATATCCTCGCGGAATAAAAATCTATGAAGAAAAAGAACTTGTAAGGCTAATTAAAGAATTGAAAGTTGACGAAGTCGTATTTTCTTACAGCGACGTTAATTTTAATTATGTTATGACTAAAGCCTCTATAGTAAATGCTGCCGGCGTTTCTTTCCGTCTTTTAGGGGCTGAAGAAACTATGATAAAAAGCTCCAAACCAGTTGTAGCTATTGTAGCCGCTAGAACTGGCTGCGGCAAGTCTCAAACTTCAAGAAGGGTTGCCGACGTACTGAAAGCCGCCGGGAAAAAAGTTGTAGCTATACGCCATCCTATGCCTTACGGCGACCTCGTAGCGCAGAAAGTACAAAGATATGGCGCTATTAGCGATCTAAAAAAATATAACTGTACTATCGAGGAAATTGAAGAGTACGAACCGCATATTGCAAACGGGGGAGTAATTTATGCAGGAGTAGATTACGCAGCTATTCTTGCTGAAGCTGAAAAAGAAGCGGATGTGATAATCTGGGACGGCGGAAATAACGATACGTCGTTTTATAAAGCCGATCTTACTTTTACGATTGTCGATCCGCACAGGCCTGGACACGAAATGACCTATTACCCCGGCAATACCTGCTTAAGACTGGCCGATGTCGTTGTGATAAATAAAATAGATTCCGCCGAGCCTGCAAATGTAAAAACTGTCAGAGAAAATATCAGAAGCGTTAATCCTTATGCTTATATTATTGACGGGGCTTCTCCGATTCTTGTTGATAATCCGGAATTGATAACGGGGAAAAGAGTTCTTGTTGTAGAAGACGGACCGACCTTAACTCACGGCGGTATGGAATATGGCGCCGGCACAATTGCGGCGTGGAATTTTGGCGCGGCTGAATTAGTCGATCCCCGTCCATTTACTGTTAAATCCATTACTGAAACATTTGAAAAATATCCTAAAATTGGCATATTGCTTCCAGCTATGGGTTATGGCGAAGAGCAGATAAAAGACCTTGAACAGACCATTAATAATACTGATTGCGACAGCGTGATTATTGGAACTCCTATTGATTTGGGACGCATCCTGAAAATTAATAAGCCTTCCACGCGAGTCCGTTATGAGCTTCAGGAGCTTGGAGCAATGACAGTTGAAAAAGTATTGCGGTTGAAAGGGCTGATATGAAAAAATTAGCCGTTGCCGCTTTGGGCGGAAACGCCCTCATAAGAGGCTCTCAATCCGGCTCAATTAAGGAACAGGAAGAAAATGCTTTTGCGATTTGTAAATATCTGACTGAATTAATAAAGAGGGATTATAATCTCGTAATCACTCATGGCAACGGCCCTCAGGTTGGCAATATTTTGTTGCGTAACGAAGCCGGATATACAAATTATAAAGTTCCTAAAATGCCTTTGGATATTTGCGTAGCCGATTCCCAGGGAGGAATCGGCTATATGATAGAAAGGCAGATGCTAAATGCTTTGGCTAACGCCGGATTGAAAAAAAACGTCATAACTATAGTTTCCCAGATTTTGGTGAGCAAAGACGATCCTGCATTTGAAAATCCTACAAAACCAGTAGGAGCTTTTTATTTGAAGGAAGAAGCGGATTTGCTTAGCCGAGTAAATAACTGGAGATTCGCAGAAGACCCGCGTAAAAGAGGCTGGCGACGCGTCGTAGCTTCGCCTAGACCGTTAGATATTTTTAACAGCGCCATTATTAAATTGCTTGCCGAAGCCGGAAATATCGTTATTACGGCTGGCGGCGGTGGAATTCCAGTACATTATAACGAGAATAAAGACCTTGTTGGAATAGAGGCTGTTATTGATAAAGACCTGACTTCTTCATTATTATCGCAAAAAGTTGAAGCCGATGTTTTTTTTATTCTTACTGACGTGCCAAAAATTTGTATAAATTTTCAAAAACCCGATGAAAAAACGTTAGATATTATTAAATTAGCAGACGCAAAAAAATATTTAAAGTACGGAGAATTTGCCGTGGGTAGTATGAAGCCTAAAATTCAAGCGGCGATTGATTTTTTGGAAAACGGGGGAGATGAAACAATCATTACGGAAGCAGCGGAGCTTCTTAATGAAAAATGTGGCACAAGAATTATTAAAAATTAAGGAAGTAAAAGTATGGCAGTCAATATGAAAGGCAAAAGCCTCATAGAAATTCATCAGCTAACCCTTGAAGAAATTTGGGAGATATTTGATCTGAGCGCTTCTCTGAAAATGAAATTGATTACTGGAGAATCTCATCGTTTGTTGGAAGGTAAAACTTTAGGCATGATCTTTTCTAAGCCTTCTACAAGAACGCGCGTATCTTTTGAAACAGGAATTTTTCAGCTTGGCGGTTTAGGGATGTATTTTAGCCAGAATGATTTACAGTTGAAAAAAAGCGAAAATATTTCAGATTCTGCTAAAGTGCTTTCGCGTTATTTGAGCGGTATAATGATTAGAACATTTGACCATCAGGACGTTATAGACCTTGCAAGATTCGGTTCAATCCCTGTTATCAACGGTCTAACAGACCTGCATCATCCATGCCAGGTGCTTGCTGATTTGTTTACTATATTGGAAAAGAAAAAAACTTTGCGCGGCTTAAAACTTGCTTACATTGGCGACGGCAATAATATGGCTCATAGCCTTTTGCATGGTTGTTCTAAAACCGGAATGGATATTTCGATAGCTTCTCCTGGCGATTATAAACCTCTTGACTATATAGTAAAAGAATCGTTAGAAAACGCAAAAGTTTTTGGAAGCAAAATTGAAATTCTTGACGATCCTGTTGCGGCTGTAAAGGACGCGGATATTATTTATACCGACGTTTGGGCAAGCATGGGGCAGGAGTCTCAGGCTGAAGACAGGAAAAAGAAATTCATGAAGTATCAGGTTAATCCGGAATTAGTTAAGTACGCAAAAGAGGACTACCTTTTCATGCATTGCCTTCCGGCGCATCGAGGAGACGAAGTAGTGAACGAAGTAGCCGACTCGCCTAACTCTGTTATATTTGACGAAGCGGAAAACAGACTTCACGTGCAGAAAGCCATTATGGCTTTGTTAATGTAGATTAAAATTACGGCGCGGGTTTTAAAACCCGCGCCTGACGTTGTTTTGGGCAAAAAAACGGCTAATGAATATTTATGCAAAAGCGCTATAAAAACAACTTAGAAAAAAAATGACATTTTTTAAAAAAGTGTTTTGACTTAAGAGATAAAATAATTAAATTTGGAATCTAAAATTTGAAGGGCAGATAGCTCAGTCGGTAGAGCAAAGGACTGAAAATCCTTGTGTCGGCGGTTCGATTCCGTCTCTGCCCACATTCCAGCGCGCTAAGCATACCGAGCTTAGCGCTTTTTGTTTTTAAACAAAAAATCAACATATATTTTGTATTTATTTAAAAGAATACATACAATAAGTACACAGTCAGTGCTTACATAAAGAATTTCTAATTATTAGCTTTTCATTTTTTGTAGCAAGTAGTTATAGAAACCTTTATCTCCCTCAATAGTTACCTTTCCAACTATATACTTGTATTGTTGCTTTAAAAGCTTTTGCATTTCTGAAGGACATTTTGTTATTATTTTCAGATGCACTTGGTCTCTTTTTTTGTTTGACATCAATCCTGCAATCAACAGAGATCTAAAATCATAATCATATGAAGGGAGTGAATAGCCAATTATGTTTATTTCATCAGCGCGAGATAATACTTCTTTTATACTTTTATCTATATAATCCCTATAATTATCTGGTGTGCTCCTTTGGACTATTCGATCGGTTTTAGGTTTTGTGTCTGTTATATAATCTTTTTTATTATAAAGAGGAGGTATAATTAGAGGTTTTGTTTTATTTCCGCAACTGGGACACTTGATGCCAAGATTATTTAAAATACTATCTATATTCTTAAACCAAAAATACCCTTCGCCATAAGTTGCCTGTTTATGTCTTTCACAATAAACTAAATTTATTGAACCATGCGGCTTTAATAAAAGAACTCCTTTTTCTTTTATATATACTCTATTCTGATTGTGATAAGGAAGTATAATTGTTGCATCCGCAAGAGGTATATTATAAGTAAAATCATTAATAATCTGTTCATCTACGCATTCTTCAAGGATATTATCGATAATTAAATCATAATTAAATGAAATGAATGTAATATCGTTGTTATTAAAGTCTAATGATTTTATATACTGCTTATATATTTTTAATCTATTCATAGAGAGCTTATAATTCATGCAACCTGAAATAGTTAATAATAGCAGGGTAATACAGCTAGACAAAACATCAGAAGCACTTTTATTTTCACCAAAGATAGAAATAAGTTTGTCAGACTTATAATCAAAATATTCTGTTTTTTTTGTATCCCATATGAATGTTAGTACTTCTTCAAAAGGAGGGTATTTTAATCTATTATCTGGAAGATTTAGGAAGAGTTGGCGCATTATATTTTCAACATTGTTTAGTGCATTTTTTAACTCTTGATTAAAGATACTATTTTTAATCAAAGGGAACTTATAAGCATATTCAAATATTTCATCACCAAGTGGTAATCCATAGTCTTTTGAGGCTCCGGCGCCAATAATATATATAATATTTTTTCGTTTCATCTAAAGTGTTGTTGTATCTAAATCTTAATATTTATTGATTTATTAGGACGATTCAAATTAATACTAATAACTTATTAATTCCTTCTGAATTTCCAAAGGAAAAGTCCAATTAACATGCTTTAATAAAAGTACTAATTTATCAATGTATAAAGGGGAATAAGTATTATAACCATGATGGGAAATCACAATAATTCATAAATGAAACAATTATGAAAAAATAATTTTATTATACGCAGTTTTATCCTTTCACTTTGAGCAAACGGGCGCGACTATTCAAATAACCTCAAAAAAACAGGGTTATTGTTAGTCATAAAAGGACATAACTTACCCTCGAGGTCGGGTAATAAAAATATTACAGGTCTTTAAGGGTTAGATCAAATAACGCTTTGCAAAAAAAATTATTTATGCGCGGCTATTAACTCTTTTGCTTTTGGATGTCCCCCCTCGGCGGCTTTTTGCCAGTCGATATAGGCTCCTTTTTTATCGCCAGTCATCACTTTTGCAACTCCCCGGTTGTAATAAGCGTTAGCGTCGTCAGGGTGCAATTCTATTTCACGTGTGTATTCAGCAATTGCTTGTTTAAACTTATCCATTTTGTACTTCCATTTTAAGTTTCAGTAAAAAAATATTATCAAAGAATATGGTTATTCCAGGATATGATATTATTTTTAAGAATTATGTTAAAATCCCTACGCGTCCCATTTTTTAACTACGTCTGTAAAATACGATTTTAATTTATAATTATAAAGACATGCGCATTAAATTTATGTAAAAAAAACGAAAAAAATTAGCGCAACGTAAATAATAATAAAGCGTGAAACGCTACTTTATTATTATTAAAAATTTAATTCGTATTTTACGGCAATAATAATATAAAATATTACCTTAATCGCTTTACAATAAATGCAAAACAAAAACATGAAAAATAAATTGGTGCCTGACTTAGTTTTGTATGCCTTCATTTCATTATTACTTGTAGCGGCAGGGCATTTGTTTATTCTTCAGAGGTCGTTAAATGGGGCTACCGGGTTTCTTACGATAGGAGGAGATTCATTTTCATATATCACGATGATAGAAGGGAATTGGAGCGGTACGCCTTCTCCCTTTCGGTTTAGGGTTCTTGTTCCTTTAATTGCCAGTTTAGCGCCGTTTTCTCCGGTTGATGCGCTAAGATTTATTACATACGCGAGTTTGTTTGCGTCATATATTCTAATTTTATTGATTTGCTCAAAAGCCGGGTTAGATATAAAAACCTCGGTTATTGGGCTTGTTGCCGTATGGTCTTCAATGTGGCATTTCTATTTTTACTACAATCCTTATTTAACCGACGCCTTTGGACTGATGGCTATGTGCATTATGATATACGCTGCAATGAAGCGTAAATTTGTTCCATTTTTAATCGCGGTAATTATTGGAACGCTTGCAAGAGAGACGGTTTTGTTTTTAGCTCCTGTTTGGTTTGTAACAAAAGAGAATAAGCGGGGAGTTATTATATTGATTGCCGGGGCAATTGTTTTTTTAGCGCCGAGATACTTTTTAGCTTTTAGCGATCCAGTTTCGACTCTTTCAAACGGGTTGAACGCTTCAGGTGTTCTGCAAAATCCAGCCGCTTTTGTTGGTAAAATATTTTATAGCTGGGGGTTCGTTTGGATTACCGCTTTAATTGGAATGATATATCTGCCGAATGAAACGTTCAAAGTAATTTTCATTTCATTTTTATGTATGCTGCTTTGCGGCGTTGCAACGTCTCTTTTTGCAACGGATACTACGCGTATGTTTAATATTTTTGCGCCTGTTTGGGCGGTTTCTACCGCACAGTTTTACAATTTGCTTGTAAAAGAAAAACAAAAATTATCGTATGCCTTTGCAACATTAATAATTTCCCAGATATTTGTTTCATTTCCAAATATCCTTACAGGAGAAGAGAGCTTTCGTTTTGGCTTCATACCGCGTCTTACATTGTATTGCGCAGAAGCAATATTTGTTTGTTTTACGCTTATTTCTCTGCGAAGCTCAATAACTGCGACGTTTAGGCAGAAAACAGAGTATATGAAAAACTTTGGAAAAGAAATTATCAGCGGTTTTTAACTACATTTTATAAATCCTTTTTTTAGTGAATAATTTTCACGAAATTTAAAACGTATATATTATAAAATATTCGGGATCAAAATGAAAAAATATTTCCGGTTATTCCTATTTGCTGTTTTAATAAGCGCGTCGTTATATGCGCAGGATACTCTAAAATTTTCTAAAAAATATCTTCCGGGCGAAAATAAAGTTTTAGTTTTTGTCCCACATGATACTAAAACGCCTGAAAAAGGTTTGCCGTTGGTTTATTTGCTCCACGGATATAGCGGCGGTTCGTCGGATTGGAACGATCATCTTAAGGTTCAGGACTATGCCGATAAATTTGGTTTTATTATTGTTTGTCCTGACGGCTATTATTCTTCCTGGTATGCGGATAGCCCGTTTAAGACTAATAATCAGTGCGCTACTTTTTTCAAGAAAGATCTTTTCCCTGCCATACATAAAAAATACAAAATCGATTCTTCTGCAATATTTATTACAGGCCTAAGCATGGGCGGCTGCGGATCGATCAACTTCTTTATCCATAATCAGAATTATTTTCGCGCTGCAGGAAGCATGAGCGGTATTTTAGATATTCGCTCTTTTCCTAACAATTGGGAAATTAAAGACCTTTTGGGCGAATATAAAAAGTTTCCTGGCAACTGGGATAAATACTCGTGCGTATATAATCTCAAATATTTAAAAAATAAGAAGAAACCGTTTTTAATTGATTGTGGCAGCGAGGATATAGCATATCCTGTTAATTTAAAGCTGAAAAAAGAGGCCGAAGAATTAGGGTTAAATATTACGTTTATAACAAGACCTGGCGAGCATAATTGGCAATATTGGACCGAATCATTAAAAACTCATTTGGATTTTTTCAAAGCTTTGATTGTAAAGAAATAAAGCGGTTCTTTATAAATATCGGATAAAACTGCATAGTATTTCAGTAAATTGGGAAAAATCAAAGCATGGATGAAAAAATATCCGGTTTTTGAATATTTTTTTTTGTAATTTACAAAAAGGTTGGATAATGTTAAGTAATATAACATTTTATAAATAATAATATAAGGTTATCGATGAAGAAAATATACACCTTCTTTTCCATTTTTGCTTTTTCGTTATTAGTTAACGCCCAGGCATTCAACTGGGAATGGCAAAATCCAAAGCCAAATGGCAACGATCAAAATTCGGTTGTTGTTCTTGATGCAAATAATGTGATTTCATTTGGAACAGCCAGTACTATTCAAAAAAGCTCTAACGGGGGAACAAGCTGGTCTGTCAGTTACATTGATAATGCATACAGGGATATTAAATCAGCCGTTTTTGTTAATTCAACAATTGGTTATTTAGCCGGAACTGCCGGATTACTTTTGAAAACTACTGACGCGGGCAGTTCGTGGAACGTTCTGACTTCCGGAACTACTGAAGATCTTTTATCTATTGACTTTTTTGATAAAGATACCGGTTATGTTTCTGGCAGCAACGGAGTTATCTTAAAAACTACTAACGGCGGAAACTCATGGGCTGTTTCAGCTTATGGAACTTCATATATATATAAAGTATATGTAAATTCTGCTTCTACAATTTTCCTTGGCTCAAGCTCTGCTACAACAGGCAGAATAATCCGCTCAACTGATTATGGAACAACCTGGCAATCTGTTACTCCTACAGCCTTTACGTCTGGAACAGTATACGGAATTTCGTTTGCCGACGCTAATACCGGTATTGCAGTGGCTACAGGCAACGCAATTTACAAAACGACCGACGGCGGAGCTACATGGACTAACAAAGGAGCTCTTGGAACTAACACAACTTATGCCGTATCTTTTCTTACAGCTACAAAGGTTCTTGCTGTTGATGCAAACGGCGGTTTGTATGTTTCTAACGACGCAGGCGAAACCTGGACTTCTACAACAATTTCAAAACAAAAATTATCAGCTCTCGATTTTATAAATAATACAATTTATATTGCTGGTTCTGCTGGAACTTTGCTTAAAAGCAGCGATGGCGGAACTACCTGGACGTCTCTATATACTGCTGTTACTCAACAAATGTTGAGAGATATAAAGTTCTTTGACGCCAACAACGGTCTTGCCGGCGGCGGTTCAGCTACAGCAGCCGATTCTTTAGGGCAGGCGCTTCAAACTACTAACGGCGGAGCTACCTGGTTGTTAGTTCCTTTTAATTTTACTGCTCAGGTTTATTCTATAGCAAGACCAACAGCATCTATTTGGTATGTTGCAACTGGCAATAATAAGATATTTAAAACTACGGACGGCGGTTCTACGTTTACTTCGCTTACTTTGCCAATAACCGGAAATACTCAGGTTTACTGGTCAATAGCGTTTGCAAATAAAGATACCGGATATGCTGCCGGCGCAAGCGGTAAATTGATTAAAACTACAGACGGCGGCGCTACTTGGACGTCTTTAACTACTAACTTCTCAACAACTACTATATATAAAGTTGTTTTAACCGGAACTAACACTGTTTATATTGCTGGTTTAAGCGCAAAACTTTCAAAATCTACAGATGGCGGCGCTACATGGACGGCTTTATCTCCGGCTATTGCAGGTTCGTTTTTTGCTCTCGCTTTCAAAGATCAGAATACAGGATATCTTGCCGGGTCGGCTGTTGGAATAGCTAAAACAACTGACGGCGGCGCTACTTGGAAGGCTCTAACGGCTCCTTCTTCGCTTAAAGCTACTGCAAGTTTTTGGTCAATAGCTTTTGGCGATAGCACAGTTTGGATTGGCTCAGTGAACGGAGACGTAATTTATTCTAACGATGAAGGCTCTACATGGCAGGCTGCAAAGAAACCAACTTCAAGTTCAATCTTTGCTATGAGCGCTGTTGGAGGAAGCTTATGGCTTGCTGGTCAGGGCGGAAACATTATTAAAGGCTATACCAATCCAGCTGTTCCTGTTGAACTTACTTTGTTTTCTGCTGAAATAAAGAATAAAACTGCTTTACTTTCATGGAAAACGGCTACTGAAACCAATAATCTTGGCTTTAACGTTGAAAGAAAGATTAATAAAGGAAATTGGGAAACAATCTCTTTTGTTAAAGGAAACGGCACTACTACAGTTAAAAAAGAATACTCGTATTCTGATTTATCTGCAAGCGGAGACGTTAGCTACAGATTGAAACAAATTGATTATGACGGTACATTCAAGTATTCTCAGGTTGTGGAACTAAACTTCCAGACTCCTGGCAAATTTGAATTGGCTCAGAATTATCCTAATCCTTTTAATCCGACTACTGTTATTAATTATCAGATAGTAAAAGCTGGAAAGGTTAGTTTGAAAGTATATGACGTTTTAGGCAAAGAAATAGCTTCGTTAGTCGATGAAGAAAAAGCGGTAGGCAACTACTCTATTCAATTTGACGCAGGCAAATTTTCAAGCGGCGTTT
The DNA here is from genome assembly GCA_002307295.1 of Ignavibacteriales bacterium UBA1304. Taxonomy (GTDB): domain Bacteria; phylum Bacteroidota; class Ignavibacteria; order Ignavibacteriales; family Ignavibacteriaceae; genus UBA1304. The sequence continues at coordinate 86,607 of DBTY01000033.1, forward strand.
ACTACTATACATTAACTGCTGGAGAATTTTCAAATACAAAGAAAATGATCCTAATGAAATAGCATTCCTTTTATTTTGGGAGATGATATCTTAAAATATCATCTCCTCTTTTATTTAGTCGCTTATTTTATGAAAGTCTTCAAGATATTCAATTATGATAAAATTTTTCAGAAATACATTTCTAATAAGTATAATATTAATTTCAAGCGCTTTATCTCAGTCTGAACCTACAATATTTAAAGGTAAAGTCAGCGATGAAAAAGGCGAAGCTTTACCATTCGCTTCGGTTGCGCTGAAAGAAAATAACAGCGGCGCTTCTACAGATAAAAACGGTCTGTTCAAAATAATGACACGGCCAGGCAAATATACTGTTGAAGTTACCTTTATTGGTTACACAAAAGTTGTAGATCATATCACGCTGGAAAAAGGAAAACAGTTTGAAAAAAATTATACTCTAATTAGCGCTTCGTTTGAAATTGGCGGAATACAGGTGACCGCCGATAACCAGTTTATTCCAAACGCTCCGGAAACAAAGACTACTGTTGGCGCGGGGCAGATAGAGCATATCCAGGCTTCAAGCTTAAGCGACATTATGTCGTTTATGCCGGGCGTTGAAACAATAAATCCAAGTCTTAGCGGAGCCGAGCAGGCAACAATCAGAGGCGGCGACGCTATTGGAACTCAAATTATGCTGGATGGAATACCAATTTCGAATAACGCTAATATGCAGGAAGGAATAGGGCATACTGTAGCTAACAGAGGAATTGATTTAAGAGCTATCCCAGCTGATAATATTAAAGAAGTTGAAATTATCAGAGGCATTCCATCGGCTAAATACGGCGATCTTACCGACGGTCTGATGATAGTTAAAACAAAAGCCGTAGCTGAACCGTTCAGGGTTAAATATAAATATAATCCTAATATAAACGAGTTTAACTTTAGCAAAGGTTTTAACTGGGGTTCTTGGGTGCTTAATAGCAACTTTAACGTAGCTGTTTCGGATAGCGATAAAAGAGTCGAAGGGGACGGTTATACTCGTTTTGCAGGGCAGCTATCAGCTGAAAAAGGAAATGACGATTATAACATAAAGAACATTATTTATGTTACCCGTGCAATTGACGAAACTAAAGAACAGCGCGGCGACGCGGCGCGCAATGCCTGGTACAACAGAGATCTAAATTTAAAATATACAGGCAACTTTGCCTATAATTTTTCTTCCTTTAGTAGTTTGAATGCGGATGTGTCTGTCGGTTATACTTACCAGGATTCTTACAATCAAACTGTAGTTTCAAGAGATAACGTCGTAATATCAGACAGGCTTGACGAGGGAACGCAGGAAGGAACTATTGTTTTTGGCTCCTATCTTGGCAAAAAATGGATTAAAGGAGACGTCTGGAATCTTTATTCAAATTTATCGTATAACTTTAGATTTTTTACTGATGAATATCTTCATAGCTGGACTACAGGTATAACCTGGCGCGACGATTTTAATAAAGGGAAGGGAGTTATTTTTGATCCTCTGTATCCTCCATCGCTTTCGGTTCCTACTATGCGCATAAGAACTTATGACGATTTACCGCAGTATAATATACTAAGTCTTTTTGCGGAAGATAAAATAACCGGAAACTTTATTAAACCTTTTACATTGCAGTATGGCGCGCGTTATGAAGTTTATAGGCCTAACGGCATTAACCTAAAAGGATTAATTGGCAAGGGCGATTTAATTGAATCTTACAACGGAAGTTTTCTTAATCCGCGTATAAATCTTTCTTTTAATTTGGCTGATAAAACACAGCTTAGATTTGGCTATGGAGTTACGTCAAAATCTCCGCCTATGGGAATGATTTTCGCTCAACAGAAATATTATGATATTACAGATACAGTAGCAGTCGTTAACGCCGCTTATCCGGATAGCAACTTTTCGTTAATTTCAACATATATTCGTCCTTATGGCAATGAGTATCTTAAAGGATACACTCAGAAGAAATACGAATTTAGCTTAGACCAGCAGATTGGTTCGGTTGGGTTTACGCTTACCGGATTTATTAATAATACTTCTAATATGTTTACTTCGGAAACTGTACCAATTATGTTCTATAAAAAATCGTTTCCAAATTATCCGGATTTATCAACTTCAATAATTACAGATTCTGTTATAGAGACAGGTTACCAGTATCAGAATAACGGTTGGTCAAAAGTACGCGGGCTTGAGTTTTCATTTAAAACGGAAAGAATACCTGCGATTAGCACAGTTTTTAACTTTGACGCGTCATATACTTATAGCGAAAGCGGCACAAATAGCGGCATCTCTTTTGGTGTTGCTAAATATAGCAGTAATCTTGGTATGACTGTAGTTCCGCGCTATAATGACTATAATCAATATCATAAAAGTTTACTGCTTAATTACAAATTTGATATTCAGGCAAAACCTCTTGGCATGTGGCTGACTCTGCAAATTCAACAAAGGATTATTGAAATTGAAGGGAGAAAAGGTTATGACGATACGCTGGCGACAGGTTACTTTACTCAAAAAGGCCAGATGATTGATATACCGCAAAACGAAAGAGCTTCTGCAAAATATTCGCAGATAACTAAGAGTATTCAGGCGTTTGAATTGTTGGAAGAAGACAAACCAAATAAGTGGCTTATTAACGTTAAAGTCAGTAAATCTCTGTGGAACGGAGCGGCAATATCGTTTTTTGTAAATAACATATTAAACAACCAGCCTCTGTATTTAACCAGAAGACATGCCGCAAGCTCTCCTACTTACGAAAGAAGGAACCCTGAAATATTTTACGGTATTGAATTTGGCGCTTCGCTGGGAGGATTATAATAATGAAAAAATATTTTAAAATTTTAACTCTGTTTGGTTTATTTAGTTTAACGGGGTGCGGGTTGGTCGATTCGCTTGATAAACCGGACACAATAGAAGGACATGAAACTTTTAAGATTTTACTAAAAGATAATTCCGGTTTTATGGAAAAGCTTTATGGTAAAGAAACTGTTCCAAACGCCAGTGTATTTTTAAAATCAAGCGCGTTCGATTACGAAATAAACGCAGTGTCAGATACTGCTGGAATAGTTACAATAAGCGGAGTAAACTCAGATAATTATCATATTACCGCTTCAAGAAACATGACTGCTGATGAAATGTTGAAAATAACCGGCGTAGCCTCGTCTAATTATAAATTAACAAATCAGCAAGCAGGAGTAGTGACGCTAAACGCCTCTAATAAAGCGGCAGTTGAGTTAAAATTAGATCAGACGATTGGCGGTTCTCCCATTGTTCTTAGCGAACTTTACGTTTGCGGTCCAAGCGGTTCAGGGCTTTATTTCCATGATAAATACATAGAAGTTTACAATCAGTCAGATTCTGTTCAGTATCTTGATAAAATAATAGTAGCTTTTGCTTTTTCTAATAATTATTTGGGTATAAGTTATCCGAATGATCCGACTTATGCGCATATTAAAAGCATCTGGATGTTTCCTGGAACAGGTAAGGATTACCCAATTAAACCAGGACAATATATAGTTTGCGCAGAGGATGCAATCGATCACAGAGTCAGCGCTCCAAATAGCATTGACCTTTCTAAAGCAGATTTTGAGTTTTACAAAAACGACGCGCCGGATATTGATAACCCGAATGTGCCTAATATGATAAAAATTAATGATCTTGTAAGCGCTGTGGACTGGGTTCCGGGAGGCGAAAAAGGAGCTATTATATTGGCTAAAATTGCGGTTGATTCAATTCAGCCTTATGATGATCATTTCATCATTCCTTATGCAAACGTGCTTGACGGAGTTGAATACATGCTCGACGTTACAAAGCTTGATAAGAAAATTATGAGCAGTAAAATTGACGCGGGCGCAGCCGGAGGAATTCAATTTTATACTGGCAAATCCATGGAACGAATACTAATTAATGCAGATGGGAAAGCGAGACTTAAAGACGATAATAATTCTTCTTTAGATTTCCATGTAAATGATCACCCTACGCCTGGCTATCATTATTAATAAATATGCACATGAAAAAAATAGCTTTAATAATTATAATTTGTTTTAATTCTGTTTTAATCTTTAGTCAGCAGCTTAAAGAGCCGACTAAAGCTTTTAATACGATTTTTTTAGATAAGAATGAGGTTAACTCCTATTATATTGGCGGTAATCCGGCTTATCTTAAGTTCGATAATTCGGACGAACTGTTATCTATACAGTCTACTTATACAAATGAGACCGGCGATTATAAAAAATATATCGATCCGGAAACTAACAGATTGTATCAGCTTAGTTTTACGGGTAAGAAAACGCTTGACTCGCAGCAGGTTTTTAAGGGCTCTTTTGGCATACAAAAACTTGAAAGAAAAAAATGGGACTGGTTTTTTACAAAGTACTATGACAACTGGAATCCATTTTTATTTGGCGATAGCACAAGCGGAAACTCGCATTATAACGGTATTGTTATGAACGCGGGTTACAGCGCAGTTTTAGGCGGCAAGTATCTTATCGGAGCCAATATAAATTACAGCGTGGACGAGGGATTGAAAGAAGTGACTCCTCACCCAACTTCAAAAAACAGAGACATTGATTTTTCTTTTGGCGGCGGTTATCTGTTAAACGATAAAATTTCTTTTGGCGCTTATGCAAGCGTTTACGATTATCAGGAAATAATAGATTACGCACAAGATGATTTTGCTTTGTATCAGGAAACTATCCTGTTAAAATATACAAGCTACAATCGACCGTATGTATTGCCTGTTAAAACTGAAAATCGTTATTCATATCAGAATGGTTATTCCGGTTATGCCAATATGACAGCAAAGCCAAATGGATGGATTTCTACTGCGTTATATGTTGGCGGCGGATTTGAACAAGCTACGATTAATGAAGATATTTCATATGTCATTTATTCCGCAGGCCATTATGAAAATACGTTTTATAAAGGGGGCGTTAGCGCGCTGTTTAATATAACTGATAGATTAAACGCTGGGCTTTATTACGATTTTAAAATTAACGATATGTGGGCTAGACATCCGAGTTACGACGTAGTAATTATGCAAAACAATTTCCCTGAACATATTATTAAAGCGGGGGTTGATTATCAGTTCTGTAAAAGCATAAAAGCCGGAGTAGAGGCTGGAATTGATATAGCTAAATATGATTACAAAGATTACTTTAGCCAGATTAACTGGAGCGCAAAACCAAAGAAAACCATGTTGGGCATGGGCTCGCAGGTAAAGTGCAACGACTATTTTTCGTTCTTTATATCTTTTAATTACAGTCATCAATCATCTGAAGATAACAGTTTCTTATTCAGTCCTGAAAATGGAGGAAGCGCCGCTAATATTATTAGGAAAAATGATATCCTTTTTTATCAGACAAACTATAATCAGTATGCGGTTTCTTTTACGCCGGCTTATCAATTAAAATCTTTAGGATTGGTTAAATTGAATATTAATTATTCATATATAAAGCCAGAAAAAGAATTTTGGGCAAATAGCGCCAAAAGAGAAACTTTTGAAGCCAATCTCGAGTTTCGTTTAAATGTATATTGATTCTAAAAAATTTTCTGTTCAATAAAACTTGCACAAAAATAATCAGGTCATTCTATGAAAAAAATAAGTGTTATATTATTTGTATTAAGTGGGTTTATTTCTCTTTATTCTCAGAGTTGGAACATTGTTTCTCAACCTGATATAAAAAGCGGTATTAACGCTCTTTACTTTCTTGACGCTAACGAAGGATATTTTGTCGGCGATAATAGTTTAGTTCTACATACTACCGATGGAGGAACTACTTTAACTCAGCTAACTATTCCTGCTGTTGGTAAAAGTCTTAAAAAAGTTTTCTTTACTGATAAACTTCATGGGTTTACTGGATCGCTGGACGGTTATATTTACAATACAACAGACGGCGGCGCAAGCTGGAATTCATATAATCTTGGTCAGTTGATTTATCCCCAAATCACAATTACATATTTTGACGCGCTTTATTTTACGGGCGCTACGGAAGGATATGCGGTAGCAGGAAAATCAAAAGCGGATTATATTTTTAAGACTACTAATGGCGGCGCGTCATGGGCTATAAAAGATTCGCTGGTTTCTACAACGGCTCAACGTTGGTACGATATTAGTTTTTATGACGCAAATAAGGGCGTAGTTATTGGCGATAAAAAAACTATTGAAAAATATACTACAAATGCAGGCAATAACTGGACGCTCTCAACTGCTATTTCTGACAACTTTTTTAATATTTTACATACTGTTAAATGGCTTTCGCCAACTACTCTTATCACTATGGGAGAAGGAAACGATTTTACTGGCGTTACTACTCCAATTTATAAATCTACTGACGGAGGAGTCAACTGGGTTAAAAAAACTCAAAACGTTACAAATTATGATAGAGTAAAAGACAGCTATTTCAAAAATGCTAATGAAGGGATTGGCGTTGGCAGCAATGGTTTTAGCAAAATGTATTATACTAAAACTACAGACGGCGGCGAAACATGGACGCCTTACCAGGGCAACTTTGCTACTGGGTTGCAGGCTGTAACTGGAATTGGAGACGTTCTATATTCCTTTGGGTATGATTCTCATATTTTGAAATCTACTGATTTTGGTTCAACGTGGACTGGCTTCAAAAATAAAACTCCTACTATGTTTGTAGAAATTCAGTTTATTGGCGGTAAAGGTTATGCAGTTAACCGCGCAGGCGATTTCTATATAAACGACGACGGACTAGGAACTTCATGGCGTTTTGTTTCTACTTCTGGAATCTGGGATACATATGCTATGCGTTTTACAAGCGTAACAACAGGCTTTATTCTTAAGTCAAACAGGCATATAGTAAAAACAACTGACGGCGGACTAACATGGAATACAGTCCTTACTCCGACTGATTTTAACAGCAGAAGCATTGTTGGCGGACTTTCTTTCCCAGACGCGTCTACCGGCTATGCATGGACGAGTATAACAGATTATTCTGATTATAACGTATATAAAACTACTGACGGCGGAAATAATTGGACGAATGTTTATAGCGTTTCAGGGCCTGGATATATTTCTGGCAACACTGCTTTTTATGACGCTAACACTGGTATTCTTGCCGGACCTAAACAGTGGATTCAAAGAACAACCAATGGCGGAGTTAAATGGGATACTGCTGTAGTTAATAATTTCCCATCTGCAATTACTTCCAAAGATTGCGAAGATATTCGTATTATTGACGATAGCCATGCATGGATTATTGGGAATAAATTTATTCTCAATAGTACAGATAAAGGTAAAACATGGAATTATATCGATCACGGTATTAAGGGATATGATACGACATTTTACAGAATATCATTTTCTGACGTTAATAACGGATACATCGTTTGCAGCAACGGTCTTATTATAAGAACTACAAATGGCGGAGCCGCCTGGTCTGTTGATACTTCGTTATATAACGATTATTTCCTTTATGCAATTGCTTTTAATTCAAAAGGGAAAGCAATTGTTGGAACATCGCTCGGATATATACTTTCGTCGGATTTAACAACTGGCGTTATAGATGGCAAAAATGGAAATACGGTTAACGGATTTGTTTTAAAACAAAATTATCCAAATCCTTTTAACCCAAGCACAATTATTGGTTTTGAACTAAAAACAAAAAGTCACGTAACGTTAAAAGTGTTTGATATTATGGGCAGGGAGGTAGCTACCTTGATTAATGGAGATAGAGCCGCCGGCGCATATAACATTACATTTAACGCTCAGAATACTAATGGTAAATTCCAGTTAGCAAGCGGAGTTTATTATTACAGACTTCAGACAGAAAACTCTTCTCTAACTAAAAAAATGATTTTATTGAGGTAATGATGAAATTTAGATCCCTATTATTGTTATCGGCTCTTTTATTTGTATCCGTATGTCAGGCTCAGCTGGTTGTTAAAAAGCCAGTAAAAACTCATCCTACGTCGTTTGCAATATTTGTTGATAAAACTACTTATGAAAAATGTGCAGACGCTATTAACGCTTATAAAGACGCAGTAGAAGAAGACGGGCTTTCTACTTATATATACGCTAATGACTGGAAAAATCCGGATGAAATTAAAGCTGAAATAATTAAGCTTACAAAAATTTCTAATCCGATAGAAGGAATTGTTTTGATTGGCGATATTCCAATCCCAATGATTCGTAATGGGCAACATATGACTTCGGCATTTAAAATTGACGAAGTAAAATATAAACCATTCAAATCTTCTGCTCCTAGCGATAGATACTATGACGATCTTGACCTTAAATTTGATTTTATACAGCAGGATTCTTTGCATAAATTGTGTTTCTACTACTCGGTTACTCCTGGGTCTCTACAGAGAGTAGAAAAGACGATATATAGCGGAAGAATGAAACCTTCTCTTGACGACTCGACAAAATACGACGTTATTACTGACTATTTAAATCGCGTGGTTAAACAGAAAAAGGAACAAACAAAAATTGAAAATATGTTTGTCTTTACCGGGCATGGATATAATTCTGAAGCGTTAGCCGCGTGGGGCGACGAAGAGCTTGCATTGAGAGAACAATTTCCATCGCTTTATACGACTGGACATAAGCTGAAAAAATTAGATCATACTATGAGCAATCAGATGAAAGACATTCTTTTAACTGAATTGCAAAATCCAGCTCTTAACGTAGCTATATTCCACGCGCATGGCGAAGATAATACCCAGTACATAAACAACTATCCTGAATACCGCTCTGTAGACGGCAATGTTGAACAGATTAAGCTTTTCCTTAGAAGTAAAATGAGAAGCGCAAAACGGCAGAAAAAATCTGTTGATGAAACTAAAGCTTATTTTATGAAAGAGTATAACGTTCCCGAAAGCTGGTTTAATGGCGCTTTCTCCGATTCTTTAGTAGCTGCGGATTCGTTGCTGGATTATAGTTTAGATATTCATCCTGCGGACATTGCTAAAATTGCTACACAGCCAGAGTTAGTAGTTTTTGACGAATGTTTCAACGGTTCGTTTCATCACTCGCCTTATATAGCGGGCGAATACGCCTTTGGTAAAGGAAAAACTGTAGCGGGTATTGCAAACACTACAAACGCGCTTCAGGATCAATGGATAGACGAGTTTGCAGGAGTGTTGAATTACGGCGTTAGATTTGGGCAATGGCATAAGTTTAATCGCTTGCTTGAGTCTCATTTAATTGGCGATCCTACTTTCCATTTTGCCAACTATTCAAAGACTGATTTAAGCGGCGATATTACTTTTAAAAGCAAAGATGTAGATTTCTGGAGAAAAGCTCTTAGTAGCGAAGACGTAAATCTTCGTTCGTTAGCGGTTTATTTTCTCTTTAAAAATGAAGGCGCAGGTTTTGAAAAAGACCTTGTGAAAATATATCGCAATGACGCTTCATTTAATGTAAGAATGGAAGCTTTAAAATCTCTTGCAACGCTTCAGACGCCTGCTTTTCATGAAATACTAAAGGAGTCTATTTCTGACCCTTATGAGTATATCCGCAGAATAAGCGCAGTCTGGATGGGGCTTGTGGGTAAAGAGGAGTATATTCCTATTCTTGTTAAGCAGCTATTTACTGATGAATCAGAGCGCGTTTCATTTAATATCAGAAGCGCGTTAAATTTCATTAACCCGGAAGAGTCATATAACGAAAGCGTTAAGTATATTAATTCAATGCCGGTGTCGGTTTCAAAAGATAAATTAAAGGGTTCGGTTAAAAACCAGATTTTAAGAACTAAAGCGTCTTTAAAAGAACTTCTTGATAATGTTAATAGCGATACGCTTTCGCTAAAAAACAAATTACAGGAAATGAGAACTTTTAGAAACTATACTTATTTGCAGGCTATACCCGATTTAATAAGTATTGCAAAAAATAAAAATGAAAAACCTGAATTTAGAACTGTTACTATTGAAGCTTTAGGCTGGTTTAATCTTGCATACAATAAAGATGTTATAGTAAAAGCTTGCGAGGAAATTATTAAAGATTTAAGCGCTCCTAAAAGCGTTCTTAAAGAAGCTGAAAGGACTTTGAATAGAATTAAGGAAGGTCCAAGCAATGTTGTTACGCCATAAAAGCGTATAATTAAATTAGTATTTTATGGGGCGGAGCTTTCCGCCTCATAAAATATCTACTTAAAGGGGAGATATTTAAGCAACCCAGCCAGATTTATTAAATTCATAACTTTTGTAAAAACATTTAAAATTAACATAAATTTTATTATTATTACTATATGAATAACCCATACCAAAATATAGCGTTGGCAGTTTCATTTTCTCCGACAAGCAAAAAACTTCTTCTTGAAGCTAAGCGTCTTCAAACGCTCTTTTCTGCAAAACTCTCTATTATACATATAGGCTCAGATTCTAAAGAGAATAAAAATAAATTGTATGAGCTTATTACTTCAACTGGTTTAGAAATAAATGAAGTTGAGATTATTTGGGAGAAAGGGGAGCCTACTAAAGCTATAATGCGCAAGTGTAAAGAACGGAAATTTGATCTGCTTATTGCAGGAGCCTTAGAGGCTGAAAATGCTCTTGAGTATTATACTGGTTCAGTTGCAAGGAAACTAATGCGCTCGGTTCCATGCTCTGTATTGTTTATTAATACTTCCGGGACATTTCCGAAGGTATTCAAAAAAGTCTGTATATCTGTTGAGTTTACTCACGAAGGCGAACAGACATTAAAAAAAGCTTTTGAGTGGGGAAGTCTTGAAAACGCAAAAGAAATTACTTTGTTGCGAGAGTTCCGCGTTCCCGGGCTTTCTATGCTGGTTAACGATAACGGTTCTATCCAGGAGACGGAAGGGCTAAGAAATAAATGGGAAAAAGACGAATTGGATAAAATGGATTTTTTTGTAAGAGAACTAAATCTGCCAAAACTAAAATTTAAAAAAGTTTTTCTTTACGGTAAACAGGGCTGGGAATCAAAAAATTATACTAAAGAAAATAAAACTGATTTGCTTATAGTTCCGGCTCCGAAAAAAAAATTAGGATTGTTCGACAGGATATTTCCAAGCGGAATAGAATTTCTTGCAAAGCATTTACCCTGTTCTCTATTGATTGTAAAACCTGAATAAATAATATGCTGTATATCTAATGAATTTATCTGCTTCCGAAATATCTATTTTTTTACTAATCCTTAGCCTAATCCTGTTTGTTGCAAGGGCAATTGGAGAAGTTTTTAGAATATTTAAGCAGCCAAACGTAGTAGGGGAAATATTAGCGGGTATAATTTTAGGTCCTACTATATTAGGGGCTCTATTCCCATCTGTATTCAATTTCCTTTTTGTTGCGTCGCCTAAAATTCAGATAGCTTTGAATGGGCTTACTACAATTGCAGTCGTTTTGCTATTATTAATTTCAGGATTAGAAGTCGATTTATCTATTGTCCTTAAGCAGGGGAAAGCGGCTATATTAACCAGTTTTATGGGGATTGTTTTTCCATTCGCTATTGGTTTTACTGTATCGTATTTCTTCCCGAATTTTTTAGGGATTGTCAACTCAAATATGAAGCTTCCGTTTTCTTTATTCATAGGCACAGCGCTCTCAATTACGGCTTTGCCAGTTGTTGCGCGAACTCTTATGGATTTGAATATATTTAAAACTGAAATTGGCTTTCTGATTATTGCTTCGGCTATGTTAAATGATTTGATCGGTTGGATTATTTTCTCTGTCATACTTGGCATGATTGGGACGTCAAGCGGGAATTTTAGTTTTGAGCTTACTATAGTTTTAATTTTTGTCTTTATAGCCTTTATGCTTTTAATTGGAAGAAAACTAGTGGATGGAATTCTTCCATTTATACAAACAAAAATTTCTTTTCCAGGCGGAGTTTTAAATTTTATTTTGATAATTGGATTTCTTGCCGCGTCGTTTACAGAGTATATTGGCATACACGCAATATTTGGGGCTTTCATTGCAGGAATTGCAATTGGCGATTCGGCTCATCTAAAAGAGAGCACTCGCGATATAATTCAGCAGTTTGTAACTAATATTTTTGCGCCGCTGTTTTTTGTGTCTATTGGGCTGCGCGTTAACTTTATACAAAATTTTGATATATGGATTGTGCTGATATTCCTTGTTCTTGCATTTGCAGGCAAAGTTATCGGCTGCGGTCTTGGCGCTTACTGGGGAGGACTTAAAAAGAATGACGCGCTTGCTATCGGCTTTGGTATGAACTCGAGAGGCGCAATGGAGATAGTGCTTGGCGCGCTTGCGTTGCAATATGGATTAATACAAGAAAAAGTTTTTGTAGGCCTTGTTATTATGGCAATTGTAACGTCTATTTCAAGCGCCCCGTTTATGAATTATTTTCTGCGTGAGAGAAAGCTTAATTCATTTGTTAATATTCTAAAGTTGAAATATATTCTTTTTACTAACGCATTGAGTAGAAAAGACGTTATAAGCGAATTAACCAGTTTTGTCGCAAAGTCCAGCAACCTTGATGAGGAATTTTTGTTTAACGAAATTTGGAAGAGAGAAGAAGAAATGCCGACAGGAATAGCCAATTATCTTGCAATTCCTCATGCGCGCGTAGAAATAAAATATCCTATAATTGCGGTGGCTGTTAGCGAAGCTGGAATTGATTTTGAAGCGGCTGATAGTTTGCCGGCTAAAATTATAATACTACTTTTAACTCCCAAAGAAAATAATGAGCTTCAGTTGCAGCTGCTTTCAGAAATTGCCAAGTCATTTAATAACAGGGACTCGATTGAGTCCCTGTTGAAATCTAAAACTAAAGAAGAGTTTTATGATAATATTAAAAATTATTTTAACTCATTAAACGAACCGTCAAAAGCTTTGCCGTTTATAGAAAAGCATATTACAGTTTAAAATATAAAAGAACTGAATTCATTAACTCATTTCTTACGCCTTCGTCTAAAACAGTTTCAAGCGGAAAGCCGAATATTACCACTCCATACTCATTCTTATATGCAGTAGCCGCGCTAAATTTATTTTCAGAATATCTTAAAACAGTTTTGCTTTCTTTTGAAGGACTAATTTCATCAGGAGCTTCTGCTGCATAAATTAATTTATTCGCTTCTGTGTTAAAATTAAAATCTTTTAAAGATGGAGAAAAATTATTTACAGTATAAACGCTCCCGCCCTTGGATGCATGGTCTGCTCCAGAAACAATTTTAAGAATGTCTTTGCCGAACTTTGCGTTTACGCTGTCATTCTGAGATAATAAATCGCTTGCCGTATAAGAACCGGAGACAAATAAATTGCCGCCTGCTTTACAATAAGCAGATAACTTATTTTGCAGCTGTTTTGGGAAAGCTGCAAATGAAGGTGAATAAAGCGAGTCGTTAATCTTTCTTTGCCAATGCGTAGTTTTCTGTTCGCCAAGAATTAGATCAATTAATTTATATTTATTGTAATCTGAATTATTTTCTGTAAATGATTTTACGCTTGTTGAAACAAATGAAAATCCAGAGTTAAGCAGAGCTTTACCGTGTACATAAGGATAATCAAATGAGTTGCCTGCAATAATTTTTGTTTCAGAATCAGCATAGCTTGCTCCATGACCTGGGGCGTCGTTGGTTCTGAAAGGGGAGTTAGGATTGAAATCGTTTTGAACTCCGGTTAAGTTAACGCTGAACTTATCAGAAACGCCAGCGTCTGCGCTATTAAGGAACCCGGAAAAACTGTCTGTCTCAATTACAGCCGGAGCCGCTACGCGTTCAAATCCATTTACAATAAGAACCGGTTCTTTGCCCGATTTTGATTTGCATGCTGATAAAATTTCTGTTGGGAAACTTTCTCCGCCTTTATTTACGGCAGTTATTTTAAAGCTATAAATAAGGCCTGGAGTAATATTGTTAATTTCCGCTTCTGGTTTATCAACAATAAAGCCGTTATCAAAATCTCCGTCGTTAATGCGGGTATATACTACGTATTTCTCCGGCTTTGCAGTTTCTTCAAGCGAATCGTTTACTGGATTCCATTTAAGAACAATATTGCCGGAAGCGTTAAATTCAGAACTAAACGAGTTTACAGGCAATGGCTGTACGACGTATTGGAAGCCGTATTGAACCGATAAAAACTTTAGCATCCCTTTGTATATTGCGCGCGAAACTTCAAAGCGGAATCTTGGATCGTGGAAAAACTTCATATCTAAAAAGTTCTGATGTGAAAGTAATTCAAGCAGCAAAGTAGGGAAGTTTGGTCTGTCAGATTCGCTGTATTGAGCGTTTTGCAACTGACGACGGTTCCAAGCAGGATCAAACTTCTTTCTTATGTCGTTAACAATTTGCGTTTGTACGATATCTGCAAGATCGCGGTTTACTATTCTTGACATTCCGTTAGGGAAAACTATATTATCTTTGGCGTCTTCCAGACTGTAAATTGATAGAGATCCTACTGTCGTATCGTTATGAGTAATTCCGGCATCAGTATGAAAAGCCATTGAAATATCTATTGGCACTCCAAGCCCTTTATTATTTCTATCTCTGTTTGGACCGAAAGGAGCTCCATAAAGATAATTCAGATATTCATTTCTTGACTGATAATCGTCGTTATAATCGTTCTTGGATTTATTTAGACTATAAACAAGAGAATCGGGCATTCCGGCATATTGCAGCCAGTAACGGGCGCCTTCAAGATACTTTGGTCTGCCGCTTGTTTTGCCGTTGCGTTCTACAATTCCCATTCCTCCGCCAAAACGGACAGCGTCGACAGAAACGAGTTTGTTTGCTTCTCCGCTTTTGTTTGTAACCAATACCTTTCCGTTTGCCGGGTTTGTTCCTTTTTTGAATTTAAACTTGCCCAAATAAAACCAGGTGCTTCCGCCAATTTGCTGATTTATATTAAACTCAGTTATGCCGCCTAAATGATACACTGAAAACGCTGCGTCGGATACGTTATTTGGCGAAGCCTTGTACGAAATATAAATTCCATAAAATCCGTCTTCAGGTATATCTGGTATAAAGCTTGCTTCTGCCGAAACTTTTGAATCTGATTCTACGACTCTATGCGTTCCCTCTGTAAAAGGATTTTCTTTCTCTTTGTAAGGAGGGGTTCCAATTGCAAATGCCGCGCCTTCTCCGGTTTTCCAAACGTGTTTTTTATCTAACGATTTTTCAATATACTCTTTGCCTATTCCGGAGTCGTTGTCTACTACCGCTTCGTTAGGCTGTATATCTCTTTCGCGCGGAACATATACGTTTGCTCCCGCATTTTCCAGCATGGGAATCAGATACTGAATTGTGAAAGACATTGGGACTAAATCTTCAACTGACTGAAATAAACGCGGTCTCTGCCATTCCCATTTATCTTCTTCGTTGTTATAATACCAGCCGTGGCTATGCCATAAACCGATATTCATATTTTGTAATCCGTTTGCCTGTTTAAATGGTTTGCTTACGTTTGTGACTACTTGTTTAGGGCGCGCAGGCAAACCCGCAGGCAAACGAGTTTTATCATAATTGGCTTTATCTGAGCGAAAAAAATTAGGAATTAAATCTTCAAGCGGTCTATCAAGCGTAAAGATTGAAAGCGCAAAATTATTATAGTACCTGCTGAAGTATTTATGAAGGTCGTCATAAGTTTTCTTTACATTATCTTCTCTGTAAGGAGCGTAAGAAAAATCTTTATTAAAATAAATATTTATTTTTTTATTTAGCGAATCTATTTTTATAGAGTCGGCCGCAGAACCGGCTGGCAGACTAAAACCAATAGTCTTTTTCTTAACTGCATGATTAAAGTCGGATAATTTAAAAACAGGCGCTTCTTCTTTTGTGATATTAGAAGAAGAACATCCTGTAGCAATCAAAAGCGATGCGCTGAAAATAAACAGGAAAAAATTTCTCATAATTTAACTCTCTGGATTATAAATTTACTGTTACTCTGAATATTATTGATTTTGATTTTGCATATATTTGATATTTTTCTAAAAAAGCAGGGATAAGAATTATAGCCCCTTTGCTGTATTCATATTTATTTGTACCGTAAAGCGGGTCGGAAATTACTATCTCGCCTTCTGCTATCAAAAGGGTTTCAAAACTATCGTTAGTGTTAAACGAACAGAAGGAATACTTGCCAAGCTCAATTTTTGAAATATTAAATTCCTCAACTGGAGCCGGATATGGGAAAATAATTAATTCATTTGAGTTTTTAATTATTGGCAACGGTTCAACATTATAATAAGCTATCTTTTTTAATGCGTCAATATCTTTAAATTTACTTGTAAGTCCTGCTCTAACCACGTTATCGGAATTAGCCATGCATTCTACTATATCGCCTTTTATATATGCATGAGGAATTCCGGCGCCTGTAAAAATGGCTTCTCCTTTTTTTAGATGCACCATCTGTAAAAAGAAAACTACCAATAAGCCTATGTCGTCGTTAGAATTTTTAGCTGATAGCTCAAGAAACAATTTTTCAGTTTCGGTTAATTTGGCTTCTTTTGCGGAAATGCGTTTAATTAAACCGTTTACTGTCTCTTTTACTTTATCAGGACTGGCTTTTGCATTAGTCAAAAGATTTTCAAAAACCATTTTAAGGAATAATGTTTTTTCTGTAGAGCTTGAAGCTCCGATTCCTTCATATGAATCTAGATTTCCCAATTCGATAAAATTAGTAATTTCGGGATTATTCTGAAATATGGTTAAAAGATCGGAAACGCTTTTGAATCCCGCCAAAGCTGTAAGGCTATCAAGAGCTATTGCAATTTCCGGTTTGTGATTATCGTCTGGATAATTAACCGGGTCTTTTGCATGAAGAATTTTTGCGAACTCTTTATTGGGGTGCGCCTGTATAGATAATGCTTCTGCGGCGGATAAGACTTTTAACAGGTAAGGAAATCGGTTTTTGCAATTTACGGCGGTTTCTTTGCCTAAAATCTCGGCCGGAAATTTATCTATAAAATCGGCTAAAGAAATATTTACTTTATCAACTGTAACATCTGAACAGGCTTTCGGATTAGTCCCTATCCACAGTTCCGCATAAGGAGTATCGTTCTTAATTTCTGCGCCAATAAAGTTGGGTATAAAAGCTTTTTCCCCTCGGGTTCCCCATTCATAGTTCTGAATTTTATTCTCTAACAAATAGGGTTGTTTGGTAATCTGGTTGTTTTCAGTCATATTATGTGAGTAATTATAGATGATGTAAAAAAAATAAATTATATGCCCTATAATTTAAACTAAAAAACTTGAAAATTCATTTTATTAAGGTTAATTTCTACAAAATAGTATTAAATTTTATTAACATAGTTAGGGAATAAAAATGACAGCTCCTTTAATTGCGCATGCCGAGATACCAGTAAAAAGTTTAGAAACAGCAAAAAAATTCTATGACGAATTATTCGGTTGGGAATTTAAAGCCTTTGGCAACGGATATTATTTATATAACAGCCATGCAGGCGTTACGATAGGTCTGAAACAAGTTGAAGAAATCAGCAAAGGGAATTCGCCGATTTTCCATATCAATGTCGCGGATATAGAAGCTACGATTAAAAAGGCTGAAGAGTTAGGCGGTAAAACAGAAAAAGGGAAAACTGTAATTCCCGTTTACGGTTATTACGGGCTTATAAAAGATATTGATGGAAATACAATTGGTTTATACGAAACGCACTAAGCGATTTAATTACGGCAATTAAATTTATATATCGTAAAAGTTCTATTAAGACTAATAAAAAATAATAGTTGAGCCATTATTTAAAAAATAATGAAAGTCACCCTGAGCGACAGTCGAAGGGCGATGGTTTCCAAAGTAAGCGATAAAGTTTTTTGTCATAGTTCGACTTCGCTCACTATGACTTAATGATTTTTATTATCGTTATAAAGCTTAATAAATAACAGCATTGTATACTGTATCGTATTTTGGATAGCTCAGAATATTTTTATACAATCACAGTCGACTGTTTTTCTCCAATCTGCTGACGCCACATTGCGTAATAAATTCCCTTTAGAGTAAGAAGGTCTTCGTGCCTGCCTGATTCGGTAATAGATCCTTTTTCAAGAGCGTAAATCATATCTGCGTGCATAACAGTAGAAAGCCTGTGCGCAATTAAAATGGTTATTAGCTTATTGGATTTAGAAATTTCTTTTATAGTTTTTGTAATTTCTTCTTCCGTAAGAGAATCGAGCGAAGAAGTAGCCTCGTCAAAAACAAGCAGGTCTGGTTTTCTTAACAGCGCGCGGGCAATAGAAAGCCTTTGCTTTTCGCCGCCGGATACTTTAATCCCTGATTCTCCAATTATAGTATCGAGCCCTCTATCGGCTCGTACAAGAAGAGTCTGACAGGCGGCTTTCCTAAGCGCGTCAAGGCATTCTTCGTCAGTAGCTCTGGGATTAACGAATAATAAATTTTCCCTTATTGAACCGGAAAATAATTGAGTATCCTGCGTAACAAAACCAATTTTGCTTCTCAATAACTCTAAGTCTATTTCGCCTCTTGAAACTCCATTATATAAAATCTCTCCATCCTGTGGAGTATACAAGCCGACAAGAAGTTTTACTAAAGTAGATTTGCCGGAGCCGGAAGGCCCCACAAATGCAATTGTCTCGCCAAGCGATACTCTGAAAGAAATATCATTAAGCGCGTTAGTAGTCGCAGTCTGGTGCCTGAAGGTTATGTCTCTAAATTCAAGTTTTTGCACCGCCTTAATGGATGCGGGATTGACGGGTTTTTTCTCTTTCTCCATTTTTAAAATATTTTCAAAATTATTCAGAGAAACTTCCGCCTCGCGGTATGTATTAATAATATTGCCAAGTTCCTGTAGCGGACCGAAAATATAAAACGAGTAAATGAACAGTGAGAAGAATTCGCCGACAGTAATTGCGCGCACAAAGATTAAATAAAGCATAAGGAACAAAATGCTTGTTCTTAAAAAGTTTATTATCGTTCCTTGAATAAAACTCAGGCTTCTGATATATTTTACTTTTTTTAATTCAAGCTGAAGTATTTTTTCAGTAGTAGAGTTTAGTCTTTTAATTTCCTGCTGAGAAAGCCCAAGGCTTTTAACCAACTCTATATTGCGCAAAGATTCTGTTGTGGCTCCCGCTAAAGCCGTAGTTTCGGCCACAATTACTTTTTGTATCTTCTTTATTTTTTTACTTAATACTGAACTTATAAATCCAATAATTGGCACAATGGAAAAATAAACAGGCGCAATTATCCAATGCACTGTAAACGCGTAGATAACGACAAAAATTATACCTACCAACGAAGTGAAAAGAACGTTTACCGCAGATGAAATCAGCTTCTCTACGTCTAAGCGTACTTTTTGCAGTATGCCTAAAGTTTCTCCGCTTCGCTGATCTTCAAAGACTGAATAGGGGAGTTCGAGAGAGTGTTTTAATCCGTCGGAGTATATTTTTGCGCCAAGACGCTGAGTAATAACGTTTATATAATAATCCTGAAAGTTTTTGGCAATTCTGGAAACAAGCGCAACTCCTACGGCGGCGGCTAAAAGAAGAGCTACTCCTTTGAAAAAATCTATTTTAGAGTATTTATCAAACTTAGTTGCGTATTCGTCAATTACATGCCTGAAAATAAGCGGATCGAGTAATGAAAATATCTGGTTTACGGCAGCCAGAAACAGCGCTAACGCTACCAAACGCCAGTAGTTCTTTAAATATGAGTATAGTAATTTCATGTATAATTATCCGATGCAAATAAAGTTAAAATTTATCTTAATATAGTCAGCTAATTTTGTTATGAATATAACATTTACAAAGTAACTAATAAGATAACCATTTTCTAAGGAGAAAAGTTTACCTTTTGAAATTTTACGCTACAAAATAACGCATTGTTTTTAATTCATTATTTAATTTACATTGTAAAAGTAATTATATATATAATTACTTTTACGAACTTTCCAAAATACTTTTGCTTATCGTAAAATAAATTATAACACTACTAATTGACAATAAAAACAAATGTTTCTAAATTAAAACTGATATTTATAGTACTTCTCCCATTATAACCGAGGGGCGAACGATACGGCGGAAATTGTTTGTACGGTCGATTAATTACCCAAAATATTATATGGCATTAATACTTCGTACCATATTATTAAAATGAGAATGAAGTAGTAAACTAATGTTTTGTTTATGTCATATATCATGGAATATAAAATATGTTAATGTATTATTTCAGCAATAAAAGCGAAAAAAAATGAATAAAATTAACACAACTGCAAAAGGCGATGCTTTTGAAGAAATAGTATTTAATTTCATGTCAGAATTATTAGATAATGATGAATTATACGCTTGCGGAAAAAAAAGTAAAATTTACAGAAAAAAATCCTATTATTCTGAAGAAAGGAAAGATAAAATAATATTTGATATCACTATCGAAACTTGCTTAAATAATTCTGAACAATATTCATTGCTTACTGTAATTGAATGCAAAAACTACGCTCATGAAGGAGTTCCTGTTAGTGATATCGAAGAGTTTGATTCAAAACTAACTCAAATAGGAAAGCATAACGCCAAAGGGATTGTTGTAACTAATTCTAGTTATCAGAAGAGTGCACTTACTATAGCTAAATCACAAGGAATAGCGTTGATTAGAATAAATGATAATAAACCTGAGTGGATTAACTATAGGATTGACAAAAAGTGCTATCCTTCAGTAAATACCATAGAGGAAGAATTAGTATCAAGCGAAATAATTTCTAATTTCTCAGCTCTTCAAAATGATAAATCTTTCATAGATTTACAAAGTATTTTTATAGAAATTGGTATTATTGATAAATATTGCAATAAACCGAAATATATTAACTTCCCATTTCTTACGGAACAAGAAATTGAAAATAGAATTAAGAATTTATCTCTAAATAATTTTTATAAAGATGAAAAGTTGCAAATTGAATTAATATGTGACCATTTAAAAAAAGTATATAATGTGTTTTTTAAATTTGAAGATGATTTAGGTTGTTTCCGGTCAAATATGGTACTTGGAAAAATTACTTTTAATCCAGTAGAAATATCTATAACAAAAGAATTAAAAAATAATAATCATAGATGGAGATTTACACTTGCGCATGAAATAGGACATTTAATTTTACATTATGAGAAATTAAGAGAGTATTTCGATGAGAATGTTGATAATGAAATGACAATAGATGCTTTTGGTAAAAACTTTTATTATTCGTTTAATAATCTAAGTCTGGGAGTGTAAAATAGTTTGTGTAA
>DBTY01000039.1 GCA_002307295.1 Ignavibacteriales bacterium UBA1304
AAAACTTTTTTGTCATTTTATTTTTCAGATAATTATTCGCTTTAGTCATAATCTTTGGGGGGATATCCCATGTTTTAAGCTGTTTATCGCCGCCAAACGCATAAGTATCGCTTATTAGTAAAACAAAACTGAAGCTAAGAGCTAACACAAAATACTTAAATAAATTTTTCATATCTTTCTCTGATTATTGCGTCTCAAATGCAGCGCTTCTTGTTAATAGTATTTTTATCCTTGTTAAAAACGATGTTTTGTCCGTATTTATAATTTTAATAAAACACGGTCCATTCGTAAGGCCCGGTTACTTCCCCAGTATTAGCGTCTATAATTAAGGTTTTCCCTTTATCCCAACCGTTATTAGATATTGCCAAAGCGTTCTTGATCGACCAAACATATTTTGTTAAGCTGTAATCCCAATTAAAGCATATTTCCCATTTATCTATTCCTGGTTCAAGCCCGGCTTTAATAGCAATTTGTCTGGCTTTTTCTTCGTCTATGTCAAACCTGCCTTTTATAGGGTCAGATTTTATATTAGGAATGCCATCCGTTTGTTTTTCGTCAATAACGCCAAGCGAATCTGTTTTTATTCTAATGTGCGCGTTTACAAACGGTCTATCCGGAATTCTGAAATTATAACAAAAAGTGTATCCGAAATAGTTTCTGGATGTATTCCATGGGTCAAACGTTGCATACTTGTTAAAATAAGGCTCTGTCATTTTATCTTTTATGTAATTATTTGCTTTAGCGAATATTTCTAAAGGTATTCCTTTTGCCTCCAGCAGATCGTTACAGCTATATGAACAAGATAGACTAATTAATGAAAAAAAGAACGATGCAAAAAATAAAAACAAGTACTTTAATAAATTTTTCATTTCTTCCTATGGTTTATTTGAAATCCCACCAATTTGCCGACTCTAATATTTTGCCGGTATTCGGGTCAATTAAAATTTCGTTTCCTTTGGCTTGGACGCTAAAGTTATCGTCTATTATTTCCAGCGTTGTTCTGACAGACCAGGCGTATAAGTTCAGTTTTTTGTACCACACAAAATTTATCTGCCATTTCTTTAGTCCAGGGGCAAGCCCCGCTTTGCGCGCAATTTGTTCGGCTGCAGCTCGGTCAATATTAAATATTCCTTTTGCCGGGTCTGATTTTATATCCGGGATTCCATAAGGTGAGTTCTTTCTAACTTTTCCAAGAGTGTCGGTTGAAAATTCCATCAATCCGTTAATAAAAGGTTTTCGGGGTATAATAAATCTATAAAGAAAATAATAGCTGGAAATATTACTCTTTGTTCGCCAAGGGTCTAAAGTAATGTATTTATTAAAGAAGTCTTCTGTTACTTTTCCTTTAATATAAGCATTCGCTTTTTCTAAGATATTAGCGGGTATTTCTACCGGGGGCGCATTTTTATCGCAACTGCACGAGCAGGAAAAACCAGTTAATGCCGTAAAACTTACGGTGACTAACAAAAAAATATATTTTAATAAATTTCTCATATCTTCCTCTGATTATTATTCCAACCTCGCATTTTTATTAATGTCGCTTATATTAAGAAGCGGCGTCATCTTTCGACTTCGCTCAAGATGACTTTTACTATTTTATTACTTGACCCGTTGTTGCCAATTCTAACTAATAGGTTTGGCTGCATAAAACGATGTCATGCCTGCGGAAGCAGGCATCTAAAATATAAGTTTTAACAGAGATTCCCACTTTCGTGGGAATGACGTTTTATTTTGGTAGCTTCATTATGCTAACCTCATACGCTATAATAAAACACATAGATTAAATTTCTATAGCGGCGTCATCTTTCGACTTCGCTCAAGAGACTTTTATTAACTTTGCAGGCTTACTGGGTTATATGCCATTCTTTATTACGCAAAATTTTACCGGAATACGGGTTAATAGTAATTTCATAGCCATGACTTTTATTTTTGCCTGTTTCTTCCGTCGTATTTAAGATTATCCAAATATACGAAGCGTATTCTTCGCTCCAGGCGAACATAGTCTGCCAGTCTTTTACGCCTGGTTCCATTCCGTTTTCTTTAGCAATCTGTTTAGCTTTAGCTTCGTCTATGTTAAATACGCCTTTAGTGGAGTCCGATTTTATATCCGGGATTCCATAGGAATCTTTTTGCGCGTTAAGGTTTCCAAGCGAATCGGTAGAAAAACGGAGCAATACATTTATATATGGTTTTTCAGGAATTACAAACCGGTAAGCAAAATCATAACCGGAAGCGTTTTTTTGCGTCTTCCATAAATCAAGAGTAACGTAATTATTAAAGTAACTTTCCGTCAATTTATCTTTCAGATACGCATCGGCTCTGGCTAATACGTCTTTAGGAATAACTAACGCTTCCGACGGTTTGCCGCAATGGCACGAGCAGGAAAAACTTACGAGCGATACAAAACCAACAACGAGGAATAGTAAAAAGTATTTTAACAAAGCTTTCATTTCTGCCTCTGATTTTTATAAATTTCATCTAAAATATTCTTAGCTCCGGCTGTAATTAGGTTTTCTGCAAGTTTGCCGCCAAGCTTTTCAGGAGCCAATTTGCTCCCTCTCATTTTACCCCGGAAAGTAACAGAGCCGTCGATAGCGCCCACAAACCCGTCTAAATATAGCCCGTTTGGCGTTACTTCAGCATACGCGCCAATTGGAACCTGGCATCCGCCTTCAAGTTTTTTAAGGAGCTCGCGCTCTGCCGAAACTGCAATAAATGTTTCTTCATGATTAATTGAATGCAATATTTCATCTGCTAAAATATTCCCGGCTGAAATTTCGATACCCAGCGCGCCCTGTCCTACTGCGGGGAGAATCTCTTCCCGGCTTATAACTGAAGAAATATATTTCTTTAAACCGAGACGTTCTACTCCAGCGCGGGCAAGTATAATAGCGTCCCAATCGGAATCTAAAAACTTTTTAATCCGCGTTTGCACATTGCCTCTTAATTCCACAATTTTAATATCAGGACGCAAGTGCAAGAGCTGACTTCGTCTTCTTAACGATCCTGTTGCGACTATGCCGTTTTCTTTAATCGCGTTTATATCAGTCCCTTTTTTCTTCGCTATAAGAACGTCTTCAACTGCGTGGCGTTTTGTTACGGCGGAAAGTTTCAGTTCGGTTGGAATTTGCGTCTGCATATCCTTAAGGCTGTGCACGGCAATATCAATTTTGTTATTTAGCAGCTCAATTTCAAGCTCTTTAGTAAAAAGTCCTTTATCGCCAATTTTGGATAAAGCGGTATCGAGTATTTTATCTCCTTTGGTTTTAATAACTTTAATTTCAACGGAGACGGATTTGTTTTTTTTCTCAATTTCTTTTTTTACAAATTCCGATTGCCAGAGAGCCAGTTCGCTGCCTCGCGAGCCTATTATAATTTTTGTTTTCATTAGCGCTTGTCTTCCGTTTTATTCTCTATCCCAAATAATTCTTTTAGTATGCCAATTTTTATTGCTGTTTCATTGTTATTTACGCCGCTTTCAGCGGTTTTCTTAAGCTCTACTGTAGGGTGATGAAGTATTTTATTGATAATCCGTTTTGTTAAAATTTCTAATTTTTCCTGATCTTCCTGACTAAAACGGTTGATTTGCTTATCTACTTCCTCAGCGCGGATATCTTCAAAAAAGTCGCGCAGAGATTTTATAGCGGGAGTAATTTCAAGCGAATTGTACCAGCTAAAGAACGCTACCAGTTCTTCCATGATAATGTTCTGCACTTTTGGAATTTCGTCTTTGCGCCGCTTTAGGTTCTGGTCTACAATAATTTGCAGCGAATCTATATCATGGTAAAAAATGCCGTCTAAATTTCGTGTTTCCGGGTCAATATCGCGCGGAACGGCAATATCCATTAAAACAGTAGCGGAGTGGTTCCTCTTTTTTATAGCGGCTGCAACGTCGTCTTTCTTTATAATTAAGTCAGGCGCGCTCGTAGCGCTGATAACAATATCAAAATCATGCAGATAGTCGTTAATTTCAGCAAATGGAATAACATTGGCGGAAATTGCTTCTGCCAGTGCAGTAGCCTTTGCAAGAGTCCTGTTTGCAAGAGTGAGTTTTCCAATTCCTTTATCGCGCAGGTGTTTAGCGGCAATTTCTCCGGTTTCTCCCATCCCGATAACGAGAGCCGATTTTTTACCTAAGTTAGCGAATATTTTTTCTATCAGCTGAACGGCGGCGTAGCTAACTGTAATAGCTCCGTCGCTAATTTGCGTTTCGGTTTTAGCGCGTTTGCCCGCTTTAATTGCCGCGTCGAACACTCTGCGCATCAAAAAGCCTGCAAAATCGTGATCTTCCGAAACCTGGAACGCTTCTTTGGTTTGTCCTAAAATCTGGTTATCGCCAATTAACAGCGAATCTATCCCCGAGCTTACTTTAAACAGGTGATTAACCGCGCTGCACGAAAAAAACTTCTGGAAACGCTCGCTGTTAATATTAAACTCAGGTTTCTTATCAATAAGAAATTTTTCTATATCTGCGTAAGTAGTTTTGTTCTCTTTTGGAATGCCATAAATTTCAGTTCTGTTACAAGTGGATATAATTAACCCTTCGCTGAAAAGTTCTTTCTTTAATTCGGCAATCAGATCAATAATCTCTTCTCTATTTAGATGTAACGCTTCTCTTAACTCAACCGGAGCCGTGTGGTGATTAATTGAAACTGCTATTAAATTCATTAACTAAACTTATATTAAATTAAACTATCTGTAATTAAATCAATAAAACGAATGAAAACTTTTTGCTAAAAAGTTAGTAACTAAAGTTGAAGCGATAGCCAAAAGGAACCCTATAATAGAAAAAATTACTACTCTTTTGCCATGCCAGCCGCCTAAAATCTTGCTGGCCAATCCAATACCGTATAAAAGCCAGACTAACGCCGTGCCTATAAGCTTAGGGTCTAAGTAGGAATAATCCTTAAATGCTCTTGGCAGCCAGATGATTCCAATTATTATTGCAACGCTTAAAAGAATAAACCCGATAATTGCCGCATAAAAACTTAACTGTTCCAACTTTTCCAGACTTGGCATTCTTTCAAATATTAACCCAAATTTATTCAATTTAATTTCCTTATAGAGAATTAAATATAAAAATCCATAAACAGCCGAAATTGTAATGCCTGAATAACCAAGCAGGGCGCTTAAAACATGAGAGCCTAATAAATTGCTTCTTAAAACCTCTTTAACAACTGTTTCATCTTGTATAAAGATAGAAGAGATAGTCTGGAAGATGACGGAAATAATAATTATAAACAGCCCGGTTCCTCTTATATCCGTTTCAAGCTCTAAAATGAAATAAGCGAAGCTTACAGCAAAGGCCAGGACGGTAAATATTTCAAATACGTTGGTAATTGGAGGATGATCGAACGCTATAGTTCTTAAAATCAGGTAAAAAACATGAAACAAGAGAGTGTGGAATAGCAATACTCTTTTAGAGTTTGACGAAAAAGAGCTGTCATTAAAAAAATCGTATAGGTATATCCCGACAGTAGCCCAATAAAAAAGCGGTAATATTAAATTACAAATATGTAAAGTCGAAATCATTCAAAAATCCTTTTGCAAAACTGTGTTTAAAATATAGAAATATAAGCAAAGATAACAAATACAAAACAACCAGGCAGTTTCCAATATTAAATCTTCATTTTTTTTAAATATAATTTGGAGAATAAGGCTTTAGCGCCTATTTTTTCATTACTCAAAGAGTCAAAATTGATGTTAACTAAATGTGGATAACTCTTAGCTGTGAAAATGTTTCACGCAGACCGTCAACTTTTATGAACATATCTTATTGCCCTGAGTATGTTCATTAAGTTTAAATAATCAACTTAAGTAATTATAAACAAGCAAGTTAGAGCTATTCGCCTGATGTTGATAACTTGTTGATAATAATTTGACAGCTGTCGAAATATTTAGAATATAGCTCGTTTTTAAGATTTTTTCTAATTTTCTAATTGTGGATAATTTAATGATAAGTTTAGACATATTAACAACTGATACAACTAAAGACGCTCAAACCGTGTGGAAAGACTGCCTGCGGATAATAAAAGAAAACGTTCCCCAAATAACATATAACACCTGGTTTTTACCAATTAAGCCGGTAAACTTTGCTTTGGATACCATTGAAGTGCAAATTCCGAGTAAGTTTTTCTGGGAATGGGTAGACGAACACTACAATACTTTGCTAAATAACGCTTTGCGCGAAGTTATAGGCGAAAATGCAAAATTAACATATTCGACCTATGAGGAAAAAGACGAAGTTCAAATCAGCTATCCTGAAAAACAAATAATAAAAGAAACTCCAAAAGTAATTGAAGAGCCAAAACCTGATAGTACTTTTGAAACATATCTGAATCCTAAGTATACTTTTGATAATTTTATTAAGGGAGATGGAAATCAGTTAGCAAGAGCGGCCGCAGGCGCTATAAGCGATAACCCTGGCGGAACGTCCTTCAACCCGTTTTTTGTTTATGGCGGCGTTGGATTGGGCAAAACTCACCTTATACAGGCTATTGGAAACAAAGTTGTGGAAAACTTTCCTTCTAAAAGAGTTATTTACCTTTCTTCCGATCATTTTACGGTTGAATTTGTCGAATCTGTTCAATCTAATAAAGTTAACGATTTTTCTAATTTTTACAGAAGCATGGACGTTCTGATAATAGACGATATCCAGTTTCTTATTGGCAAAGAAAAGACGCAGGATTTGTTCTTCCATATTTTTAATACCCTGCACCAGCTTGGCAAACAAATCATCCTTTCCAGCGATAAACCGCCCAAAGATCTAAAAGGATTGGACGACAGGTTGATTTCCCGTTTTCAGTGGGGGTTATCGGCAGATATTCAGCCGCCTGACCTTGAAACCAGAATCGCTATCCTTAATAAAAAGAGCTCAGATTACGGAATGAACATCTCTCCGGAAATTTTAGAGCACATAGCGACCAACATTACGTCTAACATCCGCGAGCTTGAAGGCTGCCTTATTAAGCTTCTTGCTACGGCTTCGCTTAATTCAAAAGATATTACTCTTGATCTGACAAAAAGAACCGTAAAAGAAATTGCAACAAACAGAAAGTTCTCAATTTCGATTGAATCGATTACAAAATGCGTATGCGATTTTCTTGCAGTAGACGAAAATAAAATAAGAGATAAAACAAGAAAAAAAGAGATTGTGCTTGCCCGGCAGGTGGCTATGTATCTTTCCAACCAAATGACTAAGTCTTCGCTTAAGAGCATTGGACTCCATTTTGGAGGCAGAGATCACTCAACCGTAATCCATTCATGCAGAAGCATCGAAGAAGGAATTCTTCTTGATAAAAACTTAAAAGAAACGGTTGACAGCATAAGAACAAAAATTGAGTTAAATCTTTTTTAAAATGTTAATAACTTGTTAACAACGCCAGCCCCGCCCTGTTTTACTGGGCGGGGCTTTTGTTTATATACTCTAAATTGCCGCAATACAAGTTGGCTTTTGCGTCTAACTGGTTGCCGCTTTTGCTAAAGAGAGTCCCACAATAACAAATAAATCTTCAAATTCCAGGTTACAATTAAAGTATTTAATAAATCTTACGATAATATAAAAAAGTACAGGCTTTTTTTTTTGACAGTAACGATATTATTTCTAAATTGATTGACAATTTAACGCTGATAGATTAATTTAATATTCATCTTATACAAAAAACCGTTGAGGTTTTATATGAAAAAGAAATATGCAGTCCTTTTTATTTTACTCTCCTTTTGTGCGGCTTTTGTAAGTTGCTCTTCAAACCTGGATAACAGCATAACGCTGAAAAACTTAGCCGCCGGGGACATACATGTGAATTTTAGAGGAAGCGAAATTGTTGTGCCTTCGGGTGAAACAAAAACTATAAAAAATATTGTACCTGGAACGTATACATATTCAACTACTTACGAAGTTCCGGCTGCTGCAAAAACTTCGTCTGTAACGGGAGGATTATCCGGGTCGTTGGTTATTAAACCCGGCACAAAAATTTTAATATTATATTCAAGCTCATTTCAGGATGATACTTATGTTATTGGCGCTACGGTTTCCAATAGCGACGATCAGGGAACTTCAACAACGGTAACCGGGACCTGACAGGTTGAGGAAGTATATTTTTGTACTTCTGCTTTTCCCTCTTCTTTTTCTCCATGCACAATCAGTCGCTTCTTTAGCGATTTCTGAAGTGATGTTTTATCCTCAGGGGAGCGATAATGAATTTATCGAAATTTATAATTTTGGTCTAACTCCAATTGACATCGACAGCTTCAAAATAAAGTATAATACTTCAAATCCGGATATCATATTAAAAACAGGCTCAACCTCCATACTGGCGCCAGGCTCCTATGCAGTAATTTTACAAGGTAATTATGATTTTGCAAATGGACTATATAAAGATAAAATTCCATCCGGCGCTCTAATACTTAAAATTGCAGATAATTATTTCGGCTCTACGGGCATGTCCAATACTACAGGCAGGCCTATTTGCCTGTTAAACAAAAATAACGATACATTGGACTATTATTCATATTCCGCCGATAATGCGGTCGGATACTCAGATGAAAAAATTAAAATGAACAAAGATGCCTCCCCTTCAAATTGGAGCAATTCGCTTGTTTTAAACGGAACGCCAGGGTACAGAAACTCTATTACGCCTTATGAACATAATTTAGAGGTCAATTCAATAAGCGTCTCCCCGTCTTTAATTTATGAGGGAGGAAGCGCAGCTATTAGCGCAAAAGTATTAAATAAAGGATCTGCAGCAGCAGATAGTTTTTCTATTAATATTTACAACGATGCTAATTATAATTCAATACCGGAAGCAAGCGAGTTGTTAGTTAACAAAGACTACTCCAGTCTGGCCGCTAACGATTCGGTTGAAACCTCCTCGGAATTAAATTCTCTTGCCGCGGGTAAATATAATATAATTGCGGAGGTCATATATGGCCGGGACGAAAATAAAGCAGATAATATAAAACAAATCTCTTTCACAGTTCATCCCAAGGGAAGCAGCTATAATGATGCGGTAATAAATGAGTTCATGTATGCGCCCATAGCCGGACAGCCCGAATGGGTGGAAATTTTTAATAAGTCCCAAAAGCAAATCAACCTGAAAAACTGGAGGATAGGCGACAAAACAAACCGCGTCGTAATAACCTCAAAAGATATTTTACTCCAGCCAAATTCATTTCTAATAATTACAAAAGACTCGTCTATCCTTTCATACTATAAAATCCCGGTAGAAGTTATAAAAACAAATCTACCGTCGCTAAATAATGATGGAGATTCCATTGTATTGACTGACTCTTTAGGCGCGACTATTGATAGCCTGGCGTATCTTCCTGCATGGGGAGGAAACATAAACGGAAAATCGTTAGAGAGAATTGATAAAGACGAATCTTCAGTACTAAAATCAAACTGGGGAAGTTCTATTAGCGGGTTTAACGCTACTCCAGGCCTAGTAAATTCTATAGCGCTAAAACAATATGATTTAGCTCTAACAGATTTTAAAACAAAGTATAAAACAATAAACATTACCGGGCAAAATGAATTAAGCGTTACGCTACGTAATTACGGCAAGCAAACTGCCAATAATTATGCAGTAAAAATCTATGCCGATATAAATAACGATACTCTTATTCAACAAAATGAATTGATTAAAACGATAACTGGTTCGACAATAGCATATAAAGACAGTATAACGCTTACAATGGCTTGCAGCCCTTATAACGCAGGCGCAAACAGGTTCTTTGCTTGCATAGAATTTCTTAATGACGAAGACACTTTAAATAATAAAAAGTTTACAGAATTTACAGCGTATAAAATTAACGAGGAAAGAAACGACATTGTTATCAACGAAATTATATACGCCCCGGCTTTACAGCGCCCAGAATGGATTGAAGTTTATAATAACAGTCTGAAAGAAATAAATTTAAAAGGATATAAACTTTCTGACAATACTGATACTTCTACGATAATAACAAAATCGCTAATTTTAAAACCGAATGAATATTTAGTAATTGCGGCTGATAGCTCGCTGCTTAAAGATTATACAATTCCGTCGCAATTTATAACCGCTAAGTTTTCATCGTTAAATAATTCAGGCGATAAAGTAATACTAATAGATTCGTTAAACAGAACTATCGACTCGTTAGAGTATCTGCCTGCGTGGGGCGGCTCGAACGGTAAATCGCTTGAAAGAATTGAACCGTCCGGTTCGTCAATAACGCAATCAAACTGGTCGGAGTCAAAGGATAAAAACGGAGCTACTCCGGGGAAGATAAATTCGGTTGCAGTAAAACAATACGACTTGGCTTTAACAAACGCACAATTAAAATATAAATCAATAAGCATTACAGACAAGAACGAATTAATTATTACAGCGCTCAATAATGGCAAACAAACCGTCAATAACTATGCGGTAAAGATTTATGCCGACATAAATAACGATACGTTAATTCAACAGACCGAATTAATTAAAACAATAACAGGCCCGATATTAACGCCAAAAGACAGCGCAACATTTACTGCAAATTGCGCTCCATACAGCTCTGGAATAAACAGATACTTCGCTTATGTAGATTTTGTAAATGATGAAGACATAACTAATAATAAGAAATACGCGCAGTTTACCGCGTATAAAATAAACGAAGAAAGAAACGACCTTGTTATAAATGAAATTATGTACGCTCCCGCTTTAAGGCAGCCAGAATGGATAGAGGTTTATAATAATAGCCAAAAGGAAATAGACTTAAAAAACTATAAACTTTCTGATAATACAGATACCGCAACCGTAATAACAAAATCGTTAGTAATAAAACCAAAGGAATATTTAGTAATTGCAGCCGATAGTTCGCTGATTAAAGATTATGCAATTACCTCGCAATTTGTATGCGCAAAATTTCCAGCTCTAAATAATTCAGGCGATAAAGTAATACTAATAGATTCGTTAAACAGAACTATCGACTCAGTAGAATACCAATCGTCATGGGGCGGCTCTGGCGGTAAATCGCTTGAAAGAATTGAACCCTCCGGTTTGTCAATAAAACAATCAAACTGGCTGGAATCAAAGGATAAAAACGGCGCAACTCCGGGGAAGAAAAATTCAGTTTCGGCCTGCGATTACGATTTACAAATTGCAGACGCGCAAGTTATTCCTCAAACGCCAAACTACGGCGGCAGCGTCGGTCTAAAGATCAAAGTGAAAAACGCCGGCATATATGCTCTCCCCTTTACGCTTAAGATTTATGAAGATGTAAATAACGACACGCTTCCGGACGCGCTTTTATACTCCGGTCCATACCCTAAATTGAATCCGACAGATTCTGCAATAGTTGAATTAAATCCGCTGGTTAGCAATATTCACAGAGCTATGGCAGTGATAATAAATTTAACTGCGCAGGGAGATGAAAATGAGGCCAATAATTATTTATATAAAAAAGCAGACCTTGCGTACAGTAAAAGCGCGGTTCTTATAAATGAAATAATGTACGATCCTACAAATGGAGAACCGGAGTGGATTGAGTTTTATAATAATACTCCAGACACTATAAATTTTAAAGGCTGGTCGATAAACGACGTATACGCAACTCCGGAAATTTATAAAACTACAAAAGACTTTTTGGCTTTGCCGGGAGAGTATTTTCTAGTAACAAAAGATTCGTCAATATATAATTATCACAGGAATATCCCGGCTAAAATATTGTTTACGCCTGTTCCCGTTTTGAATAATGATAAAGACGGGGTTGTTTTGAAAGACGCAGAAAATAATATTATTGATTCGGTTTTGTATGGAATTAATTTTGAAAGCAAACAAGGCTTTTCGTTAGAAAGAAAAAACTTAAATAACGATTCTAATCTTAAAGACAACTGGGGAGTTTCAACAGACGCGGAGCGAAGCACTCCGGGGAGGAAAAACAGCATCTCGGCAAAGGTAAACGATTTAACGCTTTTAAAAGTATTTGCAAATTTTTTGGCTCCGCAGCATGGCGATTCGCTGCTTGTAGCAGCAAGAATAAAAAATTCAGGTTCGGCGAGCGCAAGCGCTTTTAGTATAGAATATTATTTCTCCCCTGACACGAATAAATCCGCTTTGCAGCTTTTTGAAACGCAGAGTTATCCGGGAACGCTTAACGCGGCGGATTCAATTGATTTATTTGCAAGCCGTTCATTTAAGGCTGTTAATGAAAAATATTTAATTGCGGCGAAAATTAAATATGCTAAAGACGAAGATTCTGTTAATAATTATGCGTCTGAATCAATAAGGATAAAAAATAATGCAGGCTCTCTGCTCGTTAACGAAATTATGTACAATCCAGCGCTGGATAAACCTGAATGGATTGAAGCTGTTAATGTTTCCGGTCAGGCAATTAATCTGAACGGTTTATCAGTTAGCGATTATTCGGCAACCACTATAAAAGCAAAAATAGCAAATAAAGACTTATACGTTCAGCCAAATGAATATTTTATAATTGCGCGCGACTCGTCTTTTTATAAATACTATCCGTCAGTTAATGTAAAAATAATTATTGCCAGCTTTGGTCAGCTAAATAATTCCGAAGACGGAGTAAGGATATACGATTTCGACGGCTCTGAAATTTCTAGCGTTTTTTATAAATC
Source organism: Ignavibacteriales bacterium UBA1304 (assembly GCA_002307295.1). Lineage (GTDB taxonomy): Bacteria > Bacteroidota > Ignavibacteria > Ignavibacteriales > Ignavibacteriaceae > UBA1304. The sequence goes on from DBTY01000039.1 coordinate 12,602, forward strand.
TTCCTGGACCGCCAATGGCGCCGCTGCTGGCGGAACCGTTGGTTTTTCGTTAGAAAGAGTTTCGTTATCAGTAAATGGAAACGACAGCCTTAACTGGAAGACGTCTATAAGCCCGGCAGGATGCACTCCCGGCCAAATAAACTCAGTAGTAGGAGTTCCTTCTTATAAAAGGAACAGCGTTGTTATTAATGAAATTATGAATAATCCGGGGAGCGGAAATTCGGAGTATATCGAGTTTCTTAACGTCAGCGGCGATACAATTAATATTGCAGGCTGGCAAATTAAAAACTTAAAAGGAGACGTTTACAGGCTAAGCGACGCCCGTTTTGTTTTGGCCGATCATGAATATTACGTTCTTGCGGCAGATACGTTAATCAACTCAAAATATTCGTATATGCAAAACAATAAAAATATTAAAATCTGCGGGACGGCAAATCTTGGTCTGGATAATTCTGAAGGCATGGTATTACTAAAAGATTTAAATAACAACACAATTGATTCCGTTTATTATACGAGCGGCTGGTTGAACAAAAAGGCAGCTGTGGCAAAAGACAAATCAATAGAAAAAATTAATCCTTTACTGGACGGCGCTACCGCTTCAAACTGGGGCTTGTGCTGCGATCCTGCAGGGGGAACTCCGGGCAAAGTAAACAGTCTGTTTGCTGCAATTAATCAAACAAGAACGTCTGCTATTACAGTTGCGCCAAATCCTTTTTCGCCGGATAATGACGGATACGAAGATAATACCGTAATTACTTATAGCCTGCAGCATCCGGCGCAGCAGGTTCGCGTAAGAATTTATGATAATAAAGGGAGGCTGCTGAGGACGCTTTTTAATAACCAGCAAAACGCATATAACGGCTCAATAATATTTAACGGACGCGACGAAGACGGAAACGCCCTGCGCATTGGAATTTATATTATTCTTTTAGAAGCTCTCGATAGCTCTTCAAGCGTTAAAGACGTATTTAAAACTGTAGTAGTAATCGCGCGTAAATTATAATAATCCGGAGCTTAAATTTCTTTTACCAAGCCGTTTTCAAGTTTATATCTTTTATTCGATTTTTCGCAGAAAGCTATTCCCTCTTTATCGAACTCTAATTTTCTTCCGGCTTCGCTTACCCAGCCTTTAATTCTTGCGGGGTTACCTATTACAAGCGCAAAGTCGGGTATATCTTTTGTTACGACTGAACCTGCGCCAACAAGCGCAAACCTGCCTACAGTATGACCGCAAACGATAGTTGAATTAGCTCCTAGAGAAGCTCCCTCTTTAATAAGAGTCGTTTTATAAAACTGCGAACCGACCTGCGGATATTTGCAGCGCGGATCTAGAATGTTTGTAAAAACCATCGAGGGACCGCAGAAAACATAATCCTCTAAAATAACGCCTTCGTAAACCGAAACATTATTTTGGATCTTTACAAAATTGCCAATTGAGACGTTAGTTCCAATATTTACATTTTGCCCAAGAACGCAGTTAGTTCCAATTTTAACGCCCGACTGCACGTGGGAAAAGTGCCAGATTTTTGTTCCTTCGCCAATTTCGCAGGGCTCGTCAACATAGGCGGATTCATGTTTAAAAAAACTCATTACTTCCCTTTAGTTAAAAATGGATGAGCGTATTCAAGATTACTTTCCAATTTGGCGTTGCGCAGCTGATATACAAGTTCAATAGCCGCTCTTGCGTCGTCAATGCCAAATCCGTTTCCTTTTAAAACTTCTTCATAAATTTTGGTATGGAGTTCGGTAAAGCCATTAGTAAACTCAACTTCATCGCCGTCAATTGTAATTGATCTGTAAGTAGTTTTACCGTCTTTTACCGCTTCAGCCGGAAGGTCGTTTTTATCAATAGACAAAAACCATCTTACGTTTGCGTTTTCAAGTTCAAGGAAGCCTGACATTTTATTAAACTCAGAAAGATAGACCGAGCTATTCTTTACGCTGCCGAACAGCCACATTAAAAAGTCGTAGAAATGAACGCCAATATTAGTAGCAACGCCGCCCGATTTTTCCTTTACTCCTTTCCAGGAATAATTATACCACAACCCGCGCGAAGTGATGTAGGTTAACAAAACTTCATGTTTTTCTTTTTTAGGAGAGTTTGCAATTTTATTTTTTAATTCAAGCAGAGCCGGATGTACGCGCAATTGTAAAACGGTGTTTACTCTATGGCCTGTTTCTTTTTCCATTTCCTGGATAGAATCAAGGTTCCATGGATTAAGCACAAGGGGTTTTTCGCAAATAGCGTCCGCGCCAATTCTAAGGGCGAACCTCATATGAGCGTCGTGCAAAAAATTAGGCGAGCAGATACTTACATAATGAACCCGTTCTTCTTCCGATAAACGTTTCAGTTTTTCCAGATGCCTGTCGAACCGTTCAAATTCAGTGAAGAAACTCACATCCTGAAAATAACGATCCAAAACGCCTACAGAATCGTGAGTATCAACGGCAGCCACAAGCTGATTGCCTGTAGCTTTAATAGCTTGTAAATGGCGCGGGGCAATGTACCCTGCAACTCCGGTTATTGCAAAATTCTTCATCAATATCCTGAAAAAATAATTGTTATCAAGAAAATAATATAAAATAAATATGCTTTTAAAGAAAGAGACAAGTTAAGTTATTACTATAGTTTTAGCATAATAAAAAAAGAACCCTTTATAAAAAGGGTTCTTAAAGAAAAACTGCTATATTTAAAGCATTATTTCCGAACTAACCCAATGGTTTGAGTTCCGAGTGAAATGCTATAACCAGTATAATAAACGCGTAGTTCGTTATTGTACTTTATAGCGCATGGATAGTTAATCGAATTAGTCCAATTGCTGTACGAATTCTTATAAGTAAAGAATGGATTACTTGAACTTTTTACCCAGTTTTTACCGTCTGTGGAAGTAGCAGTTCCAAAAGCAGTGTTATAAGAACTGATGTTGCCATAAAACATTGTGTAACCGCCATTTTGCGCTATTACGCTAGGATAATAAACTCCATTGCCTTCCCAAGATTTATCAGCAGATAAAATAGGATTGCCTGAATATCTTGTCCAGTTTAATCCATCTGTTGACGTAGCTAAACCAATTTTATAAGCTCCATTATTTCTTCCGGTATAATATAAATAATAAACATCGCCAATTTTTATAATACCTTCGGCTCCAACGGCAGATTCCCAACCGCTTTGGGAATATATAACGGGACTTGCTTTTTTAGTCCAGTTAATACCATCAGTCGAAGTAGCTAAACCAATATGAGAAGGCCCCATGCTGCTAATGCTTCCATTATAGTACATCCAGTATTCGCCGTTAACCTTAATTACGGGTCCAGGTCCTACAGTATAGGAATCCCAAGCGCCATAAGCTCCTGGGGATAATACAGGTTTTGAAGTTGGTCGCGTCCAGGTAAGACCATCGGTAGATTCAGCATATCCAACAGAACTAACTCCGCTAGCGGCTATACAAGTATGCCACATTTTGAAGGAACTTCCGTCCACGAAAACAATAGGAGAGGATAATCCATATGCGTCAAATGTAGAAGACGTTGGAATTAAAACGGGATTGTGGGAATAATCCGTCCAGGCGCTGGTATTTACGCCCCAGTTTACTAATATATATATACCTCCTACAGATGCGTTTCCTGAAGGCTGAAGAGTTAATGCAACTTGCGTAATCATTGAAGCGATAACAGTTAAATCGGCTTCGCCTGAATAAATTATAACGCCCTGGCTATTTGCAGCATTAATTTTTAAATGCCAGTCTCCAATCGGAATATTTTGGAACGAAATGCTTGCAGTCGTATCTGATAATAAGTTTAGAGTTCCGCTAATTGTATCGGGTCCGGTGGTTTTGGTTAAATAAGCGGTTATTGTTACTACGTCTAAAGGCGCGGTTGTTTTATCAAATTTTAGTAAAACTTTTCCGGATTCATTTGACTTAACATCTGGCGATGTGACGTCTTCATTGGAGCAACTTGCAAAAAAGAAAACAAAACTAACAAAACATGAATAAATTAGTAATTTCATGGTTTCCCCACATAAAAGTTAATAAATTTGTTATATGATTATATAAATATAATCATATAAAGTCAAGCAATTTGGAATCAAATTCAGCCAATGCTAGTATTAATAAATAATGATTGGAATAAGTAATATTTTTTCTTTAAGTTAAAATATAATAAAATGAAAAGAATATGAAATCTTATATAAAAGCTATCAGCTACTATTTACCGGAAAAGCGTCTTGATAATGAAACCATTGCTAAAGAGTTTCCTGAATGGTCTATCGAAAAGATTGCTCAAAAAACAGGAATTCATACAAGACACATTGCCGATAAAAATGAACTTTCTTCTGATCTGGGTATTGCAAGCGCAAAAAAATTATTTCAAGAATACAACATTGATCCTAAAGAAATTGATTTTGTATTATTCTGTACGCAAAGTCCAGATTATTTTTTGCCGACGACTGCATGCTATATACAAAATGAACTTGGAATTCCTAAATCGTCGGGAGCATTTGACTTTAATTTGGGATGTTCGGGATTTATTTATGGCTTAAGCATTGCCAAAGGTCTTATAGAAACCGAGCAGGCAAGTAATGTCTTATTAATTACAGCCGAAACATATAGTAAGTTTATTCATCCAAAAGACAAGAGCGTTAAAACTATTTTTGGAGATGCGGCCGCGTCTACTCTTGTTTCTGCGGTTGAAGGAGCCGAGAACAAAATAGGTCCTTTTATTTTTGGCACTGATGGACAGGGCGGGAAAAACTTGATTGTTAAAGCTGGAGGTTTACGCTTTCCTAAAACAGATGAATCAGGAACGGATTTTACTGACGAATATGGAAATGTAAGAAATGATAACTCGCTATTTATGAATGGAAGCGAGATATTTAATTTTTCGTTACGTGAGGTTCCGCCTGTAATAGAAAAACTGTATACTAAAGCAAATCTAACTGAAAAGGATATATCGTTATTTATTTTTCATCAGGCAAATAAATATATGCTCGATTTCCTCAGGAAGAAAATCAAAATATCGGAAGATAAGTTTTATGAGTATTTGGCGGAAGTTGGGAACACGGTTTCTTCAAGTATCCCAATTGCTCTAAAAAATGCGATAATTGAAGGCAAAGTCGCTAAAAATGACAACCTGATTCTTGTTGGATTTGGAGTCGGTTATTCTTGGGGTGGATGCATAATTAATTTTTAATTTTAGAAAGGATTGTCATTATGGATATAAATAAATTTGTGCGCAATTTTGAAGATGCAATTGATAATGTTGATGAAAATACTCTTTCAGGTGAATCAAAATTTCAGGAAATAGCTGAATGGGATTCATTAGCGTTATTATCAACATTGGCGATGCTTGATTCAGAGTATAATGTTAGCTTATCAGGAGAGGAAATAAAAAGTTGTTCGACGTTACAGCAATTATTTGATCTAACCATTTCTAAAAAATGAGTCTTGAGATGAATGACTCCCCTTTTGACTTAACAGGTAAGATGTTTCTTGTAACGGGGGCGTCGTCTGGTATTGGAAGACAAATTTGCATTGGCATTTCCCAAATGGGGGGGAGCGTAGTAGCAGTTGGGCGAAACGCTGAAAAGCTTTCTGAAACGGAAAGCTTGTTAAAAGAGGGACGCCACATATTTTTTTCGGCAGATTTATCAATTGAGGAAGAGCGATTAGCGCTAATTGAAAAACTTCCTAAATTAAATGGGATAGTATACTCTGCAGGCGTTTTTGCATCATTGCCAATAAAATTTATTAATAAAGAAAAGCTGAATTCAGTTTATGGAATTAATTATGAAGCGGCAGCTTTTCTGGTTCAAACAGTATTGAAAAAAAAATTAATTGAACCAAACTCATCTATCGTTTTTATTTCATCAGTTGCAAGCTTTATCGGCGCTCCGGGAAATGCTTTGTATGCCGGGTCGAAGGCCGCATTAAACGCTTTTAGTCGGGCGTTAGCTTTAGAGGTGGCAAAATCCAAAACGAGAGTGAACTGCGTACTGCCTGGTATAGTTAAAACCCCAATGACAGAAACGATAAACCAGCAATTATCCAAAGAAATGATAGCTGAAGATGAAAAAAAATATCCGTTGGGGTATGGGCTTCCTGAAGATATCGCAAATGCAGTCGTATTTTTATTATCTGATGCAAGCCGATGGATAACAGGAACTAGTCTTGTTATTGATGGCGGGCTCACAATCCAGTGACTTTAAAAAATATGCGTTGAGCGCTATTTAGATAAGAGTTCTTCGCAAATGATATTATGCATAAATTCCGCTCTAATTTTGTAATTGTGATCTCTTAATGTTCTATTCTGCCCTGCTTTTGCAATCGCTTCCCTTTCGCTTGGGTGATCTAAAAGCCATTTAACCTTTTCTGTACATTCAGCGGCTGTTTTAAATGTAACAACTTCTTTATCCTCTTCAAACAGATCGTTAATATTCTTTTTCCAATCAGTCACTAAACAGGAGCCAATACCCGTAACTTCAAATAAGCGCATATTAGCGGCATATCCTTCGGCGGCAGTGCCATGCACATTAAATCCTATTTTTGAGTGGTACAGAGCTTTAAACATCTCAAGCCCGAATAGCGGAGGTTTTGTGATTTTTTTTATCGCAGATATATTTTCGACGTTTTTAGGAATTTCATTTAGGTAGTATGCTTTTTTAATTCCAGGCAAACTCTTAGCCAAAGAATTAAGTCCTGTCTTTTTTAATATTTCGGATGCAATATATGCGCTACCTCTTAAAAACAAATCAAGCGGTTTAATTGTTAGAATATTAGAATAAATTTCTATGTTTATCTTAGATGCGATAAGTTCGTCGACTATTTGTTTTCTTACAACATGCCCATCTGCGCCGGGAATGAAAGAACCGACAAATAAGAAATCAACTTCTGGATAAGGGTTGTTAATTTTTACTCGCTCTAATATCGATTCTTCGAAAGCATGATATATAGTGTAAGTTTTTAATCCAAATTCTTTAAATCTATTAGCAAACAAAGGCGAGCATACAAACATGAAATCAAATGCCCGAAATTGTTCAAGATACTGATTATTAAAAATTGTACAGCAGAACCCAATAATCAATTTAATGCTAGGAATTTTGGCGCGAAGCTCTGTTATAAAGTTGCCGTTAAATTTGTAACTATCCTGAAAAAATACAACATCCGGTTTTAGTTTTTTTAATTGGTCTACAACAATATCAAGACCAGTTGCAGAAGAACCGTTTTCTTTTGCCCACTCATTTTGAAGAGGAAACGCATTGGCTACAATTTCGTAAGACTCAGCGCCTAAAGATTTTAAATGCTCGCTATAATAATCTGCCCAGCCAAAACATTGAGCCATCAGATGGTTCAATTGAACCTCATAATTTTCAGACTTAATATTCGGGTTCAAATGATAATAGTGTTTTAAAAAATCCCTATATAACGACGTTATTTTTACAAATCTATAGCTCATATTGCGCCTATTCAATCCACCTGATTATTTCAAAAGCTTCTGCATATTTACAATTTGCCTGTGCTCCATGAGAGCAGGCAAGACCCCAAATAAAATCTTCAGAAAAATAGTTCCTTTGTTTAATGAATTGCGATTTATAGAATTTAAGCAATTCAATTTTTTTTGTAATCTGCTCTTTTTCAAGGCGTATTAACATTTGAGCGTTAAACGTAATGTTATTCCATGGGAGCTCGTAACTTATTATTGATGAACAGTTCTTAAATGCGCGCACCATTTCGGTTGCGACGACAATATGATCCTGATGAAAATCATTCAATGAAGGGCCAAGGACTAAATCAGGTTTAAACTTGTTTCTGACCGTCACGAGCTTTTCCAATATTTGCTGCCGTTCTTCAAATAAATATCTAACCCTGTAGTTTAATATATCAACGTTTTCATCCTTAATACCCAATGACCTATATACATCAGTAAATTCAGTCTTTAATGTATCTTTGGGCATGCCTTCCGGGAGCGAATTTTCTGCAGTAGAAAAAACAACCCAATGAATGTTATTCCCTTTTTCAAGTAAACGAATGATAGTTCCGCCGCACCCAAGTTCTGCATCGTCTGTATGGGGCGATAATATTAAAATATTCTTATTTTCCATATAAAACCTGATTATTTAATTAATTTTTTTAAAGCTCTTTGAGTATCGACATATTCTTTTAACGGTTTCGCCGGGACTCCTGTCCAAACTTCGCCATCTGGTATATGCCTGTTTACTACTGCGCCTAATCCAACAGTAACATTAGATCCAATATGAAGCTGATTTAATACCGAAGCAGAAGGAGCGACCCATGAGTAATCTCCAATTACTACGCTGCCTGCTAACATAGAATTTGCAATAATTGCGCAATGCTTCCCAATAACTACATTGTGAGCAATTTGAACCAAATTATCTATTTTGGTTCCTTCTCCTATTATTGTATCTCCAAGAGCGCCCCTGTCGATAGCGGCGTTAGCTCCAATTTCCACATTATCATGTATTATTACTCCCCCAAGATGAGGAAATTTTTCAAATTCTAATTTTTCATTCCTTGAATAGCCGTATCCGTCGCAGCCAATAACAACCCCGGCATGTATTATCACATTGTTCCCAATTGTCGTATTGTCATATAAATAACAATTCCCGTCAATTATGACGTTATCTCCAATTTTACAATTGCCAATGTAAGTAAATGGTCCAATATACGAAGTCGGGCTTATTTGAGCGTCTGGATGTATTATTGCAGAAGGATGAATCTCTTTCCCTTTTTTGGGGATAAACAAGTTTTCTATAATACGAATAAAAATAAGTTTTGGATTATCTACCACAATAAAACATTTTGTTTTAGAAATGGTCTCGTCTATCTCTAAATTTTTATCGCAGATAATCAATCTGGCGAGGGTCTCGTTTATTAATTTATATTTATCGTTTTTATTGCCTTTGATCCAGACTATAGATTCTTTATTTGCGAGCTCAATTGGTTTTGCATTATTAATGTATCCAATTTCGGTATTGCCTACTATCGAATAGTCCTCTGGTAAAAACTCATATATGTCATTTAACGAATAATTTTTATTCATATCTTACGATTGAAATATAATATTAAAAAATATAGCCGCTTATTGCAATTTTAATTGCTTACAAATTTAACAATTTATAGAGAAACAATAACCAAAGAATAAATGCTCAATAAAATTTATTTGATTTTACTCTTCACTAAAGCGAATACCTTATAAACTATTTTATTTATATCCTCAGAGATATTAAATGTTAAAACTAAGACTGCAAATAGGATTGCAATGACTAAGCTTCTGATTATCATATCTATTATAACGGAATAGATAAATGGAATAAAATTGACTGCGGCTACAATAACGCCAATTATTAATAATCCTTTTACTGTATTGAAAGAAAACGGTTGTATTCTCATCACATACAGCAAATAACTAAAGCGGATTGTATTGTAAATAAAAACGGATAAAGCCGAGGCCATTGCAGCTCCGGTTAATCCATATTTTGGTATTAACCACAAATTTGTAAATATTGCAAGAAATCCAAGTATGCAGTTAAACATCAAGTCTGCTTTATAAAACTTTGACGTGCCTACAATCTCAGCGTTTATTCCAGTAGCCATATCGAATAGTTTGCCAAGCCCAAGATAAAATACCACCCATTTACCGGCTGAATACTCGGCTCCGTTAGGAATGAGAGCAAAAATGCCGTCTATGTTGCTCCATATTCCAATAAATATCAACGAGCCTATAATTAATTGGTTAATAGACGATTTTTTATAAAGGTCTTCTAATTTTGCTATATCTTCGTTCTTATTGGCTTCCGAAACTAAAGGCACCAGCACCTGAGATAACGAGCGTCTTGGTATTTCAATTATTGTGGCTATATAAAAGGCTATTGTGTAAATGCCAGTAGCTCTTAAACCAGAATATGCGCTGAGCATAAGGCTGTCAACGTTCCCAATTATAATTGCGCTTGTGCTGCCTAATAATAAAAAACCGCTATACGTTGCAATTTGTTTAATCAACGGACTCCTGAACACATAAGTATTAGGCTTTAGGAACAGGTAATTTTGCGATTTTGTATATAATAGCAACGCAACTAAACCCGCTAAATATGAGCATATTATGTAATAAACCAGAGCGTCGAAATTAAAATAGCCTAAGAAAAATATTATCAGTCCCGCCGCAGTAAGAATTCTTATTTGCACTTCCCTTACGTAGCTTGGAAAAACAGAACGCTGCTGTATAGTATTATAAGACTCCATTATGTTTGATAAAAGCAGAATGAGCGTAAATGGAATCAGATAATAGTAGTACCTAATAAGAAGCGGCGCGTTTTTAAGGTAAACTGCGGAAATAGTATCTTTTAGCGATAAAAATATAACTACAAAAAGCGAAAAGCCGATAAGCCCTACCACGAGAATAAAAAATAATATTCCGTGATGCTGCTCTTTAGCGTCTTTGAAGTAAGGGAAAAAGCGGGAAGGGATATTTGCCGAGCTTAAAGAGGCCAGCGTTGCAAAAAGTCCGGCTACGTTTATAAGCGTTTTAGTAAGACCAACCTGTTCTGTATTAAGAACTAAAGGATACAGCCAAAGAATATTTATAAAGCCAAGAAGGACGCCGGAATAAGTAATAAAAACCGTCCTTATGCTTTGCCGGATTACAATTCCCATAAAAATAAAATCGGTAAATAATAAAGGTTAGTTTTTAGATAGTTCACTTTGTATCATCATTTCAATTACGTTTTCTACCTTGTATTTAGCTTCCCAGCCGAGGATTCTCTTTGCTTTAGAAGGATCGCCAAGGCTGACAGAAATATCAGTGGGTCTGTTTAAATTTTCGTCGTGTTCTAAGTAGTCTTTATAATTAAGACCAAGAGTTTTAAAAGAGATTTCGACAAACTCCTCCAGCGAAATGTTTTTACCCGTGGCAATAACAAAATCGGTAGGATATGGCTGTTGTAAAATTCTGAACATGGCGTCGGTAAACTCCGGAGCCCAGCCCCAGTCTCTTTTTATTTGGGTGTTTCCCAATTTTAGCGTTAACTTTTCCCCCTGCGAAATTCTACAGGCGGTTTCAATAATTTTTTTTGTTACAAATCGTTTTGGTCTTAAAGGCGATTCGTGATTGAATAATATCCCTGAACAGGCGAATAGATTATACGCCTCGCGGTAATTGGCCACTAACCAGAACGCAGTCGATTTTGCGACTGCATAAGGGCTCCTTGGTTTAAAAGGGGTTTCTTCATTTGCGGCGGAGCCGTCTGTATCTCCAAAGCACTCGCTTGAGCAGGCGTTATAAAATTTTGTATTTAATTTATGAAATCTTAAAACTTCAAGAATATTTAGCGTGCCTATGCTAATGCTTTCAAGCGTTTCTACAGGCTGAAGAAATGAAAGACCTACGGAAGACTGCCCGGCCATATTGTAAATCTCGTCAGGCTGTATCTGCAATATTGTCTGCATAACGCTTCTGAAGTCGATCAGAGACATAGAATGAAGGCTGACCTTGTCGTATATGCCAAGAGCTTTTAATCCGCGGAAACCGGCAAGATCGGCGTCTCTGGAGGCGCCAAAAACCTGATATCCTTTTTTTAATAATATATCGGCAAGATACGCTCCGTCTTGTCCGGAGACGCCGATTATTAACGCTTTTTTCATAGGAATAAAATCTTAAAAAAAATTTATAAATGATAAAAATAAAATAGTATTTTTATGTAATTAAATCAGATTTATTATGCCGCAATAGTTTGTTATGTATAATAAACGGTATTTATAAGATAATGCATAATTAAATATTTTCATAGTTATAAATAAGCCAATGAAAGAAATCAGATATAAAGTCCTTTTTGTAGCAAGCTGGTATCCTAACCGCATAAATAATGTATTGGGAGTATTTGTAAAAAGGAAAGCTCTTGCCGTATTAAAACATTGCGACGTTGCAGTTCTGTACGTATGCCGCGATACTTCGTTAACCGATAAAAGGTACGAGCTTGACGCCGTCTGGGAAGACGGGCTGTATACAGTGCGCGTATATTTTAATCCTAAATCAAAAGGGATCAGGGCTAAAATTGCTTTTAACTTTATGTTCTTTAAAGCTCATTTTATTGGCTGGCGGTATATAAGGAAAAGCTGGGGACATGAAGATCTGATGCATGTTAACGTAATTGACAGAGCCGGATACTTTACTCTGATGATTAACCTGCTGAAAGGAACTCCATATGTTATTACAGAACACTCGACGCCGGATATAAAATTTGTAAAAGGCGAAACCAATAAAACCCATGTTCCGCTTAAGTTTTTGAAAGGCGCCGTACTTAAAAGAAGTTATTTCGCAAACGTCGATTCAAAGGCTTCTTTGGATTATTTGCATAAGGTTGGTTTTACGGGTAATTTTGGGATAATTCAGAACGTAGTTGAAATTAATCCTGATTATTTAACTTCTGCCGGAAACAAAAAAGACGGCATAAAGCGCGCCGTGCATATATCCATCTTAAATGAAAGGAAAAACGTTTCGGATATTATCCGCGCCTTTGTGTATCTCTATAACGATCTTAACAAAAAAAATATCGAGCTGCACATAATAGGCAACGGCGAACAGAAAGAAGCGCTGAAAAAATTAGCCTCAGAAAACGGAATATTAGATAACTGCGTAATATTCCACGGATATGTAGACGACGCAGAAAAACTAAAAATTCTTACCGACGCTGATTTCCATATCCTTAACAGCGACGAAGAAGGTTTTTCCGTTGTTACGGCCGAAGCTATATTATACGGCATTCCTGTTATTGCAACTAAATGCGGCGGCCCGGAAGATTTTGTGACTAAAGAAACCGGACTTTTAATTGATAGAAGAAATTTAGATCAGCTGAAAGAAGCAATTTTGTATATGGTGGAACATTCTGAGGAGTATGATCCTAAAACTCTTCAGGAATATGGAAGAAATAAATTTTCGCCTGAAGTAATTGGAGAAATAACTTACAACGTTTATAAACAGGCAGTTACTTATTGGCACGCAGGCAATACGGCTCAATTAGTAAAAATAGATCCCGCATGGAAAGTGCTTGACGTCGGCAGCGGCCACCAGGCAAATAAAAGAGCTAATTACCTGCTGGAAAAATTTATTGGCGAGTCTATTCACCGGACAAACCAGAAGATTGACGTTCCCGAAGATAAGTATCTAATTGGCGGCGACGCATTACAGGCTCCTTTCAGAGACAAAGAATTTGACTACGTTATAGCTTCTCACATAGCAGAGCATGTAGACGATCCGGTGACGTTTTGCAGAGAGCTGCAAAGGATTGCCAAAGGCGGTTATATAGAAACCCCGGGTCCATTAACGGAGTTTTTACTGCCTGCGCCTTCGCATAAATGGGTTGTTAAAAAGAGAGGGAACGGATTAATATTTACAGAAAACAAATATAAAAAGCCGTATTCCTCTTTGTTTTATTCAGTTTTTTATCTGAACAGAGAAGGATACGGCTTCAAAACGTTAAAAACTAATAATGCGTTTATTAAGTTAATTAGCTTCTTTCTTATCAAAATCTGGAAACATCTTCCTGACGCTTACGCCAAACTTGAATGGAAAGATAATTTCGACTCACGCATTGACTGATTTTTTCTTTTTTGTCTTAAGCGCAATAACAACTATTAAGCCGCTAAGCAGGAGCACATTCAGTACAAGCGAAAGTTTTTTGCCAATTGTATAGCTTGAAGGCGCATAAACAAGTTCAACTTTGTTTATGCCTTTAGGCACTACAATTCCGGTAAAACCATGATTAAGTTTTATTAGCTCCGCTTTATTTCCGTTGACAGAAGCCTTCCAGCCTACAGGATAAAAAGTATTGCCTATAAAGATTAAGTTATTGCCAGTCGCCTTTGCTTCAAGTTCAATCTTCGTGTCTTCATATTTAGTGATTTTTATAGAAGCGTCTGCTTCCGGTTTATCCACGGTTAAATCTTTGTCTTCAACGTAAGCCACGTCTTTAGGATCAAAAGAGTTAGTTTTTAGCAGAGTAAGAAAATCGTAACCTGATTTCTTTTCTACCCTGTTTACAAAGTATGCGCGAGGCAAAACGAATTCATTTTGATATACTGCCGTTTTGTCATTTGTAAGGATATTCTTTAATCCCGGCATTACGACGGGTTTATTAATTATAAGATATTTTACGTTAAGCATTCTCCATAAAGTTGGGTTTGCAGGACCGACGACGTCGATGATGTCCTGAAAAGCGCGCGGTTTAATGCCTGAATATCCGTACATATCTTCAATTAAGAAATAAGCGTGATAATTTCCGTTATGACCAAAAGAGCCAATCGAGCCGTCCTGTTTGAGATTAAGCAGTCTGTAAGGTTCTTTATCGTTCTGGCTTTTTATTGCTGAAATATAATCCGGTTCAGAATACTGTTCCTGAACTGCGGGGTTATCCTGATATTGCGCGCCTCTAGCGTCAACGCGCCAGAGATCGATTAAAACCAAAACAATAAAAGCGGTTGTTAAGAACTGCGAATTAAATTTATTCTTTAAGAACAGATACGCTAACCAGAACGCTAATCCTGTTAAAGCAAATCCAATTAACAAATCGCTTACAAACATTTGCGATATATAATCAAAAAACGGTTTTAATTCCGTCATTTTTTCGCCGCCTGTGTCAACTAATCTGTCTGTAAACCAGCCGCCAATAACGCTGTTAAGCAGAATAAAAATTACGAATAAGCCGGAAAAAGCAAAAGCTGCATACTTGATAATTTTTTCGGCAAAAAGATCTGTTTCTTCTTTCATAGATATAAGCTTCATTATGCCGAGTCCGGCAAGCATAGGAAAGCTTGTTTGTACTAAAACAAGAATCATAGAAGGGACTCTGAATTTATTAAAAAACGGGAAATAATAATACATCAAATCGAATAGTACGGAGAAGTTTTTCCCGAATGAAATTGTTAATGCAACGCCCGAAAGTATGGTCAAAAACCGGACGAACGGGTCTTTCTTCCACCGGGTAACTATTGCGAACAGCCCTAAAAAGAAAACGATTATGCCCATATACATCGGCACGTCAACCATTTCCATCTGGCCGAAATATGTGTTTATTTCAGTAGGCTGGGCAATTAGCGGGCCGTCATAAACTGAATTGCCAAATCCGAAATAAGAAGGGACGATAAACGTCATTACTTCTCCCGGAGAAAACGACCATTGCGTATTGTAATCGTAATGAGCGGAACTTGCTTTCTCGGTAAGTCCGGAATGAGTTTCGTTAATGCTTGCCGGTCCGCGCGTAGAGTATGGGGTATACTCGTAAATCTGACCTAAATCGTCGTAAGACATTGCAAGAGCTATAATTGTAACTACTGCAAATATTCCAAGCGATTTAAAAAGCTGATTCCTTAAAACATTGTCTTTCTTTAGTATTGAATGAACAAAATAGTAGACGAAATAAATACCAATTGCAAATAGCGTATAGAATATAATTTGAACGTGATTGGTTATTATAAGCAAGTGCATGGCAATAACTAATAGCAAAACGTCAAGCAGTTTTATTTTTTCCTGGAACTTGCAAAGTATCATCAGAATTGCCGGATACATTGCTAGCGCCGCTAACTTACTAACATGTCCTATCATTAAATAGACGATTAATCCGGTTCCAAAGGAAGTGGCTACCGAAACAAACACGCTAACTCCTACTGTCGCCTTTTTTGACCGGGCGAAGAAAAAGGAGGTTAAAGAAAGCACAAACAGGTACATAGTGTACCCGGCGTATTTAACCGCAAACGGACTTGTAAGAACTTTTATTACGGTGGAATAAATAGCCGCTATAAGATCAAACCATCTGAAAGGGCCTACCGTAGCCGCAGCCGGAAAGCCGCAGAAAACGAAGGGATTCCATAACGGGTAGTCGCTTTTGTCTATAAACGTCTGGTAGCTCTGCATTGTAGAGATATCGCCGGATTTGAAGGTCTTTCCGCCAAAATAGATTGGATTAAGAAAAATAAGGAACAGGATTATAATAAACGCAAACGCAACCAGAACCTGATATTTGGTAGGAATGTATTTATTAATATCGAAAGAGCCCGCCCCTTTTGAGGTTTCAATTTTATTTGAACCTATCGTTCGTTTTGTCTTTGACATTATTTCTCCATAGAGCTGTAAATTACTTTACTTATTTTTTTGCAATGAAATTAATTCCCGCCCCTGTTTTGTTAACAGACGAATAATCTATGAACATCATTAAGAAAGTAAAGAGCAGGGTTATTAAATAATAAAACGGTAACAATATAAAAAATAATTTTGACGAATTAAGCATAATCATTGGGTACTTAATCCCCAGACGCCATGCTCTATCGCCCCAAACGCCGTAAGTATACTTGGATTGAACTATTTTAAATCCGAGAGGAGTAAGTTTTGATTCTAAATCTTCATATGAATAGCCGTCGCGGGCGTGTTCGCCAATAAAACTTTCTTCGCCGTCGTCATGAACGTCGCTTCCGCCGTAAATTGAAGGAGTATTAATAAGAAGGTAGCCGCCCGGTTTTAAAGCCCGGTAAAAATTCTCAAATACTTTTACGTCGTCTACAATATGTTCCATCACGTCGACTGATACGATTAAATCAAACTTTTCTTTATGGTTAACTGCCGTCAGGTCTTCTACGCAAAAGCTGACGTTAGAAATATTGCGGTTCTTAAAAAACTCTTCGCTGTCTTTTATCCATTCTTTTTTTACGTCGACGGAATAAATTTTATTCGGCCTTAATTTGCGGGACATAAAGTATGAATACTGCCCGTATCCAGTTCCTGCGTCGTAAATGGAAATTTCTTTATCGCCTAACAAGCCTCGTATGTTTTTTAGTTCTCTTCTTACATACCATGACCGTAGAAACATAACGTCCAAAGTCTTATAAAAGAGAATCCGCGACAATGGAATTTTTCTTAGTAGCGAAGCAAAAACATCTTTAATCGGGTCGTAATGCATTTAATCAAACTGTTTTAGTGAATAAATATCGTAAGATAAAAACTAATGTTCCGGATCATCGTTGGCATAGAGAACCTCTATCCCTGTCGCTTAAATCAACGCTATTGACTAATATATTGTGCAAAAATTCCTGATCAATATTGTCATTCCCACGGAAGTGGGAATCTCTGCAAAATACAAAAGTAGATTCCCGTTTTCACGGGAATGACATACTTTGTGCAGAATGTAGCTATTAATTCAATGATTTTTATTTCCGCAAAAGCGGAAAACTATCTCTAACAAAAACTGAAGCTGTTTTTCTATATACTGACGGCGGCGCCGCCCAAATACCTATAATGAACATTCAGGATATTTATAAAGTTTTATCTTTAATAGTATATTCTTTATCGTCCTGAAAATTGTGAACCATTAATTCGCCAAGCAGACCGACTGAAAAGAATTGTATGCCGACTATTATTAACAGCATTCCCAAAAACAGCATTGGTCTATTGCTTAATGGTTTGTTAGAGAACAGCCATTCGTAAGATAAAATTCCATTTACTACAAAACCGATTAAGAACGAAAATGCGCCTAAAAAGCCGAATAAGTGCATAGGGCGTTTTACATAACGGGTAGTAAAGATGACTGTTAAAAGATCGATAAAGCCTTTGAAAAATCTGGAGATTCCGTACTTTGTTTTTCCATAAAGTCTTTGCTGGTGTTTTACTGGAATTTCTGTAATAGTAAAACCCTGCCACTTTGCAAGCACAGGAATATATCTGTGAAGTTCGCCGTATACTTTAATATTTTCAACAACAGCTTTTCTATAAGCTTTTAAGCCGCAGTTAAAATCATGAATTTTAATTCCTGTAAAAATCCGGGTAATGAAATTAAAAAATTTAGAAGACTGATTTTTAATAAACGGATCGTGTCTTTTTTTCTTCCAGCCGGAAACCAAATCAAACCCTTCGTCCAATTTTTTAAGAAGGTTAGGTATTTCATTCGGATCATCCTGGAGATCTGCGTCCATCGTAATAACAACGTCGCCGGTGCATTGTTTAAAACCGATCTGTAATGCGGCAGATTTGCCGAAGTTTTTCTGAAAACTTACATAACGGAATTTCTTATCGGCTTTGGCAATATCTTTAATTACCTTAAGCGAGTTGTCCGTGCTTCCGTCGTCAACGAATATAACCTCAAAATCTATTTGCGCCTGTCTTATGCCTTTTTTGATTTCGGCTACTAACAAGTTAATCGATTCCTCTTCGTTATATAAAGGGATTACTATTGAAAGTTTTTTGAAGGTCGATTTATCCTGCGCCGATTGAGTTGTTCTGTTATCCCGTTTGTAGAAATTTCTTCTGCGGTTATAGAAATTTCTGCGGTTGTAATTCTGCGAAGGGCCTTTTCCCTCTTCAGAATTTTGGTGCGGTTGATTAGTATTCGCGTTGTTATTTTCGTTTTTGTTTTGTTCTTCCAATTATATATCCGATTTAAAATAAATTTACTTTTAAAATTAAGCTATTAATTATCCAAAATCAATTTTGAATATCAGCTAAATATAACTAAAATAATGATTTTATGGGCATCATTGTCGGTTTTATTTGTATTTATTCTCTTTTTGTTGTAAATAATCTCAGTTAAATAAACGTATAAGGGCGTTATTAGTATGAATAAAAACAGAATCAGACTATTGCAAACAGGGATTGATAAAAAAGGAGCCGTCGTTTACTGGATGAGCCGCGATCAGCGCCTGTACGATAACTGGGCGTTTACGTTCGCTCAAGGACTCTCGCGCGAGCGCAAAGAGCCTTTGACGATTATATTCTGTCTGCAAAATAATTTCCTTGGCGCAACAATCAGGCAGTACGGCTTTATGCTGCGCGGTCTGCATGAACTGGAACTTGAAGCCGCAAAATATAATATTTCCTTCCGTATGCTTATCGGTTCGCCTGAAAACGTTATTCCGCAGTTTATTAATGAAATAGACGCGGGAGTTCTTATAACCGATTTTGATCCGCTAAAAATAAAAAGAGTATGGAAGCGAGATACTGCTAAAAAAATAAAAATTCCTTTTTACGAAGTCGACGCGCATAATATTGTCCCCTGTTTATACGCCTCCAATAAAGAAGAATTTGCCGCTTATACAATTAGACTAAAAATAAATAAACTCCTGCCTGAGTTTTTAGACGAATACCCAAAACCGGAAGCAGCTAAAAATAATGCTGACTTACGGCTTTGTAAAAACGACTGGGATAAAATATGGGGCTCGCTTACAGTTGATAATTCGGTTAAGGAAGTAGATTGGATCAAACCCGGCGAAACCGCCGCCGCCGAAACTCTTGCGGATTTTCTGCAAAACAAACTTCTTAAATATAACGAAGCCAGGAACGATCCAACGTTAAATGGGCAATCGAATCTTTCGCCCTATTTGCATTTCGGGCAAATATCGGCTCAACGCGTAGCGCTGAATGCGCTGAAATATTTTCCATCTGAGCAGAGCGAATCTTTTTTAGAGGAGCTTATTGTAAGGCGCGAGCTTGCGGATAATTTTTGTTATTACAATACGCTGTATGATTCTTTTTTAGGATTTAAAGACTGGGCAAAGCTGACGCTAAATAATCATCGCGCGGATAAAAGGGAATTTATTTATTCTTTGGAAGAATTTGAAAGCGCCGCTACTCACGAAGAGCTCTGGAACGCGGCTCAAAATGAGCTTGTAAATAAAGGAAAGATGCACGGCTATATGCGGATGTACTGGGCAAAAAAAATACTCGAGTGGAGCCAGTCGCCTGAAGAAGCTTTACGCATAGCTATATATTTAAATGACAAATATTCGCTTGACGGAAGAGACCCGAACGGTTATACCGGATGCGCATGGTCTATTGGCGGAATACACGACAGAGCCTGGGCGGAGCGCTCCGTCTTTGGTAAAATACGCTACATGAATTTAAACGGCTGCAAACGCAAATTTGACGTTGACGAATATATAATGCAAAATAAAAAAGCGGATTTGCTGTTGTAGAGACGCAAAATTTTGCGTCTCTACAGGATGCCTGTTTTCGCAGGCATGACAGTTATTATTTGTAAAGAGTAAAAATAATATTAGTAAAACCAAATTTATTTCTCTATGCCGTCCATTTCCTTTTTAGCGCTGCGGGCTACCGCCATTTCTGTTATAGCAAGCAGCAAAGCTACTATAAGAAAATACTTCCACAACTCGGAACCGTAACGCGATTGCAATACTGCCGATATTAAATTATCCCCGCTGTTTATGCCAGTGTACTTCCCTTTGAATCCGGTTTTATCAAGATAATCTTTCAGATCGCTTTTGCTAAGATACTCCGTTTTGGACTCGGCAGGGTCTGCATTGATAGAAATATTATCTATTAAATTATCGCCTGAATAAAATTTATAATTGCCTACGCTGTTGGTATTAGCGTATGTGTAAACTTTCCCTTTATACTGCGGTTCTATATTAATATTGTCAGAGGAGTTATCCGTCTTAGCCACTTTTATTTGCGGCAAAGGATATTTGCTAAGGTTAATATCAACCGAACTGCCTGCGTAATAATTTGTTACGTCTCTGTCCTTAGACGCAAGATAAAATACTGATTTATTTAGCAGCGGAACGAATATAGCTTTTAGCGGAAAGCTGCTCCAGCTTAAAACCGGAGCTGTGGCAAACAACAGCACTTTACCCTGCCCAGCTTTGTACTCGCTGAAAAAAGCCGAATTATCCGCCATGCTGATAACGTTTTTGCCTTTGCTGCCGGGCTGTATTTTTATGTACTGGTAAACGTCGGGGGACTCAATTTTTTTCTTATCCCTGCTTTCAAAAAGATTCTGGAAAACCGGATGATCGGTTTCTATATTGCCGAATGACGAGGCGTTTTGGGCCTGGCTAACTTTTCCAACAACGCCAGCAGGATACGGGATGCCGAAGGTTCCGCATAGTTTTTGAAATTTGCTTAAGGTCGTTTTGCTTCCGGGGAAGATCATCAGTCCGCCGCCGTTATTCAGATACGAAACTAACCGTTCGGGATTAGAAAGATTTTCCGAGCCTATTATTATTACCGCGCCGAATTTTGATAAGTCAACCGAAGAAAGCTGAGAAAGATTTTTCTTAGTAAGCGTCATGCTCCCTTCGCCGTTATCAAGCCCTAAGGCCACTTCTGTAAAAGCCGCGTCGTTATCTTCGTCGGTAAACAACGCAACCTGAATTTTATCCGGCACAAACACATTTGTATATCTTTTATTATCCTGAAGAATATCGTCGTCCTCAAGTTCTACAAAAACGTCGTTATTGCCAGTCTTTTTCAGAGTGGTTTCAAACGCTACGTTTTTAGATTCTCCTTCGCTAAGACTAATACTCTGCTGCGCGTTTCGCTCGCCGTTAACAAACAGCGATACCACCGCGTTATTAACGGGCTGCTTTGAGTAGTTTGTGATTGTGGCGGAAAAACTAACTGGTTTATCTTTTTCAAATATTTGCGAGTTTACTACTAAGTTGTCAACCCCCAGATTAAAAACGTCCTTGCCCGAATAATTGATAGTATAAACTTTTACTTTTTCATCAAGCAGCTGGCTAAGATTGGAAATTTCTTCGTTATGACGTAAAAGCCCCTGCTGAAAATCGGAAAGAATATAAATTTCTTTATTAAAATTTTTAGATTCGCCCATAATCTTTGCGGCTTTAACAAACGCGTTATTCAGCCCGCCGCTCGAATAGGAAAGCTGTAGATTATCAATCATACGGCGGAATTCGATAAGGTTATTTGTAGGTTTAATTTCCTGATGGCTCTGGTCGGAAACTAAAACAAGCGCCGCCTCGTCCCCCTCCTGTAATTGGCTCAAAAGTTCGTAAACGGATTGTTTTTCCTGATTAAAAAACGAGCCTTTGGTTCCAACGACGGACATGCTGAAAGTATCGTCAAATAAAAACACGGCGGTAGTTTTTGCCGAAGAAGTGGTTCCGCCAAGCGCAACGCCTTTAAGAGTAGGGCGCGAAAATGCCGTTACTAAAAATAAAATTATTAAAACCCGCAAAGCAAGCAGAAGCCATTGTTTTAGTTTTACTTTTCTGATTTTATTTTTTTGCAGCTCTTTTAAAAAATAAAGAGTGCTGAACTCAATCTTTTTTAATTTTCGCAGATTAAAAAGATGGATCAGAATAGGTATAGACGAGGCTAAAAGCCCAAACAAAACAGCCGGATTTAAAAATATCATTTTTTAATTAAATTTTCCCAAAAAAGAAATTAATTATAATTGATTAAGAGATAGCAAAAAATGACAAAATGAACGCCTAAAGATAAGTAATCTAATTGTGCTTTATTAAAAAAAATTAATTTTGTATGTTATAAATTGTAATTGTAATATTTATTTGTTTAAAGCGATTTAAAAGATATGCAATTCCCGGCGGCGGTATTACCGTAGGGATGAAGAATTTAAGTCCTTAGAATTCTTCGCCTGACAAAGGAGAAGGATTTGAGAGATTGTAGAGACCCTACAGAATCTCCGGATCATGAATTTTTATTTTAAGTTGGTCTTTTCGCTTAATTTGAAAATACAAAGGAAAACCATGGAAAAACTTAATAAGTTCAGCAGTCATCTGACTGAACAAAAATCTCAGGTTGGTTCTCAGGCTATGCTTTACGGTATTGGATTTACCGATGAAGATATGAAAAAAGGACAGGTCGGAATTGCCAGCATGGGCTGGGAAGGCAATCCCTGTAACATGCATCTTAACGATTTGGCAAAAGAAGTAAAAAAAGGAGTCCAGGACGCAGGTCTTTTGGGCTTAATTTTTAATACTATTGGAGTTAGCGACGGTATTTCGATGGGAACTGAGGGAATGAAATACTCCCTTCCTTCCAGAGACGTTATTGCCGACTCAATTGAAATTGTAATGAGCGCTCAATGGTACGACGCTAACATTTCTATCCCCGGCTGCGATAAAAATATGCCTGGCTCGCTTATAGCTATGGCGCGCGTTAACAGACCAAGTATTATGATTTATGGCGGAACAATTAAAGCCGGCCATTATGAAGGACAAAAACTTGATATGGTTTCAGCTTTTGAGGCTTACGGAAAGTTTCTTGCAAAAGAACTGAGCGACGAGGATTTAACGCAAGTGCTGAAGCACTCGTGTCCCGGCGCTGGCGCCTGCGGAGGCATGTACACCGCAAACACAATGGCAACGGCAATCGAAACCCTTGGCATGACCCTTCCTTTTAGTTCCTCTCTCCCGGCAGTTTATAAAGCAAAAGCTGAAGAATGTTACAAAACCGGCGCAGCAATCAGAAATTTAATAGAAAAAGACATCAAACCTAAAGATATCCTTACAAAAAAAGCTTTTGAAAACGCCATCACTATTGTAATAGCTATGGGCGGTTCCACAAACGCTGTTTTGCATCTTATTGCTATTGCAAAAGCCGCAGGGGTAAAATTAACTATTGATGATTTCCAGAGAATATCAGACAAGACCCCTTATCTGGCAGATCTGAAACCAAGCGGAGTTTATGTTATGGAAGACCTCCTTGAAGTTGGAGGCGTTCCTGCCGTTCAGAAAATGCTGCTTAAAGAAGGATTTTTACATGGCGACTGCCTTACAGTAACCGGTAAAACTCTTGCTGAAAATCTTGAAGAAGTTGACGGATTAAAAGAAGGACAAACAATTATTGCTCCTGTCTCTAAACCAATAAAGAAAAACGGACACTTACAGATTCTTCGTGGTAATTTAGCAAGCGAAGGCTCAGTAGCTAAAATCACTGGTAAAGAAGGTTTAAGCTTTTCAGGTCCGGCAAAAGTATATGACTCCGAGGAAATTTGCCTCAGGGCTATCGAAGACGGCAAAGTTGTCTCTGGCGACGTTGTTGTTATTAGATATGAAGGTCCTAAAGGCGGTCCAGGCATGAGAGAAATGCTCCAGATTACTTCTACCATTATGGGCGCAGGACTTGGCCAAAGCGTGGCTCTTATAACCGACGGAAGATTTTCCGGCGGAACGCACGGATTTGTAGTAGGGCATATTACTCCCGAAGCCCAGGTAGGCGGGCTTATTGCCTTGGTTCACGATGGAGATATAATTTCAATAGACAGCGAGAAGAATTCAATTTCGCTCGATGTTCCGGATGCGGAAATTGAAAAGAGAAGAAAAAACTGGACGGCTCCTGCTTTTAGGGCTACGAAAGGAATTTTGTATAAGTATATTAAATCAGTTTCATCAGCTTCAGAAGGCTGCGTAACTGACGAATAAATTTTCAGGCCGATAATTCATTAAGTTAATAGCACAAGCGCCTTGAGTTTGTGCTATTTTTTTGCTCTTGTAATAACAAATTAACAATTGCTAAACTTTACAGGGTGAAACTTCTTTATATTATTATATTGGGTCTTCAAAACAAAATGTCATTCCTGCGAAAGCAGAAATCCCTTAGTAAATAATAAATAAAGATATTTAGAAGATACCTGCTTCCGCAGGTATGACAATCGTTTTTATTTCATAAAAGGCATTTTGCCATCCATAGCTGACGTTTATTTTTTTGAGCGATAAGCGCCATAAACAATTAAAAGCTGCGCCGGGTAATAAGTAAACATTATCCAGAAACTTGAGTTCGGTATTTTAGTCAAAAACATATTGATTGCAATGAGGGAATCCGAAATAATAAACAGAAAAGCTCCAACTATAATTAGTGGATGATTATTTTTTCCAAGAATTGAAGAAAGCCCCATTAGCATTATTAAAAAAAGATATATTGTCACGGGAACTGTCATTCCGCCTAAATTTGGGCCTAATATACTCCAGATTACAATGCTGTAAAGAACGACCGCTGAAGCAAAATATATCCCCGGTTTTTGGATTTTTGGCTCCTTAAAAAGAGCTATGACGTACATTAAATGCGCCAAACCAAAAGAAGATAAACCGAAAATGAAAAAATGGTTTCCGCTTAAAGAAAGGAACACGTCGCCTACGGCAGAAAAAACAGTTCCGGTAAAAATAAACTTTCCTATGCTTCCGGGTACGCTTTTAATAGCAATTAAAGACAGGCATAAAATTGGAATAGCTTTTATTGCATAATGAAACGGATACGGGCGCAGCTCAAGAGTAGTTAAATACGCAATTGAGAAAATGAAAAAGATTAAATAAAGAATTATATCTGTTCTGCTGAAAATGTAAAATCTGTCTTTGATAAATTTTAACATTCTGGTTTCTCGCTTTTCGGTTTAGGTTATATAATATTGTCGTAGTCCATTATGTCATACCAGCGAAAGCAGGTATTTAAAGCTAAACATTAGTCAGCGATTCCTGCTTCCGCAGGAATGACATTTAATTTTGATAGTAATTTTTAGTCGCGTCAATCTTATAGCTACGACCAGGTTTTCCATATTTCAGGTCTATTGCCTAAAGTAGCGTTTCGTCCGTTTCTTACAATTGGCGTCTTAAAAAGCAAAGCGTTTTCCAACAAAACTGTTTCAACATCGTGTTTAATATACTGGAGGTTTTGTTTTTTGTATTCCTTCCCTTCAGTATCTATTAAGTCATCCAAAGGAATAACGGCGGAAATATTATCAAGTTCGCCTTTGCTTACTCCCTTTTCATTCAAATCGCGGAAATGATAAGGGATGTTTCTTTCCTTAAAATATCGTTCCGCTTTGCGCGTTTCGCTGCATTTTTTTGTTCCAAATATTTGTATGTTCATATGAATTCTTTTGATGATATTTTATATTCTAAATATAAATAAAATAAATTATTTTACTACAAAAATGAATCAAAGTTATGAATCTTGAAATGATAAGAGAATGCTGTTTAAAGAAAAAAGGCGCGGAAGAGACTTTCCCTTTTGACGATATTACCCCCGTCTATAAAGTGATGAATAAAATGTTCCTTCTTGCAAGCGTCGTTCCGCCATACAGCATAAATGTAAAAGCTGATCCTGAAAATATTATTGATATGCGCGAGCGTTACGAAGCCGTTACTCCGGGCTATCATATGAGCAAAGCTCACTGGAATTCGGTAGCGCTGGATAATACAATTGAAGATAAGCTGATTTTTCAGTGGATTGACGATTCGTATAATTTAGTAGTTAAGGGGTTAAAGAAATCTGACAAAGAAGAACTAAATAAATTAGAAAACTGAGGCTGATTATGGCAGAAGCGTTAAAAGGGATTATCAACATTGGCAAGGATACCGAAGCAAAACTTAAACAAGCCGGAATAAATTCATTTGACGAGTTAAAATCGCTCGGCAGCAAGCAGGCTTTTTTGCGGCTTCAGGCGTATGACGCGGGCGCTTGTCTTAGTTTACTTTATGGATTAGAAGGCGCAATAGAAGGAGTAAAATGGAGCTCCCTCTCTCCCGCTAAAAAACAGGACTTAAAGGAATTTATTACAGCTGTAAAAAAAAGATAAAAATAAAACATAATTCATTTTCTGGGGCGCTAAGGCCGCGCCTTGGCGCATGATTAAAATAATTAATTTGAGTAATGACCTTGGAGGTTTCCAAATAAAAGCCTAATTATACAAATTGTTTTACAAGCGTGGTTTATCCATAATAGTTATTCCAAATGTATTGGTAAAACTGCTTAATAGTTACATAAATATTAATTATGAGGTTTTATAATGAACGCATCTGAAATAGTAAACGAATGTAAAGAAAGAATCAAAGGACTAGAGAGCCTTTCAAGCGCAATTAATTGGAACTCAATCGAAGCACAATTACGGAAAAACCCCAACCTCTATTTAGAAACTCCTAAAATAGGAACGCCATTAAACTTAGTTGAATCTATTATGCGTCCTTATCCATGTTTTGGAAATAGCTTTAATTACAAATTAAATTTAGAAGCATTAAACAGTTCAATAGAGGCATTATCTGATATTCTTGACCAAAAAGAGAAAAAAAATATTTCTGACAAAATTAGCAATTTATCAAATACTAGTTTCTGGGATACTATGGTTGAACTATGGTTTGCCAAAGAGTTAAAAGACCAAAAGTTAAAAATCCGGCTGGATTATCCTTTGACGGAATGTAAAAAGAGTAAGACTCCGCCGAATGCTGATATTGCTATTATTGATCAGAATGATGAGCCTATATTGCTAATTGATTGTCTTTGTCCGACTTTAGAAGGCTATATAGAACTTGAATTGTCTTACGAGGACAAATATTTTAGCCCAAACCAGTTGGGAGCAGATTTGTGCATCTCAAAAAAAATTAGGAATAAATTTGAATTGAAATTCGCTTCACATGTAGACTCATTTCCAAAAACAAAGTTTGTGCTAATACTTTCATTAATAAAATTCGATGAACTATCATTCCATCTCGAATACAAGCCAATATGGATTGATACTTCAGAAAATAATTATAACAAACGGATGGACTATGCAGTTGTAGTAAGATTTGATACAAGAAATGATAACACATTAGGTTTCTATGAGTTGATAGAATTTGGTAGGGGTAAAGATAAATATAGTTTAGTTCCCGGAGTAATAAGTCAAATAATGGCTTTAATTGAAAAATAAAACGTCTGCTTCATTTTGACCTCCAAGGGCGCAGAAACGCCTTGGAGGTCGTTTTATAAAACGGTTATTTGTTTGCCGAATAAATTGTCTTTAAAAATTCTTCCAGCGTCTCAGGGCGTCTGCCGATTAATGTTTCCAGGTCGGAGTGAGCGGTTTCAAATTCTCCCTGAGCAATTGCTCCGCTAAAGCCTGCAACCATTCCTGAAATTTCAACAGGGACGCCATGTTTGGTAAGCGTTTCAATATAAACTTCCTTGGAAGGACTGACATATGTGATTTCTTTTTTTACAATATCGCTTAAGATTGCAGCAACTTCGCTTATTGAATAATTAATATTATTAGCAATAATATATTCTTTATTCTCGCGCCCCTCGCCCGCTAGAATAGCTGCTGCGGCTTCGGCCATATCTTTACGGGAAGCAAATGAAGCCTTGCCGTCGCCTGCCGGAAGGAATATTCCCGACTCTATAAATTTTTCTCCAATAAACATAGGCAATACTTCTGCATATAAATTATTCCGCATTATGGTATAAGGGATTCCGCTTGCCTTAATGCTTTTTTCAGTTCCAATATGCGAAGAGCTTATAAATGCAATAGGCGAAGTTTCAGTTTCATTTTTACGAACAAAACTTGTATAAACAATATGCTTAACGCCCGCTTCTTTAGCTGCCTTTACGGCGCTCTCCTGCTGTTTTAGCCGATTAGGAATATCGGATCCGGAAATAAGTAAAACTTTGTCAATGCCTGTAAACGCCTTAACTAAAGAATTATAATCATTATAATCGCCAATTATAACTTTTACCCCCTGAGATTTAAAGTCGACTGCTTTGTTTTCATCTCTTGCAAGCGCCGCAATGTTATTGGCAGGGACGCCTCTCTTTAAAAGAAAGTTAATTGTCGCTTTGCCAAAATTACCTGTCGAGCCAGTTATTAAAATCATTTTTGTATCCTTTATGTAATTTATTATTACTTTTAATTTAAAGTACTTATATTTACTGTTAAAATATATAGCAGTATACTAAAGTATAGCGGCTAATAATAATATAGCATCACACAAACGACAAAAAAATGAGAAAAGATACATTTTTGAAAAATGCAAAATCCTGCCCGGCGCAGTATGTCCTGGCGTTAAATGACACTTTAAACGTATTTACCGGAAAATGGAAACTGCCAATTATTGGGACGTTGTTATTCGATAAAAAGCGATTTACTGAAATTCAGAAGAATATTCCAAAGATTACGCCTCGAATGCTGTCAAAGGAATTAAAGGATTTAGAAATCAACGGCGTTGTAAAGCGGACTGTATACGATAGCATTCCTGTTTCGGTAGAGTATGAACTGACCGATTCAGCGCGATTGCTGGGAGGCGTTTTGGATAAAATGCTTGAATGGGGTTTGCAGCACAGAAAGAAAAATATCGGGGAATAGATTTAGTCTAAAACAAAAAAATAACGGCGGTTTAATATCTTATTCAGCTTTGAATAAGCCGCCGGATTGATTATTTTTAAAGTCTAAATTTTTATTTTTAACCATTAATTTTATTGATATGAAACTTAGTAAAGCATTTATCCCAACATTAAAAGAAGTTCCAGCCGACGCAATTACGGCAAGCCATGTGCTTATGCTCCGTTCCGGTATGGTAAGGATGTTATCGGCCGGCATTTATTCGTTTTTGCCTTTAGGCTATAGGGTAGTCCAAAATATTACCTCTATTATAAGAGAAGAAATGAACGCTATTGGCGCTCAGGAATTTCATTTGCCCGCGCTTAATCCCCGCGAAATTTGGGAAGAAACCAACAGAGTAGCCGCTTTTGGCGATACTATGTTTCACATCAAAAACCTAAACAGAGATTATGTCCTTGCTCCTACTCACGAAGAAATTATGACGTATCACGCAAGAAACCAGATAACGTCTTATAAAGAGATGCCGCAGATATGGTATCAGATACAGACTAAATTCCGGAACGAAGCAAGACCAAGAAGCGGCGTTATACGCGGCAGACAGTTCCTTATGAAAGACGCTTATTCGTTTGATTCCTCCTGGGAGAATTTAGATAAATCGTACGCTTTGCACGATAAAGCTTACAGAAATATTTTTAACCGTTGCGGAATAAAATACTTCATAGTCGGCGCGTCAAGCGGAGCGATGGGCGGAACCGGATCGGAAGAGTTTATGGTTAAGTCCGACGCAGGCGAAGACACAGTAGCTTATTGCGAAAAATGCGGTTACGCGGCTAATGTTGAAGTTGCAACTTCTGTCGTAGCTCCAATTGCAAGGGACGCCGTAAGCGAAGAATTAAAAGAAATTTCTACTCCAAATGTAAAATCAATCGACGAGCTTTGCGCCTTCTTAAAAATTGACGAAACTCAATGCGCCAAATCAAGAGTATACATCTTTGACGAAAAGCCAATTCTTATTTTAATTACCGGCAACGAAGAAGTAAACGAAACAAAATTAGAAAAACTTCTTGGCGGTTCTATTCGCCCCGCTCATCCGGAAGAACTTAAAGAAATTACCGGAGCGGATGCTGGTTCTATTGGGCCTGTTGGTTATAAAGGCAGAATTATTGCAGATAACAAACTGAAAGGCAGAAACAATCTTTACAGCGGCGCTAATAAAAACGATTATCACCTTGGCGGAGTTGATTTTACGCGCGATATTAAAAACATTGAGTATGCCGACGTTAGAATCGTAGAAGCCGAAGAAGGATGCCCTAATTGCGGAGAAAAACTTGGCGTGTTTACTTCAATTGAACTTGGGCACATTTTCAAACTTGGCACAAAATATTCTGCCGCTATGGGCGCAACTTTTCTTGACGAAAACGGGAAAGATAATCCAATTATCATGGGCAGCTACGGCATTGGCTGCGAAAGAGTTATGGCCTGTTACATTGAACAGCATCACGACGAGCATGGAATTATCTGGGAGAAAGCTCTTGCCCCGTACCATATTCAGCTGCTTGGCTTGAATATGAAAAAACAGGAAGTAGCTGAAGAATCAGAAAAAATTTATAACGAGCTTTTAGGCTCCGGTTATGAAGTTTTGTTTGACGACAGAACAGACGCGCAGGCAGGTTTTAAATTTAAAGACGCAGACCTTATGGGAATGCCTTTGCAGGTTATAGTCGGCGATAAAAAGCTTAAAGAGCAAAAAGTTGAAGTTAAAATCAGAAAGACAGGCGAGCGTTTTGACGTAGACATAGATAAAGTAATCGCCTGGGTTAAAGAATATTTCGAAAAAAATTAATGAACGATTTGTATTTGTTTTCGGAAGAAAACCTTGCAAAGCAGATAAACGAAACTAAGTACGAGCTTGGTTTTTACAGAGTGAAGTTTTACGCGCTGGACGGGAAACTGTCCGGCGACGTAACCGATGAAGTATCGGAGTTTTATTTATATCCCAGCGGAGGGACGCTGCGCGATAAAAATTTTAATATAGTATTATATTCTTCTAAGTTTGACATCTACCGCGGCTATATCCCGCCAAATAAGTAAAAAACAATTAGAAAGTTAGACCTTCAAGGCGGCGCATCTTTGAACTGATATGCATGGTAAGCTGCAAAAATCAAACGACACTTCAGTGTAAGTATTACACCGCAAAATTACTTTTATCTGATGCCACGCTTCGACTACGCTCAGCGTGACGCTTTTTATGTAAGCGAAAAACGATTTAGTTTGTCATGGCGAGAGCGACATTTGAACCTGTATATTGCTAAAGAGTCGTCCTGAGCGGAGTCGAAGGGCGACGTCACATCATATATTTGCCTTTGCTTAATATGACTTATATCTTGCCTTTTATTATATTTGTCAATAACTTCTAAACACGAGTACATTAAATAATAGTTATGGAATAATTATTATGAATTCATATATGTATGTTTATATACTTAAATGTTCAGATGATTCATACTATACAGGGGTAACTAATAATATTGAAAGAAGAATTACCGAGCACAATTCAGGGATAAATTCATCATGCTATACTTTCTCGCGCAGACCATTAGAACTAGTATTTCTCGAGAAGTTTCAAACAGCGATAGAAGCTATATCAATGGAGAAGAAATTAAAAGGCTGGTCGAGGAAGAAAAAGGAAGCTCTGATTAATGGCGATTGGAGCTTGATTCATGAATATTCTAAGTGTAATAATTCAACTGCATATAAGAAAAATTAATAAACGCTCTTTTTGTCGCGCTTCGACTTAGTTCAGCGTGACGCTTTTTCTGTAAGCGAAAAACAATTTAGCTTTCATGCCGAGCGATAGTCAAGCTATGACGTCGCCCTTCGACTACGCTCAGGGTGACTCTTTTGGCGAAAGTAAAAAACGATTTGGTTTGTCATGGCGAGCAACATTTAAGCCATGACGATGCCGTCTTATTCCGGGTACAAAATTTCTTGCGTGCGTTTTGCGCGCGGGAAGCGGCTTTTCAGTCCGCCGTCTGTAACTACGGCGGTTCCTAAAATATAATCTTTATACTTTACTACTGTTTGCCCCCTGTAATCAAACTCTTCTTTTATTATTCCTCCTTCGAGGTATTTTTTTAGCTGGTCAGAATTCTGAATAGTAAAGATGTTCTTTTTTATATCGTTTCTTAAAATTTGCGCAGCCTGCGTATGAAGATTAATAGCGTCGTGTTTTTCTATTGAGCCGAATTTAGTTCCTATTCTTTCAAATACGCTTAGGTAATCTCCGTCCCAGTCGCTGTTGACAAAGAAAAGATCGCGTCCTTTGAATATGTATTTATATTTTCGTAAAACTTCTTCTTCTATTCCAAAGGCGGCTGCAATCTGGATAAGTTCATTTTTTATTTTTTTATTATCAAAGGAAATAAGAGATAAATCTTTTACGTTAATATTCATTTTTTCGTTAGGCTGGGTATCGTCGGTTTTTCTTAGCTTAACAATAAAAAAACCTTCCGAGTCAATTTCCCAAGGTAGAATTCTACGCGCTTTAGAAAGAGCCGGATTTAAGTTTTTGCCTTCATAACTTGTAAGCCCTTCAATGGATTTTACCGGCAGGGTTATGTCCACAATTTCAACAGGGTATTTATTCAGCAGTTTATCTATTACCATTTCGTTTTCTTCAACCGTCATAGTGCAGGTTGAGTAAACAATTTCTCCTCCGGTTTTAACCATTTTAACAGCGGCAATTAAAAGTTTAAGCTGAAGATCGCTTAACTGTTCGGCTTTTTCTTTAGACCACCAGTTATTAATCTCCCCTTTCTTTTGAATAATTCCAAGTCCGCTGCAAGGGGCGTCGACGAGTATTTTATCAAAATGGTTGTCGAAAATTTTACTTAGCAGTTCGCCTTTAAAATGGGTTACGCCTGCGTTCACAAGGTTCATCCGCTCAATGTTATAAACAAGCATCTTAACGCGGTCAAGCTGAATTTCGTTGGCTATTAACACTCCGGAGTTGTTCATCATTTCGCCTATTTCAGTCGTCTTAGAGCCGGGCGCCGAGCATAGATCAAGAATCGTATCGTCAGGGGATGGATCCAGGACAATTGGGGGAATCATAGACGACAAACTTTGAATATAATATTCGCCAATGATATGCTCGATAGTTTTACCGATAACGTCAAAACCCGAATTAATCTTAAATGCGTTTGGCAGGTTTGGAACGTTAGTAGAGCTGATATTATAATCGCGCAAAAGAGAGCTTGTTATTTTGTCGCGCGTTGTTTTTAACGGATTAGCCCGCACATAAGTGGCGTGGTCTGTTCCTGCGAATTCAAGATATTTATTTGCAATGCTTTGGCCAAAGAGGTCGTTCAGATAAGTTGAAATCTTAGAGCTTTGTTCTATCAAAATATAACCTAATACCTGTTAATATTCAGTGATCTGAAAATATCGTTTATAGCGGCGTCTTCCGTTTTTGATTCCGGGAATTCCATTTTAAACGATTTGTCAATTCTTTTAATTATTTCGTCTAAATATTCTTCGTAAGCCGCAACGCATTCGTTAAGTTCTTTATTGTCATTTGGGATCAAAATTTTACGATCTTTATTCCTATTAGAATATACGAAATATTTAGCTTTAGAATAGCTGTCCGCTTGCAAGACGGATTGACCGTCAATGGTAATTATTTCATAAGCGCCAAAAAATTCATTGCCAATCAGAATAGATTTAGCTGGGAGTTCAAATTCATAAACGCTGCTGGAAGTTAAAAAATCGGCCGGGAAATTTTTAAAATTATCTCCGGATAATTTAGATACCCAGGCCGTAATAAATTCTTTTTCGTTCATATTGCCGATGTTTGTTATTAATAATTAAAATCTGTTTTGCGCTTCAAAACCAGCGTCAATCAGAGAACTGTTTTTAGCTTCAGTAGAACCTTTAACCGCAAGTCTGTCGGCTATCTGGTTTTCTACGTTGTCTGCATGCCCCTTAACCCACTTAAGGGTAACTTTGTGTTTCTTAAGCATAATTAAAAGCTCCTTCCATAAATCAACATTGAGAGCTCTTTCTGTTTTAGTGCGCATCCAGCCTTTCTTTTCCCAATTATAGACCCAGCCTTTTATAACCGAATCCACAAGATATTTAGAGTCGCTGTAAAGAGTAACTTTACATTCTCTTTTAATGGCCTTTAGGCCTTCAATAGCGGCGGTCATTTCCATTCTGTTATTAGTAGTAAGCCTAAACCCGCCGTATAGTTCGCGTCTTTTATCGCCAGCAATTAAAACGACTCCATAACCGCCGGAGCCGGGGTTGCCGGAGCAAGCGCCGTCTGTGTAAATAATTACTTCCGGCAGTTCTGGTTTAGCCGGATTTTGGAAATTTATTTCTGTTTGTGCGTCCATCGATGCCTGTATTATTAACTATTCTGTTTATAAAAAAGATTAAAATATAAAGAAATGGTTCTGAAAAAGAAAACGCAGAGACGCGTTTAAGGGAAAACGTATCTCTGCGTATAAAAGCTAAATAGTTTTAGTTAACTTTAATTAAATCGACCTGAAAAATAAGAGTTGCGCCCGGAGCAATTGCCTGACCTGCGCCAGTATCGCCATAAGCAAGATCAGAAGGAATGTATAATTCCCATGAATCGCCTTCTTTCATTAATTGAAGAGCTTCTGTCCAGCCTTTAATAACGCCGTTAACCGGGAATTTAGCCGGTTCGCCGCGTTTAAAAGAACTGTCAAATTCAGTTCCGTCAATTAATGTTCCTTTATAATTAGTAGTTACGGTATCTTCAGCTTTAGGAGATTTTCCTGTGCCTGATTTTAGTATTTTGTACTGAAGTCCGCTAGGTAAAGTAATAACGCCTGGTTTCTTTTTATTTGCGGCTAAAAAAGCTTCTCCAGCTTTCTTGCCTTTTTCGCTGGCTGCTTTTTGTTTAGCTTCCATTTTAGCAGTCATTTCCTTTTGGAATTCAGTCATTACTGTTTGAATTTCAGTGTCTGTTAATAAGCGAGCGCGTGAAGTGTCGGTAGATAAACCGTCTTTAAGGCCCTGTAAAAATATCCTGGGATCAACTTCAATTGATTGAGCCTGCATATTTCTACCTATGTCTAACCCGATGCTGTAGCTAACTTTGTCTTTTTGAGTTTTGATCTCAGATTTTTTTACTTTATCCTGGCACATACCTACTCCTATTGTTGCGACTGCAATAAGCAGAACAAAAAGTTTTTTCATTTATTCTCCATTGTTTATTTAATTTACTAAAACGATCTAATTAACCTTTAACAGTTCTATCTGGAAAACTAAAACAGCGTTAGGACCAATTTGCTGACCTGCGCCTTGTTCGCCATAAGCAAGGTTTGCTGGCAAGTAAACTTCCCAAACGTCTCCTTCTTTCATTAACAAAAGAGCTTCCGTCCAGCCTTTAATGATATTGCTTACAGGGAAAGTAGCAGGTTCGCCGCGTTTGTAAGAATTATCAAATTCAGTTCCGTCAAGCAAAGAGCCCTTGTAGTTTGCTGTTACTTTATCGCTGGCTTTAGGAGTTTTTCCGCTACCCGATTTTATAACCTTGTACTGAAGTCCGCTTGCTAAAGTAATAACGCCAGGTTTGTTTTTGTTTGCAGCTAAGAATTTTTCTCCGTCGATTTTATTCTTTTCTCCGGTAGCTTTCAATTTTGCTGTTTGTTTAGCAATCATTTCTTTTTGGAACTGCATCATAACCTGTTGAATTTCAACATCGGTTAATAAATGCGCAACAGAAGAATCGGACATTCCGTCTTTTATTCCCTGAAGGAAAGCTTTAGGGTCTATATCGATTGACTGTGTTTTCATGTTCTTGCCGATATCCAGACCAATGCTATAGCTGACTTTATCTTTCTGGGTTTTTAAATCGGATTTTGTAACTTTTCCCTGACATCCGCTTATTACAAGACTTGCGGCGGCAATAAGCAGGATAAAATAATTTTTCATTTGTTCTCCAAATGTTTGGTTTGTTAATTGTATCAATAATAATTTAGTTGTGATTTAATTCTTTTATTCAAGACTATTTTACAGGAGGCATCCCCATAGTCGCCCATTCTTCTTTTGCCGGGCCATAAACGCCTGGAACTTTTAAGCCCGCTTGTCTTATCAGCACCGTAAGCTGAGCTCTGTGATGAATTTCGTGACGAATTAAAATTGCAAGCGTAATTGTATTAGCCCATTTTTCGCCATACATTTCAACTTCTGCTTTTAATGTTTCGTCGGTCCATTTTGTTTTGATTTCTTCTTTTAACGAATCGGAGACAGCCTTATATGTTTCTGCAATTTCTTTTGCGCTTGCAGGCGGTTCAGATTCTTCATCGAACGATTTAACCGATAATCCGGTTCTGTTCATCATTTCGCCTATTGAAGTTACAATATGCCATGCAAGAAATCCAGCCGTTCTTCCTTCATCATACACTTTGCGCTTTAACGCTTCATCTGTAAGCGCGCTAAGGATTTTTAATGTGGATTCAGTTTCCATTGTCCAGTCTGTTAAAAACTCTTCTATAGTATTAAACACTTGTTCCTCTTTGTTAAAATTTAGAATACTAAAATAATAATAAAATCCGATTGAAACAGTTCTTTTTATAAGCCCTATTTACAAAACGGATTTTAATAAAGTTTCGCTATTGCGTTAAATTAAACTTCGTAGTCTATAAATCTTTTATTAGATACTAAGTCCTTTATGAACTCTTTATACTTAACATGATCCGGATGAACCTGATAAATATCAAGGTCTGCCTGATTTGCAAAATCGGAATTAAGGACTACGTCAAAAGAATCTGACGCTGGTAAGATGTTGATTCCAGCTTCAATTTTTATTAGTTGAGGGATTTTGTTTTTAAGGTCAAGTATTTCTTTTTTCATTCTTTCGGCGTTTTCAGCTTTACTGCGGCCGTCAGCCGAGTCTTTCAACTGCCATAATACAATATGTTTTATCATTGTAAGCTCTTATTTTTAATTAATTAGGAAGTCTAAATTAACCAAAATATTAATTAAAAATAAACTAATTACGGCGGATAAAGCAAATTTCTATTAGCGCCGCAGTAGTTTTTTAAGTAGTTTAGCGCCTGAAGTATTTTCTCAATAAATCCAGATATCTGATATGGCTGAAATCTACAGTAAAAAAACAGTGTTGTTCCTTTTCTTGTTTGTTTTCTTTTTGCAGGCTGCTTATTTACCGCAGATTTCATTAAGACAAAAGATTGGGCAGATGGTAATGGTCGGCTTCAACGGTCTTGCTTTGGGCGATTCAATTGTTGCGGATTTATCGCAAAGAAATCTTGGCGGCGTTATTCTAATGGGCGCCAATATTCAAAGCTCTTCGCAGTTATCCCAGCTTACAAGCCAGCTAAAGCAAAAAGGAACCTCTCCTCTCTTTATTTCTACAGATGAAGAAGGAGGCAATGTTGCGCGTCTTGGCAAGTCTAACGGGTATGAAAGCACATATACGGCTTATCAGCTTGGAACTATATTTAATTCTGTAGACTCTACCCGTATGACGGCGGCTAAAATTGCCGGATGGCTTTCAAAAGCGGGAATTAATATCGATTTTGCTCCGGTTGCGGACGTAAACGTTAATCCTAACAGTCCTGCTATAGGACGCTATCAAAGGAGCTTTTCATCTAGCCCTACTGACGTAGCTAAATATGCGGGAATATTTGTGGAAGAACTGAATAAGAAAAATGTCGTTTCCGTTCTAAAACATTTCCCCGGGCACGGTAGCGCTATGAGCGACTCGCATCTTGGTTTTACTGATATTACCAATACCTGGGCTGATTCGGAGCTCGTGCCGTATAAAATTCTTATCGGTTCTGGTTTTTCTCAAATGGTAATGGCGGGACATCTTTTCAACTCGAATCTTGATTCTCTTTATCCGGCTTCTATTTCAAATAAAATTGTTACCGGGCTTTTGCGCAATAAACTTGGCTTTGCAGGCGTTGTAATTACAGACGATATGACGATGGGAGCAATTTCGAATAATTACGATTTTGACGAAGCTATAGAACTTGCAATTAACGCAGGAGTAGACATTTTACTTTATGTAACAAACCTTAATAATAGCGGCTCTATCCCGCGGCAGGTAATTGATATTGTTGAACAAAAAGTAAAAGCGGGCAAAATTACGGAAGCAAGAATTGACGAATCGTATAACCGGATTATGACTCTTAAACAAAAGCTGCTTACTTTAAGCGCCGTTAATGACAAATCTAAAAAGGGAGAGCCTGTAGCGGGATTTTCGCTGCAAAATTATCCTAATCCGTTTAATCCAAATACTAACATAGTAGTAAAAATTCGCAAGACTTCATTCGTCTCTATTAAAATATATAATGTAACCGGGCAGGTAGTCGCTCAACTGGCAAACGGTCAAATGGCCGCCGGCGAATATAAAATAAACTTTGACGGTAAAAACCTTTCTTCAGGCATCTACTTAGTAAGAATGGAAACTCCTGAGTTTGCTATCTCAAAGAAAATTGCGCTGATTAAGTAGACAGGCATATACGCAGAAATTTTTATTAAAAAAGCCGCCCCGATAAATAGGGGCGGCTTTTTTGTTAAGCGGAGCTTATTATTTCATTTTATTCGTCGTATTGTACTTAGCGTTTCTTGAGTCCTTTATTACGCCTTTCCAATTTAATCCAAATCCAAAATCATAACTGTTGCCGTCAGAATCTTTGTAGCATTCCATATCAAACGGCGCGTCTTCCATTTGCTTTTCCACGGTTGACATATTTGCGGGCATTTGAACCGGGAGCAAGCCGGAAGGTTCATATTTGCCGGAAATAATATCAAAGGCCGTCTGGTCAAGCGCTCCAAAATGTACTATTAATCCTTCAATTGCAGATTCAAATTCGCCCATTACCATTGGTTTTGAAGCCTTAACGACGACTATTACAGGCTTATCTTTCATCATTTCCTTCGTATCTAAAATAGAACGCAAATCCATTGTATTTGAAGCTGTTACAGATTTACCTTTATAAGATCTGTTTGTTATAAGAGGATCTATAACCGGGTCTCCGGCTGCGATGCTGTGTTCTCTGGCGTCGGTAGCAATGTAAGTTGAATACTGTAACGTAATTGGCACATATCCGTTTCCTCCAGATTTCCGGTCTTTATAATCATAGCCTCCGTCTGCGCTATAAGGGCTTGTAACAAAAACTATTGCAAAATCCGCCTTTGAAGGATCGTCAGTTACGCGATAATATTTTTTTAATATTTGAAGATCGACAGGATAATCAAACCGGGGCTGAGAAAGCTGTCCGCTCCAAACGTCCTTTACTGCCGGGTAATATATTTTGGGGACGTAGACAACTTTATCCTTTGAAACCGGCATAACATTATTTTTATTCTTAAGCATTATTACCGACTTTACCAGGGCGTCATATCCGGCTTTCATAAATTCCGGATTGCCGACAATTTTTCTGCTTTCTTCCGGCTCGAGATATGGATTTTCAAACAATCCCAGACGGAAAATATTTAATAAAAGTCGAACAGCCGACGATTCAAACCGCGCCCGCATAAATTCCTCTCCATGCTC
Source organism: Ignavibacteriales bacterium UBA1304 (assembly GCA_002307295.1). Taxonomy (GTDB): domain Bacteria; phylum Bacteroidota; class Ignavibacteria; order Ignavibacteriales; family Ignavibacteriaceae; genus UBA1304. The sequence goes on from DBTY01000039.1 coordinate 52,015, forward strand.
TTTAACTCCAATCTGATAAGCTTCAAGCACAGGTTTAATATCATTATTCCCGCCAAATTGATCTACTCCGGCCATAAGCGCCTTATAATGGCGTTCGGCTTCCGATAATTTTTCTACTCCCCATGGTTTACCTGCCGTTATATCTGGTCTTGAGCCTTCGTTGTGAGTAATTATCCAATCAGTGCAAACAACTCCGTCATAATTGTATTTATTACGTAAAAGGTCGGTGATAATGTATTTGCTAAATGAATTACCGACGTTTTGACCAGAAGGATCGCAGTCAAAAGAAACTGTGTAATATGGCATTACTGCTGAAGCCTGGCGGGTTTTACCCTCAAGCTTGAAAGCTCCTTCGGTAAAAGGATAGATTTGAGTTGCAAAATTATTGCCAGGGTAGACGGCAAATTTTCCATAAGCCCAGTGAGCGTCGCGGCCGCTTTCTACCGGACTGCCGCCTGGCCAGTGTTTTACCATTGCGTTAACGCTTTTATAGCCCCATCCGTCTTTTATCTCATCTTTAGCAAAAGAAGTCTGGAACCCATCTATATATGCTTTGGTCATATCGGCGTCCAATAATGGGTTTTCTCCAAAAGTCATATGGATTCTGTACCATCTAGGCTCCGTTCCTAAATCTGCCTGCGGAGAGAGGGCCGTAGTAATTCCAAGAGCTCTGTATTCTTTTGCGGCAATAGTGGCGAAGTTTTTTACTATATCGGGATCAAACGTTGCAGCCATGGCAAGACCATCCGGCCAAATTGAAATTTCGCCCCCCGCGCCTGCGTCAAATTCAGCATTTGAAGCGGCCTTATTCCTTGGATCGGAGCTATTATTTGCCGGAATACCCATGCCAAGCCCTTCGACATAAGCCTGAATATTGTTGCTCCATCGCGCGGCTGTTTCTGCGTTTTTTACTTTTGTAACAAGTATATGCCGTAGATTATCATTCTTTAAGAACTTTTTTTGTTCATCATTAATATCAGCCGCTGGAACAGGCTGGTGACTGCTATATAGCATTAATCCTGCAATTTGTTCAATTGTCATTTTTGAAGCTAAATCTTTTGCTCTAACTTTGGGGTCAATACGCCAATCCTCATAAACGTCAAGTTTCCCATCTTTATTCAGATCTTTAAATTTTAAACCGTCGATAGTAAGTATTTTAACCCCCGATTTGGGCGAATAACCTAAAGTCGGACCATTTGCGTTTTTTTCAAGAATAAAAGGAGAATCTGGCGGCTGAATCTTGTTGTTTGCTTCCTGTCCCCAAACTGTAGTTAGTCCGAATAATAAATTAATAATTATTCGGCTCTTTTTTAAATGGGTTACAAATTTCATTACTTTAAGAATCCTTTGTTATTTTAATTAAAATTAGCAATAATTGTTTCTTGAGCGGGCTATTAAGTAAACAGATATATTATTTAATATTAATAAACTTAAATAAAAAAGATATAAATACCAATTACATGGCAATCCCATTGCTAAAAAGCGGTTTACGCTTACACGCAAGCGCCAAATGGAACTATCTGCGGAAAATATACAGAAAGATTCGGTCGTTTTTTTTATAAAATTCAGTTGTAAAAAATAGACTTATATACTTATTTTTTATTAAATTAATGGTAAATTTTAGTATGTTAAGTTAAACGAATTAAAAATGGGAAAAATGGAAACCTCTGAAAACATAAAAAATAAAAAAATCTTCATCGCCGGACATAAAGGGATGGTCGGTTCGGCTATACACAGAGACCTTTTATCCAAGGGATTTACTAATTTTATATCCAGACCTAAAAGCGAACTTAATCTGATACGACAGGCTGACGTTGAAAAATTCTTTGAACAGGAAAAACCGGATTATGTAATTGTAGCTTCTGCAAAAGTAGGAGGCATTTTAGCAAACAACACATACCGGGCGCAGTTTATTTACGAAAATCTTTTAATCGAATCTAATATCATTCACTCGGCGCATCAAAACGGGACGGAAAAACTAATTTTTCTTGGCAGTTCATGCATATACCCAAAATTAGCTTCTCAGCCAATGAAAGAAGAAGCCCTTTTAACAGGCTCGCTTGAGGCTACAAACGAACCTTATGCAATTGCAAAAATTGCAGGCATCAAACTTTGCGAAAGTTACTACAGGCAATATGGCAGTAACTTTTTTAGCGTTATGCCTACAAACCTTTACGGACCGTTTGATAATTACAATCTTGATACTTCTCATGTAATGCCGGCGCTAATACGCAAATATCACGAAGCTAAAGTTTCAGGAAGCAAAACAGTTACTAACTGGGGAACCGGTTCTCCTAAAAGAGAGTTCTTATATGTTGAAGACCTTGCAGATGCAGTCAGCTTTCTGCTAATTAACGCTAACGCTAAAGATATTTACGAGTCGGGCATAACCCACATAAACATTGGAACTGGAGAAGATTTAACAATTGGCGAACTGGCTTTGATTGTAGCTAAAGTTATAGGCTATGAAGGAAGCACAGTTTATGATCCATCTAAACCGGACGGAACTCCGCGTAAACTTATGGATATTTCCAGGCTTCATAACCTCGGCTGGAAACATAAAACCGGGCTGGAAGAAGGAATTAAAAAAGCTTACGATTGGTTTCTAAAAAACGTTAATAATTAATAATTCTTAAATTAATTACATGAGCATAAAATGAAAAAAGCGCTTATAACCGGAATAACCGGACAAGATGGGAGTTACTTAGCTGAGATATTATTAGACAAAGGATACGAAGTTCATGGAATAATCAGAAGAAGCAGTTCCTTTAATACTGGAAGAATTGATCATCTTTTTAACAATCCTGATATTTCAGGGAAGACATTTTTTCTCCACTATGGCGATTTGGTAGACGCAAGTAATCTTAACCGTTTGCTTGAAAAAATTGAACCGGACGAAATATATAACCTTGCAGCTCAAAGCCATGTTAAGGTTTCGTTTGAAGTGCCGGATTATACCGGACAGGTAGACGCATTGGGAACGTTAAGATTTTTAGATACAATACGCGAAGTAGGACTGAAAAAAGTTAAATTTTATCAGGCTTCTACAAGCGAACTTTTTGGCAAAGTGCAGGAGATTCCACAATCGGAAACTACTCCGTTTTATCCCCGCTCCCCTTATGGAGTTGCAAAGCTTTACGGATATTGGATAATTGTAAACTATCGCGAGGCATACGATCTTTTTGCATGCAACGGAATTTTGTTTAATCACGAGTCGCCACGTAGAGGCGAAACGTTTGTTACCCGTAAAATTACAAGAGCTGCCGGGCGTATTGCTTGCGCTTTGCAGGAGAAACTTGTTCTGGGCAACATCGATTCCAAACGCGACTGGGGCTTTGCTCCTGAATACTGCGAAGGCATGTGGAAAATGCTTCAGAGTGAAAAGGCCGACGATTTTGTTTTAGCTACCGGCGAAACTCATACTGTAAGGGAATTCATTGAACTATCCTTCAAAGAAGTAGGAATTGAAATTGAATGGAAAGGGAAAGCAGAAAATGAAATAGGCGTTATAAGCGGTTTACACGAAATTCCTGGCAAGATAGCTTCTTCGCAGAATATCACAATTCCGGGCGAACATCTTAAGTTAGGCGATACAATAATTGAAATATCGCCGGCATATTATCGCCCTACCGAAGTTGAACTTCTTATTGGAAATCCGGCTAAGGCTGAAAGAGTTTTGGGCTGGAAAGCGCAGACTAAATTTGAGGATTTAGTTAAATTAATGACCCGTTCTGATCTTGAGAAGGTGCTATTAAGAGGATTTTAATTTATTGAGAATATAAATATTCAACATTAAAGGAAGAAATCTTATGGTAAAAAATATCGGTTCTCTCGATAAAAGCGTTCGAATTGCTGTCGGTCTTGCTCTTTTGGTGATGATTTTTGTGCTCGACACTCCGAACAGGTGGTACGGTTTAATTGGCATTCTCCCGATTGCTACGGCCTTTATGAACTATTGCCCTCTGTATACGCTGTTAAAAACAAATACTCTTGAGGTAAAACACAAGTAGCCGTTTTTATCAGTTATATTTTTATTCTGTTTTTTGTTCCTTTGTAAAGAAAAAATCTTTCTGGTCTCAGGCTCCATAACCTGAGACCAATTCTATTCTGCAGTGGGCTTGTTCGTTTTCTATCCTTTCTTCTGGTTTTATTCTGTATTCGATTTATCTTTGTTATAACTATTTAACTCTTTAATTTTAAAGGTTAAAATGTAGTTTACTTTTAAACAATTTTTTTCCGTGTTGAGATTTAAAAAGTACTTGAGGGCAAAATAATGCAATCTAATTTGACTCTATATGAAATTAATACCCGCGTTTGGATAAGAGATTTTGATACTCCTGAAAAAAAAGCAAAATTAGCCGACGTTCCAAATGATTATTGGACTAGTCTGGCCGCTAAAGGAGTAAACCTGGTATGGTTGATGGGTATATGGAAAACCTGTGATTCTGTGATAGAAGAATGTTGTTTTCAGGAAGGGCTAGTATCGTCTTACAAAAAGGCGCTTAAGGATTTTACCAAAAAAGATGTTATCGGCTCTCCTTATGCAATAGACGAGTATGTCATTAACCCGGCGCTTGGAAGCGCTAAAGATTTGATTCAGCTAAAAAAGAAACTGAATTCTTTTGGATTAAAATTGATACTCGATTTTATTCCAAACCACTTTAGCAGCGGTTCGGTGATGATAGAAAGGCATCCTGATATTTTTATTGAGGCCGACGAGGAATATTATAATAATAACCATCATACCTTTTTTTCACCGGAAGCCTGGCAGAGTAAGTATTTTGCTCATGGTCGCGATCCTTTCTTCCCCGCCTGGACAGATACAATCCAAATAAATTATTTTAGCCAGACCGCGCGCGATTATATGAGCCAAATTCTTCTTGACTTGCCGCAATACTGCGACGGCATACGCTGTGATATGGCTATGCTTGTTTTGAATAACGTCTTCCATAATACATGGATTGGGCTGTTGAATAATTACGGATTCCAGAAACCTAATGACGAGTTCTGGGATTTTGCAATTAAAGCCGTAAAAAATAAATTCCCAGATTTTACTTTTATCGCGGAAACTTATTGGGATCTTGAGTGGGAGCTTCAGCAGCTTGGGTTCGATTTTACTTATGATAAAAGACTTACAGACAGGCTTCAGGACGCTCCGGTTTTTTCAATTAAGGATCACCTTAGGGCTGAAACGGATTTTCAGCAAAAGTCCGTAAGATTCCTTGAAAATCACGATGAAGAAAGAGCTATCTCTTCCTTTGGAAAACAAAGATCAATGGCGGCGGCGGTAATTATTAGCACAATTCAGGGACTGAGGTTCTATCAGGATGGTCAGTTTGAAGGGAAAAAAGTAAAACTGCCTGTGCAGCTGGGGCGCGCGCCTAAAGAAAAACCAATCCCGGAAATTGAAGCGTTTTACAATAAATTGTTAGAAATTACAAAAGCCGATATTTTCCGGTTTGGCAGCTGGCAGCTTATTCAGCCTGAGCCTTCGTTTGAAGGGAATAATTCGTATGAGAACTTCCTTGTTTGGCTGTGGACTTACAAAACAGAGAACAGACTAGTGGTTGTTAACTATTCTGACGACGTTTCGCAATGCAGAATTAAATTGGACGTATCCGGTTTTGGTAGTATTGTTAAAATGACCGACCTTCTTCAGGATGAAGAATATGTGCGCTTGACTTCGGAAGTATATCACGCTGGATTGTATGTAGAACTAAAACCTTGTCACAGCCATATTATTGCCTATTAAACATGGCTGATCTGCTAATGTGAACTATTTATATAAAACCAGGCGGACGGGCTGAAGGATTTGACTCAATTTGTTTAAATTTATCAGTTCTCTGCAACTACAAGAAGGGTTCTCTACGTTAACGACAAATACATTGCCTTTAGCTTCTTTTTTATTTACGTTACTAAAAGCAAAACGACCTTGTATCGTTTTGCTTATTTAACGCAGGGAGAATTAACTGCGCTTTAATTTATGGGAGTCTGCCTTTATTATCATGGCTAAAGATTAAAGTTTAGGGAGAGTTATATGTTAATAAAATTGCTTGTGTTCCAATATATAAATAGCGACGTCTTTATTTGCATAAGCGTAAAAGCTAATTCATTTCAGTATCCCAACTCGGAGTATTAATTTATGAAATTCTTATCTGTTAATAATTAATAAACGAGAATTTTAATGAAGACAAAACTAATGGCAGTTTTTTTACTATTGTTAACTAGCCACTGCTTTGCGCAGGATAACGTAAAAGTTGGAAAGCAGAGTAAACTGATAAGTGCATTCAAATATTATCAGCGAGCAAAAAAAGAAACGGTCGCAAAAATTGAAAACGACTCGCTTAAAAAAATTGCAACTACTATATATGAAGCTAATATTATAGAGCCAATCGAATTTAATAAAATCCTTTATGATGATCATCAAAGATGGCTTAAAGATACTGTTATTAATGGAAAAAATAAAAAACCTAAACTCGAACAATATCAGATGCTATATGGACAGTTTCTCGACCAAATTAGAAACAAATTCCCAAATTATGTCTATTGGCTTATTAGAATTCCGGTATTTGTTAAAGCTAAAATTATAAGTATCACATACGAAAATAAAGTTGCGAAAATTGGAGAAAAAGGGAAAATACCGTATAGAAAATTCGTCGCTACAGCTAAAATTGAAGAAACGCTTCAAGGAAGCGCATATTTAAACAATCAGACAGAGATAAAATTTTATTATGTCTATTGGGAACATGTCGAACCGGAGCATGATTTTCAAATAGGCGAAACTTACTTGTTGCCATTATGGAACCGTGTTATAGAAGATAATCCGCCTCTTGCTATTGCAACCGTATTTGACAACAATGGAGCCAGATTTTTGGCTAAAGATGGAATTTTACATGATAATTACAATGCTTTTCAAATGGGCAACGAAATCAACTGGAGCGACTTTGTTAAGAAATTTAATGATAGAGTTTACCGAATAAAAAATATTCTGGAGTATTAATATAGAAAGCCGAAACAATTATGAAAAAACCAGATTATAGCCCCTTAATAGTCATAATATTTGTGTTTGCATTTATAACTCAACTTTTTAGTCAAGAACCAATGTCAACAGAGAAATTAGTAAAAGAATCAGATGTTATTGCTACTGGCAAAGTTACAAAAATTAAATGCGAATGGAACAGGCCCAAAGACTTTATTTGGTCTTATGTTACATTAGAAATCCAAAACCAATTAAAAGGTTGTGGGGGAAAAGAATTAATAATAAAAGAAGGCGGCGGAGAACTGGACGGAAGGAAATGCGAAGCCTCTTATGCGGATCAATATAAAATTTCTGAACCAGTATTAGTTTTCTTAAAGCGTATGCCTGGCAGTATTTACAGGTTAACTGAACAGCATAGGAAATACAAAATCGTCGGCGAAAGTGCGGTTAACAATACACGTGGGAAAAAATATACAAAGCAATTCTTAAACGAAATAAAAACCCTTATAGAAAAACAAGCTAATAAGAATTGAAAATTGGGTAGTATTTCTGAAAAAAATAGAAACTTAAAAACTTTAACCTTAAAGTTACGTGGACCAAGGGCATTTCAGTTTCTAAATGATATCTTTGTAATTAATAACGCGATATGATAGCACTAACCTGCAAGGTATTCGAAGAATACACTTGTAGGTTGAAAAGACAGGCTCCCGCTAATTTTTATAGGTATTTATTTCCGACCATTCAAGGGCGCAGAGCGCTAATAGCGCCGCCTTGAAGGTCTCTGCAAAATGCCAAAACGCTTTAAAACAAAAGTAGAGACGTCCCGATTAATCGGGACGTCTCTACAAAAAAAATAAATATTAAAATTATTTTTATCTAATTTTTATATGCAATTCTCTCAATTGAGTTTCGTCAACGGTTGAAGGAGCTTCGTCCATTAGAGAAATGCCGCTTGCAGTTTTAGGGAAAGCCATAACTTCGCGGATTGAATTTTCGCCCGCAAAAATCATAACCAATCTATCGAACCCAAAAGCAAATCCTCCGTGAGGCGGAGCGCCGTATTTGAATGCGTTTGTTAAAAAGCCAAATCTGTATTCAGCTTCTTCATCTGTAATGCCAAGCGTCTTAAATATCTTTGACTGCAAAGCAGAATCATGAATTCTTATGCTTCCGCCGCCGACTTCGCTGCCGTTTAATACTAAGTCGTAAGCTCTCGCTTTAACGCTGGCAATATCCGTATCCAAAAGAGGAATATCGTCATGGTTAGGCGAAGTAAACATATGGTGCATTGCATAATAACGTTTGGTTTCTTCATCCCACTCGAACAACGGGAAGTCGGTAACCCATAAAAGTTTTGGAGGAGCGTCTTTCTTTATTAATTCAAGGCGGCGCGCCATTTCAAGTCTAAGCGTGCCCATAATGGAAAGAGTTTTATCTTTAGGACCTGTAAGTATAAACACCAGGTCGCCAGTTTTAGCGTCTAATTCCGAAACGATATTTTTTAATTCATCAGGAGTAAGGAACTTAGCGATAGGAGCTTCAAGTCCGTCTTCCTTAACTCTCATCCAGATTAAACCGCCTGCGCCCGCTTTTTTTGCAAAGTCAGTTAGACCGTCAAGCTGGTTTCTTGTATAATCGCCGCATCCCGGGGCTACCATTCCGGTGATAATTCCCTTCTTTTGAACCTGATCCTGAAATACCTTAAAAGCGGTATTCTGAAAAACATGGTTAAGCGTTTTCATTTCAAGACCAAATCTAAGGTCGGGTTTATCGCTGCCGTATTTTTCCATTGCGGTAGCATAAGTAAGCCTCAACAGCGGTAATTCTAAATCTTTTTTCCAGATTTCTTTATATGCCCTTTTCATAAAGCCTTCTACGATTCCCATGATATCGTCCTGATCGATAAAAGACATTTCAAGGTCTATCTGGGTAAATTCCGGCTGTCTATCCGCTCTTAAATCTTCATCGCGGAAGCATTTTACAATCTGGAAATATCTGTCAAATCCGGAAACCATAAGTATTTGCTTGTAGGTTTGCGGGGATTGTGGCAAAGCATAAAACTTGCCTCTGTGAATTCTGCTTGGCACAAGAAAATCTCTCGCTCCTTCAGGTGTGCTTTTCATCAGCACAGGAGTTTCAATTTCCATAAAGCTATTTTCGTCAAAATACTGTCTTGCCGTTTGCGCAAGTTTATGGCGCATCATAAGGTTATTTTGCAAATTAGGTCTTCTCAAATCAAGGAAGCGGTATTTTAAGCGAAGATCTTCGCTTGTATCAAGATCGGCTTTGATTTGGAAAGGCGGAGTTTTTGCTTCGTTAAGAACAATAAGTTTATTAACCATAACGTCAATATTACCGGTAGGATAAACAGAGTGTTCAGTGCCTTCCGGTCTTTTTCTAACAATACCTTCAACAGAAATAACGAACTCGCTTCTTAAATCTTTTGCTAAATTATGAGCTTCTTCATTAAACTGAGGTTCAAAAACAATTTGTGTTACTCCATAGCGATCTCGTATCTCTATGAAAGTTAATCCCCCTAAATCTCTACGCGTATCTACCCAGCCGTTAAGTACGACTGATTCTCCGATGTTACTTTCTCTAAGTTCTCCACAGGTGTGTGTTCTCGTCTTAAACTGCATTTTTGTAAATTAACTCCATGTAATCGATTTATCAAACAATTAATATACGGAATAAAGAAAGCCAATTCAATTGATAAACTGATTCCTTTAGTAGTTCAGCGCCGGGCTGAGCCATTTTTCCGTTTCTTCTATACTTAATCCTTTTCTTTTATGGTAATCTAAGACCTGATCTTTGCTTATTTTACCAACGTTAAAATACTTAGCTTTTGGGTTTGCAAAATACAAACCGCAAACAGCGGCCGTAGGATACATTGCCATGCTTTCCGTAAGCGTTATCTGCGTATTTTGTTCAACGGAAAGCAGCTCAAATATTGCTGTTTTTTCCGTATGATCCGGTTGAGCCGGGTACCCGGGCGCTGGTCGTATTCCCTGATATTCTTCTTTAATCAAAAGTTCTGGCGCTGTGGATTCGTCTGCCGCATAGCCCCAGTATTTTGTACGGACTAACTGGTGCAGATGCTCGGCAAACGCTTCTGCAAATCTATCTGCAATAGCTTTAACCATTATGCTGTTATAATCGTCGTGCTGCGCTTCAAACTCGGCAATCAATTTTTCAATGCCAATTCCCGTAGTTACCGCAAAAGCGCCAATATAATCATTAATTCCCGTCTCTTTTGGAGCGATAAAATCTGACAGCGCAATATTAGGCTCGCCAGGGGCTTTTGAGTTCTGGTTGCGCAAAGTATGTAAAGTAGTCTTTACTGCTTTCCGTTTTTCGTCGGCGTAAACTTCAATATCGTCAATAACGCTGTTAGCCGGAAACAAACCAATCACTCCGTTTGCCGTTAACAAATTTTCGGCAATTATTTTGTCAATAAGCTTGTTGGCGTCGTTAAATAGTTTTGTGGCTTCAACTCCGTATTTCTCGTCATTTAATATTTTGGGATATTTGCCTTTAAGCTCCCATGCTGAAAAGAAAGGAGTCCAGTCAATGAATTCGCGCAAAGTTTTTAGCGGAAAATTTTGTAACGTAGTAACGCCTAACGTATTAGGCTGCTTAATAGAAAACTTATCAGACTCAATTTTTAGCTTATTTTTTCTTGCAGCTTCAATTGAAATATAATTTTTAGCGTCAGATTTTTTCAAATAATCTTCGCGTAGTTTTTTGTATTCTTCTTTTATGCCTGCCTGATATGAATCTTTAGTTTCCGGGATAAGCAGGTTTGTAACAACAGGCACGCTGCGCGAAGCGTCAAGCACATGAATAACAGTTCCGCTGTAACTCGGAGCAATTTTTACGGCTGTATGAATTCTGGAAGTTGTAGCTCCTCCGACAATTAAAGGAATCTTAAAGCCGCGGCGTTCCATTTCTTTAGCGACATGAACCATTTCGTCTAGCGACGGGGTAATTAATCCGCTAAGGCCTATTACGTCTACTTTTTCGTCGATGGCAGTTTGCAATATTTTATCGGCAGGAACCATTACGCCAATATCAATTACTTTGAAATTGTTACAACTTAATACAACGCCCACTATGTTTTTGCCAATATCATGAACGTCGCCTTTAACAGTAGCTAACAAAACTTTGCCCACGCCTTTTTTCTCAGCCGATTTTTCTTTTTCCGCTTCAATAAATGGAAGGAGATAAGCGACTGATTTTTTCATTACGCGCGCGCTTTTAACTACCTGAGGCAGAAACATTTTTCCTGCGCCGAATAAATCGCCGACAACGTTCATCCCAGCCATTAGAGGGCCTTCAATCACTTCAATTGGCCTGTCGAATAGTTTACGGGCTTCTTCGGTATCTTCGTCAATATGCTCTACAATTCCTTTTACCAAGGCGTATTTTAATCTTTCCTTAACAGGTTTTGTGCGCCACTCGTCAACTTTTACTTCGGCCTTATCTTTTGATTTAACTTTTTCTGCAAAATCAATTAACCGTTCAGTAGCGTCTTCTCTGCGGTTAAGCAGCACGTCTTCAACGCGTTCAAGCAGGTCTTTGGGTATTTCTTCGTAAATCTCAAGCTGCCCCGCATTTACTATGCCCATATCCATTCCGGCCTTTATTGCGTGATAAAGAAAAGCCGAGTGGATGGCTTCACGCACAACGTTATTGCCTCTGAAAGAAAATGAAACGTTGCTTACGCCGCCGCTTACTTTTGCTAAAGGAAGATTCTGTTTAATCCACTTTATGGCATTAATATAATCAAGCGCATAGTTGTTATGCTCTTCCATTCCTGTAGCAACAGTAAGGACGTTCGGATCAAAAATAATATCCTGCGCAGGAAAACCGACTTCATTTGTTAATATGTCGTAGGCTCTTTTACATACGTTAATTTTCTTTTCATATGTATCCGCCTGTCCTTCTTCATCAAAAGCCATTACAATAACAGCGGCACCGTAATCCAAAATTTTTCTGGCGCGTTCTTTAAATATCTCTTCGCCTTCCTTAAGGCTTATCGAGTTTACAATTCCTTTTCCCTGAAGTCTTTTTAATCCAATTTCAATAACAGACCATTTAGACGAGTCAATCATAATAGGGACTTTAGCAATATCCGGTTCCGCCGCAAGCAGGTTAATAAACTTGCTCATAGCTTCTTCGGAATTAAGCATCCCCTCGTCCATGTTGATATCTATAACCTGCGCGCCTCCTTCAACCTGTCCGCGGGCAATTGAAAGGGCTTCTTCATAATTCCCTTCTGCAATCAGCCGGGCAAACTTTTTAGAACCGGCCACGTTAGTTCTTTCGCCAATATTTATAAAATTAGTTTCAGGGCGGACGATTACCGGTTCAAGTCCGCTTAAACGAAGATACGGTTCAGATTTTGGGATTTGGCGGGGTTTAATATTTTTAGCAATTTCCGCTATTGCTTTTATGTGGTCTGGCGTAGTGCCGCAGCAGCCGCCAACAATGTTATAAAAGCCGCTTTCGCCATAATCTTTAAGTATAGCCGCCATCGATTCGGCAGTTTCGTCATAGCCTCCAAATTCATTTGGCAAACCAGCGTTGGGGTAAACGCTAATAAAGCAGGGCGCGTCTTTTGAAAGCTCCTCTATAAACGGTCTCATTTGTTTTGCGCCAAGAGCGCAGTTTAAACCGACGCTTAAAAGATTTTTTGTATGAGCTATAGAAATTAAAAAAGCCTCCGTAGTTTGACCGGAAAGCGTTCTGCCGCTCATATCCACAATAGTTCCGGAAATCATAATAGGCATTTGACGGTTTATCTTTCTGCAATATTCCGATATGCCGAATATAGCCGCTTTGCAATTAAGCGTGTCAAAAACTGTTTCAATAAGTAGTATATCAGCTCCGCCGTCAATCAGGCCTTTAGCCTGTTCCGTATAAGCAGAAGCCAGATCGTCAAAAGTAATGGCGCGGAAACCGGGGTCGTTCACATCCGGCGAAATTGACGCCGCTCTGTTCGTTGGGCCAAAAGCTCCTGCGACAAAACGGGGTTTATCTGGATTAATTTTAGTGAATTCTTCCGCCGCTTCTTTTGCAAGTTTTGCCGAAGCGTAATTCATTTCGTATATAATCGATTCCAATTTATAATCGGCTTGCGCAATGACGGTAGAACTGAAAGTATTAGTTTCAATTATATCTGAACCTGCTCTAAGGTATTCCCGGTGTATTTCTTTTATAATCTCAGGCTGAGTGAGCGAAAGAAGATCGTTATTCCCTTTTAAATCGCAGGGATGATCTTTGAACCGTTCGCTTCGGAAATCATTTTCCGTTAATTTGTGGCGCTGAATCATAGTTCCCATTGCGCCGTCAAGGACGAGGATTCTTTTATTTAGTAGTTCAGTTAAAATATTAAATGTATCTTTCATATATGTTTAATTAAAATTAAATTTCCGTATACAGAAAAATTACTTTTACTGCGTTTTTGAATTGAATTACAAATATAATTAAATTGTATGCTTAAAAAAAATTTACATATAAAGGATTAGAAATGATAGTAGTAACAGGCGGAGCTGGATTTATAGGGAGCGCAATAGTATGGCGTCTTAATCAGCTTGGCATTCAAAATATTATAATAGTTGATGAATTGGGCAAAGATGAAAAATGGAAAAATTTAGTCGGACTAAACTATGCGGATTATTTAGATAAAGCGGCTTTTTTAGAAAGGATTGAAACCAATAATACCAGCGTAGGCATCAGCGCAATCATTCATATGGGCGCAAATTCGTCCACTACCGAAACTGACGCAGACCATCTGATGAAAAATAATTATGCTTATACAAAAACTTTAGCTCTGTTTTGCGTAAAACATAACGCCCGGTTTATTTATGCTTCTTCGGCGGCTACTTACGGCGACGGCTCGTTAGGCTTTGAAGACGCAAATGAAAACTGTTTGAATCTAAGACCGCTTAATATGTACGGCTATTCAAAAAATCTTTTTGATATTTACGCATATAAAAACGATCTGCTTAAAAATATTGTAGGGGTTAAATACTTTAATGTTTTTGGTCCAAATGAAGAGCATAAAGGCGATATGAGAAGCGTAGTTAACAAAGCATATCTCCAGATTTTGGAAACAGGTTCGGTTAAATTATTTAAATCTTGCCATCCCGATTATAAAGACGGCGAACAGATGAGAGATTTCGTTTATGTAAAAGACGCGGTCGATATGACTCTTTTCTTTTTAAACAACAAGGACATTAACGGTCTTTACAACATAGGCACAGCTAAAGCGCGAACCTGGAACGACTTGGTTACGGCTCTATTCAAGGCTATGGGCAAACCGGTAAATATTGAGTACGTTGATATGCCAGATCATCTTAAGGAGAAGTATCAGTACTTTACGCTTGCAAATACAGAAAAGATAAAAAAAGCCGGTTACACAACGCCAACAAGAGAACTTGAAGATTCGGTAACCGACTATGTACAAAACTATCTTATGAAAAATAAACGCTTAGGCGAATAATTAAATTTTACAGACTTTGGTTTTACGGAAGGTCGTCGGCAAAATCATCATCATCGTCGTCGTCTTCATCAAAATCAAAGTCTTCTTCGTAAAAACCCTCTTCGTCTTCCTCGACCTTTTCGTCTAAGTCGTCATCTTCAAAATCGTCGTCGTCGTCGTCGATTTCGTCATCGTCATCATAATCGTCGTCGATTTCGTCATCAGCCGCAGAACTGAGATATAACTCAAGAGTCTGACTATTTTCATCGCCGGTAACCGGGATTTCCATATCGTAACATTTATCAACTAACTCTTCTCTGCTTTCTGCACCATTATATTCGGCAATTTCGATCATGCCATTCATATCAGACAAACTCCTTTTTATTTACTGAAATAGAAATTACTAAATTAATCTTTAATAATTATATTGTGAATATATAAAAAATATTTGGAAACAAAGAAGAAAAAATTTCCCCTCTTTTTTGTATATTTTAGGAGAACTAATTGAACGTCGCTAAGCGCTGTTATTTTTGTTTTGTAATAAAAGAAAAATGGTTAGTTCTAATAAAAAGTAGTTCTTCTAATATTTTATTAGAACTTTATTAGATAAACCATCAAAAAACGCTGAATTATTAGCGTTTTTACTGATAAATTTAGTAGAACTTAAGTAGAACTTATACGTAATTAAGTAGAACTTTACGATAAAAAAGTAAAATTGCATGACTTCGCTTTTGTAAGCAATGAAAATATCGGGCTGATATTGCATTTGCAATCAGGACATTTTTTGCTGATACAAAAAAGGGGCTCATAATCTTGACAAAAAAAGGACGCCTATTATGAAATTAGCGACTCTGTGTTACATAATTGATAATAAAAATAATAAAACCCTTATGCTTCACCGGATAAAAAAAGAAAATGATATGCACGAAGGGAAATGGAACGGGCTTGGAGGCAAAATGGAGGCGGGCGAATCGCCTGAGGAATGCATCATCCGCGAAGTTAAAGAAGAATCCGGCTTAACTATAACAAATCCTTTTCTTCATGGGTTTATAACGTTCCCCGCTTTTGACGGATTGGAGGATTGGTACGTGTTTTTATTTACCGTTACAAATTTTAACGGAGACCTTATCGATTCTAACGAGGGGGTTTTAAAATGGATCGACAATGAAAAAGTTGCGGATCTAAATTTGTGGGAAGGCGATAAAATTTTTCTTAAGTGGCTTTCTGAAAAGAAATTTTTCAGCGCTAAGTTTAATTATGATAATGGGGCGCTGATTGATTATGCAGTTAACTTTTATTGATGGGAATTACACCAATAGATAAATTACATCCAGCTTGAGTTTAACAGATATAATATCATAACAGCCATTATAAATAGATCCGATATCATAGCTACGGTTTCGTTAATGCTTGCCGGTTTTTTTATGATATGTTCTATCCCTGCAATGCCTAAATATAATCCGCCGCTAATTGCGCCTGCTTTGCAGAAATAAGTATTGAACAAAGCTAGCATACTTACGACACCAAGACAGAGATTAGATAACCCAAGTTCTTTTATCAGCAGAAAAGATTCTTTGCCGGCGATGTTGAAAATTTCTTTAGCGGTGAATTCCGGTCGAATAGCCTGACGCAACCCGGCGGTGAATAGTCTTACTCCTAAGCCCCAAAACACGAACCATTTTCCAGCAACGTCCCATTTATTTGTTATAACCGTCTCTGAATAAACTTCTATAATTGAAGATATAACTGGAGCGATTAACATTAAAAACGATATTGTTAACAAATAAGCGATATTTGCTTTCTTTGCCATTTGAGAGCCCCTTTTTTATTATGCAAAACAAAAATTGGTTTTATTCGCAATTTTAACAAATTAAAATATCAATCGGAACCATATTTATAAATAATTCATTATCTCTTCAAAGTATTATGCCGTTTATCTTGTCTATAAGTTATTTTGATTTGAGATTATAGAATTTACCGAAAAAGAATTTACAGACTGTTATGCCGATTATTTTTATATTTGCAAATAGTTATAATTAAACAATACGCATTATATGTAATGAAAAATATCAATCAGATTAGAACCGAAAACATTCTTGGCAGCAAAGTTCAAAACTTTCAGAAATTAATGAAATTTAAAATCAGAGAAATTTTGTTAGTTTCAAGTTTGTACGATTCCTATTTATTTGAAGAAGACGGCAGACTGTATGAGTTAATCCGCAAAGAATATCAGGGGCTAAACCTTAATTACGCGCCTGAAATTACGCACGTTTCTAACGGCAGAGAAGCTATTGAGCTGGCGTTGGAAGAAGACCGGTTCGATTTGATTATTTGTACTTTGCATATAGAAGATATGCATTCAATAAAATTTGCAAGGATGGTGCGCGAAGCGGGGCTTAACACGCCTATTGTGCTGCTGGCTTACGATAATAAAGAACGGAAAGATCTCGTCTCAAATTATGACACGTCGATTTTTGAAAGAATATTTATGTGGCAGGGGGATTACCGTCTGCTAATTGGCATCATTAAATATATAGAAGACAGATATAACGTTGAGAACGATACAAAGACAGTCGGCGTTCAGTCTATTATTCTTGTAGAAGACAACGTTAAGTTTTATTCTAAATACATGCCGCTTATTTATACGGAAATACTAAACAGTTCGCAAAAATTAATTTCAGAAGGAATTAATCTAACGCATAAATTTTTGCGTATGAGAGCGCGGCCGAAAATTTTACTTTGCACAACTTATGAAGAAGCATGGGAGTATTTTGAGAAATATGAAGAGTTCATACTTGGAATAATATCCGATATTAATTTTAAGCACAATGGAATAAAGGATCCTGAAGCGGGCATTAAATTTGTAAAAGCCGTTAAAGAACGGCGCGACGATATTTCTATTTTACTACAGTCAAGCAATCCTGCGTTTGCAAACGTAGCCGCAGAAATGGGGGTCTCGTTTTTGCATAAAAACTCGCCAAGACTTTTGCACGAGCTGCGAGTTTTTATGATTCAGTATTTTTTCTTTGGCGATTTTATTTTCAGAACTCCGGACGGCAAACAGGTCGGCAGAGCGAATAATTTAAAAACGCTGGAAGAACAGCTTCACATTGTGCCGGATGAAAGCATTCAGTATCATGCGCGCAAAAATCATTTTTCAAACTGGCTGAAAGCAAGAACCGAGTTTTGGTTAGCGCATAAATTACGTCCGCGTAAAGTAACAGATTTTGAATCGATATCACATTTGCGTCACGATTTAATCGAGTCGCTTAAAGAATATCAGGAAATCCGCCAGCGCGGAACAATAACGGATTTCTCAAAAGAATCGTTTGATCCTGCAAACAGCTTTGCGCGTATAGGCGGCGGTTCTCTTGGCGGCAAAGCCCGCGGTCTTGGTTTTATCAATATGCTGATTAATAATTACGGCTTGCGTAATAATTTTGAGGATGTAGAAATTTCTGTTCCCTCTGCGCTTGTAATTGGCACTGACGTTTTTGACCAGTTTATGGGAGAGAATTTATTAGAAAATTTTGCGCTGCATGAAACCGACGATAAAAAAATTACTCAGCGGTTTGTTGACGCTATCCGCTTTCCTACCGAAGTAATAAAAAAATTAGAAGACTTCTTAGAAATTATAACCGAGCCTATTGCGGTTCGTTCTTCAAGCCTGCTTGAGGACTCGCAGTATCAGCCGTTTGCAGGGGTATATCAGACGTATATGCTGCCCAATAATAATCCCGATCCGGAGATAAGGCTGTGGGAGCTATTAAACACTATTAAATGCGTTTATGCGTCTACGTTTTATCAGGGTTCTAAGGATTATATGAAGGCTACCACATACCGTCTGGAAGAAGAAAAAATGGCGGTGATAATTCAGCGTATGGTAGGCGCGCCGCGTAACGGCAGGTTTTATCCTGATTTTTCCGGCGTGGCTAAGTCGTATAATTTTTATCCTGTGCCGCCGCAAAAATCAACCGACGGAATTGCCCACGTTGCGTTTGGACTTGGGAAAATGGTTGTAGACGGAGGCAACGTAGTGCGGTTCTGCCCAAAATACCCGAGGCATTTACTTCAGTTCTTTTCTGCAAAAGACACTATGCGCAACGCTCAGCAGGAGTTTTATGCGCTTGATCTAAAAGGGCATCTTGAAGATAACGTTAGCCAGACGCATGATATGCTTGTTCAGAAATATGATTTGAGTCAGGCTGAGAAAGACCAGTCGTTATTTGCAGTCGGCTCAACCTATTCAGCCGAAAACGATACCGTGTTTGACGGGATATCGCGCGAAGGAACAAGAGTTGTTACGTTTGCGCCTATTCTTAAGCATAAAATATTTCCATTGCCTGAAATCCTTGAACTAATACTTGATCTTGGAAGCTGGGGAATGGGCACGCAGATAGAAATTGAATTTGCCGTTAGTCTGAAAAAACCTGAAGGCGAGCCAAAAGAATTTGCGCTGCTGCAAATGAGACCTATGGTTTTAAGCAGCGAGAACGAAGTTCTTAGCGTCGATAATGTAGACCCTAAAAATATATTGGTGGAAAGCCCACAGGCTTTAGGCAATGGAGTAGTTAGTAATATAACTGACGTTATTGTGGTAGATATCGACAGCTTTGACAGAAGCAAAAGCAGAGACGTAGCCGTAGAAGTGGGACGCCTTAACCAAAAATTATTGAACGAAGGAAGACAGTATATACTGATTGGCGTTGGACGATGGGGCTCGCTTGACCATTGGCTTGGCGTTCCTGTAACGTGGGATCAGATATCGGGCGCCGCCGCAATTGTGGAATCCGGGTTTAAAGATTTTAACGTCACTCCTTCGCAGGGTTCGCATTTCTTCCAGAATATTACATCTTTCAGGGTTGGATACTTTACTATAAACCCGCATATCAATCAGGGCTTTATTGATTGGAGCTGGCTAAAAAAACAACCCGTAGCCGAAGAATTTATATATACAAAACACATTAGGTTTAATGAGCCGCTTATTATAAAAATTAACGGTCACCAAAATAAAGGGCTTATTTTGAAACCAGGAATAACAGAGTAAAAGACAATGCAGGATTTACAAATAATAACCGACTTAGTAGTAATATTAGCGGTTTCGATACCGATAATATTTTTATTTAAAAAATTAAACATACCAAGCATAGTAGGTTTTCTTTTTGCGGGTATAATTATTGGTCCGTTTGGGTTTCAGCTTATTGCAGATACAAAAGATATTGAAGTGATGGCGGAAATCGGCGTAATGCTTCTGCTCTTTTCCATTGGCCTTGAAGTTTCTATAACCAATCTTATTAAGATCCGAAAGCTTCTTTTAATTAGCGGCGGGCTTCAGGTATTGCTTACAGCGGCTGCATCCGCTTTCATTTTTATTTTTCTGGGAGTACAGATATCGCACGCAATATTTTTTGGAATGCTGATAAGTCTTTCCAGCACTGCAATTGTACTTAAACTGCTTTCAGATAAAAACGAGCTTGAAGCTCCGCATGGCAAGATTGCGCTTGCCGTATTAATATTTCAGGATTTAGCTATCGTCCCAATGATAATTTCTCTCCCAATTCTGGGTTCTAAAACAGAGCTGTCGTTTTGGGGAATAACATTGCAGTTGTTATATGCGTTTGGTTCAGTCGCAGTAATATTGATCCTTGCAAAAATACTAATGCCTAAAATAATGTATCAGGTGGCTCGATTAAAATTAAAAGAAGTGTTTACCATCGGTATTCTTCTATTGTTAATTGGCACCGCGTATCTTACGCATGCATTAGGGCTATCGTTTGCGCTGGGAGCTTTTATTGCGGGCTTAATATTGTCTGATTCAGAATTCAGCTCACAGGTAGCGGCCGATACGCTGCCGCTGAAAGATACTTTTAACAGCATATTTTTCGTCTCCATCGGATTATTGCTTAATATCCAGTTTGTAATGACCAACCCTATTGCAGTGCTGACGTTAGTCTTGGGAATTATACTATTAAAAACGATAGTTGTAATTGTAATAGTTAAAATACTCAGATACCCTATTAGAATAGCGGTTATGACGGGTATTTGTTTAGCGCAAATTGGAGAGTTTTCGTTTGTGCTTGCACAGGCAGGGATGGGCTATGGATTAATGACTCACGATTTTTATAACGCATTTTTAGCGGCTTCAATTTTTACAATGATACTTACTCCCTTCCTCTTTAAGCTTGCTCCTATATTAGGCTCAACGGCGGTAGAAATAAATCCTTTTGCAAAAAATACGCCTAAAGCTGCGCTAAATAACCATGTGATTATTGTCGGTTTTGGGTTGAACGGAAAAAATCTTGCGCGGGTTCTTAAAGAAACCGGCATAAGCTATCTTGTGATTGAATTAGATCCCGAAACGGTTAAAGAGGCAAGGGAAAACGGCGAAAACGTTTTATTCGGCGATATAACAAAAGAAGAAATACTGCATAAAGCGGCTATTGGCAAGGCTAACGCTATCGTTTATGCTATCTCCGATCCCCGTTCAACCAAGCTTGGACTGAAGCTTGCTAAAAGCATTAACCCGGATATCTATTCCGTTATTAGAACCCGATACACTGCCGAGATTGACGAGCTTTTAAGATTTGGCGCCGATGCTGTAATACCGGAAGAATTTGAAACGTCTTTGCAGATATTCTCTAAAGTGTTAGAAAGATTTCACATCCCTATTAACGTTATTATGCAGCAGGTCGCAATACTCAGGGGCGAGTCATACAGTCTTATGGTTAAAGAAAACTCCGACGTTAATTCCTTCCAGAAGATAAACGAAATACTTGCGGCCGGACTTACAGAGACTTATTTCGTTTCAGAAGCGAGTCCTATTGTAAATAAAACTCTTAGCGCAATTAATTTGCGCGCTGAAACCGACGCTACTGTTATTGCTATTGTGCGGAAGGACAATACGATATCCAATCCTTCCGGAAAAGAGCCATTACTTGCTAACGACACGTTGGTAATTACCGGAAGTCATGAGGCCGTAGATAAAGCGATAAATTTATTGAGCCGTTGCAAATAAAAAACCACGTTTTTATTTAGGAGGCATTAGCTTGTCGTCCTGAGCGAAGTCGAAGGATGACGTTGCGCTTCGACAGGCTGGAGAGTCCGGATTTTAAAATTAACCTGCCAGGTATTCGCAGAATACCCTGGCAGGTTGAAAAAACAGGTAATCTTTAATACAATTAATCACTAACGACTAAAGGATAACAATGCTTTGGATAAGCGAGGTCGCCACAAGGATAAACTGTTCGCAGATTCCGACCTTCCAGGGCGGCTTTCAGCTCGCCTGGAAGGTCAAACGTAAACAGCTTAAATTATTATTGATCAGAATATTTTACCGAAAATGTAATTGCTGTTTCAGAGTCTTTTTTAACCGGGACATGAAATGTTATATGATTTGAATCTGTATTATCATATTTCATAGAGGCGGCGGAAATTTCCCAATTTGTTCCTAAGTATCTTTGCACGTCTACTGTAATGTCTTCATTTTTTTTGTTTTTAAGAGTGATTTTATAAGATTCTTCCGATACATTGTTTGTAATCTCATTATCGTCAGTCTGAATTTCCTCGGCGGTAACCTCAGCCGTATTGCCCAACTTTAGTTCTATTTTTTCATTTTTGGGCGTATGTTTTATCATGCTTGCGCCTATAAGTTCAAGCGAGCCTCCATTGTCTTTGTAAAGTCGTACTTTCCCTTTTGGCATAGGGATGCCAAGGTTGTTTTCTTTTTTATTTTCGAACTCTGCAATTACATGAACTTCCCTTGGCATATCAGAATAAATACCTGAATAATCATCAGAATCAGTAACAGTTTCATCATTAGAATTAGCGTCAGTATCGCCATCGGAACCAGTATCATCTTCAGAAATAGCTACATCATTAGGATTATTAGTATCATCATCAGAATTAATAGAATAATCCTTGTCATAATAGGGATCAAAAACGCCGCCGCTATTATATAAATATTTTTTTGTAATCTTTATACCTGGGGCTTCAAAAAGAGAAATTTGTTTAGTCTCTGCATTTGCTATAGTCGTAGGCCTTTGCAGTTCGTACATGTGATATTCAAAAAACGGATTTTCGATAAAATCGTAATAATCTTTCAATATTTTTTCATCCACGCTCGCTCTTGATAAAACGCCCGGATCAAATTGAAATGGCTCTTTTGCAATGTTAACATCGCCGGCTACTAATTTTAGTTTTGCGTCTTTGTATATAGCTCCGGAATTATTTTTTATGCTTACCCACGAATTAATATCCATTTTGCTGTCGTCTTTATTTAGGACTGCAATATACTCTGCGTGCCAGTTAAGTCCGGCGGTCTGATATGAAACTTCTACGTCCTGTTTTTTGGATGAAGGAGAATTAATTAACCAGACTAAAGTTGGCTTTGTTATCAATCCTTCTGGCAGCGAGTTTACAGAAATTTTATATTTGGAAATGTCCAAAAGCATAAGCAGCCCGCCGTCTTTCTTTTGACAAACAATCTGATTTTTTTTGTTCGAAAGAAGTTTCCCTTCAATGAGCTCGTCTTTTTCTCCAACCAACTGGACATTTTTATCAATATATTTTTGAAGAATTTTATCAAGACTTGCTAAATCGTATTTGTAATTTTGTTCAAGAGCCTCGCCTTTTAATTTTATACGCACGCTGGTGGGGTCTATTTTTTCAGCCACGTCGGTAAGCGAAAGCGTGGACGTTCCCTTTTTGATGTCGAAAGACCGTAAATCCTTCACCACGCCTATGTTTGAATTATAAACTGTAACGGCGACTGATTTTCTAACAGCTTCCTGCGAATAAGTTAAGTTTAACGCTGCAAGCGCCGTTAAAAGTAGGAAGTAAACTTTTTTATTCATTTTTGCGAGCTCCCTTTTGCAAATGCGTATATATACTTTGTGAGATTTTTGATTAATATAAATTTTTACTAATACGAATATTTTACTGTAAATGTAATTACCGCTTTAGAATCTTTTTCAAAAAAAACCGCAAGGGCGGCTTTCGGACACCTGGCAGGTTAAGCCGAATGACCTTCCAGTCGCTTGCGCACTGGAAGGTCGGAACTTTCGAGAAAGCAATACATAAAGAGCCAACTTACAAATTAATCATTGTTGCTTATTCAATTGGCAAAAATTGGAAATCATTATTTGAAAAAGTCTGCTCATTGTTTCCGACCATTCCAGGGCGGCTTTCAGCTCGCCTGGAAGGTCAAAAGTTCAACAGTCTAAATTACTATTGGTAAGAATATTTTACTGTAAATGTAATTACCGCTTCAGAATCTTTTTTTACCGGAATTTTGAAAGTAATATTCTGCGAATCTTTTTTTACGTATTCGCTAGAAGCGTCGGTAATTTCCCAAAACTGTCCCAGGTTTCTTTCAACGTCTACTACTATGTTTTCGTCTTTTCTGTTTTTCAGAGTGATTTTGTAAGACTGTTCCGATACTTTGCTTGTAATCTGTTTATTATCCGTTTGAATTTCTTCAGCGGTAACGTCAAAGGCGTCGCCAATTTTTAGTTTTACTTTTTCGTTTTTAGGAGTGTGGTCAACCATATCCTCGCCTGCAAATTCAAGAGATTTCCCGTCGGCTTTATAAATTCTTACTTTCCCTTTAGGCATTGGGATGCCAAGGTTGTTTTCCTCTTTGTTTTCGAACTCAACCATCACGCTTATTTTTTGCGGCTGGCCGGAAGCGTTTCCGCTTTTGTATATATATTTTTTATTGACTTTAATATTTGCGGCTTCAAACAAAGAAATTTGTTTCGTTTCAGCTTGCGCAATAGTAGTTGGATTTTGCAGTTCGTAAATATGATATTCAAAAAAAGGATTTTCCACAAAACCTTTAGCCATTTTTTTTGTACTGGATACTTCCAATAAAGAATAATCAACTCCGTAATTATCCCCGCGGGGTTTCACAATATTTACGTCTCCGGCTACTAATTTCAATTTTGCGTCTTTGTATGTAGCGCCGGAATTATTCTCTACGCTCACCCACGAGTTAATATCCATCTTGCTGTCGTCTTTATTAAGCACGGCTACGTACTCGGCATGCCAGTTTAGTCCTGCGGTCTGATATGAAACTTCGACGTCCTGTTTGCCGGATGAAGGAGAATTGATTAACCATACCAGCGTAGGCCTTGTTATTAATTCATCTGGTAATGAGTTTACAGAAATGCGGTATTTTGCAGTACTTGGAAGCATAAGCAATCCGCCGTCCTTTTTTTGAAGAACGATCTGGTTTCCTCTGCTCGAAAGCAGTTTGCCTTCAAGGAGCTCGTCTTTTTCCCCAATCAGCTGAACATTTTTATCAATATATTTTTGAAGAATTTTATCAAGACTAACTAAATCGTATTTGTAATTTTGCTCAAGCGCTTCGCCGTTAAATTTAATATGAACGCTTGTAGGGTCGATAAATTCAGCCACGTCGGTAAGAGAAATTGTCGACGTTCCCTTTGTAATATCGAACGACCGTAAATCCTTTACTACGCCTAAGTTTGTGTTATATACCGTAACCGCGACCGATTTTCTTACCGCTTCCTGAGAATAAGTTAAATTCAACGCGACAAGCGACGTTAAAAGGAAAAAGCAAATTCTTCTATTCATCTTACGAAACTCCTATTTGTAAAAAATGCTTTTATATTTCGTAAAATTTTAAGATTAAAGCAAGCTAATTACGCAAATCTCAGCTCGTCTGAAAGCGATTTTTTCTGGCTTATTTTTGCTCTTATTTTTTTTCTGATTATCTGATCCTGAGTTTTATGCCATAGCGTATCGAATTCTTCTTTTTTTATGCGTAAAACTGAAGCGAGTTTTTTTGCAGTGTCATAATCAGGATCTTCGCACGTTAAAAAATTATTTAAATGCTTAAGACAAAAGGAAGGGTCGGATGAACTAAGCGTTTTTACTACTTCTGTTTTAGTAAGGCTAAAACCGTTTATTTTTTCTGAAAAGGTTTTTTGAATTGGTAGCATAATAATGTTACTCCTTATTTTAGTTAGTTAACTAAAACAACCGGAGCTTAAGTAAGCCGGGGCTTGCTTAGGCTGTTTAGCAATTTATTTATTGTCGTTGCAATTTGACTTAAATCACGACAATTAAACCGGTTATCTGTTTTTTTTGCGGAGACGTTGCGGGGGTTCGTTGTAAAACTGAAAAACCCCGCTAAAAGCGAGGTTCAAATGACCCGGCGCTTTAGCTATTTGTTTTAAGTCGTTGCAAGTAACCTTAAATCCCGACTGTCTCTCATTTTCTGTTAGCAACATAATAAAAATGTTTTTGTTTGTCAAATTACATTTTTTTCCCTATCCTGAAAACTCTTGTCTTTATTTGGAATTATTATTTTCAGCTAATATATTTGGACTTTATAAAGAAACGCAATTTTTCTTTCCCTACATAATCTATAATATCCGGCACAGTTATGAAAATAAAAACTCTGTTATCATTTCTTCTTGCGGCGTTGTTTGCAAATATGGCATACGGCCAAATGAGCACAATAGACAAACAGAAAGTATTGTATCCGTATTTATCGTATACTCCTAAAAACTATTATGCCGATTCGTCAAACTTCCCTTTGCTGATTTATCTTCACGGGCATTCGCACGGAGGGAGCGATTTGAATAAGCTTAAAATTTGGGGTCCGCCGGAAATGATTTCTAAAGGAATGGACTTCCCCTTTATTGTGGTTTCGCCTCAATGCCCATCGGGCAAATACTGGTCGTCTGATAATTGGTTTGAGCCTTTGCTTAAAGACCTCAACGCAAAATACAGAATTGATAAAAAGCGGATTTACCTTACCGGCATAAGCATGGGCGGTTATGGAACGTGGCAAACTGCAATGGAGTATCCCTATATAATCGCGGCTATTGTTCCTATTTGCGGCGGCGGAGATACTAACTATGTTTGTAACTTAAAAAATATTCCAGTCTGGACTTTTCATGGGACGGCGGATCAAATGGTCCCAATACGAGGGACGCAGGATTTGGTAGACGCTCTTACGCGATGCGGAGGGAAAGCTATTTTTACTAAAATAGAAAACGCAGGACACGAAATTGCGGGAGTATACAGAGAGTATCCGGCAATATACGACTGGCTTGCAAAACAACATAAAAAATAATTAAACATAATAAGGTTATAGTAAATTATTATTTAATAAAAAAAAGGAGAATGACATGAAAAGCGTATCGCCAAATATTTTTGTTAAAGACATAAAGGAAACTATTAGTTTTTATGAGAGTCTTGGATTTAAAATTATAACTGCCGTTCCGGACTCTGGAGATTATATTTTTGTTTTAATGGCCTGTGGCGGAGTAACTTTTATGTTTCAAACATTCGAAAGCCTTGGAGCCGAACTCCCTGAAATCAGTCGGCATAATGGAGGTTCGCTGCTTCTTTATATCCAAACAGAAAACATTAAAGCTTTTTATGAAGAGATTAAAGAGAAAGTTAAAATCCTAAAAGGTCTTGAAAAAACTTTTTATGGCGCTACTGAGTTTTCGATACTTGATAATAATGGATATATTTTAACTTTTGCGGAAGATGAGAAATGACAAGAGAACTACAAGTAAAAGAGCTGACAAGCATTCCGGGGGTTGGCAAATCAATTGCTAACGATTTGTGGGAAATTGGAATAAGAAAAGTTGCGGACTTAAAAGGTAAAGACCCGGAAATACTTTTTGATAAATCGAACGCCGTTGCGGGGACAGTCCAGGATAGATGCGTTTTATATGTTTTCCGGTGCGCCGTTTACTATGCTGAAACAGACGAAGAATTGCGCGATAAAGAAAAACTTAAATGGTGGAATTGGAAAGATTCTAAAATAAAACAGTAAGCTTATTCCTTTTTAATTTATGGACGAACTAACACAATTGCTGCAGCGAATAAGCCCGCAAAAAAAATCCGATAAAAACCTGGTTGAAAATTTTGCAGAGCTTTTTAAGCGCGAAACGCTTTTAAAAGAATATTACTTCCTGCAAAAAGATCAGCCGATAAAGAAAATTGGACTTGTGACAAAAGGGGTTATGAGAATTTTTACGATTAACTCCTGCGGAGATGAAACAAATATTTCTTTAATTGCAGAAGGAGATTTAGTCTCGGGCAGTTTTGTGCCGGAATTGTCAAGCGATGTGTTTATTCAATGCATTACAGATGTTGAAATGGCGATAGCTGATTTTGATTCCGTCTTGGATTTTTTTAACTCTCATAATATGTTAAAAGAATATTTTGTTAATCATCTTGCAAAGTCGCATCACGTAATTCAGCAAAGGCTGACAAGCTATATCCGAATGAATGCAAAAGAACGGTACTTGTCTTTTCTTAAAGAATTCCCAGGTCTGATAAATCGCATCCCTCATTATCACATAGCAAACTATCTTGGCATAACGACAACTCAACTGAGCAGAATTAGAAATAAGCTGATAAAAGAGCAGGCTTCTTAATAATTAATTTTTATTTAGCATTTACATTTGTAAATGCTATTCCTTTTTAACAAATGTATTTTTATCCCTCGCTTTTGATAAATAAAGCGGTCGCTGTAAATAGTATTTGGAAAGGGAATAACGCTAATGAATAAAAGTAATATTAACAAAAACTTAGTCTTTTTATTAACGGGTCAGTTTGTCTCGTTAATTGGAGATAAATTTTATGCTCTTGCCCTGGCCTACTGGGTTTTGCAAACCACAAATTCCGCCGCAATGATGGGTACTGTGTTGTTGTTCTCTATGATTCCTTCGGTGATACTTGGCTTTTTTATCGGCGGATTTATCGACAGTCATAACAGAAAACGAATTTTGATTATCAGCGATATTTTGCGAGGGGTCGTAATTAGTTTAGTTATTATTATTTATTATCTAAACGCGTTAAATCTTAGTCTTATAATTGCCGCTCAGATATTGCTTTCTGTATGTTCCGCTTTTTATACGCCTACGGCTCGCTCGGTTATTCCAATGATAGTAAAGAAGGATAATCTAACAAAAGCTAACGCCAATAGTCAATTGATTGAGGGAATAGCCTCAATTATAGGGCCTGCGCTCGGAGGTCTTGCAGTAGCGACATTGGGATATGGATTTGTTTTTAGTTTTAACGCTATATCCTTTTTTGTTTGCGCCCTGTTTGCGGTATTTATGCATTTGCCAAAATTTAACGCTGGCGCTGAAGCTAAAATAAAAACAGGCATATTCGAAGGATACAAATATGTTTTACATAATGGAATGTTTGTATCAATACTTATAATGGTAGGGATTATTCACTTTTTTTACGGAGCTTTGCAGATAATTCTGCCGCTGCTTGCAATAAAGCTTGGCGGCAACGGAGCGCTGAACATTGGCAGCCTTCAAACCGCGTTCGGTCTGGGAGCTATTATCGCGGCTTCAGCGTTATCGGTAATTAACATAAACGGAAAAGAAAATAAATTTTTGTTCCTGGGCTTTGCGGGCATTGCTTTAGCATACTTAATCTTGGGCTCAATGAATAAACTTGGGATTTCGATTATCGCTTTTTACACAATCATCTTTTTATGCTTTGGATCGTTTGTGATATTTACAGCGACTTGCTATCATTCTATTCTGCAAAAAAATATCGACAACAAAATGGCCGGCAGAGCGTTCGCCATTGTTGGCGCAATAGGCAACATCTCAATTCCAATTGCGGCCTTTATTTACGGACTGTTGTTAGACCGCATGCAGCTAAGCGATGTTGTAATATACTCCAGCGTAATATTATTTCCGGTTCTTGCAGTATTATATGTGTTTTACAATAAAGGGGCAAAGGCGGCTGCAAGTCGGCAGCGCAATATAGCTAAGTAATTTATTAAGCTCTTGACCTGGCAGGGCGTAAACCCTGCCAGATAGTAAAATTCGAACTCTCTTTCGCTAAGGCAATACAGATATTATTTAATTAGACGTCAATACTATTTTGCCAGATTTTTCTGCTCAATTGTATTTCGCCCTCCCGTTGTTTATTTTTATCATTATGAATAAGACGATTTATCACGATAACGTATTGCGCTATGGGGGAGATATAGTCCCGTTTGTTATTAAGACGACAAAGGAGATGCGTGAAATTGCCGCTACGCCGCATAGCCATAGCTACTATATGATTTATTGGCCGTCTAATTCTATAGGCAAGCATATCATAGACCAGAACGAATATCCTTTAGAGCCGGACAGAATTTATTTTATAAAGCCGGGACAAATCCACCAAATTATAACTTCGCCCAAACCTGCCGGCACATTCATATTTTTTACGCCTGAGTTTTTTGCAGTAAATAGCATACGCGGCGATTTTATTTCGAATCTTGAACTATTTAATAATTCGGAAGAAACAATTTCTCTTTCTACTCATACTGTAAACCGTTTAAAAGAATATGTTCAGGCTATGATGAACGCTTTCCTTTCAAGCGGCAAATTAAAGTACGACATAATTGAATCGTACCTGAAATTGTTTTTGGTGGAGTGCAACGAGCAATATTCGTTTGTAGCTAACAATACAACCGCCGATAGCGCTCGTGAAAACGCTTTAACTCTAACATTTAAATCGTTGGTCGACGAGCATTTTGGCGAATGGCGTCTTGTAAAAAATTATGCTGATAAAATGAACATAACTTCAAATTACTTAAGCGAAGTAGTAAAACGCGGCACAGGGCAGCCGCCCAAAGCGCATATACAGGCGCGCCTTGCGCTGGAAGCTAAAAGGCTTCTGCTTTTTACAGGACTCTCAATTAAAGAAATTGGGTTTGAACTTGGTTTTGACGATCCCGCCCGATTCAGCCGCTTCTTTAAGGATTCTACCGGAATGTCTCTTCAGAGTTTCCGCAAATCTAACGCAACTTAACCGTAATTTTAACTACAGTTACATTAGTTTTACCATTTAGGTTTCTAAGGAGTAAGGTTATCTTTTCTCCTGTAAAAGAAAATATTCACATTATGGATATAGAAATAAAATGGAAAACACAATAAGTATAAGCGCCGGCAAACAGCATAACGGAAGGTTATTCTCTTTATCGCTGGCGCATTTGATAAATGATTTATATATGAATCAGCTTCAGGTATTGCTCCCTTACTTTGTATTGGCAGGTTTAAGCGTAAGCCGGGGCGCATTCTTAGTTTCAGTTTTTACAATTACTTCGTCATTGGTGCAGCCGGTATTCGGATTGTATTCCGATAACAAAAACAGGCAATGGCTTGTTTATACCGGCACGCTTTGGATGGCTGTATTATTGGGTCTTGTCGGACTATCGCAAAACTATAGTTTGCTATTAGTTATTGTGGCGTTCGCGGGACTAGGAACGGCAGCGTTTCATCCCCAGGCTTCCGCTATGGCGGCAGCGTGCAGCGAAAAACGCAAAACTTTCTCGCAGGCAATCTTTATAGCTTCAGGTAACGTCGGCTGGGCTTTGACGCCATTGCTGTTTGTTCCGCTTGTCGAGCGCCACTCGTTAGCTGTTACTCCCGTATTTATAATACCCGGCGTTATTGCCGCAATTGTATTGTGGTTTACTACTCGTAATATTCAAGCGCCCGTTAAAATAAAATCAACGGAAGCGGTTTGGCCGGAAGTAAAAAAGTCGTGGAAGGAGCTGGCTAAATTAATGGCTGTAGTCGCTTTGCGCTCGCTTACATATTTCAGTCTGATTTCGTTTTTACCTTTGTACCTTAAAGAGAAAAATATCTCTCTTATTTCCGGAAGCAGATTGGTTTTTCTAATGTTATTTACGGGATCAATCGGCGGATTAATTGGAGGGTTCTTGGCCGATAAATACAGTAAAAAAAGCGTAATTACCATATCTCTGCTTGTGGCAAGTCCTTTGTTCTACCTCTTTACTATAACAAGCGGCTTTGTCAGCGATTTGGCATTGGCGTTTGCCGGAGCGTTTTTACTTGCTTCATTTAGCGTAACGGTAATGGCCGCGCAAAAAGCTCTAAACAAAAATGTCGCCTTTGCGTCCGGGTTAACGGTTGGCTTTGGAACTGGAATGGGAGGGCTTGGCGTCGGCTTGGTTGGCATATTGGCTGAAAATATGGGCGTTGCATTTGCCGTAAATATATTAATCTGGTTCCCGGTTTTAGGCGGATTATTAGGTCTGCTTATAAAAGAAAAAAAATAACTTTTAACAAAATAAACGTTCTATAAAAACCTACAGAGGGCTTGAACTATGTTCGGCTCTCTGTGTTTATTTTGATATAGAGCTCAAATCTAAACATGCTTTATTAACTGCAAGGAAGGGCTATAATTTAGCGTATAAAAATGGTTTCATATTTTATAATAAAATGTATCAGCGCTTAAGTTGCCACACACCCCTAAAAATAAAAATCCGTTTAGCGCTGATTTTTATTTTTAGGGGTGTGTTTTATTTAGCTAAAACCTTCTATTGTTCAAGCAGAGCTTCGTCATAATCGGCTTTGCTCTTATTTGGTTTGCGGCTTAATATAAGCTCTTCAATCAAAGCGGCGAATCCTTTGCGCTGTTTTGCAGGCATCCCTTCTTTTTTCATTTTTTCATGCAGACGTTCCGCCTGAAGCATAAATATTTCAATTTTGGATTGAATTATCTGCGGAAAAATGTTGCCGTCGGTTTCTAACGCAAGGAATGGGAAAGCGCTTGTCTCGGCTTTTGTTTCGGCGCTCATTTCAACATTAAGAATTGACTCCGCAACGCGCGAAGGCATGCAGCCAAATGGTCCAATTGAAACGACTCCGCAAATGTTATTTTGAGCTTCTTTAAGCCCGGAACCAACAGTTAAAATAGCTTCTCCCTCTAACTCTGGTCTGATAAGGCCGTCGGCATTTTTAAGGATGTCTTTAATATCAATTAGTTCATAATCGGTAAGATTTGATTTTGCAAGAATACGTTTAACCTTTTTTTCAACATTCTGCTGAAAATATTCGCGCAACGAAAATTTAATCTTTTCAACTGTCTTTGACGAAACTTCCGGGTGGTTTAGTTTTGCAAGATGGTTTGAATAATAAACATACTCTCCAATAGGCGCGGTATTAACCACAAATCCTTTCTCTGAAAGGCGTTCAATTAAATCGATTCTGGAATATTCATCGTGACGCACAAAAATTTCGCCGATAAGAACAATTTTTTTAGAGTCTTCAAACGATTCTGTAAGTTTAATTTTTGAAAGCTCAAAAGAAAACTTCTCTAATTTTTTATAAAGCAGGTTGGTATCGTCTTTTTCAAGCGACTCAATTATATTCTGCCATTCGTCATAAAATATTTTTTTAGCGGCCTCTTTATTAACGGCTAAAGCCGCTAACGCATTATACATATTTTTTGCTACGTCGGAAATAGTAATTGCAGTCCATCCGCGCAGAGTAAACTTATTGCTAAGGCCTCCGTATGAATCGTCGTCTGAAAGCGAATAGACGCCCATATTACGCATCCTGCGTTTCTTAATAACGTCCTGCTGAAAAATATGATATTGCCCAAATCTGCATGGACCGTCCCCTTTAGGCATAAAGTACAAAGTCTTTTCATCCGGATTTTTGCGATGATTATAATACTCAATAAACGAGCCTGTGCCGAGTATAAGCGGAAGGCACTCTTTGCATGTAGCGTTGCCTCTGCCAAGAATTAACGTATTAAAATCATATACCTGAAGCGGTTCAGAATTTACGCCAATATGTCTGAATGCGGCGGCAAAAGCCTGCGTGGCTATTTTGCCCATGCTTGGAATCAGCATCTTAACGTTTTTATCCGTAATAGAAAGTTCGTTATTGTCCGAATCAATTATTGTGTAAGAGTCTTTTACCTGCAAAGGCTGAAATTCAATTTCTTTTTCTTCTTCAGCGCAATTGGCTTTATTAATCTCGATATAGCTTTTAATAATATCAAGAGCGGCTTCAATACGCGTGTTAACGCCAGCGTCGGCAGAATGACTGTCCAGCTCAAGCGTAAGCGAAGGTTTGCTCTTCATAATATTTCTGAAATAACCAATCAGGAACGAATCCGGGCCGCAGCTAAAGTTAGTAATATACGTGCCAAAAAGCTGCTTGTTTTCTTTTACAAACCGCGCGGCTTTTAGTATCTGCTGACCAGTTCCCCAATACATATGAGGATAGCTTTCCTTGTTTTCCGAAGAAAGAAAATCGTGAGGTATTAAAGCGACTCCGCGTGAAGTAAATTTTTGCGGTATGCCTAAGTTAGCTTCTTTAGTAAATGAATTATATGCCCGCCCAAAAAGAACAATCGCAAATCTATCCGGATCAGCCTCAAGCTTCTTTAAGGTTCTGCGGCCAATTTCTAAAAACTCCGCAAACATTTCTCTCAGCTTTGCGCATGCAGATTTATACGCTTCGGAAGCCTGCCTGTTAGTTTTGCCAAGCTGCATCGCAATTTTTACAAATTCCGGCTCTGCGCTTTCGTAACCTGCTGAAAAATTTAATATTGGCGTAAGAAATTTAACGTCTTTTATTTCGTCTTTAAATGCGGTTTTAAGGTAATAAAACTCGGATTGAAGCAGCACGCATGTTTTCTTAAAAAACTTTTCACCCGGGACTTCAATTTCCGTAATGTGAGGGATAAAAATATAGTCAGGTTTTTTATCAATCAGATCCTGAAAAAAGCCATGAGCAAGTTCTACCGGAAAACAAAATGCGGCTTCTTTTTTATCCATTCCACTTGTCTTAGGCTCCTGACCAAGTATAATCTTAAAACCTAACGAAGTAAAGAAGTTATAATATAACGGATAATAAGTATTAGTTAAAAACGATTTAGAAATTCCGATTGTCGGCGCACTGTCTGAAAATCCAACCTGAGGCGCGTATTTTTCGTAGACAAGCTTTTGTCTCAGCGCCACTAAGTTTAGTTCTTCCGAATCATATTCTTTTGAAGCGGTAAGAGTATAGTATTTGTTGCAGGCTCCGCCAAACGGAAATCTGTTCCCGTCAATTCTTATCATAGAAATTTGGCATTTCCTATCGCATTTTTCTTTTCCGCCTGCGCAAACAAACTCTTTATCGTACTCAACTTTTCGGTTAATAAGCGCTTCGAGCGAAAACTCTTTTTTTGCAATAAGATTTAATTCAATTCTTTTTTTAATTTCAAGCGCCACGCCAAACGCGCCCATTAAACCGGGTTCCGGAGGAACTATAATTTTTTTGCCGGTAAGAGCCGCCATTGCGGCCGGAACGGCCTTATTGTAACAAACGCCTCCCTGCATAAAAACTTTTTTGCCGACAGGTCTGTTCCCTTTTACTCTGTTCGTATAGTTCAGGCAAATTGAATAAACCAATCCCGCAACAATATCCTCGCGCGAAAGTCCTTCGTGCAAAGCGTTTTTAATATCGCTGCTAATAAAAGCGGAACACTGGTCGTTAAAATTCGGAGGCCTGTCTGAATGCAGGGCAATATCGCCAATTTTAAGATAATCAATTCCAAGCGATTCTTTAGCGGCTTCTTCAAGAAACGAGCCCGTGCCGGCCGAGCACGCTTCGTTCATTGCATAATCCGAAGCTATTCCTGATGTTATATGAGTATACTTAGCGTCCTGTCCGCCAATTTCAAAAATAGTATCTACATCTTTATCAAAAAAGACAGTAGCGGCAGCGTGAGCGATAATCTCGTTGATAACGCCGTCGGTAAGCGCATGAAGCCCGGCTATATGCCTGCCTGAGCCGGTAACGCCTAACCCGGTTATTTTAATATTATTTTTTATCTGATTGTTTAAACTTGAATAACATTCAATTGCGGCTTTAACGGGATCGCCGTTAGTGCGCAGATATTCAGACGCTACAATTGAGTTATCCGCCGCTCTTAACAAAACAGCTTTTGTAGTAGTGGAGCCGACGTCAAGCCCAAGAATGCATTCGTCATTTTCATTTGCAATCGCACGGGTAATAGTTTTAAATTCAACCTGGCCGATATAATCTTTAATCGGTTTATGAAAAGTGAAATTAGTATGCTCTTCTTTAAAAACCTTAGCTTTGTTCAGCTTAATGGTATCGCTTTTTAGCGCAAACAAAGCCGCGCCGTAAGCTTCAAAAAAAGGGGCTTCGGCTGGAATAGTAATGCCTTCAAATTGTTCCTTTAGAAACCTAACCATTCCTAAGTTTTTGGAAGTCCCGCCTATTACCATAGCGTTTTTATGATTAACGCGCGAAGTAAGCTCTACTATTTTCTGCGCCATCATGCGAGAAAGCCCCGCAACTACGTCAGGTTTGGGCACTCCTTTATTCAGGGCGTGCGTACAATCTGATTTACAAAAGACGGAACATCTGCCAGAAATATTATATGGGGTTCCTTTTTCTGCAAGCGGAATAGCTTCTTCAAGTTCAAGGTTCATTCTTTTAATTTGCTGAAGGAAAAATTCTCCCGTGCCGGAAGCGCATTTATTGCCTGTTAGAACTTTAGAAATTTTTTGTTTATCGTCTAAAACATAAACGACAAAATTTTCGCCTCCTGCGCTGATAACTATATCCGGTTTCTGGTCGATGTTTGCAAGGGCGTATTCAACAGCTTCAGCTTCAGAAATTGAAGTGAGGTTGCATAATTTTCTGAATTTTCTGCCTGTCGCCGCAATTTTATCGGGCGCGCCGTTTTCAAGAAGCCGTTCTAATAATTTTTTAGGATTGCCGTTATGGGGAATATTTTCGGAAGAAGTTATTCTTATCCCGTCTTTATCTTTTATAAGAGTTACAGCCGATACCGACGAGGCTCCAATGCATATACCTAAGGATTTTGTGTGAGGCATTGATTTATAAACGTAAATATATAATTGTAAATTTACTCAAAAATTGAGCTTGTAGCTAAATAAAATTGTATTTTTTTATAATAGCCGTTAAAATAGTCTTTGTCCTCAATGTTTACATGGGCGTCATTATAAACGGCGACAGTATACAGGCAAAACCTTAACTATACTATTTAACAAAAAAAAATGATACTTTGTAGTCATTAAATTAGAATAAGTATATGGATAATATTAAAGAGTTTCTATCAAAATACGCGGTTCGCATTACATTTTCTCTTGGAATAATACTGGAAGGATTATTTTTATTTTACCTGAAAGTAAATTTAGCGGGTAAAAATATACCGGCATATATGGTCTGTTACGGAGGAGCCTTCCTCGTTTTTCTTGCGGCTGTTTTGATTATTAAAAATAAAAAACATGCGCCGGAGCGTAAAACGGACGATTGGTATGCAAAATACAAAACGCCTGCGCTTATAATATTTTTTGGACTGCTGTTCCGGGCAACCCTAATACCTTCAGATATCACAACATCTGACGACGTGTACAGATATATATGGGAAGGCAAAGTATTGTATAACGGATTTAATCCGTATCAGCATCCTCCTGGCGACCCTGCGCTGATACCATTGTATTCAAAAGATCTTCCGGCAAAAGTTACATTTCATAACTTTGCGGCTATATATCCACCGCTTTCGCAGATGATATTTGTGGTAAATTATGTCTTTAGCGGCGAAAAAGATACGGCTTTGAAATTTATTTTTCTTCTATGCGAAGCTGTAACTTTGATTTTTATAACCCTTTTGCTTAAAGAACGGAAAAAGGATTTGAACTTGGTTATTCTATACGCCTGGCTGCCGCTGCCTATAATGGAGTATTTTGTAAACTCGCATGTAGACCCGTTAGGTATAATGTTTTTTGTTATGTTTTTATATTTTACCGAGAGAAATAAATTAATTCCTTCGGCGGTAGTTTTTACTCTGTCGTTTTTATCTAAGCTTTATCCTGTTTTTTTGCTTCCTTTAATTCTAAAAAAATACGGCTTCAAAAAATCAATAATCTTCGGCCTTATTTTTGCCGGAATGACAATAGCGTTTTTCTTGCCGTTTGTGCCTAAAGACAGGTTTGTTGCTGAGTCGCTGATCAAATATCTTACTAACTGGCAGTTTAACAGCTCCTTCTATTATATATTTCTGAACATTCTGCATAATGGATATCAGGCTAAAATAATATGTAATATATTTTTAATAATTACAGTGTTAGGCATATCGTATTATTACAAAGATTTTTTACGCGCAGTTACGTTTGTATTGCTTGCAGTAATAGCCTTTACCGCAACTATTTACCCCTGGTACTTGGGCTGGATTGCGGCGTTAAATCCTTTATTTGGCTTGTATTCGCTGTTATCGTTTTACTTTACTATAAATTTTTCAAACTTAACTCCGTTGAGCGTTGGCTGGAAAGAGTATTGGCAGGTTACGCTTATTGAATACGTTCCATTTTATCTTTTACTGTTTTACGATATAAAAAAAATAAGATCGAAATCCGGGGTATAAATAAATCCTTGACTATTAGTCGAATACTTTATAAAATGATAAATAATTAAAATTAATTATTTCACTTCGGGGATAATTATGAGAATATTCAGAGGTTTAATCATTATCCTTTTATTTGCCTTTTTCCAGGGCTGTTCACAGGATAATAGCGTTGAACCTGTTAAAGAGAGCGACGGAAGAGTGCTGCTCAAAATTGATAGAGCAAACGCGCCCAAAAACGTAACTACTCTTACTGCATATTTGACGAGAACCGGGTATGATACTCTAAAAGCAACTCTGAATTTATTATCAGATACGACTGCAGATTTATCGCTTCAAAATATCCCTGTCGGCGCCTGGAGCCTAAGAATTGATGCAAGAGACGTATCCGGTAATTTAGTTTATACGGGGCAAACTAACGTAACAATTGAATCTGCAATTATAACGCAGGTTAGTTTAACGCTTCAGCAGACTGACGGGAAAGACATCGGGAACGTTCATATACTTGTTAACTGGGGGGGCGGTACAAATAGCTGGGCCGACTTTAAAGGCAATCCAATTTGCAGAGGACTTAATTCCCCTTCTGATCAAGGGGGCGTTTTTAATCCTCACGTATTAATAGATGATGGCTTACTAAGAATGTGGTTTACAAATTCTGGAACAAGGCGCTCTACTATAGGATATGCAGAGTCTTCTGACGGAGTGCTCTGGTCCCGCACTGAAGCGGGTCCTATTAGCCCTGGAAAAGCGGGAGCTTGGGATTCATTTTCTATTTTTGCCGGTCCGGTAATAAAAATTAACGGCGTTTATTATATGTATTACAGCGGTCAGTCTTCTTCTGATGGTCAAAAAAGTATTGGCCTGGCAACTTCTGTAGATTGTGAAAATTGGATTAAAACATCCGACCCGGTTTTAACATTTCAAAACGGCGAAACTTCAAGCTTTGAAGCCGGTGATGTAATAAAAATTAATAATGCATATTATATGTATTATAGCAGTATAGACGCTAATAACGACAAAATATGCCTTGCAACTTCTACTGATGGAATTGTCTGGACTAAATATTCCGGCAACCCAATTTTGTCGGCAGATAAAGCATGGGAGGGGCAGTCTGTTTGCATGCCTACTGTAATTGCAGATAGCTCAAAATATATAATGGTATATGGCAATGATACAGGCTCCAATCCTTCTGCCTTGGGCATGGCTGTTTCTTATGATGGAATTAATTGGAGCAAGGGCAGTCAGAACCCTTTTTTTACAAGTCAAAATGTGGCAAAACAGTGGGCAAGCTGTGTTTGGCATCCTTGTCTTAGAAAAATTAATAACGAATGGCTAATTTATTATACTGGGTATAATAAACATTTGAACTATGGCGCAATAGGTTTATTACAAAGAAATTAAGTAAAATAAATGTGGGAAAAACAGCAATGGGAAAAACTCTTCTTCTATTTTGTTTATTAACTGCTATTCTAATTATAGGTGGTTGTTCAAAAGATAACGTAGTAGGACCGGTGTCAACTCAGGATGGCGACGGTAAAATGCTTCTAAAAATTGATAAAACAAATACTCCTAAAAATGTAGCGACCGTAACGGCATATTTAGCAAGAACAAATTACGACACCCTAAAGGGGAGCCTGAATTTAGAATCCGATACTTCGGCAGATATAACATTTCAGAATATCTCTGTTGGGACGTGGCATCTTAAAATTGACGCAAAAGATCAGTTGGGCTCTGTAACATATACAGGCGAAACAGACGTAATAATAGTAGAATCAATGACAACTCAGGTAAGTCTGACTTTGCAGCCGGTTAGCGGAAGCGTAGGCGGAATTTATATCTTAGTTAATTGGGGCTCGGCTACGGCATACACATGGACTGATTATTCAGGCAATCCGATTTTAAGCACAACTAATTCAGCTTCTGACGCTTATGGGGTCGTATCGCCAATGGTTCTGATAGAAGGGAACACATTCAAAATGTGGTATGAAGATGTTGGCGCTTCTGGAACTGGGGACGTTGGATATGCCGTTTCAAGCGACGGCTTAAGCTGGACAAGAGCTTCCACGCAGCCGGTACTTACGCATGGCGCTTCTGGGGCTTGGGATTCATATGCCGTGGGACCAGGAACCGTGATTAAAATTGACGGCGTTTATATGATGTATTATGACGGTACTGATGGAACCCATAGTCAAACAGGATTAGCGACATCCACAGACGGCATTAACTGGACGAAAAGAGCGAATCCCGTTTTATATGCAAGCAATGGCTGGGATGCAACTGCCGGAGCGCAGGATGTAATAAAAATTGGGAATACTTATTATATGTTTTATGTAGGCAAACAATATTCTGCGTATGCTATAGGATTAGCGACGTCTACAGACGGCATTAACTGGACTAAATACTCGGGTAATCCTATTCTATCAGCCGATAAGCCTTGGGAGGGAAGCGGCGTATATGTGCCTACGGTTATATATGATAATAACCAGTATATTATGGTATTCGCAAATGCAAATGACGCAAATACTGCTTTTGGCATGGCTACTTCTGCTGATGGAATTCATTGGACAAAGGACGGTTCTAACCCATTTTTTACTTATAAGAATACTTATAACCAGTGGGCGAACTATATTCAATGCCCATGCATCAGAAAATACAATAACGAATGGAGAGTATACTATTCCGGTTATAATCCCGTTTTAAATCAAAGGACAATAGCTCTTTTGCGAAAAATTTTTTAATTAATAATTACTAAAATAGTTTCTTCGTTTATTAACTGTTATACTAATTACGGGTTGTTTGAAAAATAAAGGCGTAGAGCCGGTTTCAGTTCAGAATGGCGGCGGGGAAAGGCCGCATATAATTAATAAAAGAGTACGTTACAAAAATCTTTAAGGGTTTGTTAAAACGCTTAGGGTTCCCTATATTTAAAATATTATTAGGCTTTTTTATCCATAAATTATATCGTTATTTTTGGAAAACAGGAAGCCGGGCGCTTTTTATTTTTGCAGCGTCGTAAAACGAATTTATTAAATATTAAACTATTGCTGTATGTATAACTTCTGCACTTTATTTGACACGCATTATCTTACTAGAGGAGTTGCTTTATATTATTCGCTTGAAAAACATTGCGATGATTTTCATCTGTATATATTTGCCTTTAACGATAAGTGTTATGAAATTCTGAACAAGTTGAACCTCGCAAAAGCTACTATTATCCCTCTGAAGGATTTTGAAGACGAGGAGCTCCTTAAAGTTAAGCCTACGCGCTCAATAGCGGAGTACTGCTGGACTTCAACTTCATCTACTATACTTTATGTGCTAAAGAAATATAATGTAGAGAGCTGCACTTATTTAGACGCGGATATGTTTTTTTACTCTTCCCCAGCTCCAATTTTTGAAGAGATGGGCGAAAAATCAATCCTCTTAACCGAACACCGTTATTCGCTGCAATACAATAAGGCTATTAAAGCGGGTAAATACTGCGTTCAGTTTGTTACAATAAGAAACAATAAGCAGGGGCTTGAAGCCCTTGCCTGGTGGCGTGATAGATGCCTGGAGTGGTGTTATGCGCGTCATGAAGACGGTAAATTTGGCGATCAGCTGTATTTGGACGACTGGACTACCCGCTTTGAGGGAGTCCACGTAATGCAATATCTGGGGGGCGGGCTTGCAGCTTGGAATATACAGCAGTATGATTTTACTAAAACGGACGGCAAGGTTATAGGAACAGAAAAAACTACCGGGCAAAAATTTAACGCGGTATTTTACCACTTCCATTATATGCGGTTTATTCAGAACGGCGAAGTTGAACTCGGCAGGAGATTCCTTTCGGAAGACGTAAAAAATATTTTTTACAAACCTTATATTTCTTATCTTGACGAATTAAAAACAGAAATACTGCGGATAGACGATTCTTTTGATCCGCATGGCGCAGCCCCAAAAGTAATTAACTGGAAGAGTCCTATTCTTTATGTTATCAGGAAGGCGGCCGGAACATATAACATATTTAATAAAGAAATTTTCTTAAAGGATTAAATGGCTCATATAATAAATTTAACTACCCACTCTGATAAGAGAGGCAATCTAACTGTGATTGAAAGTCAAATCCCTTTTTCAATCAAACGAATTTTCTACATCTATGGAGTTGACGATTCTGTTAGAGGCGGGCATCGCCATCATAAAACTATTCAGGCTGCCGTTTGTCTTCATGGTAGCTGTATAGTTAGTAATAATGACGGAGAGAAAAAGGAAGATTTCCTGCTCGATCATCCAAGCAAGTGTTTAATATTGGAACAGCGGGACTGGCATACGATGCATCATTTTACTCCCGACGCTGTTTTTCTTGTTTTCGCTTCCGAGCCGTTTGATCCGGCTGATTATATCTACGAAAAATATCCTGATTAAATTTAAGAATAATTCCAGCAAACCTGTAACGTAGTCTTTTAGTCTGCGCCTTAGCTAGTTCCTAATTTGGCGCAAGTAAAAATAAGAACAAAAATCGCAGACTAAAAGTCTGCGTTACGAGGAACAAAAACTGCCAGGGCAGTCTTTGGCTCGTCTGGCAGGTCAAAAGTGTTGTTAATTATTTACTTTTATTCGTATAAAAATCCCAGACTGCTTTTGCTATATCGGCTATAGTTTTTTCATTAGCCGCGTCATTGTCTTTTGTGTTAGAAACAAAAACGCAAAGGGCAAAATGATCGCCGTTTGGCAGCGTTACAATTCCAATATCGTTAACGGCGGCTGTGACTCCCTTTTCATTAACGCCGGATGATCCGGTTTTATGCGCAACTAATGTTCTGGCAGGAAGCTCTCCTTTTATTCTGTTTGCTCCGGTAGAAGTTTCTGTCATTATTTTCCATAAAAAATCATAGCTGCTTTTAGAGAGGATTTTACCATTGTAAAATTTCTGAAGCATCTGCACTGCGGCAAATGGAGTAGTCCAATTAGTAAACTGAACGTCCCAGTTTTTTCTCATGCCTCCTTCGGTAGCTTTTATTGCTATATCTTTAACGCCAATGCCATGCATATAAGCGTCTACCTTTTTTACGCCTCCAACAAGTTTGAATAAAATATCGCATCCATTGTTGTCGCTTTGGGAGACTGTATAGGAAAGAATTTCGCTTAAAGGGAGCCTGACATTTCCGTTAGTATATTTTTTCTTTAAAGGGCTCCAGGTATTGGCTGATAAATCGCTTTTTTTAATCAGGATTTTTTGGTTTAACGAGAGCTTTCCTTTATCAACCTGATTT
The DNA here is from genome assembly GCA_002307295.1 of Ignavibacteriales bacterium UBA1304. Lineage (GTDB taxonomy): Bacteria > Bacteroidota > Ignavibacteria > Ignavibacteriales > Ignavibacteriaceae > UBA1304. Next base: position 94,943 of record DBTY01000039.1, read on the forward strand.
AAAACTGTAAGGGCAAGATGAAATTTAAAAACGCTTTGCATGGGGAAATGCTTGCCGCCGTTAACGCTTAAAGTGTCTTTGCTTTCAAAACCATAAAGCGCAACCCCAACATCGGCTTTCTTTTGCGAAACAATTTGCTCTATTTTTTGTCTTAATAAATTTGTTTGAGCTATTGCCGCGGGGGTTAAATAACAGAATAATAAAATCAGTAAAAAAAATATTTTCTTCATGAGTTATCTCCATTTGTTGGTTTTGTTGACTTTAATTATGGGCGCTTCGAGCTCAGCGACCATTGGGTCGGTCTTTTTTTTAGCGTTCTGATTTATGGACAAACAATATTATTTAATCTTTATTTTTTTAATTATTTCTGCAAGACTACGCGAAATATTACGGCGGTCGAATCTTTTAATTGCGTTCATGTCGGTATTGTATTTTGCAGCATTAATAAAAAACTCTTTTGCGTCGCTTGAATACTTGAACAAAGCCCCGGCGTTTGCCGCTTTAAGAATGTTCTCAACTTCGTCGTTATCGTCTCCAAAGGCAATTATCGGTTTACCTGTGCGTAAATACTCAAATAATTTGCCGGGTAAATGGCGCGGTTCAGTAGGGCAAACCATAAGGTAAGTTGCGTTTTGCATTTCTTCAATTAGTTTGTCGTATGGCAAAAAGCCAAGGTAATCCGTATGTTCCAGCAATCCGTTAGATGCGATTGACTGCATAATTCCCGGGCTTACAGTGCCTGTAAATTTTAATCTTATCCTCTGTCCGCCTGAAATCATTTCTTTAATAGTCTTCCAGAAATTTACAGGATTCTGAAAATCAAATATATTGCCGGAGTGAAGGATGACAATTTCATCCTTGGTAGCGGAAGGAGTAAAATTAACAAACTCGTCTTCGTCGTATCCCCAAAACAAAACGTTAGATTTGTTTTGCAGGACAGGATATTTTTTTACAAAATCGTCTTTCATTGTTTCTGTTACAAATACCGCCTGACTGGAATTCTTGATTACGCTTTTTTCAAAATAATTATCAAGTGCAAGCGTAAGTCGGCTGCGTTTAAAGTTTTTATAATAAACTATATCTACCCATGGATCAATAAAAACGGGGATATGGGGGATAGAAAACAATTTGCTTAACCGCATCCCAATCAGCTGTGTAGTATGCGGAGGACCAATAGAAACAATGGCGTCAAACTTATTTTTACGAAGAAACGACGTGCCTGCTTTAACCGCATAAGGATACCAGCCCGCCCTTGCGTCGGGAACAAATAAGTTCATCCTGATCCATATTGAAATTCTGTGCGCAAGCCCTTTGTTTGTAAGGCTGATAGTTTCTGAAGCGACTAACTGTTCGTTTTTGTCTTTGCCAAGGAATTTTTTATAAAGATCAAAAGGCTCAAAAGCGTTGGTTTTTATAACCTCCAGATTTTTGTCAATCTGGTCTAATAAGCTAAGGTCTTTTTGAGAAAAAGTATCTTCCGCAACTGTAAGGACAGACGGAGTAAAGCCAAATTCAGGCAGATATTTTATTATTTTTAGCGGCCAGTGGATAGAGGCCTTGCCGGATGGCGGCCAATAATACGATATAAATAGAACTCTGTTCATTATGGTTTTTGTTTTATGCCAATAAATTGTATGACAATCGCTTCTCCCTGATGAAGCCTGCCTTCGGAAAGCGTTATAGTTTCTTTGCTGAATAAATCAAAATCGAGCGGTTTATAATACCTGACTATATCTTCAAGAGAATAGAGCAGTTCTGCGTCTTTAGGCCCTCCGGAAGTTTTTGTTATCTGATCTTTTTCAAAAACTTCGGTAATGAGTTTGCCTCCCGGTTTAAGCGAGCCGACGGCGTTTTGTGTAATCAATTCGGCCGTTTCGTCAGGGACGTGTAGGAAAAATATTCCAACCGCGTCGTAGGTTTCCGCCGGGATATTAAACGTTTGTAAATCGGCTACCTGATAGTTGATCTCAACGTTATTTTCACGCGCAAGCTTAAGAGCTTTTAGTTTAGCGTTTTCGCTTATGTCAATGGCGTCTACCAGCCAGCCAAGCTTAGCGGCAAATACGGCGTTTCGTCCTTCTCCTTCGGCAAGCAAAAGAAGTCTTCCTGGAGCGAGTTTTTCTATCTGCTGCCTGAAAAATTCGTTAGGCTCTTTTCCGTAAATATATTCATCAGCGGAAAAACGTTCGTCCCAAAAATTATCCATTCAAATCCTATGTCAAATAAAGCTTCCTGTACCGTCATTCTTAGACTACCGCTCAGGATGACAAAAAGTTTTATTCAGTTAAATAATAAATAACCGGGGCACATTTTACTATACTCCGGTTATTCAAATAAAAATAATGTTTATACCAGCCCCTGATCCAGCATAGCGTCGGCGACTTTTAAGAAGCCTGCAATATTAGCTCCGTTGACGTAATTGCCCGGAGTTCCAAATCTATCTGCAGTCTGCAAACAGGTGTCGTGGATGCTTTTCATAATCTGCTGAAGTCTGTGATCTACTTCTTCTTTAGGCCAGGGCAGACGCATGCTGTTTTGGCTCATTTCAAGTCCGGAAGTAGCTACTCCGCCAGCGTTAGAAGCTTTGCCGGGCGAATACAGAATTTTAGCTTCTTCAAAAAGTTTAGCGCCTTCCAGCGTAGTAGGCATGTTTGCGCCTTCGCAAACGCAGATGCAGCCGTTCTTAATTAGTTTTTTAGCGTCCTCGCCGTCAAGTTCATTTTGCGTAGCGCAAGGGATTGCAACGTCGACTTTAACCTCCCACGCTCTTGCGTTAGGATGAAATTCAGCTTTAAATTCTTTTGCATACTCGGCAACGGCGTCTTTTGCGCTTGATCTTAGCTTAAGCATGTAATTGATTTTTTCGCCGGAAACCCCGTCTTTATCATAGATATATCCGTCGGGGCCGGAAAGAGTAACGACCTTGCCGCCGAGCTGGGTTACTTTTTGAACTACGCCCCAGGCTACGTTTCCAAAGCCGGATACGGCTACAGTTTTGCCTTCAATTGACTGCCCTTTTGTTTTGAGCATTTCCTGAGCGAAATAAACAACTCCATAACCAGTAGCTTCAGGGCGTATAAGCGAACCGCCCCAGTTTAATCCTTTTCCGGTTAGAACGCCTGAAAACTCATTTTTTAATTTTTTATATTGACCAAACAAATAGCCTATTTCTCTTCCGCCGACTCCAATATCTCCGGCAGGAACGTCGGTATTTGGCCCTATATGACGGAAAAGTTCGTTCATAAAGCTCTGGCAAAAACGCATAACTTCGTTATCGCTTTTTCCTTTAGGGTCAAAATCAGAGCCGCCTTTGCCTCCGCCCATTGGCAGAGTCGTAAGGCTGTTTTTAAATATCTGTTCAAAGCCTAAAAATTTTAATATCCCAAGATTGACTGAAGGGTGGAATCTTAAACCTCCTTTATATGGACCTATGGCAGAATTAAACTCGATTCTGAACCCGCGGTTAACATGTATTTCTCCCTGATCGTCCATCCAGGGCACTCTGAATGTTATCGTTCTTTCCGGTTCTACTAAGCGTTCGAGAATTTTTGCGGAACGGTATTCCGGGTGGCGGTCAAGGACGACGTCTATTGAGCCGACAAATTCTTCAACTGCCTGATGATATTCAGGTTCAGACGGGTTTTTTGCTTTTACCTCAGCAATAAGTTTCTTAATGTACTCTGACATAAAAACCTCTTATAATGATAAAATGGAATTATTCCATAAAATTGTGGTTTAAAACGCCGAAGAAAAAACTTCGGCGCTGGAAAAAAATATTGTATTAAACTTAAACCAATTTTACATAAATAGAAAGAACACTATTCATTTATACGTAAAGAAGTTATTTGACTTTGGAGAAAAGAAATTATACATTAAAAAGGAAGTTCATCATATCGCCGTCCTGCACAATATATTCTTTCCCTTCAACTCTCATAACTCCCTGCTGTTTACATGCGGCTTCCGAGCCATATTTAATAAAATCGTTGTAAGCAATAACTTCGGCGCGGATAAACCCTTTTTCAAAATCAGTATGTATAACCGAAGCGGCCTGCGGAGCGCGCCAGCCGACGTGGATTGTCCATGCGCGGGCTTCTTTGGGACCCGCCGTTAAAAAGCTGATTAGGCCTAACGAAGCGAATCCTTTTTTTATTATTTGTTCAAGACCGCTTTGTTTAACTCCGTACGAAGCAAGGAACTCATTTCGTTCGTCGTCTTCAAGAGCGATCAGTTCTTCTTCAACTTTTGCCGAAATTTTAATTGCTTCGGCTCCTTTTTTGCCCGCATATTCAATTACTTGTTTTACATAATCGTTATCGGCGTTTAAGCCGTCTTCGTCTACGTTTGCAATATAAATTACGTCTTTTGCCGTAATAAGGCCGAGTTCTTTATAAATTTGCTTTATGGAGTCTTTTTCTTTGTCTTCAAAAGTGGAAGCCGGTTTCCCGTCATTCAGATGATTTAACAAAACTTCAGCGTCGTCGCAGATGGCTTTTGCGGTTTTATCGCCTTTGGCGGCTTTTTGCAGGCGTTCAATTTTTTTTGTAAGAGTTTGAATATCGGCAAGTAGTAATTCGGTTTCTATAACTTCAATATCTCTTAAAGGATCTACGCTTCCGTCAACATGCACAACGTCTTCATTATCAAAGCATCTTACCACGTGCAAAATCGCTTCAGTTTCTTTTATATTTGCAAGGAACTGATTTCCAAGTCCTTCGCCTTTGCTCGCGCCTTTAACTAATCCTGCGATATCAACAAAATCGACTGTTGAGTGAACAATTCTTTGCGGATTAACTAATTTTGCAAGTTCGTCTAACCGTTCGTCAGGCACAGGAACAACGGCTTTATTTGGTTCAATTGTACAAAAAGGATAATTAGCCGATTCTGCATTTTGCGCTTTCGTAAGCGCGTTAAAAAGAGTCGATTTGCCCACATTTGGCAAGCCGACTATTCCGATACTTAATGCCATTAAGTATGACTCCTAAAAAATAATTAGTATTAAAAAATTCTTAAGTGTTTAAAATAACCAATTAATTTAACATAAATTACTTTATATTGACAACAAGAATTTGAACCTCTAAATAAAAGGGATTGTTCATTATTATATTAGTAAAGGATTTTGGTTCATGAACATTGGCATTACCTGTTATCCAACGTACGGAGGCAGCGGCGTAGTCGCGTCCGAACTTGGAAAGGCTCTTGCATTAAAAGGGCACACAATTCATTTTATAAGTTACGCTCTTCCATTTCGGCTGAATCATTTTATAGAGAATATTGTATTTCACGAAGTTGAAATGAGCAATTACCCTCTTTTTGAGTTTCCGCTATACAGCCTTGCGCTTGCAAGTAAAATGGTTGAAGTGGTAAAATATGAAAAGCTCGATTTGCTTCATGTTCATTATGCAATTCCTCACGCTACCAGCGCGTATTTAGCTAAACAGATGCTAAAAGAAGAAACCGATATAAAGGTTATTACCACTCTGCATGGCACCGATATCACTCTTGTAGGGCTGGAACCTTCGTTCCTCCCATTAGTAAAATTCAGCATTGAGCAAAGCGATGGCGTTACGGCAGTATCCCGATTTCTTAAAGAAAAAACTTTAACAAATTATAATATCGAAAAAGATATAGAGGTAATTCCAAACTTTATAGATACAAACCTATTTAAGCCGTGCGAAAAAACCTGCTGTACAAAGCGAATAGCGCCTAAAAACGAAAAACTACTAGTGCATACGTCAAACTTCAGGCAGGTAAAAAGAGTCGCTGATACAATACGCATATTAGAAAAAGTAAAAAAAGAAGTCCCATGTAAATTACTGTTGATTGGAGACGGTCCGGACAGATCGGAATGCGAAAGACTAAGCCGGGAACTTGGCCTTTATGACGACGTTAAATTTCTTGGAAAGCAGGAAGGATTGGTTGAAATACTAAACGCGGCAGATGTTTTTCTTATCCCTTCGCAGTCGGAAAGTTTTGGGCTTTCGGCGCTGGAAGCAATGTCGTGCGGGCTTCCGGTTGTCAGCTCAAGCGTTGGCGGTTTGCCGGAATTAGTGGCGCATAATGAATGCGGTTATATTGCAGAAATTGGCGATATTGACAGAATGGCAAAATACGTAGTAGACCTGCTCACAAACGAAAAGAAATATAAGCTTTTTTCAGAAAATGCCCGTAACAGAGCCGTAGAAAAATTTGAAATTTCTAAAATTGTTCCTATGTACGAGCAATACTACGAAGATATATTAAACAAGTAAACCGGGTTAGTTCTGGAATCTTCCCGGATTTTCTGTCAGTCCCATTTTACAGCTGACGGAATTGTAGACTTTGCCTGTTATCTTATTAAGGATAATAGTTTCAAGAGTTTTTGAGCCTTTCAACTGCTGAAAAAATCCTATAAACAGGTTATTTCTTCGATCGTGAATTTTCATAAGCCAGTTGAGTTTTTTCTCAAAAATCCCCCCTTCAAGTTTGCCGATATCTTCATATTTAATTTTCACAATTTTATTTTTGCGAAATATAAAATCAGTGCAGATAAGATTTTCGTCTTCGGCAATTATTTTAAAAGGCATAATTTTATATAAAAGGAGATAAAATTTATTCACCCTGTAAATAAGAAAAGCCGTTATAATAAATAGTATGTAATAATAATAACCCCTTTGAGCCCCTGTATTTAGCAAAACAAAGTACAATAGTAGAACCAAAGTTGCCGGTATATTACAATAACGAAAAAAGAACCTGTAAAAAAAACTATAGCTAAAAGATCTCATTACTTAATACTTCAATTTTATTAGATAAATTACAAAAAAGTTGAATACGTTAAAACATAAAAATTTTTCGGGCGCTAAACTATCTTTTCCTTTTATTGTAGGGCTCGTTATATTTAACAGTTATTTAAAAATTTTTTGTTGGAATTATGAAAAAAATAATTTACTTACTGCTTTGCTGCGTATTTATTCTTAAAGCGCAAACTATAACCTGGACTAATGTAACTTCAAGCTACAGCCTTCCGGATGGCGTTGAGCTGTATAAGGGCGAAAGAACGTCCCCCCTTCTTAAAACATGGTATCTTAAAGTTGATATGAACAATCCCAAAATTGCAATTAAATCGTACCTTTCAACGGTCGCTTCTAAAAAAGAAACAGTAAACAATTTTGTTCCCAGAGTTAATGCAATAGCTGGAGTAAATGGCGGATATTTTGATATAACTTTGGCCGAGTCATATTCGGCATGTATATCTCCTGATGGAGTATTGGCTAAAAATATACAAAGCGTTACAAGAGATAGTAAAGTTTATACTTTAACCCGCAGTTTCTTTGGAATTACTGAAGCGCGCGAAATGTCAGTTGATTGGATTTATCATTTTGGCAACAGAGTAATTGACACATATAAATTTGACTCGCCTACCCAGAATGTAAGCGGAACTCCGGCAGCTTCGCCAAGCCAGGCCAAGGGTCAGCCTTATTACGATCTTTTAACTGGTATTGGCGGCGGACCAACGTTAGTTAAAAATGGCGTTGCAAATATTACTTATAATCAGGAAGTTTTTTGGGGCTCCGGCGTAGGGCTAGACAACAATGATCCGAGAACCGCGGTTGGGTTTACAAAGGATAATCATTGTATCTTGATTGTCGCCGACGGCAGACAGACTTCTTACAGCGTTGGGGTAGGCCTTACTGAGTTAGCTCAAATAATGATAAACCTGGGCTGCGTAGAAGCGATGAATCTTGACGGCGGCGGTTCAACTCAAATGGCTATAGGGAATAAGCTAGTGGATACCCCTTCTGAATCGCGTCCAGTAACTACAATGCTTGCAGTCGTATCGGCCGATTCATTGCCGTTATTGCCTCCAAGCTATTATAACAAAAAAATCGATACCGACGATCCTGAAGCGCGCGTTGTTGGCGACGGGTGGACTCAATCTACTATCTCCGGATATTGGAATAATACCCCCGCTCTTACTCAGCCAATTGGGACGGGGGATAAATATGTAGAGTTTAAACCAGCTATAACAAAATCTGCTAAATATGACGTTTATGCGTGGTGGACTGCCGCAGTAAACAGAGCAAAAGACACTCCTTTTATTATTAAACATAAGAACGGAACCGATACAGTGCGGCTTGATCAGTCTGCAAACGGCGTAAAATGGAACCATATTGGCTCTTACTATTTTGACGCGGATACTAATAATTCCGTTAAGATTTCCAATGCTGCAACTACAGCTAACACGGTGGTTGTTGCAGACGCAATAAGAATTTTATCGTTTGACAGTTCCGCCACAGTAACAAAAGTGGAAACCGGATCGCTCGGTTTGCCAAAGGGTTTTTCTCTAAAGCAGAATTATCCAAATCCTTTTAATCCGTCTACTAACATTCAATATGCGCTTAAGACGGCTTCAAAAGTTTCGTTGAAAATATTCGACGTTCTTGGCCGCGAAGTTATGACTCTTGTAAACGAAGAAAAACCTGCCGGGACGTATGACGTGCAGTTTAATACAGGAGCCCAAAAACTTACAAGCGGAGTATATTTTTACAGGCTTATTGCCGATAATTATGCCGAAACAAAAAAGATGATTTTGATGAAATAAGATGCCTCCCCTAAATCCCCTCCTTAAAAAGGAGGAGATTCGGATTGTCCTGAAATAGGTTGACAAAAAAAAGACAGAGGACGATACAGAATAAGAAGACTGTTTATAATAATCTATGATGTCGATGAGCATCTGCAAATAAACTAAAATATCGGCATAATTGGACGAAAAGCGCCATTTAAAACCCTGTTTTGACCTATACATATATATGTAAATTCCTAAATAATACCCCTGCAATTTCGATAATATAAAAGTGAAAGAATTATTCTTTCACTTTTAATTATTTAATTAATCATTTTTAGGAGTATACATTATGTCAAGTTCAATTGGCGGAATTAGTAGTACCTACTCTTCAATCTACTCAAGCATTTATAAAGCGCTTGATAAAGATTCTGATGGGAAAGTCAGTAAAAGCGAGTTTGAAACTGTGCTTGGAAGCCAAAACAAAAGCAAGGCTGACGAAATATTTAGCTCTATTGATACGGATGGGGACGGTTCAATTAGCGAAACTGAAAATACTACATATCTGCAAAAAGCGACAAGTTCCAGCGGCGGCGTTTCAGCAGATAGTTCAAAAACAACTTCAAGTACTACTGTAACTTCATCCAGTACTGTCACGTCTTCTATAACTTCGCTAGCCGATCTGATTGCGGCGTTAAACTTATCATCATCATCATCATCAGATACCAGTCAGACTTCGCTTATAAGTTATTTATACGGAGTTGACGCGGCTAATAATAAAAGCAACGCTCTTTTGGGTTATGATAAAAACGGCAATTTGTCGTCTACCGTAGCTTCTGGAAGCCTTGTTAATTCATTAGCTTAGTTATTTTTGTCCTTATTCATGCTGGTCGTTTGTTTGAATAGATTAGGGAAGGAGCTCGAATTTATTCTAAGATTTCCTTTACGGATCGTTTGTTTTTATATCATTCAAAATGACCTCAGATGAATAGATTAGGGAAGGACCCCTGATTTATTCACACCTTTTTCAGCCGCTTTGCCAATTCTTCATTATCCGAACTTAATCGCCCTTAAAATTTCTCAATCTCAAAGAATTAGAAACCACGCTAACAGAACTTAAAGCCATTGCAGCAGCCGCAAACATAGGATTCAATATGCCCAAAGCCGCTATAGGAATGCCGATTATGTTGTAAATAAAAGCCCAAAACAGATTTTGCTTAATTGTATTAATTGTTCGCTTTGAAAGTTTAATGGTTTTTACAATATCGTTAAGTTCGCCTTTAACAAGCGTAATATCGGCCGTTTCAATTGCTATATCCGTTCCGGTTCCCATTGCAATGCCAACGTCAGCCTGCGCAAGAGCGGGCGCGTCGTTAATACCGTCTCCGGCCATGGCGGTTATATTTCCCTTTTGCTGAAACTTTTTTATTCGTTCCGCTTTCTCGTTTGGAAGAGCTCCGGCTATTATGGTATCAATTCCGGCTTCCTTTGCTATAGCTTTTGCAGTTCTTTCGTTATCTCCGGTAATCATCACAATTTTTATTCCCATAGCTTTTAGGTCGGCTATAGCCGCTTTAGCGCCGGGGCGTATTGAATCTGCAATTGCAATTATTCCAATGGGCTCATTATTTTGAGCCACAAAGACAGGAGTTTTGCCTTCGTCTGCAAATCTATTTGCAATATCGCTAAAGGCTCCGGTATTTATTGACAGGCTTTGCATGAAAGCCTGATTGCCTGCCGCCGATACTTTTTTGTCAATTTCGCCAGTTATGCCAAACCCTGTTTGAGAATTAAAACTCTCAGTGTCGTAAAGTTTTATCCCCTTTGTTAGAGCGCATTCCATAATTGCCGAGGCAAGCGGGTGTTCCGACTTTTTTTCTAATGAAGCGGCTATCCGAAGCGTCTCTTCCTTGCTGAATCCGGGCAAAGCGTTTATATCGGTAACGGAAGGCTTTCCAGTTGTGACCGTCCCGGTTTTATCTAACACAAGAGTTTGTATTTTATTTGCAAGTTCAAGGCTCCCGGCGTTTTTTATTAGTATGCCCATCGAAGCGCCTTTGCCAGTCCCGACCATTATAGCTGTGGGCGTAGCTAATCCCAAAGCGCATGGGCAGGCGATAATCAGTACTGCAATAAATTTAATCATGGCAGAAGCAAACGGATCGCCTGCAAAAAATAACCACGCAATAAACGTAATTATGGCTATGCTTATAACTACCGGAACAAATACAGATGCGGTTTTATCCGCCAGAGTCTGAATAGGAGCTTTTGAGCCCTGAGCGTCTTCTACCAGTTTAATTATCTGAGCTATAACGGTATCTTTGCCAATTGCCGCAGCGCGGAACTCGATGCTTCCGTTTTTATTTATTGTCCCTCCGGTTACTTTATCATTGAGAGCTTTTTCTACCGGAAGGCTTTCGCCTGTAATCATCGATTCGTCGATAGAAGTTGCTCCTTTGGTAATTATGCCGTCCACTGGAATTTTTTCTCCCGGGCGAACCAAGATAATATCGCCTACGGTTAACTTGCTTACCGGCGTTTCTAATTCTTCCCCGCCGTTTAATACAATAGCTGTCTTAGGCTGCAAACCAATTAGTTTTTTAATTGAATCGGAAGTTTTGGATTTTGCTTTCGCCTCAAGAAGTCTGCCCATCAGAATTAAAGTTATAATAGTAGCGGACGTATCAAAATAGATATGTTCATGCGCGTTTGTAATATTTAAAAACTCTGGGAATAAAACGGCTATAGCGCTATAAACATATGCAGTTCCGGTTCCGACTGCAACAAGCGTATTCATATCTACTGCAAAATGAAACAGATTTTTATACGCAATGCTAAAAAACCTTTTGCCAGAAATAAATATTATAAATGTAGCCGCCAGAAAAAGCAGCTTGTTTATCTGTTCCATCGTGAGCGGAGACGCGCTCATAAACCAGGGAGTCATATATATCATACTCACTATCATTATGGGAATAGTAAGCGTAAGGCTGAAAATAAACTCCGATTTTAGTTTTTTGTACGATTCTTTTTGAGAAATATCCTGAACGTCGCCTGACGGCGTATCCATATCTGCGTTTTTTTTTGTCGCAGGAAGAACAAGCTTATAGCCTGCGTCGTCAATAACTTCCGATAGCGAAGCAAGGTTTGTTTTTGATGAATCGTAAGAAAAAGTCGCTTTTTCTGTAGCCAGATTTACGCTTACTTCGTTTACGCCTTCAATTTTAGAAAGAGTCTTCTCCACCCTTTTTACGCAACTTGCGCAGGTCATCCCCTCAACCGGGAGAGATATTGTACTAATGGTTTTACTCATTATATGGGCTTTTCTTCTTTCAGTTCAAATCCGGCTTCGTCTACGGCCGCGGAAATATCTTTAGCGGTCGTTTTTGTTTCGTCATAACTAATTTGCGCGCTTCCAACCTTTACGTCTTTAACTTCAAGCCCCTGGATTTTGTTTAATTGTTTTTCTAAACTTTTAACGCAATGTCCGCACGACATTCCTTCAATTACTAACTCTGATGTTTTCATATTATACAACCTGTTTAATGTTTAGCTGCTTAAAACTTAACGAGTTCGGCGGTTATATTCAAGAAATAATTAAGTATTCTATAATAATATGATGTCCAAAAACGCAGAAAGATTCTCATTTGTAAACTATCAGATAACAAAACCGACCGTTTTAAACTTTATTTTTCCGTTCATCATAACTTTTAAATATTAAAATTAAAATTTATTATTTTACGTTCAATAAAAATTAGTCTTGGAGCAAGAAATGGAAGCTATTCAGAAAAACACAGTTATACTATCCGTATTGTTTTGTATTTCTGTAATTATTCCTTCAACTTTCGCTTATGGCGATACAAAAGTAATACAGGAAAAATCGTTCCCAACTTCAGCAGGGAAACAATTAAAAATTGAAACCTCTTCCGGAGATATTGAAGTTACAACATGGGATAAGAATGAAGTTTATGTAAAAATATGGGGGAACAAAAAAGCTGAAGAAAAAATGCGTTTCAGTTTTGAAAACCGGGACGGCAATATAGAAATTTATGGCAAAAAAAGCGGTTCAAGTTTTTTTGGATGGAACAACAATATAAATGTAAAATACGAAGTTAAAGTGCCGCGCCGTTTTTATCCAAGCTTAAAAACAAGCGGAGGAAATATTTCGGTTATAAATCTAAAAGGGAATCCTTATTTCCGCACATCCGGCGGAGATATACATGTTGATAAAGTTGAAGGCGATATAAACGGAGAAACTTCCGGCGGTAATATTAATATCGGTCAGGTCAAAGGGAATACGAAACTATCAACTTCCGGCGGCGAGATTCATGCAAAATGGTTTGAAGGCAATTTGGACGTTCATACTTCCGGCGGCAATATAAGTATTGCCGGGCAAAATGGCAGAGTTAACGCAAATACTTCCGGCGGCGACGTTAAGCTTTTTTACCAGGGTCAAAATAAAGGAATTACTCTTGAAACTTCCGGCGGCAACATTGGAATATTCCTGCCTGCCGATTTTGGAGCTAACGCCCATCTTTCTACCAGCGGAGGAGATATTTCCTGCGAGCTGAACACTTCAAACGTAGTTAAAATTACTTCTTCAAAATTTGAAGCTAACCTGAATAATGGCGGCGCCGAGCTTATTGCCAGAACTTCCGGCGGCGATGTGAGAGTAAAAAAGAAATAAAAAAGATTTTGAAGCGGGCAATAAAATGCGGCTTTGCTTTGGATTCTCCCTCAAATTGTAGCTAATACAAAATTAAAAAAGCGGAACCTTAATTAAAAGGTTCCGCTTTTTTAATAACGATAATCAAATTCCTATTTGTAGGAATTCAATACTCTCATGTAATTAGCTCTTTCGAACTCGGCTGGATTTGCAACCGAATGGCAGTTCATACTTCCAATCATCTGTTTAACAGATTCATATTCGTGAACTTCCATCCATTTTTCTAAATCAGCAAGAACTTCTGTAATATGCTTTACGCCATATTTAAGAAGGCTTGACATCATATGCGTTACCTTAGCTCCGGCCATAAGTAGTTTAAGAACGTCCTCAGCCGTTGTAATACCGCTTGAAGCGGCAATATCGGCTTTAACTATTCCGGAAAGAATAGCAGTCCATCTTAAAGGAAGTCTCATAGCCATTGGCGTGCTTAACAGAATGGAAGGCTCTACTTCAAGTTTCTCCAGATTGATATCCGGCTGATAGAATCTGTTAAACAAAACTAAACCGTCCGCTCCAGCTTTATCTAACCTTGAGGCCAAATTTGCCAGGGCGCTGAAATAAGGGCTTAATTTCATTGTTACAGGAATTTTAACAGTCGATTTTACCGTAGTAAGAATATCAACATAAAGCTGCTCAATATCCGTTCCGTTTTTATTAGGATCGGTAGCAAGCTGATATATGTTTAATTCAAGAGCGTCTGCTCCTGCCTGTTCTATTTTCTTAGCATAGTCAATCCATCCGCCCTTGGTAATACCGTTAAGGCTGGCTATGACCGGTATGCTAACCGCTTCTTTAGCTTTTCTTATCTGTTCAAGATAACCTTCCGGTCCAACTTCATAATTGGCAGCTTCAGGAAAGTAAGTAAGAGCTTCGGCAAAACTATTAGTGTTTTCTGAAGTGTGATGATAAAGCTCTAACGACTCATGTATGATTTGTTCTTCAAACAATGAATACATTACGATTGCAGATGCGCCCGCGTCTTCAACCGATTTAATTGAATCTAAATGTTTAGATAAAGGTCCGGCTGAAGGGACTATAGGGTTTTTAAGTTTTAACCCTAAATACGTTGTTGATAAATCCATTTTAATTGCCTTATTATTAAAAAATCAATTACAATTATCTTATTCCGTCTTTCCGGTTTTTTCCGGAGTCTGATTAGCCAGATCAGTATAAGTGTTCCAGCGTTTTGTTACGTCGTCCTGAGCTTCTACCATTAGTTTTTCGGCAATTTCAGGATTAGACTTTGTAAGCATTTTGTATCTTGTTTCCGCATAAGCGTATTCTCTAAAAGGAATTTTAGCCGCTTTAGATTCAAGCTTAAATGGATTTTTTCCTTCAAGAATCAATTCAGGATTATATCTGAATAATGGCCAGTGAGCCGATTCAACAGCGGCTTTCTGGTTAGCCATGCCTGTTCTCATATTGATTCCGTGAGCAATACAGTGGCTGTATGCAAGGATCAAAGAAGGACCGTCGTAAGCTTCAGCCTCAATAAAGGCTTTAACCGTTTGAGCGTCGTTAGCGCCCATTGCAACCTTAGCCACATAAATGTTGCCATAAGTCATTGCAATAAGTCCCATGTCTTTTTTGCCCATTGTTTTACCAGCGGCTGCAAACTTAGCTACTGCGGCTCTTGGAGTAGATTTTGACATCTGACCGCCCGTATTCGAGTAAACTTCGGTATCAAGCACCAATATGTTAACGTTTTTGCCTGAAGCAAGTACATGATCCACGCCGCCGTAACCAATATCATAAGCCCATCCGTCGCCGCCCATAATCCAAACGGATTTTTTAACGAGGTAATCGGCTACAGACAATAACTGTTTGATTTCGTCAGTCTGAGGTAGAGATTCTAATTTTTCTTTTAATATTCTAACTCTTTCTCTCTGTTCAAATATCTGTGGTTCAGTTTTTTGAACTGCGTTTACAAGAGCGTCAACTAAAGTTTCGCCAATCTGAGGAGCTAAACTCTTAACCAGATTTTGAGCGTATTCTTTATGCTTATCAATGGCTAATCTAAAACCAAATCCAAATTCAGCGTTGTCTTCAAAAAGAGAGTTTGACCATGCCGGACCTCTGCCTTCGTTATTCTTTGCCCATGGAGTCGTAGGTAGGTTGCCGCTATAAATAGAGGAGCAGCCTGTAGCGTTAGCAATTACGGCTCTATCGCCAAATAACTGGCTAAGCAATTTTACATAAGGAGTTTCGCCGCAGCCTGAGCATGCGCCGGAGAACTCGAACAAAGGCTGTAAGAACTGAGAGTCTTTTACAGCGGAAGTGTTTAGCTTGGTTCTGTCAAATTCAGGCAGCTTTAAGAAGAAATCCCAATTAGCTTTTTCAGATTCGCGTAATGGAAGCTGTTCTGCCATGTTAATTGCTTTAAGTTTAGTTTCTGCTTTATTTTTTGCCGGGCAGACTTCGATGCAAAGACCGCAGCCTGTGCAATCTTCTGGAGCTACCTGGAGAGTATAAGCGATATTATCGCCAAATTCTTTACTCTTAAATTTAGTAAACTTGAATGATTCAGGCGCGTCTTTTACAAGAGCTTCGTCATAAATTTTTGCTCTGATTGAAGCGTGAGGGCAAACCAAAGCGCATTTGTTACACTGTATACAAACGGTAGAATCCCAAACAGGAATTTCAAGAGCGATGTTTCGTTTTTCCCATTGAGCCGTAGCCGTAGGATAAGTGCCGTCTATAGGCATAAGGCTTACTGGAACGCTGTCTCCTTCGCCCGCAATTAATTTCGCGGTTAACGTCTGAACAAATTCAGGCGCAAGAGGCGAAACAACTTCGGCTAATTTTAATTTGCTTGTTACTGTTTTAGGGACTTCAACTTCAAATAGATTTGCAAGAGAGTGATCTACTCCGGCGTTATTCATGGCTACGATTTTTTCGCCTTTTTTGCCGTATGTTTTATAGATTGTCTTTTTAATTGCGTCTATTGCCTGATCTGCCGGGATAATATTAGAAATTTTGAAGAAGCAGGTCTGCATGATTGTATTGATACGTCCGCCCAGGTTACAATCAGCTGCAACTTTGTAAGCGTCAATTATATAGAACTTAATTTTTTTATCAATTATAGTCTGCTGTACGTGCGCAGGCAGCGAATCCCAAACTTCTTCTTTGGAATATAGCGTATTTAATAAGAATGTCGATCCTTCAAGAGCGTCTTTTAGGATGTCCATTTTCTCTAAAAATACCTGAACGTGGCAGGCGATAAAATTAGCTTTGTCAATAAGATAAGTAGATTTAATTTCTTTAGGTCCAAATCTTAAATGCGATACCGTAGTAGAGCCGGATTTCTTTGAATCGTAAACAAAATAACCCTGAGCGTAATTATCAGTGCCTTCGCCGATGATTTTAATAGAGTTTTTATTTGCGCCAACTGTTCCGTCTGAACCAAGACCATAAAATTTGCATTTAATTGTTTCAGGAGACTCAACCGAGAATGACGGGTCATATTCTAAGCTTGTATGAGTAACGTCGTCATTTATGCCAATAGTAAAATGATTTTTTGGCTTGTCTTTTGAAAGCTCTTCGTAAATAGCCTTAATCATAGCGGGAGTAAACTCTTTAGAAGACAATCCATATCTGCCGCCAATAACTTTAGGCAGGTTAAACTGAAGTTCGCCGTTCATAAATGTTTCTGTAATAGCGCTTACAATATCAGTATAAAGAGGTTCGCCAATTGAACCAGGTTCTTTTGTTCTGTCTAACACTGCTATTGATTTTACTGTTTTAGGGAGGGCTGAGATGAAGTTTTTAACTGAGAATGGTCTGTATAATCTTACTTTTAGGAGACCGACCTTTTCGCCTTTTCCGGCAAGGTAACTCACTGTCTCTTCAACTGCTTCGGCTCCGGAGCCCATTATTACTATGACTCTTTCAGCGTCTTTAGGACCGTAGTAATCAAACAAATGGTAACTTCTGCCTGTAAGTTTTGCAAATTTATCCATTTGTTTCTGTACTATATCCG
The DNA here is from genome assembly GCA_002307295.1 of Ignavibacteriales bacterium UBA1304. Classification (GTDB taxonomy): domain Bacteria; phylum Bacteroidota; class Ignavibacteria; order Ignavibacteriales; family Ignavibacteriaceae; genus UBA1304. Next base: position 112,184 of record DBTY01000039.1, read on the forward strand.
GACATGCGTCATAAAAAGGATTAGAAGTCTCTCTGCCCTGGAAGTAAACGTCAGGGTTCTGAGCTGTTCCGCGTAAAACTGGAGCGTCAGGCGTTAAAGCTCTTTTTCTGTGAGCTAAAACAAGATCGTTATCAATCATAGCCTTCATATCGTCAATCGTAAGCTGTTCAATTTTCATAACTTCATGAGAAGATCTGAATCCGTCAAAAAAGTGGATGAAAGGTATTCTACTTTCAAGAGTAGAGGCTTGGGCAATTAAGGATAGATCCATAATTTCCTGAACAGAATTAGAAGCCAATAAAGCAAAACCAGTTCCGCGTGTTGCCATAATATCGCTCTGGTCTCCAAAAATAGATAAGGCCTGAGCAGCTAAAGCTCTTGCAGTTACATAAAAAACAGTAGAAGTTAATTCTCCAGCAATTTTATACATATTGGGGATCATTAAAAGAAGCCCCTGTGAAGCCGTAAAGGTAGTCGTAAGAGCGCCAGTCTGTAATGAACCGTGAACGCTTCCGGCGGCGCCTCCTTCGCTCTGCAATTCGCTTACAGAAGGAACTTCGCCCCAAATATTTTTCTTTCCCTGTGCGGCCCAGGCGTCGCACCACTCTCCCATCGTTGACGACGGAGTAATTGGATATATTCCGCATACTTCGTTTACGTTATAGGCCACATAGGCTGCGGCTTCATTTCCGTCGATTGTTACTTTTTTTCTTTCCATTATTCTTTCCATTTATTAAAATATAAAGATTAGCCAATTTCTATTTGAAAATATCATACCATAGTAAAAATACGGATTTTTCTGTTAAAATGGTAATAGCCTTTGTTAAAAAATGAGAAAGATAATGCACATTATTTTAATTACTTCTGCAAATTTAGGGATTTGCCTTAATTATTAATGCAAAACCGATAATTAGGTCGCGCCGCTAAATTTTATAAGCGCCGCCGCTTTAAATAATTTTTACTGAAAAATTTGGCTGCTTTTAGGCAAAGTAATAAAAATGTAATATATCTTTATATATTTGCATAAATATAAGCGGTTTTTATCCTTCTTATCAGTATAGACGGCATCTTGTTAATAAATTAAGTTAAGGAGGTTAAATGAAAATTTTATTATTTTTCTATAGAGCAAAAAATAAACAATTATAAATCTTTGTCTTATTCCTCTTTATTTGCGCGCTTGTACATAAAGAATTATAGCTGTTTATTTATTGTTTCTGTTAAAATCACTATTGGCTGTATGCTGTTACTAAATTGGAGATGCGCTCATGACTGAAATAAAAAAAATAAATCTGTTCCTATTGGTATTTTTGTTTGCGGCGGGTTTAATAAACGCGTCGGATAAAATACCTTCCGCCATGCGTGAAATGCGCGGCGTTTGGGTTGCAACTGTAGATAATATTGACTGGCCTTCTAAACCCGGACTTAGCGTTGACGAGCAAAAAAAAGAAGCTATTGCAATACTTGATAAAGTAAAGGCTCTGAATATGAACGCCGTTGTTTTGCAGGTTCGTCCGCAGGCTGACGCGTTGTATAAATCGGATTTGGAGCCATGGTCCTATTATTTAACAGGCGAACAGGGCAAAGCTCCGGAGCCTTTTTACGATCCGCTTGAATTCTGGATTGAAGAATCTCACGCGCGCGGTATAGAACTGCACGCATGGTTCAACCCTTACAGAGCCGGGCATCCTGCTATGAAAGGAGCTATCTCAGAAAAATCGGTAATTAAAGCAAAAGCAAAACTTGTCAGGCGGCTGGCGGATACTTCTTATTACTGGATGGATCCCGCTATGAAGGAAGTGCAGGATCATTCATACGCCGTTATAATGGACGTGGTAAAACGGTACGACGTTGACGGAATTCACTTTGACGATTATTTTTATCCTTATGCGGAATATAATAAAGGAAAAGACTTTCCTGACGAAGAAACTTATAAAGCTTATAAAGCCGCAGGCGGTAAAAAAGAACGCGGAGACTGGCGGCGCGATGCGGTTAATAAATTTGTACAAAGAATTTATAAAGGCATAAAAAAACAAAAACCGTGGGTTAAGTTTGGAATAAGTCCGTTTGGAATTTACAGACCTGGATATCCGGCTAGCGTCGGCAGCACGTTCGACCAATATTCCGAGCTTTATGCAGACGCAAAACTATGGCTGAATAAGGGCTGGGTCGATTATCTTACTCCGCAGATATACTGGACTATCGCAAAAGTTAAAACAAGCTTTCCAGTTTTGTTAGGCTGGTGGAATTCTGAAAATACAAAGAAGCGCAATATCTGGCCGGGCTTATATGCAAGCATAGACAAAACTCCAGCCGGAGCGCCTTCTGAAACAGTAAACCAGATAATGGTAACGCGCGGCATGGATCCAAAATCGCCGGGAACAGTTTCGTTTAGCATGAAGGCTTTTATGCGCGATTCAAGCGCTTTGGCTAAAGCCGTAAAAACAGGGCCTTTTACTACTCAGGCTCTTATCCCCGCTTCGCCGTGGCTTGAGCGTAAAGCGACGCTAAAAGCGCCTGTAATTAAATCCGAAAAGAAAGACAGCAGTCTGATTTTAAGCTGGAGCGAAACTGGTAAAAATAGTCCGTTTTTATATGTAATTTATACAAAAGACGGCGATAAATGGACTTATGAAATATTGCCGGGAAAAGTTAATACAATAACTAAAAAAATTGCCGGGACAAAAATTACTCAGATAGCGATCACAACCGTTGATAAATGCGGCGTTGAAAGCAAAAAGAAATTTTTTGCTATAGATTAACCTTAGCGTTAAAGCTTAATATTTAAAGCTAACCGAAGCGTATTAATGTTTATAAAACGGCATTAAAATATACTTTGGTTAGTTTTTTTTTGACGTTAAATTCTTCCAGCGCACAATCCGGGGTTACCAAAAGAATCCGGAGGATTCAAATGTTTGTAACAATTGTCGGAAAGAAAAACATACGACCCCGACCGGGGTCGTACAAAAACGTATTTAACTGAGCTATATACATGTTATCCCTTCGGGATTAAACCCAATTTAGACGCAATAAAATATCCCTATTGCGCAATCCGGGTTTTAATATATTTGCCAAAAAAAACGGCTCAAGCTAGTGGAAAAATCCATTCTGGCATACCCGCAAAAGCTGGCAGCTTTATTTGTAGCGAGCCAGAGAATTTGTTTTTGGGGAAATGACAATTAATAACAGGGGGAAAATGCTCTCTTGCAATTCGCAGTAAATGCGCACAAATTTGAATTAAAAAAAGGGAGATTAAATGATAAGCTTTTTGCCGCCTGCCGCAATATTAAAAAGTAAAAGAACTCTTTTATGTTTTGTCATACTCTTATCGCTATGCAATAATCAAAAAATATTCTCTCAGCAGGAAAATTTCCTAAAGAGCTCTCTGTATAGTCCGTCTGACTCTAAGACTTTAATTTTGGGCGGATCTGTAATAGCAAACGATAATGAACCGCAGGACTTTAAAACAAATCCGGCGTCAATTTCTTTCGCAAAAAATATAATATTAACGTCCAATTATATAAGAATTGACAAGAATGAATATCTCTACAATGCCGGCGTTATACTCCCTACCGGCATAGGAAACTGGGGATTAAATTTCTCCAAATTTGACGGCGCTGATTATTTCTATGACTGGATGTCGCTAGGCGATCTGGCAGAAATAAAAGGAACTACGGATAATACAATAACGCTGAGCTATGGGAATAATTTAATTGGTAACCTGAATTTAGGAGCAAATATAAATTTTTTGCAAAGTAAAACTACAGATTTTTATAATAAAGAATTTAACGCTTCGCAAACGTCTTTCGATTTCGGATTAATTTATTCGTTTCCAAAGCTGATTGATATAAAGGGATATAAGGATAAATTGAATTTTGGGATGGCGCTGCAAGGTATTGGGGGCAAGTTTAATTATCATAATTATGAATATAATCTGCCCAAGTATTTAAAACTGGGATTTATGTACAGAGCCTCTATGCCGGATTTTGATAATTATGAACTTGTAAGTTTTACATTAAACTGGTTATACAGAAATTATTTGAATTCCGACGCAACGCGCGGCGAAGCTTCACAAAAGGATTCTTGGTCTTTGGGTTTGGAAACATGCTTGTATGAGCATGTGAATATATTAATAGGAAGCTCCGTTCTGCCATACAGTACGTCATATAGTGAAAAAGAAGATATAGTTTTCAGTTATGGCTTAGGGCTTATTATTAATATAGAAAAAGTTAAGTTGTTGATAAACGCCGGTTATACTTCATCCGAGTATAATATCGGCGACGCTTATACTTTAGGGATAAATGTTTGTTATTAGTTGTTGTATTTAAGCATTGGGTTTGGGTTTAATTATAATCAAACAGGATAAAATGAAATTTTGTAAAAGCAGTTATTTTATAGCGCGACCTATTATTGCAGCAGTAATAATATTCGTTTCAATTTTTACTTCCGGCTGTCACAAAAGTAATCCTGTCGCTGTAACCACGGGAAATGATACTACAAGCCATGAGTATGCCTGGCAGGGATGGACGTTTGGCGAAAATAGCGGCAGTATTATTTATGATATAGCCGTAATAAATGAAAACGATATTTGGGCTGTAGGCCAAATATATATGAACGAACCAACGGGACAAACGGAAAACATGTATAATGCCGCTCATTGGGATGGAGCGAAATGGGAATTAAAAAAAATATTAGTTAGAGACTATGGAAGTTTAACGGGATATTTCCCTATTAAATCAGTATTTGCATTTTCAAGCAATAATATATGGTTTGCCAGCTATGCCGACCTTATCCAGTGGGATGGAAATTCATTTAGTTCTAAAGCTTTTTTTATGACGAGCATTCCATTTTATGGTCAGGTGAATAAAATGTGGGGAACAGATGAAAATAATGTTTATTGCGTTGGCGATAATGGGGCAATTTTTCATTATACAGGCAAAACATGGCAGAAAATAGAAACCGGAACAAGTTATAAAATATATGATATTAAAGGGAGCGTCGATTCAAAAAATAATATAGAAATATATGCCGTAGCCGCAAAAATAGATTATCCCGTGGATAGAAAGATATTTAGTATAAGCGGCAACACAGCTGTAAATGTTTCAATTAGCGCTGCGCAGCGCGATTTAGTAGGGCTATGGTTCCAACCTAATACTAAGTGTTATGCGGTTGGCGATGGGATGTTTGTCGCTAATGGTATAAAATTAAACTCGCAATGGTCGTTTAACGAGGAAGAAATTAGTAATTATTATTTATATTCAGTAGACGGGCAGGCATTGAACGATATAACAGTTAGTGGATCATTTGGAGAATTGCAGCATTATAATGGAAATAATTGGCGTAGTTACAGAGATTTAATCGGACTTTCAAACGGCGAATATTATTGCGTAAAAATAAAAAATAATATGATAATAGCCGCCGGATATAATAACAGTAAAGCCGTAATAGCTATAGGAAAAAGATAAAATGAGAGTTGCAAAGGCGCTCTTTGGAAAATATAAGAAGCTATAGGGTGAAAAATTATCCTGAATTTGATTTAAAAAAGCGTTATAATCCAGATGAATAAAATTTGTTTAATGTAAATAGAAACTGCAATAATCTTATATTTATAGCGAAAGCGATTATGTATGGATTCTAAAAATTTTGATGAATTAAAGGAAATTTTCAGCTCGTCAAATTCGCCAGACGAACTGTTCGACGCTTTTAGTTATGCTATTAAAAACAAAATAGGCTCGTTAGAGCTCTATCAGTTGTTTTTATGGAATAAAGCAATTTGTAAAGATGAAATAGTAATGTATGCCTGCAAAATATGCTCGGTCTTTCCGGAATATTCTTACGATATTTATCTTTTAGTGGCCGGAATATTTGAATCTTATTCCAATAGCGGCGACGATTATTTAATGGCTCTTCTCTATTATAAAAAAGCTCTTTCCGTTAAGCCGGATTCAATCCCAGTCTATTTAGCCGTTGCAAAGTTATACAACAAAGATTTGGACGCTCCTCCTTTTGGCGAAGTTATTGTAGTTATTTCTGACGGATTGGAAAATGTTAATAGGAAAAGCAAATTGTATTATGCGCTATCAGATTTGTATGAAAAGAAAGGAGACTATAAGTTAAAAAAAGAGTTCTGGCTTTTTGGCGATTCGGCCGCAAAAAATGAAGATCAATAATAAAATCCGATTGAGAAATAAAATCTTACAGGACCGTATACAATTTTATTTGCGTCAGAAGTTTTTCTAAACTCAAAACTTCTGCCTACAGAAAAATCGGCCGGACCAATAGGCGTGTTGAACGAAAGCGTCGCGCCGACCCCATGTTTTAGATCCTTAAATCTCAATTGATCCTGAACTTCCCATGTAGAGCCCAAATCATATCTCGCAAGAAAATAAGTGTCGACTAATTTTAGGAAAGAGAGCTTGTATCTGTATTCAAGCGAAGTGAGAAATATTTGTCGTCCGCGGTATTCATTATCTCTCATGCCAAAAAACGAATTTAAACCGCCAAGCGAGTACTGCTGGCTAAGAGGCAGAGTTTTATCAGCGAAGCCCATAACGAGTTTCGGGGATAAAGTATAATCCTGGAAAAATGTAAAATAGCTTTTATAATTAAAACCAAAATTTGTATAACCAAGATCGCCGCCAAGCAATTTCTGCGAAGTTTCATATTCGCCGGCAAAATAAATGCCTTTAGTGGGGTATGGGTATTTATCCTGAGTGTCAATTGTCAGAATGCCTTTAAGACTGGCCAGCGTAATTTTATATGGATCGACAGTAGCGAGCTGAAGATTCTTAATTTCATCTTTCTGGTATGAGCCTTTTATCATAAAGTTGCCAAAACGGCCAACCTGAGCGCCGACGGAGAGAGCTAAGCCATAATATGTCTGACTGTATTCTCCATCCTGAGATCTGGAATAATTATCGTTTTTAAATGTATAAATATCGTTCAAAGTATAAAATGCATTTATTTTATATGTCAAGTAAGTATTGAATATCCTATTCGCTTTTTGTTCCAGAATAAAGGACTGGTTGCGCGAACCCAGCAGGGTAATTAATCCCAGTTCGGAACCGCTGCCTGAAAAATTTTCATCGCGCGTATCTATGCTCACCTGCGCTCCATTGGAGTCGTCAAGCTTAAACCCAAACCGCAATAAGCTGGATGTCTTTTCAATTACTTTAACGATCAAATAATTTTCGTCGCTTGCTTTTCTTGGCGAAATATTGATATCTTCAAAAAGATTTGTGCTGCTAATATTTTTCAAACTTCTTTGAATATCGTCCCATGTAAAATAACCGTTTTCTGCATTGGCTATCTCTCTTATGATAATAATAGGGTTGGTCGAACTGTTCCCTTCCACAACAATTTTGGATATCTGCCCTTCATTAAACTGCACATAAAGAGTCTTTGTTCTTTCATTAAAATAAATCGTATCAATTTCTGCAAGCGGGTAATGGTTTATCCGGTACAACTTTAAACCTGCAATAGCGTTTTTTAATATCATAGAAGCATTGTAAGGCTTATTTTCTAAGTTCGAAAACAAGTTTTGCATTTCTTTTTTGTCGGTAATTGTTACTCCGGAAATATTAACTCTTTTAATAACCGGATTATATCCGACAACAAATTTAATCTGCGAAAACTTATCGGTAGAAGTTATTTCGGCTGAAACAGAGCTATAAACGCCGCTCTCAAAAAGATCGGACATATCCCTTAAAATTTCACTGCTGGAGACAGAATCTTTTTTTGAATACTTTATCTGATATGGGACTTCAAAATCTTTAGCGTCTCCTCGAAAAGAAACGTTCTTAATGTAGAATTCATTAGCTACAAGCCTGCTATGATAAAGAGAATCCAAATCTTTCTTGATCTCTTTGATATGCGGCAGCGTACTTTCGTAGCTCGCAACTATAGATTTATGCAGATTTGAGAAATCAGAAGACGTTCTGTTTTTTAAGGGCGGTGTAATGATATGGTTGGCAGAGCTAAGCTGTGTTTCATTTAAGTGTTTCATTGGGATGCTGACAAGCTGATCGGCCACTACCCAGGGGAGTTCCAGGCTGTTTTCATCCAGCAAAGGGCTTGTAGCGTCTACTGCTATTACGTAATCCTTACCGATACTTTTTGCAATCTGTACGGGTATGTTAGCCACTAAACCGCCGTCTACAAGCGTTAAGGAATCTATGTGCACTGGCGAAAGCAGAAACGATACGCTTGAACTAGCCCTCAAAGCGCGGGATAAAGAACCTTTATAAAGGACTTCGGCGTTGCCGGTAACTAAATTAGAAGACACCGCCCGGTATTTAGTTAACAGTTCGTCAAAATTATTCTTTACATGGATGGGAGCTTCAAGAGCAAGAAGATTTAGGAAATGCGAGAGCTTCATTCCGTTATTAATTGCAGTAGGGAATACTGGTTTTAGCCCCTTTAAACGCAAAGCAAAAACAGCCCGGTCTTCAGAAATTTTCTGATCGACAAAAAGATCCCTGCGGTTAGTTTCTCTGTCCAAGGCAAGCAGAAATCCCCAATCTGTATTGCAGGCAATAGAATCAAGCTCATCGGGCGAATACCCGGCGGAAAAAAGCCCGCCTACAATACTTCCCATGCTTGTGCCGACAATAACGTCCATCGGGATATTATTCTCAGATAGGGCTTTGATAACGCCTATCTGAGAAAGTCCTCTGGAGCCGCCGCCGCTAAGAGCAATAGCGACTATAGGTTTTTGAAGCGGCGTTTTCTCTTCCAGATTAAATGGAAGTTTCTTAATTCTATATTCTAAGCTTAATGTTTTTAACGTCTGCGCAAATCCATTAAAACAGATTATAAACGCAAATAATAGTATCCTGAAGATTTTTGACATTAAAAAATTAGTCAAGTTTTATTTATAAAAATACATTACGGAAATTATTTCTTCTTCTTTAGCTGCTGGTTAGCCTTTTGATTCTTTTCTGCAGCTTCCATCATCCGCTCCATAAATCCTCCTTTTTTCTTAGGATTCTTTACGGGTTCCAAAACCATATCATCGTGTTTCATGTTTACGTAATATTGCTGCCCAATGGAGAACAGGTTAAACATAAAATAATACAGGTTTAATCCTGATGGGAAGTTCATAAACATAAGCGTAAGCATGATAGGCATCATATAAACCATAGCGGCCTGTTTAGGGTCTTTAACGGTCATCTTTTGTTGTACAAAAGTTGTAACGCCCATTAACAATGCAAGTCCGCTGATATGCTCTACGTTTACTAAAGGCAGTTTAAAGCCTAAGTTATAAATAATATCGGGACGCGAAAGATCGTTTATCCAAAGGAAAAAATGCTGTTGTCTTAACTCAACTGCGGTTTGAAAGAGCCCCCACAAAGCCACAAATATAGGCATTTGCAAAAGCAGAGGCAGACAGCCGCCGGCAGGGTTAATGCCGTAAGTTGAATAAAGCTTCATTGTCTCCTGGCTTTGTTTCGCCTGGTCGTCTTTATATTTTTCTTTAAGCTCGTTTATTTTAGGCTGAAGCATTTGCATTTTCTTCATCGAGTACATACTGCTTTTGGTAAACGGATAAAGAGCAAATTTAATTATCAGCGAGAAAATAATAATAACTAAGCCATAGTTGGGTATAAAGCTGTGTAAAAAGTTAAATAATGGAAGCAGAATATATTCTGCAATAGGACGGACTATTATTTTTAATCCAAGGAAGCTTCCAAAATCAACAATAGACTCCAAATTTTTGTTATATGACTTAAGCAGAGAATAGTTTACCGGGCCAATATAAACTGTAAAAGCCTTCTTCTCATAATCGCTGTTGTTGAAAGGCATTTTAAAGCTGGTATTATAAAATTTATTCACCCCTGTGTTTGGGTAATTAACTTTGTGCCCTTCAATATAAGCTCCGTCAACATCGGTAGCGTTATCAGGAATTACGATAGCCGTAAAGTATTTATTACGCACTTCCATCCACGAAACATTACCGTTAAAATCTTTTTCTACTTTCTGTCCGGCGTCTTTAGCGTCAACAATTACCTGTTCGCCGCCGTAATAAACGCTTGAATTACCGGCGTTAGATTCATCGGCAGAGTTTTCTTCTACGAATCTGAGTCCGCCTTTCCATGTAAAATCAAATTGATTATTGCTAATTTGGTTGTTCATGCCGAACAGTTCAAGTTCAAGTCTTGAGCTGTATTTATTTCCGTAAAAAACGAATTTCTTTTTTATAACGCTGTTAGAAACGCTTTTGTATGTGTAGACAATTGAGAGAGAATCGTCATTGGAAATTTTATAGTAATATTTGTTTGCGTCGGCCGTAAAATCGAGAGCGCCGGAGTTTACAACTTTACCTTCGAGGGTAATAAACGAAACGTCAAGGCTTGAGCCTTTATCGTAATTAAGCAGCTGAATATTTTTTTGATTATCAGGAGCGTTTGCAGGCAGATCTCTTACGTACCAGTTGTTAAACTTTTTAAGGAAGTATCTGCTGATTTTACCGCCCCGGCTAGAAAGCTCTAACCGTACAAGGTCGTTTTCTACAGTAATAATGCGTTCAGGCGCGTTAGCCGAAGCGAAGTTTTTTGCCGCTGCAGAAGTATCCTGCTTCGGTTCTGTCTTAGCGGGTTCCTGTTTTGGTTCATCTTTTTTATTATCTATAGAATCTTTTAAATTAAGAGAAGACGAGATTTGTTTGTTGGCGGCTTTCTGAGGTTCAGGCGGCGGCGTACTAATATAAAGCCAAATCATAAGTATCGCTGCAATAAGTACAAAAGCTACAGTTGTTTGTTTGTCCATCTTGTATTCCAAATTATATTAAGGGGTCAAAGCCGCCTTTATTAAACGGGTTACATCTAAGGATGCGCCAAATTGCTTTGGCGCTTCCAATCAAAATTCCATATTTATTTATTGCCTGAACGGAATATTCAGAGCAAGTAGGGTAAAACCTGCAAGAAGGAGGAAAAAGCGGAGAAATCAGACGCTGATAAATCCTGATTAAAAAAATAAAAACCTTTTTCATTTAGGCGGCCGGTTTTATTTTGTTCATAATCTCTATAACCTCCGGAGCAATATCGTTATAACGAATAACCCGGTTTGTCTTTTCATTTACCAAATATGGAGAAAATATAACCATCAGGTTAAGATTATTACATAAACAAGCGCTGACAAGAGAAGTCTTGTTTAGCCTGTAAGATTCTCTTAACAGTCTTTTGATCCTATTCCGCCATACGGCTTTGCCAGATCGTTTAGAAATGGCGCAGGCAAATTTAACCGGCACAACAGGGTCTTCATTTTTTAAAAATAAGTATACCGCTTTAATTTTTCTATTTTGCGAATAAACAGCATTTCCGGAAGAATAAACTAATTCAAAGTCCTTTTTTCTTTTAATTCGCTCTAAAGATGGAAGACCGAATTGTTTCAAGTTAGCTATTTCTCGTCGCTGACAGTAAGTTTTTTTCTGCCTTTAGCTCTGCGCCTTGCGAGAACTTTTCTTCCGTTTTTTGTGCTCATTCTTTCTCTAAAGCCGTGCTTATTTTTTCTCTTTCTAATGTGTGGCTGAAACGTTCTTTTCATTTGATCTCCTAGTTCTAAAAAAGTTGACAAAATTAATCAATAAACCAAATATATACAAGGTTTAAATTAAGGGATTCATAATAACCGTCTGTAAATAAACAAGTTACTTATTATCAATAACTGTAATCTATGAAAAAAAATCCAATAATCCGATTAGATTTTATAAGTTTTCAATTGAGATTGGCCGCCAATTTTGTTAACTTGCAGGTTCAATAAGGAGAAATATGAAATGGAATTTAATGTAAATAGTAAAGTATTAGAAAAGCTGTTATCGAAGATTATACCCGCTATTCCAAATCGTACGCCAATGCCTATCTTAGAAAACTTTTTATTCGAAATTTCTGACAATCAGCTGACTGTCAGCGCTACGGATTTAGAGATTGCTTTGAAGGCGTCTATCAACGTTACTGCCGATGAAAACATAAAAATGGTTATTCCGGCTAAACTCCTTTTTGATATTATCCGGTCTTTGGGCGACGCGCAAATTCATTTCCAGACGGAAGTGAACGCAAAACTGATTATGAAAACCGAAACCGGAACTTATAATTTAAGCTATTCGTATCCTGATGAATTCCCTACTGTCCCTGTCGTTCCAAAAGATAATTTGATTTCTATCAATGGCGCTTTGCTAAAAAAATCTATCGACCAGACTTCGTTTGCAATGAGCAAAGAAGACATGAGACCGGCTATGACCGGCGCGCTGTTAGAATTTAGCGAAGACGGACTTCGTTTTGTTGCAACCGACGGGCACAGATTAGTAAAATATATTAATAAAAGTATAAAAAGCGACGCTTTAGAGCAGTACATTATTCCTGAAAGAGCTATTACGGTTCTTTCTAAACTGCTTACAGATTCAGACGTAAAAATTCATTTGAGCAAAACTTATGTTTCGTTTCATATAGACGATCTTGAGTTTATTTCCCGTTTAATAGGCGAAAAATATCCCGCATATAGCAGCGTAATTCCGCTTGAAAACGAAAACCAGATGAAATTAAAAACTGCGGATTTGCTGTCGGCAATTAAGAGAATGATGCTCTTTTCGTCTGCAAATTCAAAGCAGGTGCGCTTTACAATAAGCGAAAACTTATTAGAGGTTTCCGCAGAAGACGTAGACCATGGCTCAAGCGCTAAGGAAACTATAATTTGCGATTATGCCGGAGTTCCTATCGTTATCGGGTTTAATACAGCTTATGTAAACGACGTGCTTTCTCATTTTGAAGCTAAGGAAATTATATTCTTCCTGCAGTCGGCAACCAAAGCTTGTATAATTGAACCGAGCGAACAAGCCGCAAATGAAGACCTGATGATGCTTTTAATGCCGGTTCGCATAAACAACTAAGATGCGGCTGAATTATATTAAGTTAAATAATTTCAGGATACATAAGAGTTCGGAAATTAATTTTTCCGGGCATTTGAATTATATAATTGGAGGAAACGGGCAGGGTAAAACTACAATTTTAGAGGCTGTTTACTATTTATGCACCACTAAAAATTATAGTTCGTCGCCTGATTCTGAAATTGTCCGGTTTACCGAAAAAGAATTTGAGGCTACCGGATTATTTAGCGATTTGACCGAAAATAAAGTTAGAGTTTATTATTCCTCCGAGCAAAATAAAAAATATTATTTTCAGAATGATAAACAGATATACAGGGCCGCTTCAATAATTGGTCTATTCCCTGTCGTTATTCTTACTCCTGGCGATCATTCTATTACGCAGGGATCTCCTGGCGATAGAAGGAAATTTATTGATTCGATTATTTCTCAGGCAAGCGATACATATTTAAACTATTTATTAGATTATAATAAAACGCTTCGACACAGAGCCTCCCTGCTAAATCAAATTAAAGAAACCGGGAATAGAAGTCTTTTCGGTCAGTTAGACGCCTGGTCTGAAAAACTGATTATTACGGGTAGCGAACTAATTAGCGCCAGAGAAAAATTTGCCGTAGGATTTAACGGCTATGTTTCCGAGTCATATAAAATTATTATGGACGAATCGGAAATTCCCCAAATAGAGTATTATACTCTTGAAGGCAAATACGACGGAGACTACAAAGAACGGTTTAGGAAATTGCTTGAATCAAAACGCAATGAAGAAATAAGACGCGGCGCAAATTTAGCCGGTCCTCACAGAGACGATTTTATTTTTGGAATTAACGGCAAAAACCTGAAAACTTACGGCTCGCAAGGGCAGCATAAAACTTTTCAGGTGGCGTTAAGATTTGCCCAGTTTTTTTATCTTAAAGAGAAAAAAGGCAAAACGCCTGTTTTTTTGTTAGACGATGTTTTTGGCGAGTTGGATTCTAAACGCTCTGTCAGAATCAGCGAGTATCTTAAACTGGTTGGGCAGGCTTTTATTACAATGACGGATTTTTCTGATATTTCCAACCTTACAAGGGAGGAAGACGATTTGATAATTAAAGTGGCTAACGGCGCGGTAAGTTATGGCTGAAAGTTTTAAAAGTTTTGGCGAAATATTTACGACTGAACCCGGGCTTGCAAAAATCAGAAAGATGATGCAGCAGGGAGACGTGGTAGTGGAATTTGAGAAAATTTTTCCTGAACTAATGAAAGTTGTGGTTCCGGTAAGGTTCGAAAAAAAAACCCTTCTTCTTAAAATTGAAAATGCCGCATTAAGAAGCGAGTTTAAATACAAAGAAAGTTTAATTATAGAAAAAATAAACAAATACTTTAATGATGATAAGCTTGTTAAATATGTGAAGTTCACAGGATAACGGCTTATATGCTAAAATAACGGAAAGAAAGAAATGGCAAACGAAACAAATAACAACGAATACAGCGCAAAAAATATTAACGTGTTGAAAGGGTTGGAAGCGGTGCGCATGCGACCTGCCATGTATATAGGCGACATCAGCTCGCGCGGGCTTCACCACCTGATTAATGAAGTAGTTGATAATAGTATTGACGAAGCGCTTGCCGGTTATTGCGATAATATTAAAATTACCCTGAATAAGGACGAAACGGTTACCGTAGAGGATAACGGAAGAGGCATTCCGGTTGATATGCACCCGATAGAGAAAAAATCGGCTCTTGAAGTTGTTATGACCGTTTTACATGCAGGCGGTAAGTTTGATAAAAATACTTATAAAGTTTCAGGCGGTTTACACGGCGTGGGCGTTTCGGTAGTAAATGCGCTTTCTGAATGGCTTAAAGTTGAAGTTAAACGCGACGGTAAGATTTACTGCCAGGAGTATGAAAGAGGCATTCCTAAATACGCTGTTAAGGAAATTGGCGTAGCCGCTAAAGGCGAGTCTGGAACTAAAACCACTTTTCGGCCGGACGCTAAAATATTCAAAATCACAACAATTAAGTTTGATATTGTTACAGAGAGAATGCGCGAACTTGCATACCTTAATAAAAATATTTGTATAAGCATAAAAGATGAACGCGACGGCGAAGAAGAAGTTTATCATTTTAAAGGCGGTCTTGTTGAGTTTGTTCAATATCTTGATTCCGCGCGCGAGGCTCTTCACAAACCTGTTTATATTGAAGGCGAAAGAGAAGGCACTATTGTTGAAATATCTTTTCAGTACAATAGCGGATATTCCGAAAATCTATTCTCTTATGTAAATAATATTAATACGCACGAAGGCGGCACTCACTTAGTCGGTTTTAAAACCGCTTTAACCCGTACGCTTAATAACTATGGCTACAAAAATGGTTTGATAAAAGAAGGCAAAATAAACCTTACCGGAGACGACTTCCGCGAAGGCTTAACAGGAGTAATTTCCTGCAAAGTAGCCGAACCGCAGTTTGAAGGACAAACGAAAACTAAACTGGGCAACAGCGAAACCAAAACGGCCGTTGAAACTTTAGTTGGCGAAAAATTAGCCGAATTTTTAGAAGAAAATCCTTCAGTTGGAAAGAAAATAATTGAGAAGTGTATGCGCGCCGCTGAAGCCAGAGAGGCTTCGCGTAAAGCGAGAGAGCTTTCCAGACGTAAAAACGCTTTAGACGGCTTTGGTCTGCCTGGCAAACTTGCAGACTGCTCCATCTCCGATCCTGAACATTGCGAAATGTACATAGTGGAAGGTAATTCAGCAGGCGGTTCCGCTAAACAGGGACGCGATAGAAGATTTCAGGCTATACTCCCCTTGCGCGGAAAAATTCTTAATGTTGAAAAAGCCAACATGAATAGAATTCTTGAGAATAATGAAATTAAAACTATGATTACCGCTATCGGCGCAGGCTGGGATCTCGATTTTGATTATTTAAAAGCGCGCTATAAAAAAATCATTCTTATGACTGATGCCGATGTCGACGGCAGCCATATTAGAACTTTGCTGCTTACATTTTTCTACCGCCACATGAAAGACCTGATAACTAACGGCATGATATATATTGCTCAGCCCCCTCTTTATCGTGTTAAAAAAGGGAAAGAAGAATATTACGCTTTTGACGACGCTGAAAAAGATGAAATTCTAAAGAGAATGAAAGTCAGCGGTAAAGAAGTTATCACGGATTCAAATCCGGAAAATATTCCTACGGACGAATCAGGATCGCCAAGAGGAGTTGTAATTTCCAGATACAAAGGATTGGGCGAAATGAATCCTGAACAGTTATGGAGCACTACTATGAATCCGGAAACCCGGACAGTTCTTCAGGTTTCGTTAGAAAGCGCAGCTAACGCAGATAAAATATTTGAAACGCTAATGGGCGACGACGTTGAACCAAGAAGAGCGTTTATTGAGAAAAATGCAAAATATGTGCGTAATCTTGATATATAAAAATTTCTTGAAAGCGTTTTAATTAAAGAAAAAAGTTTTACGAATATATAAACAATAAAAAATATAATGGCTACAATTTTTGAAAAAATAGTTCCTGTAATTCTTGAAGAGGAAATGAAGTCTTCTTACATAGATTACTCAATGTCCGTAATTGTATCGCGCGCCTTGCCCGATGTAAGAGACGGATTGAAACCAGTGCATCGCCGGATTTTATTTGGTATGCACGATCTGGGCATGTCGTTTAATAAACCGTATAAAAAGTCCGCTAGAATTGTGGGCGAGGTTCTTGGTAAGTATCACCCGCATGGCGATACTGCCGTTTACGACTCAATGGTAAGAATGGTGCAGGATTTCTCTCTTCGTTATCCTTTGGTTGCCGGACAGGGAAACTTTGGATCCGTAGATGGAGATTCCGCAGCGGCTATGCGTTATACCGAGGCGCGGCTTGCAAAAATTTCCGAAGAGATGCTTCGCGATCTTGAAAAAAATACTGTCGGCTTTGTTCCGAACTTTGACGAATCTCTTCAGGAGCCTTCTGTGCTCCCTTCATATCTGCCAAACCTTTTAGTTAACGGCGCAAGCGGTATTGCCGTTGGTATGGCTACTAATATTCCGCCGCAAAATTTAACTGAAGTAGTTAACGGTTTAGTGGCGTTGATAAATGATCCGACAACTACATCTGAACAATTAATGAAGCATATTATCGCTCCGGATTTTCCTACGGGCGGTATTATATACGGTTATCAGGGAGTTAAAGAAGCTTATACTACCGGAAGAGGAAAAATAATCGTCCGGGCAAAAGCTAACGTAGAAACTCATAAAAACGGAAGAGAAAGCATAATTATTACCGAGCTTCCGTATCAGGTTAATAAAGCCAACCTGATTGAAAAAATTGCAGATCTTGTTCGAGAAGAAAAATTAGAAAATATTTCCGCTATACGCGATGAATCAGACCGCGACGGTATGCGTGTTGTTATTGAATTAAAACGAGACGGACAGCCGCTTGTAATAATGAATCAGCTTTATAAGCATACGCAGATGCAGGTTACTTTTGGCGCAATAATGATCGCCTTGGTTAAAGGCGTTCCTAAAGTATTAACGCTTAAAGAAATGATGCAGCATTTTATTGAACACAGAATGGACGTTCTTATCCGCAGAACTCAATATGAATTAGACGCGGCGGAACGGCGCGCACATATTCTGGAAGGTTACATTATTGCTCTTGATAACATTGACGAAGTTATTGAAGTTATCAAAAAATCGCGCGACGTTGAGACTGCAAAAAATAATTTGATGAAGCGTTTCAAACTTTCTGAAATTCAGTCAAAGGCTATTTTGGATATGCGCTTACAGCGTTTAACCGGACTTGAAAGAAAGAAAATTGAAGACGAATACAGAGAAGTAATTAAATTAATTGAAAAGTTAAAAGGCATTTTGTCAAGCGAAGAAAAAAGATTTCTTATCATTAAAGAAGAACTTATTGCTTTAAGAGATAAATACGGCGACGAAAGAAGAACTGAAATAGTTTACGACTCTGCAGAATTTTCATTAGAAGATACAATTGCAGAAGAAGACGTGGTAGTTACTATTTCTCACCGCGGATTTATAAAGAGATTCCCGGTCAGCGGATACAGAAAACAGCAGCGCGGAGGTAAAGGCGTTATTGGCGCAGAAGCCAAAGACGAAGACTTTATAGAGCACATGTTTATTGCGTCTACTCATCATTACATTTTATTCTTTACCGATAAAGGCAAGTGTTACTGGCTTAAAGTTCACGAGCTTCCGGAAGGAGGCCGCGCAACAAGAGGCAGGTCGATTCTAAACCTTATTGAAAAGGAAAAAGATGAAACTATTGCGGCTTTTGTGGCAGTCAAAGAATTTAAGGACGACGAGTTCTTAATTATGGCTACCGCCCAGGGCACAATTAAAAAGACGGTGCTTTCCGCTTACGGCAACGTGCGTAAAGGAGGCATCAACGCAATTAATATTGCGGACGGCGATAAGCTTATTGCCGTAAAAATGACCGAAGGAAATAATGAAATTGTACTCGGCACAAAAAATGGATTTGCTGTCCGCTTTAACGAAAAAGACGTTAGAGATATGGGCAGAACCGCTACAGGCGTAAGAGGCGTTAGACTTTCAGACGGCGACGAAGTAGTTGGTCTGATTGTTATTAAACGCCAGGGCACTGTGCTTGTGGTTACAGAAAAAGGTTTCGGCAAACGTTCTGAAATTAACGACTACCGCACTACGAAGCGCGGCGGCAAAGGAGTTATTACCGTTAAGACCAGCGATAAAGTCGGTCAGATGATCGCTATGATGGAAGTGACGGATAATGACGAGCTTGTAATTATTTCTACTCAGGGAATGGTTATCAGACAGAGCGTTAAAGATATTCGCGTTATGGGTAGAAATACTCAGGGCGTGAGAGTCATCAGACTGAACGACGGAGACGGCATTGCCGACATCGCAAGGGTTGTCGCAGAAGAAGACGATCCTGCCGCTGTTGACGGAGCCGCGAACTAATACCCTAAAATAAAATGATTAAAAAGCCGTCCCGATTTATTTGGACGGCTTTTTTTATATTTGCTTTTTCTAGAATAAATAAGTAAAATTATCGTGACAATTTTACAGGAGGAGAAATGAAACAAAAATATGCGCTTTGCATGCTTGCAATTATAATTTCAACCGCTCTCTTTTGCGGCTGCGGTAAAGATAACGCTACTGAACCTAACGTTGTGATAACCGCCGCCCCAGTCTTAAATATAACAAATACTGACTATCAATCTACTGACAATTTTGTTGATACAACATCTTTTATTAATCTGAGAAATGCATATAAGAACCGCTATACAGATGAATTAAAAAAGGATATCTTTAATCATATGCTTACGCAGGTAGCTCAATCAGGTCAGGATACCAGCTGCTATAAAAAATGTTTAAATGCTACGAAACTGCCTTTTTCGACCGGCAAATTTTTACTTAGTTATGCAGAAAAAGCCAAATACAAAGGGCGCAATGTATGGATATTCCAAAGTATATACGGATTCGATCCTGGCGAGCCTTATGGGTATGAAATAATTTTCATAGACGCTGTTAGTTTGGAAACGATTTCTAGTTTAGGTATAATTTGTATAGATGATTAAAAATAATTAGTAAAATTATTGCGATAATTTTACAGGAGGAGAAATGAAACAAAAATATGCGCTTTGCATGCTTGCAATTATAATTTCAACCGCTCTCTTTTGCGGCTGCGGTAAAGATAACGCTACCGCGCCGGAAGTAGCTATAACCGTTACGCCGGTATTAAAAATAACAAATACTGATTATACATCGTCCGCAAATATAGGCGATACAGCGTCTGTAAATCATCTGACTAAAGCTTATGAAAGCTGCTACTCGGATGAATTAAAAATGGATATATTTAATTATATGCATACGCAGGTGGCTTTATCGGGTCAGGATATTAGCTCTTACGAAAAATGTCTAAATGCAACAGGACTGCCATTCTCTACAGAAATGCTTTTACTTTGTTACGTCGAAAAAGCGAAATACAAAGGGCGCGACGCATGGATTATCCAGAATATAAAAGGTTTCGGGCCTTCCAGATTTTTGGGATACAAAGTTTTTGTTATGGACGCCGTTAACGCTGATACGCTTTGCTGGACTCAAACTAAATAAAAGATGACGTTGTATCTAATGCTTTAGCAGATTTAATATTTGGCTTTAGAATTGTTTATACGTCTGGCATAATTGAATAAGGAATTGGAATGAACATATTGGTAATTGTTCTGTTTGTTTTTGGCGTGTTTGAAATTATAAGCAACTCATTTCATTTAACTAAAGGCGATATTAAGGCTATTGGTACTTCTGCAAAAAAGCAGCATCGGGAATTATTATCAACTCTCGAAGAAAAACATTTTTTCTATAAAGCATTAATAATGTTATTTTCCGGCTTAATGTTTTTTGCGTCGGCTCTAATATTTTTCGTCTCAGTCAGAGCTGGAATATTTTGTTTGTTTTTTAGCTCGTATTTTTTTAGCCTATATGGCTTAGCGCAGCTTATATGCTATTATAAAAATATACGGGTATGGTTTTCTTTTATTGTTTATAGCCTGCCAATAATAGCATGTTATTTAATAATAAGATAAGTAGTTAAAAGAGCAATATTTTACATTTTTAGCGCCGAAGTAAATTTTAAGTTTGTATACATTAAAAAAGGAAATCAAAATGTATACGAATAAATTCAAAGACGGTAAAATACTTATTAACGGTCAAACAATTGAAATTGAAAAATTAGAGTGGAATGAGCATCCGACTTTCAAAGGCGTATCTCTAAAACATCTAATAAAAGGCGAAAGCACAAATAATCAGCTTAGCTGCCATTTAGTAAAAGTCGAGCCTGGATGCGAAATTGGACTTCATAACCATGTAGGCAAAACCGAACTGCACGAAGTGTTAAACGGCAGCGGAGTATGTACTGTTGAAAATACTGATCTGAATTACGAAGAAGGAATAATTGGTTTTATTCCAGCGGATAAAAATCATCTTGTAAAAGCAGGCAAAGACGGCTTATTCCTGATGGCTAAGTTTTTCCCGTCTTTATTGTAAGGTAAATATGAATGAAGAATGAACAGGAAAAAGTAATTAATTTTAAGCTGGATGAATTAAACGGTCTTACAATAACTCATGGCTATAATATAGTAAATTCATTTCCTGTTCATTTTCATTCTACATACAATCTTGGGGTTATAGAACTTGGCAGACGCGAATTTAATTACCGCGGAGCTCTTACTGAACTAAAACAAAATGATGTTTTTATAATCCAGCCTTTTGAGCCGCATAGCTGTAAATCAATTAATGGCGAACCGCATTCTTATAAAATTGTTTCGCTCGATTTTGATTATAAAAACTATTTTCCTCAACTAATAATTAACGATGCAAAATTACAAAAGACGTTAACCAAATTTCATGCGCTTGCCGAGTATAATAAAAATTCGCCAGAGCTGAATGAAGCTTACTTTCTAATTATCAAAACGCTGCGAGAATACTCAACGCAAACTAACGAAATTCATAATATTGAATATGATTTATCCGCAATAAATCAGGCTAAAAAATTTATAGAGAACAATTGTCTTTTGGAAATTAGTCTTGATGAAATGGCGGAACAGGCTTTTTTAAGCGCATATCATTTTAACAGGATATTCCATAAATACTATGGTCTATCGCCCTATGCATACTACCTGTTATGCAAAATTAAAAAGTCGCAAAATACTTTACTCACTCTTAAGTCAGTAACAGAAACAGCCTATGAAACCGGATTTTTCGACCAGAGCCATTTTACAAAACTATTTCGTAAGCATGTAGGCGTTTCTCCCGGCAGATATCTTAAGCAAAACATTGATAATGATTAAGCAAATAAACTTATCAGAATATAAAATTCATTGGCGCTAATTCTTGAAATCACAATTGGTTTAATTATTTTTGCTTTATACATTTTGAATAACTTATGGAGGGATAAATGAAGTTCGGCATATCAGAAATACTATCGCCTCTTTTATTTACTTTCTTATTATTAAATATTGAAGCGTTCGGACAAAATAAAATTAACGGGCAAGGCGATTTGTTTTTACTTCAGGAAGATACGCAGGCAAGATGCGCGAACTTTGAAAATCCAAACGGAGAAAAAAGCTCAGGCGGTAAAGAAAATAAAAGCGCAAAGGGGCATGCTTTTGAAGTAATTAAACCGGGCGGAAAAAAAACGTTATGCAATATTAAGGGGAATGGAATAATAAACCACATATGGATTACGCTTGCCGACAGGGCGCCTCAGACTTTGCGCGCATTAAAAATTGAGATGTATTGGGACGATTGTAAAACTCCAGCCGTGCAGGCGCCGTTTGGAGATTTCTTCTGCGATATCCTTGGCAAAACCTCTGCTTTTGAAAACGAACTGTTTTCTAATCCGGAAGGTAAATCGTTTAATTGCTATATAAAAATGCCATTTAAAAAATCTGCTAAAATAGTTGTAACAAACGAAACCGACTCTATATCGTCAAACTTTTTTTACGATATAGATTTTTCTTATACAAAACCGCACGAAGAAAATGTTTTATATTTCCATGCCTATTGGAACAGAGATACTGCCACAAAACCAGGAGAAGATTTTGCAATCTTGCCAAAAGTTAATGGTAAAGGACGTTTTCTTGGCGCGCATATTGGCGTTATTGCTAATCCTCTCTATAAAGATCTTTGGTGGGGCGAAGGCGAAGCTAAAATGTATATAGATGGAGATAAAGAGTATCCCACATTAATCGGCACAGGCGCGGAAGATTATCCGGGGACTGGATGGGGGCTTGGCGTTTTTAACAATCGTTATCAGGGCTGTCTGATTGCGGATTCTAAAACAGGTTATTACAGTTTTTACAGATATCATATTCCCGATCCAATATTTTTTTATAAGGACTTCCGCGCAACTATGCAGCAAATGGGAGGCGGAAGGAATAAGGACGTAATTAGCTCTATAGATAACGGAGCTCGTATTCAGCCTGTTACTGTAGGCAATAGGTTCGGAATGCTTATCAAACTTTTAGAAATGAAAAATACTCCAAATATAAAGGACAAAGATTTTCCTGAAGGATGGGTTAATTTTTACAGAAGCGACGACTGGTCGTCTGTGGCCTTCTTTTATTTAGATTCGCCTGACGACGGTTTGCCCAAAATGGCCGACGCTAAACAAAGAACATTTAATATAAAATAATAAACATAGAATCATGATTGAAAGAATAGAATTTGCTAATTCGCGTAAAGGAAAACTTGTTGGCGATCATTTTAAAATCTTGTTAAATAAAATGACCGATGCGGTAATAATAATGTGTCATGGTTTTACTTCCGATAGAAAATCCAAAGGACGATTTGAACGCTTGTCAAAGGGGTTTAACGAATCCGGATTTGACGCTTTAGCGTTTGATTTCAGCGGCTGCGGCGAAAGTTCCGGCGAAAAACTAACGATGGAGAATGAAACCGACGATCTTTCTTCGGCTATTAATTTTGTAAAATTACTTGGGTATAAAAAAATTGCGCTCTATGGGCATAGCCTCGGCAGCCTTATTTGTTTGAGAGCTTATACGCCGGAAATAATCACGCTTGTTTTGAGCGGAGCTTTGACGGATTCGATGACGTACGACTGGGAAGAGTTTTATTCAAAAGAACAAATGGCTTTTTTGAAAGAGCATGGATATTTTATTCAACAGGTAAATAGCGCCTTTCGTCGGGAATCTAAAATTGATAAAACTATGCTGGACGGATTTGAAAAGATTAATCAGGTTGAATTATTAAGCCGTATAAAATGTCCAACGCTAATTATTCACGGCAATAATGGGAAAGAAGAAAACCAGCTGCTTGAAAGATCGCAGCGGGGATTAAAGCTGCTGCCGCAAGGCTCAAAGCTCGAAGTAATAGACGGTTCGTCCCACAGCCAGATGGAGCATTATGACGAATTAATTAAAGTTGCATGCGCCTGGTTTAAAAAGAATCTGAATTAACTATTTGAAAAAAATAAATATACGGTAAAATTGTAATGGGAAATAATGTTCTATTTAGCGGGCAAAATATTCAGGCGTGCATACTCGATTTTGACGGCGTTGTTATAGACTCAGAACCGCTACACGCAAAAGCGAAACAAATGACTTTAGACAATTTTAATGTAAATTACCCTCTTCAATTATTCTCTGATTTCAAAGGGAAAACTGACGGGGACTTTTTTAAATATGCGGCTGAAAATCAGGCAAAAGGAATTGCGACGGCAGAAGAGATGCACAATCTTAAAAAAGAAATTTATTTTAGCCTGTTTAAAGACGTAAGACTAATAAAAGGGATAGATGAATTTATCCGAAAAGCGAGGAAGATATTTAAAAAAACAGGCCTTGCGTCATCGGCAACAATAAGAGATTTTTCGCTTGCCGCAGAAAAATACGGAATAGATAAATGGTTCGACGTA
Organism: Ignavibacteriales bacterium UBA1304; assembly: GCA_002307295.1. Taxonomy (GTDB): domain Bacteria; phylum Bacteroidota; class Ignavibacteria; order Ignavibacteriales; family Ignavibacteriaceae; genus UBA1304. The sequence goes on from DBTY01000039.1 coordinate 136,473, forward strand.
ATTGTTACGGGAGCCGATACAATAAAGCATAAACCAGATCCCGAGCCTTATCTTAAAGCTCTTGAAAGATTAGGTCTTACAAGCGAAGAAGTTATAGTAATAGAAGATTCTCCTAATGGAATCATATCCGCAAAATCAGCCGGATGTTTTACTGCAGCAATAACCACGTCGTTTGAAGCGGAGGATCTTATCAATGCAGGAGCGGATATCCTCGCTAATTCGTTTGAAGAGCTTGCCGAGGCGCTTGGGATGAATTCTGATTTAATTACAAAGTAATTTAACTAGCGGAACATCGCACGAATTAGAGCGTCTAAACAGTCATAAAACGCGCTTAACTAATTATCAGCCAATGGAAAATTTAAAATGAAAATTTATAAAACTCTTGTCAGAATATTTCTGCAGGAAAACGAATTAGATGCAGCTTTAAAGTTTTACGAAAAAATTACGGGAAAAAAATGCGATATGCGTTTTGAGTATGAAGAGAAAAAACTTGAACTCGCTTCCGTTGGCTCTTTTCTTTTAATTGCAGGCGGCGAAGAGGGATTAAGACCATTTAAAGATACGAGCGTTACCTGTCTTGTGGATTCAATAGACGAGTATTACTCGTTTCTAAAAACTCAAGGCTCAGAAATATTAGAAGATCCGAAAGTTGTTCCGACAGGCAAAAATATGCGCGTTAAACATAACGACGGATTAATTGTTGAGTATGTAGAACATAGTTCTATGGCTAAATAATAGACATAAGAAAAAGCTATTTGAGGAATGTATTTATGTACAATAGATTATGTATAGCGCTTACGCTGTTATTCTTAGCTGCTGGCCCGAGCTTGGCTTATGCCGCTGATGCAACTGACACGGCGAGAATAAAAGTATCGCTAATAACAGACGAGGCTGACGCAGTTATAAGCATACTCGAGAAGAAAGCGGCAGGTTCTGTAATTACAGATAAAGATTGGGATCGTTTATTTAACTGCCGTCCTTATCAGCGATTAAAAAAAAGAGAAGCTGCGTTTAATGTTCCATTGTCGGATTCGTCGTTTAAAGCTTTTGTATTAAGCGATACATTATATAAACGAGTAAACCTGTTTAAAGCGACTCTAAAAAAAATGAAAAATATTGATATGGAGGCCTCAGGTTACTGCGCGCTTGCTTATCTTCCGGAAGGAGCCATAATAAAAGCTGAAATCTATCCGGTCATAAAGCCAAAACATAATAGTTTTGTTTTTGAGACTGACAGCGATCCCGCAATCTTCTTTTATCTTGACCCCGAAAAGAGTTCCGAAAAATATGCGAATACTATATCTCATGAATTGCATCACATTGGCTATGCGTGGAGCTGCGGAAAGGGACGTCAGGATGGCGACACAGCGTTGCCTGTTAATTCCGTGCTCTCCTGGATAAGCGCGTTTGGAGAAGGCTTTGCAATGATTGCCGCTGCCGGAGGACCCGATATTGATCCCCATGCCGCAAGTTCACCTGAAGAACGCGCGCGCTGGAACAGGGATGTAGCTAATTTTAATGATGATCTAAAAACTGTTGAAAAATTTTTCTTTGATATTCTTGAAAAGCGGATTTCCAAATCTAAGGAAAATGAAACTGGCTATTCCTTCTTTGGAATACAAGGGCCCTGGTATACTGTCGGCTGGCAGATGTCTGCGCTAATCGAAAGAACATTCGGAAGGCAAAAACTTATTGAATGCATTTGTAATCAGAAAGAGTTGCTTGAGACCTATAACAAAGCGGCAGAAAAATATAATAACTCGTCAAAAAATAAATACGCTTTGTGGTCTGTTAAATTAATAGAGCGGATTGCAAACAATAAGTAGAAGTATAAAAAAAGGCCGCCTTATTAAAGACGGCCAATTCTATAAATTTATAAAGGCATGTAAGTTTCAGTCGCTTTAAGCAATTTCTTTTTAACTTTAAGAGTGGGCAGTTGAGTTTTTTTACTTGCCCGGAATCCTTTTGGTATTACAACTTTTACATGGTCAATATCTTCGTCATTAATCCATATCTGGTATTTACGTTCTTTTTTATCCAAATACTCTTCCATCAGGGTCATGTCCATTACTTCCTGTTTTTTAATTGGTTCAGTAACGGCTCCAATAATTTTAACAAACGAACCTCCGTTCTCTTCCATTTTCTCAATATAAATTCTGCTGATAGCGCGCGAATGCATAGGACCTTCCCACAAAAGCGGATCGTATCCAGCTTCAAGCATGTTGCCGTCTTCTTTGTAGAAAACGCCAGCTTTATTGAGAATATCATTTACAATGTCCTGTATCTCCATAACAACCCTCGTGTTTATTTCATTTCCACAATATAACCGAAAACAAAATTAATTAAAGTCCGTTTTTTATCTTTTTGATTTATGAGTTAATAAAATTAATTTGTTATATAAATAATAATATCAAAACATACAATATAATAATATGAGCTCTCGCATAATTAACAGAAACATAATAGAGCTGAGCGAACAAAGAAACAAAATGATAATAAGCGGATGGGGTAAAGAAACTCTTGATAACTCCGTTGTCGAAAGCATAACTTATCTTTCAGACGGCCTAAAGATAAAAGGCTATCTCGCTTATCCCCAAAATAACGAAAATAATATTAAATATCCATGCATCATCTGGAACCGGGGCGGAGTTGGAGAAAACGGCGTGATAGACGAATTTACCGCCAGAGGAATGTTTGGGCAAATGGCCGCCTGGGGTTATACGGTTTTTGCTTCGATGTACAGAGGCGCCGCAGGAAGCGAAGGGCGTGAAGATTTTGGCGGAGAGGACGTAAATGATATTCTTAACCTTATTCCCTTAGCCGACGAACTGACATGCGCCGATAAAAACATTTGGGGGATGGAAGGATGGAGCCGCGGCGGGATGATGACCCTCCTGGCTTTAACGCGCAGCGATAATTTTAAATGCGCCGTTTTATCCGGAGCTATTTCCAATCTGAAACAGTACGTTGATAGCGGAAGTAAAACCGGGGCTATGTTGCGCGAGGCGCTTGGGGCTGATGAATTTAATCAACTGCTTGAAAGCAGATCAGTTATTAATTTTGTAGAGAAGCTGCCAAGAAAGACTAAGATGCTGATTATACATGGAAGCGCGGATGAAACAGTTTCGCCTTTCCAGTCAATTGAGCTTTCTAAAAAACTATTGTCTCTAAAAATGCACCATAGACTTGTTATTCTTGAAGAAGGGAACCATTTCCTTACCCGTCACCGGCGGGAAGTTGACGCTATGCGGAAAGCATGGTATAAAAAATATTTGGTTTAATTTCTGATAAGCCGGAAGAATAGTTTTATATGAACTCTATAAGTCTTTCCGTTTCAGCGGCATAGACTTTTATATCTTTAAAATTTCTCAATATATACGCGCCCATCCAATCAATTGAATCGGCGTCGCCATGAATCAGCACGATGTTATCGGGGCGCAGCTTCTTTACAATTTCAAGCAGTCCTTCGCGGTTGGAATGAGCCGAAAAATTAAACTTAGAAATACTGCATTCAACCAATTCTTCTTCCTTAAATTCAGAAAGTTTTATCTTGTCCCCTTTTTGCGCGGTAACGATCTTATATCCGGGAAGGTTAGGCTCCATATATCCTACAGTGAAAATGGCCGAGTTTTTATGCTTAAACCATTCCGATGCAAGTCGGAATGACATAGTCCCCTCAATCATCATACCGCTGGAAGCTAAAATAATAGATGGGTTTTTAAAAAGCAGATCGGGTCTTTCTACAGTATAAAGGTCTTTCTGCGGCACATCCTGAAGTTCAAACTTTGTATCTAACCGAGGAACCACAAATCTGCTGTAATCGTAAACTCTGCTAATCTTTTTACCAAGACCGCCAGTGTAAATATCCGTAATAGCAAGCGCTCCGCTTTGCATCTGGGCCCAGATCATCGATAAGATTTCCTGCATTTTACCGAGCGAAAAAACCGGGATCAGAATAGAACCTCCCTGCAGCAGTATTTTGTTAGCTTCATTGGCAAAACGTTTCGCCTCTTTAACCCAGCTAAGCGTCTTTGTCGGTTCGGTAGAACCGTAGGTGCATTCAAGCATTAATATATCGGCTTTCTCTTTAGGTATTTCGGCGCCCTGAATTAAAGACTGATGATCAAGATTTATATCGCCGGAGTAAAATATTTTTTCCCCTGCATGTTCAATCATAATTGAAGCGGAGCCTAATATGTGCCCGGCGTCATGGAATGTAGCATAAACAGGCTCTGAAGAATTATGATTATAACCGTTTATAATAAACTTTTCTTCATAAGCTTTGTAATCAATAGTCTGGATTAGCAGATCAATTTCATTATGCGTATATACAGGAAATTTATCTTCGTCAGTAAGCTGGCTTGTAAGAATTGAAACAGAATCGTGCAGCGTAAGTTCCGCAAGAGCTCGTGTCTGTGGAGTTGAAATTATTTTGATATATGGGTGCTGCTTAACTAAGTAGGGCAGAGCTGCAATATGATCCTGATGAGCGTGAGAAATAAGGCAATAATCTACTGGCAGATCTTTTATAACGTCAAAACGAGGCAGAGCGTCCAGACCAATTTTCTGGGGATGCATTCCGCAGTCTAATATTATTCCGGTTTCTGCTATATTCAAATAAAAGCAGCTCGCTCCAATTTCGCCGGCTCCGCCGAGCGGAAGAATTTTAATCATGCGTTTATTTGCCGGAATTAATTATTTTAAGCAGCCAGTTTTTCATAGCGTCCAATGCTTTTGGCGAAAAAGTTTCTTCGTTTTTTACATACTCGGCCGGGTTGCCAGTCTTAGAAGTCTGGAATAAATGATTTAAACCGGGCAGCTCAATTGTTTCGAAATTTGTGTTTCCGCCTTTTGTAAGAGCCGCTTTAATTGCGGATAAATTCTCTTTTGGGGGAACCTGCAAATCCTTCTCGCCGTTAAGAGCCAGAACCGGGCATTTTACTTTTTCAAGTATAGACCCTGGATTAAAAGCTACCAGAGTTCTAAACCAGGGGGAAAGAAGCATGGCGGCCTGCTGGTCAAAAAGTTTTTGAGAATTTTCCGGGCTTCTAATTTCTTCTTCGGTTAATCCGCTTAAATATTCCTTTCTGATTTCGTTTATCTGCTGAATGGTTTTTGCGCTATCTAAATTTTTGCTTATCACGTTATAAATACTTTGCATCAGCATATGAGTTTTAGCAATAGAATTTTCGTTAAACGAATTAGCGCGCTGGATTAATTCGGATTGTAAAAGCAATAAGTCTTTCCCCGGAATTCCAATGCCGGCTAATAAAACTATGAATGCAATGTCGTTAGATTTTGAAGCGACAATTGGAGCTATCATACCCCCTTCGCTATGCCCTATAAGACCAATTTGTTTTTTATTAATGTCGCTTCTTGTTTTAAGATATTCAACTGCCGCAGAAATATCATTTGCAAAATTATATGAAGTCGCTTTGCCAAAATCGCCCGTCGAACCGCCAATTCCGCGGTCGTCCATACGCAATACTGCTATCCCTTTACGAGTTAAATAGTCGGCAATAATTAAAAACGGCTTATGGTTCATCAGGGTTTCGTCCCTATCCTGCTGGCCGGAGCCGGTAATAAGAACAACAACTGGGTAAGGACCTGCCGTTTTAGGCAGCGTAAGCGTTCCGGCTAGTTTAACTGCGTCAATAGCGTCTTCAATTACAACTTCTTCTTCTTTATATGGGTAAGGTTTTACAGGATTCTGCGGGCGTTTGGGACCTTCAATTTTATCGACTTTTGCCATTGTAATTGGAAGGTTCATTCCCATCTGATTCCATGCGCCGATAAGTTTCTTTCCTTTTGAATCATATTTCCCTTCAAAATAACCTTTTACAGATTTAACGCTTACTTTTATTTGGTCTCTATTTAGAATAACCGTATCGGCGGGGATATCTCCCGGTCCCTGGTCGGGGCTGACTAATGCCGCGTTGAGTTTTCCCTTTTTATCGGCGTTAAATTTTAAAACCAGGCGCATCTCTACAGAGTTAACATTCAGCTTTCCTAGCCAAATGCCTGATAATTCTGCCGCCTGCTTTTTATTAGCCTGTGGAGCCGCTAAACCGCAAAAAAGTAACGTGAAAAAAAGGATATAAAGCATTTTACATTTTTTGTAATAATGTTTCATTAGATCAACTCCGGTTAAGTAAACGTCCTGTTTTTTTAGGAGCGCGTTAAATTATTACCATAATTATTTTATTAAAACTTTGCAAACGTAATAATATAATTAATTATTTTTAATAAAAAAGGACAAAGAAAACGAATGGAAAAACTGGAGAAGAATATTTAATTGCAAAATTAATTTTTAACTTTGGTTTTAAGGATAGAATTCAATATCTATACAAAAAAGAATCGGATTATATTTGAAAAGCACAGACAAAAACAGAGCAGCCAGAGGCGAAGCGCAAAGCGAATTTATTGGACAATACTCTTCTTTACCGGATGACAAACTTGCGGCGCTGCTTGCAAGCTTTAATCCGCAGGAGAGAACTGCTGCGGCAAAAATACTTGGCGAAAGGAGATGCATAAGCGCGGTTATTCCCCTTTGCGAAACCCTGAAAAAAGAAAAAGCGCTGTATACAAAAATTGCTATTACAGAAACGCTGGCTTCCATTGGCGAACCTGCCATGCCGGAGCTTGTTAAGCTGCTTGGCGAAGTAGGAAATAATCAGCATAAGGCGCTTCCAGACCTTGGTTTTTATAAAATAAGCTATCCTTTGCCGCACGATATTGCTGCGCGTACAATAATGCGAATTGGAGCTCCGGCTCTTAAGTATTTAAAATTCGTTATTGAATCAGGCGAGCGCCGGGCGCTTCTTGAAGCTATAGACGCAGCCGGGCATATCTCTTTTTACTTTAACGATAAATCGCTGGAAGAAGTTTTAATAAAAACATATCATAAATTTTCTGATGATAATCTTATTAAATGGAAACTGATTCGGGCGTTTGAATCGTTCCAATCGGAACGGGTAAATAAAATACTAACGGAAACAATTTTAAATAACGCTTCCCCTCAGTTAAGATGGGAAGCCATAAGAAGCCTAGCTCTGAATAAAGGAACAATGTCAGAAAAGCTTAAACAGAGGATACTCTCCGACCCGGATCCGGAAGTAAGAAAAACAGGAAAGCGGTTTTGTGGGGATAAAAATAATTAATTTTGTCCCGTTATATTTTTACGCAATTAACAGTTGCAAATGGTATATACAGGCTAATTTCTCCATCCCGGGCGGCGGAGTTATTCAGCTCTGTTTTTATCTGGCTGAAAATTGGCGCGACGTCTCCGGGCGATAAAAGCTTTTCCCAGGAACCTAAAAACCAATTCTTTATAAAAGAGTGGTTAAACATAGCTTCTGCGTCCAAAAATCTGATATTAAAACTATCATAAAATGTATCATTAATAGAAAACCCCGCTTTTTTTACCATGGATTCTATCTCTTTTATTGGTCTTCTTTTTTCGTAAATATGCGCTTTCATCTTAGAAATTTCTTCCGTCATTCCATTTTGCAAAAGGACTTTTTCAAAAGCTGAATAAAACGCAATCATTGATTCTTCCAGATTTAACGTAAACACAAACTGAGCTCCCTTTTTTGCGACTCTTGCGCATCCATTAAGCGAACACTGAATATTCTGAACGTTATTTAGCCCATTATTAGAAACAATCAAATCAAAGAAATCATTTTCAAACGGCATGTTTTCAGCTGGGCTGTTAAAAACTTCTATATTTTTAAAGTCGTACTGTTTTATTTTAATTCTTATGCGTTCAAGCGCCTGTTCCCAGGGGTCAATACCATAAGCTTTGCAAGAGGAGCCAAGACGCTGTGCAATTTCAATAAGCGGAAAGCCAAAGCCGCATCCAACGTCCAACAGAGCGGCATTTGGCTTTAGAATTATTACTTCCAATAGCTTTAGCCCAAAAGGAGCAGACCAAAGCGGAAGTTCGTCTATTACTGATATAGATTCCGCATCATTTACGCTAAGCATTGGAAGCCGTAACAACAGTATGGGCTTCTCTTTTAATATGCTCTCCGAATAAAGAAGAAGAAATAAGCATATCGGCTGTTTTTCTGTTGCTGGCAGTAGGGATGTTATAAAGCACTGCTAACCTAAGAAGCGCTCTTACGTCAGGTTCATGCGGATGAGCGTCCATAGGATCCCAAAAGAAAATCAGCACGTCAATTAAGTCGTTCACAATTTTTGCGCCTATTTCCTGATCGCCTCCTAAAGGTCCGGAATGAAGTCTTTCTATTGGCACGTCTAATACAGTCTCTAATGTGCTGCCTGTGGTGCCGGTTGCTATTAAATGATGTTGTATAAGAGATTCCTTATTATACTTAGCCCATTCAGCCAGATCTTGTTTCTTCTGGTCGTGAGCTACTAATGCTACGTTTAATTTCATATATTTCCTTTTCTTAGTTTTACATTAAAAATTAAGGCTAAAGCTATGCTGAACCTTAATTTATTCGAAGATACGAATTATTACAATAAGTTCAAATAGGCGGATAATTATGGAGTTGTTAATATTAAGCTCGCAATAGTTCCCGCCAGATATTTCCCCGATTAATTTAAACCGTCATTAAACCTGTAACCTACGCCTTTTATAGTTTCAATTAACGAGGAGTATTTGCCGAGCTTCTTTCTAATATTTAACAGATGAACGTCTATGGTCCGTTCCATTACAAAGATATTATTTTCCCAGACATTTTCTAATAAATGAGTCCGGTTAAATACCGTTCCGGGATTCGAAGCCAAATAATAAAGAAGTTCAAATTCTTTTTTTTGCAGTTTCAGCATAGCTCCATGCAGAGAGACGGTGTATTCTTCCCTGTTGATAACCAACGGTCCGGCTATTATGTCGAATGAAAAGTTACGAGGTTCATAATGCCTATTTATTTTTCGCAGGTTCGACCGTATGCGAGCGGATATTTTATTAACCGAAATTGGTTTTAGTAAAAAATCGTTTGCGCCTACGTTAAATGCGCGGACTTCGTCAATCTCGGAATAATCGTCCGTTAACAAAATCACAGGAATATTTCTAAACTCTTCTTTTCTGCGGATTTTTCGGCAAATTTCATAACCTCCGATAAAGGGAATGAAGGCGTCAACGATTACCAAATCCGGTTTAAGACTAAGCTTTGCAAGAGCGTCTTTATCATTGTTGGCCGTGATAATTTTATAACCTTTTTCTATAAGATCAGATTTAAGAAACTCTGTATTTTCAATATTGCCGTCTGCAAGCAGAACGCTGATTTCAGCGGTATTAATATCTGTTTTTATTACCAATTCTATAGTCCTAAAATTCTCTATGCGATAAACCCAAAAGTCCCGGCGCCGGCGGTTAAATGAAATCATATTCGATGGTTTATTATGGAAAGACATAACATTACGTTTACTCCGGATACAGTAATCGGAATAAGCGTTTTCCCTAAATTATAATATCATCACTCTTAGCGGCGGCAAAAATGTCTCGTTTGTATTATTTTTTCAATTTCAGAGCTGATATTTTTTTAAAATCCTAAAAATATAAACGATCCGCTTATCCTCGGCATATCACATATTCTCTTTAATTATTTTTGTCATAATTTATGTTTTGAATGTTAATAAAATGTTAACCGAAGGTTATGAAATTGTTAAGTAAGATTAAATGGAAGGTTAAGCAGACGCAAAGAGAGGCGTAAAAAAGGGGATAAATTTCGCATAAATTTATCCCCGGGATATTTCTTGGAGCTCCGAATGATTGTATAAGATGGAACTGCTGAAGCTCTAATCAGGCGAATTGATCTACTATTGTTCCCTGATCTGAATCCGATGAACTTTTAAGATTTGAGATGAACGCGTTAATATCGTCATCGCTAATATTTGTAGCTCCTTCTTTAGTAAGCAAGTCTAATACTTGCGATTTCAAGTCGTCGCTTGAAGAAGAAACTGTAGAAGAAGAAGTTGTAGTTGTAGAAGAACTTGTAGAAGTAGTAGCGCTCTGTGTTGCGTCAGCTGGTTTTTCCGGAGGTTTAAAACCGGCTTTATTTAAAGTTTCGCCTAAGTCTTTGCTTGGGGTGATTCCGGCATTTTTAATCTCATCCATCATAGATTTTGTGCTTGACGCCGTCATATTGTCCGGATCATATTTGGAAATGATGTCTGCGAGTTTTGTTTTTTGAGCGTCTGTTAGTTTAGTATCTGTTTGCGTCTGATACTGGTACGAACTTGAACCGCTAATACTGCTTACCATTGTAATACTCCTTTTGTTAGTTTTTATTAAGCAAGTCGGCCATAACTTTGGCTTTCTAATAAAAATTATCGGTAAATAGATGTTATATATAATGGTAAAAACGCGCCCTTTTGTTGTCCTTTTGCTGCTATTTATTCTGGGCGCGGTATTCAGTGGGGGTAAGCTTCATATATTTTTTGAAAAACTTATTGAAGTTTGTCGGATCGTTAAATCCAAGCGAGCAGCCAATTTCTTTTACTGATTGATTACTATGGATTAAGAGGCGTTTAATTTCAAGGATTACTCTTTCTTCTATTATTTGTTTAACTGATCTGCCAAAATAACTGCACGTTACCCGGTTTAGTTTTTTAGAAGTAACGCTCAGATTTCCGGCGTAAAAATTAACCATGCGAGACTCGCGATAATGCTCTTCTAATTTTTTCCTAAATTGAGCCGCATAATCGGAGTTGCGGTCGTCGGTTTTGTAATTGTCGTTTTTAGTCCGTTTAATTCTTTCGGAAATTATTACTAATGTTTTAATTGTATTGATAAGGATTTCGTCTTTCGCATAGTTGTCAACTGTGTTTATTTCCGATTCAATTCTTTTAATAGTATTAATAAGTTCAGAAAATTCCGAATCGCACAAATCAATTAAAAATGAATCGCCCAATGGATCGAATAATTTAAGGCTGTTTATCCACTGGAGATCGTCCGGATATTTATAGATATATTCTTCAGAAAAACATATAGCATATCCTTTGATATTTTTTGCGTCTTCAATTACGATAACCTGTCCGTTTGAAACGGCTAATAATGATCTGGGCTTAAAATTATACTTAAAAGAATCTATACAAATTGAACCTTGCCCGTCTGTAATTAGCGCTATTTGATAAAAAGAGACGCGGCGCGGTTTCTGAATGATGGAGTCATATTTTTTGAATAAATCTTCTAACTTAATAACTAAAAGCCCCGAATCATTTTCATTAAAGAAATCAATATCTATTTTCTGAATCACGTTCAATGGCTCTTTGCTCATTCTTATTGGGGCGGATATCATACTTTTTTAGAAACCTATATTAAAAACAATAAGCGAAGTAAAATTATAGATAAAATGAATTATAAAAATCAGCCAAATGATTAGGGAATTGTAAAATCAAACTTTCCTACAATGTCCTGCCATTGCAGACTGCGCAGCTATTAGTAGTATCGCAAATATTTTCTAAACCAACATTGAAGTTGCGCCGAACGCAAGTTAGGAGCGCAACGTTAGTTCCCATTGCGCCCTATTAGTTTCACTTTATCTTTCTAAAACCGAAACGCTATGTTTAGGACAAAAATTATTTCTTTCAAACTCAATACATTAGACAAAAACACCCCCTGCTTTTATTCCCTTTTGATAAAACTAAATAACCAAAAAAGAATTTATTTTAATCGCTTCAGAAATTATTCGTATCTAAGCGCGTCAATAGGGTTAAGAGCAGCGGCTTTTTTTGCCGGGTAAAATCCAAAAAATATTCCTATCGCTCCGGCAAAGCCAAAGGCAATTAATATGATCCCTGGTTTTATGTAAGCAGTTTGATCCGTATAATTGTTAAGTATGTAAGTAATCAGGAACGAAAGGGCGACGCCTATTGTGCCTCCCGCCATGCTTAACACAGTAGCTTCGGTAAGGAACTGTATCATTATATCGGAGCCTCTTGCGCCGATTGAAAGACGAATGCCAATTTCTCTAGTTCTTTCAGTTACGGATACAAGCATAATATTCATTATGCCAATGCCTCCAACCACTAAAGAAACGCCCGCCACAGAAGCAAGAAGCATAGTAAGCACTTTTGCTGTTGCAGTTGCAGCTTCGGCTAAATCGGACTGATCTTTAATCGTAAAGTCGTCTTCTTCTCCTTTATTCAGCTTGTGAGACTCGCGCATTATGCTTTTGAGTTCAGCCTGAGCGGCGGCGCTTTTTGCGCTTGAAGCGGCGCTTGCCTGAATTGAACTGATAAATCTGCCTCCGGAAAGGCGGTCTAAAACAGTTCTTGAAGGAGCAAGAATAATATCGTCGTTGCTTGTTCCAACGCCTGTCTGGCCTTTGGATTTTAATACGCCGATTATTTTAAAAGGAACATTTTTAATCCTTATCTGTTTGCCTATTGGATCAACATTGGCAAAAAGATTCGCTACGACTTCAGAACCAAGCACGCAGACTTTAGACCTTGCCGTTACGTCTCTATCTGTAAAAAACGCTCCGCTTTCTAATGCCCATGAACGTATAGAAAGATAATCCGGAGATACGCCCTGAATTTGAGTAAACCAGTTTCCAGAACCGCCTATTACCTGTCCGCCTGAACGGACTAAAGGAGAAACTCCTTTAATAAGCGTAGCTTCCGTTTTTATTTTATCGACGTCGTCTAAAGTAAATTTATTAAACGTGCCCATGCCGCCGCGGACTCCTGATGCGTTAGACGTGCCAGGCGAAATTATTATCAGATTTGAGCCGAGCGATTCAATTTGTTGTTCTACTTTCTGCTGCGCTCCGTCTCCAATAGCTACCATCACAACGACTGCCGCAACGCCGATTATAATTCCAAGCGCCGTAAGAAGGCTGCGCATCCTTGATTTTATTATGCTTTTAACGGCCGATTTAAGAATTGTTTTTGTTTGCATTTCTAATCCTTATAATTCATTATCGTCAATGATTTCATCAACAGTTATTTCAGAATTAACCCGCTCAAGTTCTTCCCTGGCGTCTAATCTTTCCTTTATCAAAAAGTCTTTTACTCTTTTACCGTCTTTCATTTCAACTATTCTTTTGGCAAATGCCGCAAAATCTCTTTCGTGAGTAACCATAACAATTGTAATGCCTTCCTTGTTCAGTTCCTGAAACAGACGAAAAACTTCAATTGACGTTTTGCTGTCAAGATTGCCAGTCGGCTCATCCGCTAAAATAAGAGCTGGTTTGTTTACCAATGATCTGGCAAGAGCAACTCTTTGCTGCTGACCGCCGGAAAGCTGATTGGGAATGTGATAAACTCTATCTGCCAGACCGACTCTTTCAAGAGCCTTTAGAGCAATCTCCTGCGGATTTTTTATTTTTTCTGTCCGGTTATATAAAAGCGGCAGTTCTACATTTTCCAATGCTGTAGTGCGCGGCAAAAGATTGAACCCTTGGAATACAAAACCGATTTTTCGGTTCCTGATGTCGGCGTATTCGTTTTTAGTTAATCCGCTGGTATTAATGCCGTCAAGAAGATAATCGCCGCCGGATGGCACGTCTAAGCATCCCAGCAGGTTCATCAGAGTTGACTTGCCAGAACCGGAAGCGCCCATTATAGCCACGAACTCTCCTTTGGTTATAGTCAGGTTAAGCGCTTTAAGAGCGGGAACCTCAATTTCTCCAACTTTATAGGTTTTAGTCAGATTTACAGTTTTTATTACTTCATTTTCCATTTTATTCTCTTAGTTTTTACAATTATTACATCATCATTGGGGGCGGCCCGTTTTGTTGCATCGTGTTCGTACTTTTAGTTTTTGTAGATGTAGATGTTGATTCGTCCTGAGAACCTGTAATAATTTTCATCCCGGCTTTTAGGTCTTTGCTTATCAAGACTTCTGTGTTTTTGCCGTCTGTGATTCCAATAATAATTGGAGCAATTTTGATTTTGCCGTTAGCGTCCATATAATATATGCGCGTCATGCTGTCTTTGGAGATTGATTTATTAGGAGCTGGAGGAGCCTGGTTTTTCATTTTATTTTTGGCGTCGGAAGACATATTCTTAAAATCATTAGCCATATCTTTTTTAAGCTCTGCCATCAGTTCATCCGAAGGTTCAAACCGTAAAGCGGTATTTGGAATAAGAAGCGCTTTATCTCTGTGGTCTACATAAAAATCAACTGTAGCCGTCATACCCGGCAAAAGTAATTGTTCTTTATTATCTGCGTGTATAACAACAGTATAATTAACTACGTTGGAAGACGTAGTTGGTTGAAGCCGTATTTGCGTTACAGTTCCTTCAAACGATTTGCCTGAATAAGTCTGAACAGTGAACTTAACTTGTTGTCCTTCTTTAATATTTCCAATATCGCTTTCATCAACATTGGCCAAAATTCTCATAGAAGAAAGATCTTCTGCAATAGTAAACAAAGTAGGCGTAGACATGCTGGCGGTTACAGTCTGCCCTTGTTCAACGGCTCTATTGATAACGCGTCCGGCAATGGGAGCATAAATAAAAGCGTAATCGAGGTTTGTTTTAGCTTTTTTTACTGCAAGTTCAGCCGATTTCAAATCGGACAGAGTTGTTTGACAATCCGTTTGCGACTGAATAAAATCAAGATCGGAAATCATCTTTTTTTCATAAAGTTTCTTATTCCTTTCGTGAATGGCAGTTTTTTGCTGATATGTAGCTTTGGCTTTAATCAGATTTGCCTGCGCGTCTTTTACCTGGGCTACAAGCGTTGTTGTATCTATAACTGCAAGAAGCTGTCCTTTCTTTACTTCGCTGTTAAAATCGGCATATAGCTTTGTTATCTTGCCGGAAACCTGCGTGCCTACGTCGACAGTTGAAGTCGCCTGAAGAGTTCCGGAACTTGTGATAACAACATTAAGGTCTCCGTTGGTAACTTCGCCAAAAGTGTAACTTTCTTTTGCTTTACTTCCCTGGAAGAATAAAAAATACGAGGCAAGTATTACAACAAGCGCCGCCAGGGAGATGATTATTACTTTCTTTTTCATTTTTGCTTTCCAATGCGTTTATGGATGATTTACAGGTTAGACAACGCATATTTCCTCTTTATTGCTTTTTAATCAAAATATTTTTTATCTTTACTAAAACCTTATCTACATGTTCAGGCGGTTTAATAATAAATGGAATAAATAATTCTATTCCATTGTCTAATAATTGAAGTACTTCAAAAAAGGATATCGATTGGTAAATAATTCAGAAGCCAAAAGACAAACAGATTTTGAGCTGGTTGAATTGTCAATAAACGGCGATCAATCCGCTTTTACTGAAATTGTACGGCGTCATAAATCGAAAATTGCCTCTACTATCTATGGTATGATTGGAAAGTGCGACGATGCTGATGATATTGGGCAGGAAGTATTTATAAGGTTCTATAAAACCATGAAAAACTTCAGAGGCGATTCTGCCTTAGGCACTTATCTGACGCGTATTGCAATTAATTTATCGCTGAACGAAATTAAAAGAAGAAAATTAAGAAGATTTTTTTCGTATAACGAAATGTTAGAGAACGGTTCCGATATTGCAGATCCCGCTTCGCACGAAAAGTCAGGCGAGAATAAAGAAATTATACAAAAGGCTTTGCAGACTTTAAATACTAAATATCGTTCTGTTTTGGTTCTTAGATTAGTAGACGGTTACTCGACTGAAGAGACGGCTAAAATTCTTAATTTGCCTTTGGGCACTGCGCTTTCCCGCTTAGCCAGGGCGCAAAAAAAATTAAAGGAATATATTCAACCATATATGTCAGACTTATGAAAAATAAAAAAATAGAAACACTGCTTTACAAAAGTCTCGACAGCTCCCTTCCATTACTTGAAGACGAACTGTTAGAAAATGAATTGCAAAATTCAGACGAGCTTAGGAGCGACTTTAGGCAGATAAACCGGATTAGAAAGGCAGTTGAAGAAAGCGCCGTAACTTCCTTTAAGCCTTTCTTTGAAGAGCGACTCCTAACCAAGTTGAATTATACCGGAATCGTAGATGAAAATTTATCCCTCTGGTCTAATACGCTTGCTTTATCATTCAGACAAATTGGTTTTGCGGCTATGTTTATTCTAATCTTATTATTGTCATATAATTTAAAAAGCGGCAATAATCATTCTATTGAAAATTTGTTTGGAAAATCAAAATACGGCATTGAATATGCTTATGATCCTGTAAGCGATTTACTTAGGAGTAATAAATAATGAAAACCAATGTTAAATCGACATTAATAATTTTTGCGGCGCTAATTATTGGCGCTGGAATTGGGTTCGAAATAAGCGAAATTTCGATACAAAAAGAATTTGATAAAATGGACGCTTTTAGAAAACCCCAGGGTTTTGTGCATATATTCGATGGAATTATAAAACCGGATCAACGTCAAAAACCTATAGTCGATTCTCTTTTATTTCGGTACCATGAAAAAATTGAGAACGCTAGAATGAAAAGTATGGACGTCGTTTCTCAAATAATGGATTCGATGAGGGTAGAGCTGGGCAATGCAATTGACCCCAAACAAAAAGCGACATTGGAGGCGGAAATGTTAAGAATGAAAAAATCGCATCCGCCGGAACCAGGTAAAAAAAGGTAAAGCGCTGTTTACTTTAATCGTGGTTATGTTTGTTAGTCGCGCTGAGCGATAGTCGAAGCGCGGCGTCTATTGAAGGACGAGGCGGACTAAATTCTTTATAAGTAAACTCGCATTTAGGACAGCCATATTATTTATAACTAGCATAAAGTCTCTTTAATTCATCATATGCGTAACGGCTGCCGCGTTGAGCCGCAGAACGGAAGTACTTAGCCGCTTTTACCTCGTCTGTCTTAGTTCCTAAGCCTTTTTCAAAACATAGCGCATAAGCTGTTTGCGCCATTATGGAACCTTTCTTTTCCAACTCTTTGGCTATAAGAAAGACGTCGTTTACGTTTAAATCAATTTCTTCGTTATTCAAAACTTCAGTTATAAGCGTTCTTATTTTTGCTTCGTTGCTGCCAATAGCTGCGGCATATTTCCATTTTTCCATAGCTTTAGCTTTATCACGCGCCACAAGACTTCCTGTATAATAGCAGGAGCCAATTTCTATCATTGAAGGGAGATGATTTTGCAATGCCGCCTGTTGTAAAAATTTAAACGCGTCATCCCGGGTAATTTGGTTGTCCAGGCCGAAGGCAAATAAACCGGACCATGCATATTTTGCTTCCGGGTCGTTTTTTTCTATTCGGGCTTTTAATTCTCGCGTGTGTTCTTTTGACTTCATCATTTTCCATAATAGATGAGGAGCAAAAGGAGAATCTAATCTTGCGGCTCGTAAGTAACAAACTATGGCTTCAACTGCACTTTTTTTAACATATATCCCTTTTTCAAAAAAACGTCCAAGTAAAGTAAGGGCTTCCGGGCTGTCATAGTTGCCGTACTGATAGATGATTTGATATAAAGAGTCCGAAATATCTTCAGGATAGGCGTCCTTTATCAAAAGCGTGTCTTCCGGATTTATGGACTTAACAACTTTTGCAAATTCATCCCAGATATTTTCTGTAGTAATTTCGGCGGTAGTATCCTGGCTAAAATCCAAAAACATCAAACGCGAGTTCTGGCTATTTTTTGTGGTATTATCGACTATACTTTTACTTTTGATAGTTTCGTCAATTTGGGCAATGCTAATGGCGGTATCTTTAATAATAGATTTAGAAGTCCGTTTTTCAATTTCGGGGAGCACTTCTTTAGCTGGTTTGGAACCGGCAGCAGCGGCTTTTTTTATCCATAGATAAGCGGCGTCCCAGTTCCTTTCAACTACAAGATCGTCCGTATATATAATCCCAACGGCAAACTCAGCTTCAGGCATATCATGCTCGGCGGCATATAAAAAATTTTTATATGCTTCCACAGGATCCCATTTAAGTCCCCAGCCGTTATTAAGCAAAATGCCGTAATTATAGCAGGCCTGCGGAAGTTTCTGGTCTGCGGCTTTTTTTATCCAATAAGCCGATTTAACCGTATCGGCAAATACTCCTTGTCCGGTTAGGTACCTTATTCCAAGTTCATGCTGCGCGTTCATATCGCCTGAGTTTGCGGATTTATTCAGATTAAAAATATTCCACAAATCGTTATATATAGTAGTGGGATAAAAAAGCGTGATTCTATAGAAGGGAAGATTTCCTTTGAATGCAAGACTTTTGGAACTATCCTGAGCTTGTATAACTGCGCTAAACAGTAAAACAAGGCAAGAGGCGGAGATTAAAATATTTTTGATTGTAGTCGTTGTATTGGTATTCAATTATAATTAAAAATAATGTTTTGTTAAAGATATTACATAATGATAAATAAATAAAGGGATTTTTCTTTGTTCATTTTTTAACATAGTAAAATAAACGGGAATTGATTTTTATTTCCACTTAATATTAAAAGCGATATATTGACAGAGGATTTCTTTTGCTCTATGCAAATTCTTCTTAAACGCTCTGTGTAATTTTTTAACTAAAAATAAACAGGAGACGAATATGATGGAACAACCAAAAGGTTCTTTTGAAAAATGCAGGCAGTATATTGAACTTCACTCCAAAAACTCTTCTAAACCGAATGTAAAATATAATCCAGGACCGTGCATTACAATTTCACGCGCGCCAGGCAGCTGCGCAGAATTACTTAACGAATATATAATCTCTTTTTTCAACAAAAATAAAAAACCGGATCAGGGAGAGTGGGCGGCGTTTGATAAAAATCTAATTAACAAGGTTATAGAAGACCATAATCTGCCTGAAAAAGTTAGCGAGTATATGAAGGAAGATAAATATTCTAATATAACTTCCGTAGTGCAGGAAATGCTTGGGCTTCATCCTCCGCGCTGGACTCTGATCCAAAAAACTACCGAAACTGTTTTGCAGCTTGCGCGTATGGGTAATGTTATCATTGTGGGCAGAGCGGGTAATTTAATTACGTCAAAACTTCAGAATGCATTTCATGTGCGTTTAGTGGCTCCGCTGGAAGACCGAATTGATAACTGTATAAAAATATATCAGCTTACGCGCGAAGAATCAATTGAATTTATAAAAAAAGAAGACGCTGCCCGTAAAAATTATGTATATGCTAACTTTAATCAAAATATAGAAGATCCGCTGCTTTACAATATCACTATAAATACGCATCTTCTAAGTTATAGCGATATTGCGCATATTATTGGCGAGGCCGTGCTAAAGATAATAAAGTAACTATTTATATGTAGTTTTATAAGGGGGGATGCTTTAGCTTTATGCATAAATAACTATGCCTAATTGAACTGTGACTTCATATTTGCCTGAATATTAAAATTAGCTTTATTTATGTTAATTATCAAGGATAATATATTCATATCTTTTTTCTTGAAAGAACGGGAAATAAATCTTAATATGCATTTATGAATAGCGTTATTATTTACAGATACATGTTTAAACTGTTAAGCGTCATATAACTGGAAGCGGAACGCTCTCATAAATATCTTCTAAATAACTGAATTAATCATTAACAAGGTTGGAGTAATGCATGAGATTAAAATTATTTACCATAATAATTTTAGCTATTACGAGTTGCGCGTTTCTAAATGCGCAAATTGTTATACAGGGGAAGGTAACAGATAAAGAAAACAGCCCTTTACCCGGCGCGGCAATAATGTTGACTGGGACAAACTATGGAACGAGTTCTGATCTCGACGGTAAATATACCTTAGAAATCAAAAAACTACCAGCGGGAGCAAATACCATAGAAGTGAAATTCGTAGGTTATAAGAATATTAAGGAAACTCTTCCTAAAACAAGCGGTCACATAGACATGAATTTTGTTTTACGTGAAGATATTCTTCAACTTGATCAGGTAGTTGTAACGGGTAACGCTGAAGCCGTAGAAAAAAGAAGTCTTGGCAACAGTATAAACACGTTGCAGGCAAAAGACCTTGAGAAAGTAGGCGTTACGCAAATAGACGCGGCATTAACAGGTAAAATTCCCGGCGCAATGGTGCAGGTTAACTCCGGCTCTCCTGGCGGCGGAACTTCTGTAAGATTAAGAGGTCTTTCTACTCTATATTCTGGCACGTCAGACCCTTTATATATTGTTGATGGAATTATTGTTGATAACAGCTCAACTCAGATGATTGATATGGGCGGAAATACTTCAAACAGAATTGCAGATATTGATCCGGAAGATATCGACCATATGGAAGTTGTAAAAGGCGCGGCAGCCGCGGCTTTATACGGCTCGCGCGCTAACAACGGCGTTATCCAGATATTTACAAAACGCGGTCAGGCCGGTAAAATGAAAGTCCGGTTAAATACTACTTTTGGATATGACCAGATTGTAAAAAAATTAAAATTTATTAGTTATCCATATAGATTAGCTTCTGCGACGGATAAAACTTTGTATCCGGTATACAGACACGATTATCAGGACGATATTTTCCAAACAGCTGGAAGAGGAAGCACGAATCTTTCAATTTCAGGCGGAGACGAACTGACAAAATATTTTGTAGCTGGTTCATGGAATACTCAGGCTGGTATTATTCGCTCTCAGCAGTATGATAAAGAGAGTTTCAGGTTTAACCTTGATAGAATAGTTTCTAGCTGGATGACGGCTTCAATAAGCACAAACTACATTCATTCGTTAAATAATATGGTCGCTAACGGCGGCGCTTACAATAACGGGTTTGGCGTTTTAACCGGACTTACTAACTGTGTTGATACAGTTAATAATTTCGCAAATGCAAATGGCGTTTACCCTAAAGCTGGCTTTAACCCTGCAAACAGAGCAAACCCGCTTGACGTTATTAACAACTGGAAAGCTCCTGAAGAAATCAACAGATTTGTAGGCGGTTTAAAATTAGGGGTTGAACCTTTTACAGGGCTTTCTATTTCTTACCGCTTTGGTTATGATACTTATACTCAAAACGATAAATATTACATACCTCGCGTTTCTTCTCAAACTCTTTATGCAAATGGCTACTCAGCCGACGCGACAAAAATAAACCAGAGCATAAACTCTAATTTGGACGTTACTTATAATACGGACATTACGCCTATAATTAAATCTACTACTGCCGCTGGAACAGAATATGCCGAAAGTAAATATGATATAGTTTCTACTTCGACGCAGGATTTAACTCCTTTTGTTGAATTAGTAAACGGAAGTTCTTCATATAATACTATTTCGGAATCGAAAGACAGCAGAAGAACTATGGGCTACTATGCTCAGCAGACTTTTAATTATGCTAATACGTGGTATGTAACAGGTTCATTAAGAGCTGACGGTTCGTCTACGTTTGGCGCAGACGAGAGATGGCAGATGTTCCCTAAATACAGCACATCTTACAACGTTTCCGAAAACGATTTCTGGAAAGAACATTTAAGCGATTACATCAGTTATTTTAAAGTAAGAGGCGCTTTCGGATTTTCCGGCGGTCAGCCAGCTTCAAGTTTTGGCAGATTATCAAATTATTATACTAATAGCTATGCCGGCATGACCGGATTAGTTAACAGCAGCATAATAGGCAACGATAAACTGAAACCTGAAAGAATGAAAGAATGGGAGCTTGGCGCCGATATGGAAATCCTTGGCGGAAGAATCGGTCTTGAATTTACATACTTCCATAAAAAAGTTGAAGATTTAATTATGGAAGCTCCGGTTAACTCATCAACTGGTTATTCGTACCAATACCAGAACGTCGGTATCCTTTCTAACCACGGCATCGAGCTTATGGTTAAAACTGTTAACTTCCAGCTTCCATCATTTTCCTGGACTTCTAACATAACGCTTTCTACAAGTCATCCTATTATTGATAAACTTTATGCAGGCAAACAGATTGCAATAAGCTGGTATCAGACTGTTTTGTGCGAAGGCAAAGCTCCTTCAACTTTCTATCAGTATAAAATTGATTTTACTAAGATTGGGACAGACGGTTTACCTACTAAAAAATCAACCGCAGAATATCTTGGCGATCCAAACCCAAAACTTATGTGGTCAATTTCTAACGAATTCACTTTGTGGAACAATCTTACAATGAGAATAATGTTTGACGCCCAGATGGACTATAAAATGCTTGACTGGAACTCAAGAAACATGATGAGCGCTTCATACCCTAACTCTGAGCTATATGAAAAAGAATATAAAGGCGTATACGCTTATGGATATTGCAAAAGAATATGCAGCGCAATAGGCGAATTTGTTAACGATGCAAGTTTTGTAAAACTGAGAGAGCTTTCTATTTCTTATACCTTAAAAAATGATTTCATTACTTCGGTTGGGCTTAATAATGTTCAGTTTAGCTTAATTGGCAGAAATCTATTTACAATTACTCCTTACTCTGGTTATGACCCGGAAATCAACGGCGCAGGGCAGGATCCAATCTCAAGAGGATTCGATTTTGCTACGGAACCAATTCCGCGCAGTATAATTTTTGGTTTAACATTGAATTTATAAGAAATAATAAAGAGGAAAATTTAATATGAAAAATAAAATAAAAATATTACTTGGAGTTTTTATCGTTGTGTTAGGTATTGCTGGATGCGAACTTGACGTATCCAACCCAAATTCTCCTACAAACGAAGATATTAAGACCTATGACGGTATTAGAATGACCGCAATCGGTATGGAGGCAAGATTATCTCAGGCTATCGGGGATCTTAATACAGTCTCTGGCGCTGTTTCTGGCGAAACATGTCCTGTGATTGGCTATGTCGATTATGAATCCCTTAGAAAATTTCCAAATAATGGAAGCAGGTTAAAGCTTGACGATGCAAACGGCTATTGTGTCACCGTATGGGCTGACCAGTACAAGGTTATGAAAAGCGCGTCTGATATTTTAGGCAATATCGGCGCAATTCAGATGAATGATACGCTAAAGAAAAATATTACCGCTTTTGCAGAACTTGGCAAATCTATGGCAATGTATAACTTGATCACTCATTTCGAAAAAATTCCAATTAAGATAGACGTTGACCATCCTACTTTTGCCGATCGCGCAGCTGTTATTACAGAAGCTTTAAACCTCTTAACAGACGCTCAGTCTAATATTTCAAATGGTATTGTCACTACTTTTACAAGCAGTATAATAAGCTCCGGCTGGGATTTGGCTAACTCAATTAAAGCGTATAAAGCTAGATTCTATCTAATGAAAGGAGAATATGCTAACGCCGCTGCAGCCGCGGCTTCTGTTACGGCAGAATCGCAGTTTTCGTATACGGCTACAACTTCAAATCCGCTGTACGAAAACTTTGTCCGCTCGTTGTTTTCTGAGCCGTTAGCAAGCTGGGTTCGTGGTCCGGTTGGTTTCACTGGCTTTGATAACAGCAGAATAGCCCAGGGAGATAAAAGAGTAACGGCGCTTGTTGATACTTCAACTTTTACAACAGGCAAAATAGGCAATGATTCTGTTTATTAT
The DNA here is from genome assembly GCA_002307295.1 of Ignavibacteriales bacterium UBA1304. GTDB lineage: Bacteria > Bacteroidota > Ignavibacteria > Ignavibacteriales > Ignavibacteriaceae > UBA1304. The sequence goes on from DBTY01000039.1 coordinate 159,797, forward strand.
GTTTCGGGCATAAATTTAACTGCAACTACTCCATATAAATTTTATACTCTTAACGAAATGTCTCTAATTGTTGCCGAGTCTTACGCAAGAGGCGGCGGCGACGCGGCGACTTATGTGAATAAAGTGCGCGCTGCGGCTGGTTTATCGGCTTATTCAGGCTCTAACATTCTTAGAGAAATCTTTGTGCAGAGATATTATGAGTTATTTGGAATGGCTCAACACTGGGAAGACCTAAGAAGATTTAAAAACGATAATATTGATATAGTCAATTATCAAAGAGCTACTCAGTTGGCGCATGAATGGTTAGTCTACCCTTATACGGAAGACGGCACAAATCCTAATTGTCCCGCTCAACCTACTGATATTAACTACGGATTATAAATTAAAAAGCCGTTCCGATTAATCGGGACGGCTTTCCTCTATCGAACTATCTTAAGCTTCACAATAATATTTTGGTAATTCTCCGGTTTGTTATTCCTGCGAAAATAGAATACTTAATATATTGATATCAATAAAAATATTCATTTGGAGTAATTATTCTGGTTGCTTTTATTTTTTTCATTATTTATGTTTATAAATAGAACATGCAATAATCGTGTTGTCTGAAAGTGGATTATTGCCTCCGTTCCAAATAAACATTTTTATACTTTTATATGAGGGGTTCTATATGAAGCGTTATACTAGTGTTTTTGTCATTTCTCTTTTTCTCCTTCTCAATTTTATAGGCTGTTCTAACAGCGATAATAATCCTGTAAGTACTCAAAGCTCTAAGACTTCCTTGAAAAAGCTTAGTAGTAGACAGCTTATTAATCCATCTGAAGGTGTATATACAGGCAATGTTATCACCTTTTCTTGGCAGGATATGAGTTCATATGGAACTCCTAATTGGCTTTATAACTATGAGGTCTATGTAAATAATCAGCTTGTAGCGTCAACTACTCCACTTTACTATCATTATGCAACAGGATCAGGTGTTCCGCCTACAAGTTACGACATATCACATTGGGTATTTTCTGAAACAAATGCGACAGTTCAATGTTCGCCGGGAGCAAATACATGGTATGTGAAAGCGATATTTAAGCATGCAGTTGATAATAATGCAATTCCTTTAACTTACGATGCAACGACATCCTATACGACTTCGACGGGTACTTTTACAGTTTTATCGGCGCCTTCAGTTACAGGCTCAATAGTAGTTCTTCCTGGCGAGTATCAAGGTTATGGTTCGCCAGTAATTTCTTGGAACGCTGTTACTGGCGCAAGCGGTTATACTATACGAAAAATAGATCCTGATAATGGAACTACTGAGTATTTTACGACAAATACTTCGACGTTATCATATACAGACGCAAGCGTTCAACACGTAAACCTAACTGTATCAAACCAAGGCGGAGTTGGAATCGTAACCTATTTTGTTGCTGCAACAGATGTAAATGGGAGCGCTGGATTGTATAGCGAGGTTGTTATTTTTTATAAAAATAATTTTGGTATGCGAGCAGGAGCGCAAAAATTCTAACATTAAAGCATTAATGAAATTAATAAGAAAAGTAGAAAAAACCGCCTTTCTAGGGCGGTTTTTTCCTACTTTTACGTAAGCGCTAACCTTTACTTTAGCCAGATAACTTTTTGTTCAGGGGTGTGCTCTTGACCGATAATATCTTTATATAAATCGGGTCTGCGCGCATTTTTATATCTGTATCCGCCCGCGTCAGTAAGCTTATTTGGCGTGCAAACGGCAGTTACAAAATCATCGCCAAGAGTTCTGCACTCGGCTATAACGTCCCCAAATGGATCTATAATCATCGAGCATCCGTTTTTCAACTGATCGTCGTCCATGCCAATAGGGTTAGAAAAAACTACATATATGCCGTTATCGTAAGCTCGCGCAGGCAGCCACTTCATAAGCCATTTACGCCCTTTAAGTCCGCCGAACTCTTCCCGCAGAGACGTGGGGTCGGCCTCGCGGTTTTGCCATAATTGGGGATCTACAAAACCCGCTCCCGGACGGGTTGAAGGAGTGCACATTGTAACGTGCGGCATAAAAATTATATCCGCGCCAAGCAGAGCAGTAGCTCTTACGTTTTCAATTACGTTATTATCGTAACAAATCAGTATTCCGCATTTCCAGCCCAAAAGATCAAAAACGCAATAGCTGTCTCCGGGAGTAAGATATGGATTAATGAACGGATGCAACTTTCTGTACTTAGCGACTAATCCGTTTTTATCCACACAAACGTATGCTTTATAAAGCTTGTCGTCTTTATCTTTTTCAAATAATCCTGCGAGTATAATTATATTATTTTGCAGGGCTATTTCTCTCAGTTTTTTTATACTTTCTCCTTCCGGGATAAATTCTGCAATATCGAGCATTTGTTCTTTTGAAAGATTTCTTGCAAAAGTATACCCGGTAATGGAGCATTCGTGGAAGGCTATAACATCAGAACCCTGTTGCGCGGCTTTTTTTGATAAGTCCGCAATAACGCTCAGGTTATATTTTTTATCGCCGCTTTTATTTTCAAATTGGGCGGTTGATATTTTAAGGTTTTTCATTTGCGTAAAGATTTTTAATAAAATAAGATTCCGGGTCTACGCCCGGAATGAAAAAAATATAATTTTTGCAGATTCGTTTTAATTTGTCATACCTGCGAAAGCAGGTATCTAAAGCCCGCCATTAGTTAGAGATTCCCACTTTCGTGGGAATGACATTTTATTTGGATATCTTATTTTGTCAACATATTATGCTATAACAAAATACCAGGATTATTTCTCCTGTTAAGTTGGCGCTTATCCGCGCTAGCAGGAATCTCGAAAGAATAGTAAAAAATATTAAATAAACTCAATTGATAAATCTTTCCATTCTGGATTTAATTTTTCAATCAATTCGATTTTCCATTGCCGCTTCCATTTTTTTAGCTGTTTTTCGCGTGTGATAGCCGCATTTATATCGCTACATGTTTCAAAGTACACAAGTAGCTTTACCTTATATCTTTTTGTAAAGCCTTCAATTAGTCCGTTTTTGTGTTCATAAGTTCTTCTTTCTAAATTATTTGTAACTCCTATATAAAGAACCCCATCTTTTTTGCTTGCTAAGATATAAACGTAGTATTGTTTCATGATAAACTACCCTTTTATAAATTAAGCGTATATTTTTCATTAAACATAGATTCCGGGTCTACGCCCGGAATGACAGAAAAATTTAATTTTGGCAGATTCACTTGAATTTGTCATTCCTGCGAAAGCAGGAATACAAAAAACATTTTATAAATCCAGTAAGTATAGATTCCGGGTCTACGCCCGGAATGACAAAAAAAAATAGAAATTCTTTTACTTCCCTTCTTTCAGATACTCGTCAATTGCTTTTGCCGCGGTGCGGCCTGCGCCCATTGCAAGAATAACGGTGGCTCCGCCTGTTACAATATCGCCTCCGGCAAAGACGCCTTTTTTAGAAGTCTTCATAGTATCCGGATCGACAACAATGTTGCCCCGTTTAGTGTACGATAAATCGGGAGTGGTTTTTTGTATAATTGGGTTTGAGCCGTTGCCAATTGCAATAACTGCCATATCAATATCCATCAGGTATTCCGAACCGGGTATTGGTACGGGTTTTCTGCGGCCGGAAGCGTCCGGTTCGCCAAGCTCCATTTTCTGAAGTTTTACCTGTTTTAGCCAGCCGTCTTTATCGCCAATAAACTCAAGAGGATTAGCAAGGAATAAAAACTCAATTCCTTCCTGCTTTGCGTGATGAGCTTCTTCGGCGCGGGCGGGCAGCTCGTTTTCTGAACGTCTGTAAATAATATTCGCTTTTGCCGCTCCAAGTCTTTTTGATGTTCTGACTGCGTCCATTGCGGTATTGCCTCCGCCAAAAACGGCTACGTTTTTGCCTTTGCAGTCAAACACGGGAGTGTCAAATTCCGGGAACCTGTAAGCTTTCATCAGATTAACGCGGGTAAGAAATTCGTTTGCAGAATAAACTCCGTTTAGATTTTCGCCAGGGATATTAAGGAAGTAAGGGAGTCCCGCTCCAACTGCAATAAAGACTGCGTCGTAACCGGAAGTAAGCAATTCGTCAATAGTATCTGTAAAACCAATTACCGAATTGGGCTGAAAATCAACGCCAAGTTTACTTAAAGCGTCTACTTCCGCTTTTACAATTTCTTTTGGAAGGCGAAACTCAGGAATGCCATAAAGAAGAACGCCGCCAATTGCGTGAAGAGCTTCAAACACAGTAACGTCGTGTCCCATTTGGATAAGATCGCCAGCGCAGCTTAATCCGGAAGGGCCGCTGCCAATGATAGCTACTTTTTTGCCGGTTTTGGGTTTAATCTGCGGAGTTCTGATTCCGAGCGTGTTCCGTTCAAAATCAGCGGCAAATCTTTCAAGTCTGCCAATAGCCACCGCCTCGCCCTTAACGCCAAGCACGCATTTGGATTCGCATTGTTCTTCCTGAGGGCATACCCGGCCGCAAACGGCAGGCAAAGCGTTGTCTTCTTTAAGCTTTGCGGCGGCTTCGGCGTATTTGCCTTCTGAAATAAGACCTATAAAATCTCTTATGTTCACTCCAACAGGACAGCCGGAAATACAAACGGGCTTTGGACATTGAAGGCATCTCTGCGCTTCAAGCAATGCAAGTTCTTCAGTAAAACCAAGGTTTACTTCTTTAAAATTTCCGCTTCTTACATTGCCGTCCTGTTCAGGCATAGGCTGACGCGGGATTTTCATTCTTTCTTTTTTCGTTAATTCAGCCATAATTTAATTGCCTCCCTGCAATGCCTTTTCAAACGCTACGTCGTAGTTGCACGTATGTTCAAGAGCAGTTTTTTCATCTTTTGAATAAGTTCTGTTTCTTCTAATTAGTAAGTCAAAATCGACTAAGTGGGCGTCAAACTCAGGGCCGTCGACGCATACAAAAACTGTTTTGCCGTCTACAGTAGCTCTGCATCCGCCGCACATCCCGGTTCCGTCTACCATTACGGGATTTAGGCTGACCATTGTTTTTATTCCATAAGGGCGGGTTGTTTCGGCAATAGCCCGCATCATTGGGATTGGTCCAATTGCCAGTACGAAATCAATTTTTTTACCCGAATCGATAAGCTCTTTTAGTTTTTGAGTGACAAAACCTTTGTAGCCGTAACTGCCGTCGTCGGTAGTAGGATAAACTTCGTCGCAAACTGCTCTAAGCTCATTTTCGAGCAATACAAATTCTTTAGTCCTTCCGCCGATGATTGAAATAGTATGGTTGCCGGCTTCTTTTAGGGCGATGGCAGTCGGGTAAGCTATCGCTGTGCCGACGCCTCCTCCAATGCTGACGGCTGTGCCAAAGTTTTCGATATGCGAAGGTTTGCCAAGGGGCCCGACTACGTCGCGTATAGAATCGTTGGCAGACAGGGAATTTAATTCCTGCGTAGTTTTTCCAATACCCTGAACTATAATGGTAATGGTTCCATCGGCAATATTAGAATCGGCAATAGTAAGCGGAATTCTTTCGCCATTTTCATCAATCCGGATTATTACAAATTGTCCGGCTTTTCTTTTTTGCGCTATCTTCGGAGCTTCAATAATGAACTTCTTGATGTTTGGGGCAAGAAATTCAGCGGATTTTATTTTGTACATATAATCTCTTTGTTTTTATAAATGAAACAGATTCTTCCTAAAGAAATATAATTAATTCGGCGCAGATTTTACAGGGCATTTTTAATATGCAGTCCGAAAATATAATGAGCGAATTTTAAAATATAGCGGTCTGCCGTCTTATATTTATTTTAAATTTTAGATATTAAAGGGATAAACCATTTGACTGCTAACGCTTCTGCGGGCTAAGGGCATAATTTCTGATGATCTTAGCAAAAAATGTATGCGCTATTATTGAACGATATTTTACGGAGAAAAAATGACGACAAGAAGGGAATTCTCAAAAAGTCTAGGCTATTGCCGCCGCCTGACAAAGTTAACTTTTACTTAATATTGCAATAATTGACATTATGCAAAAAACGCTTTACATTTTATTTGTAATTAAAAATCATGTTCATAAAAAACAGAGCAAATAAATAATTTGATAACAGCATGATAAGTTAATTACTCCCTTAGGAGTTATTAAGGGGTTCTATTTTCAGCGGGAGAAGGGTTGTGGGAAATAGTGCGGGAAAGCTTTTCAGTTTAGTAATTCCAGTTATCGCCTGGGACGATGCAGACAATCGTCTTTTAGCGCCATCCGTATTTTACCCTATTTTTATTTCAGACTACAAAAATGAGGAGTATTTTATACTTTTCTACTATAATACATAAATAAATAACTAATGAGGCACAAATGAAAAAGCTCTTTTTTATTAATCAACGCGTCAAATTTGTTTTGGCGGCTTTAGTAATTTTCCTGTTTTTGAGCGGTCAAAATCTTTTAGCGCAAAACGAGGACTTTACTGTTTATTGGACAAGCCACAGTATTAACAGCTGGGCGTCAAACTATACTCCAAAACTAAACGAACCTGTAACAATAACAGTAGAGTTTGAGGCGCCGCAGGATTTTAATTCAGACGAGTTAATAGGATATTCTATAGAACCGGGAATGGAACGATTAAGCGGTATAAATATGCATAAGGGTAAGTTAAAGAAAGGAGAAAAAATATCGTTTCAGGCAGTAGTAAAATTTACTGAAAGAAAGGTGTTTGATATAGTAGTAGACTTTCATAAAGCAATACGTAAATATTTTTCCATATATGTAGATGGAGCCTTTAGAGAGAATAAAGACATAACTCCTTTGCGTTATTTTGTAGTAGATCGACAAAAAGAACTCGAAACTATGAGAAAAGACTCGTTGAAGGGTAGAAAGATAAGTTATGAAGCTGTAGGATATAATAAACCTTTTCATGAATTGAAAGATTGGGGGCCGCTGTCTTCAGATTTGCCTGGAGGCGGAAGGCCTGAGTTTAACAGAACTTCAAGTTTAAGGTTCGTTACCAAATATGACTCTTTGAATATAGAAGCTGCAAAAAAGTATAACTTGGAAGTGCTTTATAATGATCTTAATAAGAAATTCAATGACATCCAAAAAGAATCAAGGAAGATATTTAAAGCAGTATATGAAAAACGCCAGGCATTGAAGAATCAAACACTCCAGAAACAGAATCTTGAAAAAGGCGGCATTAAGTCTAAAGCAGCTCCTGCCGATACTGGAGCTCAAATAGAAAAAAATAGCGATGATAATTAGTATGTAAAAGCAAATTATGAGACTGTAAAAAGTTATGTGTAA
>DBTY01000051.1 GCA_002307295.1 Ignavibacteriales bacterium UBA1304
TTTTTCTTCGTTTTGGACGGATGTGCCAAGGCGCAACAAAACAATCCGTTTGCGCTATAAAAACTATTTAGCGTTTTAAGTCCAAAAACATTATTTTGAAAGTTGTGAAAGTATAAATATTTTCAGCTCTTTTAATTTATCGGCCTAAATACAGGGAATTATTATGAAATTAATTTTATCCAAAACTTTAGCGTTTGTAGCTGCTTTAACAATAATCTCTTTTTTTAGTTCTTCCTCTGTTATGGCTTCAGTTACGTCGTTTACTAAAGACTCCGGCGGAGTAACTTTTATTTTAGACCGCGGCGCAATGAAAATTAAAATTTGCAAGGACGATTTAATCGAAGTCCGGTATACAACATTGCAAACTCTCCCTTCAAAAACTTCTCTTATAATAAACAATAATTGGAAAACGCAGCCGCTTTTTACGGTTGCCGAAAGCGATAATGAGATAACCATTGTTACAGGTAAATTAAAAATTAAAGTAACTAAGAGCGACAACTCCATTAGCTATTCCAATTTGAATAATGCTGTTATTCTTGCTGAAGACGAGACAAACGGAAAAACAATGACTGCGGCTTCTATTGCCGGAATTAAAACATACAACTGCCAAACGGAATTCAAATCTCCTTTGGATGAAGCTCTGTTTGGGCTGGGCTGCCATCCGGAGGACTCGCTTGCTATGAATTATAAAGGCCGAAATCAGGATTTAGCAATAAAATATATGACTGGAGCTATCCCGGTTCTATTATCAACTAAAGGCTACGGACTTATGTGGGATAATTATTCGGCGTCTAATTTTTACGGCGGCGAGGCTAATAATACAAAATTTAAGTATGTCTCTGAAAGCGGAAACGAAGTTGATTATTATTTCTTTTACGGGCCTGAATTCGATACTATAATAAAACTTTATCGCGAAGCTACAGGACAGGCCCCTATGTTTCCTAAATGGGCTTTGGGGCTTTTTCAGTCAGAAGACAGGTATAAAAGTCAGAATGAAGTGTTATCCGTAAAAGATAATTACCGGAATAATAAAATTCCGGTAGATTGCATTGTTCAGGACTGGTTTTATTGGGAGCCTGACGTTATAGGTTCTCATGTGCTAAATCCATCAAGATATCCAGATCCAAAGTTTATGGTTGACGAATTGCACAAAGCAAATATTCATGCAATGATTTCTATCTGGCCTGTATTTGCCAAAGGAACAAAAAATTATGATGAAATGAAAAACGCAGACGGGTTATCCAGCATTACTTGGCTTAATGTAATGACGCGTACGTTTGATAATTATTACGACGCTCACAATCCCAAAGCCCGCTCTCTTTATTGGAAGCAGGCGAAAGATAATTTGATTGCGCCGTTTGGATGGGATGCCTGGTGGGTGGACCAATGCGAGCCGGATAACGATACATTGTTGGATGCGCGCAGGCAGGCTGATTTTGCAATTGGCAAAGGAATAGATTATTTCAATTCATACTCTCTAATGCATACTACTGGTTTGTATAACAACTGGAGAACAGATATCCCGAATAAAAGAGCGTTCTTTCTTGTGCGTCAGGCTTTTGCCGGGCAACAGAGAAATGCCGCTACTTTATGGTCGTCCGATATTACATGCACATTTAAGGCATTTAAAATTCAGGTTCCGCAGGGGATTAATTCCTGCGCTTCGGGCATACCATATTGGACATCCGATATTGGCGGATATCATTTTAATTGGAGAGCTCCTGACTGGTCTACTTCTGCAAATAGAGAATTATTTACGCGATGGTTTCAGTTCGGCTCATTTTGTCCTGTATTCAGAATCCATGGCAAAGGAGAAAGAGCTTTGTTTTCTAAAAACTGGGATGCGGATACAAAAGCTATTTTATTGAAATATGATAATCTGCGTTATCGTCTGGCGCCTTATATTTATTCTCTTACGTGGAAAGTTACTACCGAGGGTTACACAATTATGCGCGCCCTTGCGTTCGATTTCAGGACTGACGTTGCAATAAACAATATTTCAGATCAGTATATGTTTGGTTCTGCCTTTCTTGTTAATCCGGTAACCGAACAGATGTACAGTCTGGCGGGAAATACGGCAAACGAAAAAACGCGAAAAGTATATCTTCCCAAATCAGCCGACTGGTTTGATTTTTGGACCGGCGAAAAACTTACAGGCGGGCAAACTATCAATGCGCCTGCGCCAATAGAAACCATTCCGCTTTTTGTCAAAGCAGGTTCAATTATTCCAATGGGACCGTTTCTTCAATATGCTACAGAGAAATCCGCCGACCAAATTGAGCTCCGAATTTATCCCGGCGCTGACGGAAACTTTACAATTTATGAAGATGAAAATGACAATTACAATTATGAAAAAGGCGTCTACTCTACTATTGATATAAAATGGGACGAGGCAAAACAAACTCTGACAATTGCAGACCGGAAAGGCGAATATCCGGGAATGCTGAAAGAGAGAACTTTTAATATCGTAATTACCACAAAAAATCATGGAGCCGGACTAAACATTTCCGATTCATATGATAAAGTAATAAAATATAACGGAAAGGAAATTAAGGTTAAAATTTAATAGTAATTTAAAGTTTTTCCGCAAAATTATCGTTTATATTGCCAGTTAATCCGGAGCCTTTGGGCTCTGACCTTCGACATGCTCAGGTTCGGCCGTTTGCCGAAGCGCTTGCATATTATTATTATTATTATTATTATTATTGCGAATGCAGCGTAAATGCGATGCGTTTAATATTATTGAAATCAGCGGAGAAGGGGAATCTTCTTCTGCCGGGAAAAAATTATTCTTGTATTGTTGAGGGAAACATGAGATACTTATCCGGTGAGCTTGTCTTTGTTAACTGCCAGATCATTTTGCGCAGTCTGCGCTTAACGCCATGGCGCGCATTTCTTAAAACACCATAACTATAATACATAACCAAATGTCATTTGTTTAGGCGGAGCTATGCCTAAAAACATAATTCCCGGTTATTGGGAAAAAAATGTCATGCCTGCGAAAGCAGGCGCCCAAAAGTTAAAAAGTTAGAGATTCCTGCTTCCGTGGGAATGACAATTGTTAAAGCCAAATAGCGCAATAGGACAGGTTTCTAATATGTAGCGTTAGACTCTTCAAGCGCGCAACCCAGATTTATAAATAGAATCCGGAGGATTCAAATGCTTATAGCTTTGGAAGAGAAAAACATACGACCCCGGTTGGGGTCGTACAAAACCATATTTAACAGAGCTATATACATATAATCCCTCCGGGATTAAATCCTGTTTAAGCTCAATAAATTATTTCTAATGCGCAATGGCACATTAGGCTGTCCATTATAGAAAGTAATTACACATAAAGAGAAAAAATGAAAACAATAAAAAATACAGCAATAAGTTTAGTCCTGATAATATTAACGGCGTTAGCGCTATCTGCATGCCGCACAGCGGCGACAGAGCCTGTAGAAAAAGAAGATACGACCCCCGGCAGACGCGATTATACCTGGACGGTAGATACGGTTGTAACGCCTTTTACAGAGCTTGCAAGATTTTGGGGAGCGTCGGCAAATAATCTCTGGGTTGCAGGCGATGGTACATTTACAGAAAATAATCTATGGCATTTTGACGGCTCTAAATGGGCGAAGGGAAATTTGAAATCTTATGGAACTATAAATCCAAATGCAATATATGGATTTGCACAAGATAATGTATGGCTTGCTGGATATGAAGGAAAAATATGGAATGGAGACGGCGCTATATGGAAGCAGTCTCTACAATATTCGTCTTTAGGATATAGGTTAGTTACATTTTTATCTGTGTGGGGAAATTCATCGAATAATATATATGCGGTCGGTTCTTATGACAGCTTGGTTAATAATAAAGACAATTTTCATGGATTGATTTTCCATTATGATGGACAAAACTGGCAAAGGGTTAATTTAGCGCAGAATAATTATCAGTTTATGAAAATATATCAGGAAAGCAAAGGAAACGGCAAATATTATATTTGGGGCACATCCGGAAATTATGTAACTGGCGAAGATACATTAAAGTTTCTGGAATTTGATGGAAGTAAAACCAGAGAAATTTTTGCTCAACTTAATACAAATATTACAAGCTGCTCCATGGCTCTGATAAATGGAAAGATATATTTTGTAAAAAATTCTGACGTATGCCGTTATGCTAACGGAGCATTTACAGTAATAAAAACAATCGCCGGAATTGAACAAGGATTTATTCTTGGAGGACGCAATGAAAACGATTTGTTCTTCGGAATGCCAGACGGAATAGCGCATTATAACGGAACTGATTTGCAGTATGTATATAAAAAGCCCGTATCAACATATATATTTGATATTGCATTGTTTGAAAACGAAGTTTTCTTTTTGGTAGACCAGATGCAGGAAAAAAGTTTTATAGTAAAAGGAATATTAAAATAACCAAAACTAATTGTTGTGCCTGCAAAGCATGCGTCTAAAGCTTTTGCACATTAGGCTGTCCGTTATAAAAAGTAATTACACATAAAGAGAAAAAATGGAAACAATAAAAAATACAGCGATAGGTTTAACATTATTTATTTTTTTAACGCTGATATTCCCTTCTTGCAGCAGCGCAACGGAACCGCTTGCGGATAACGCTACCCCCGGCAGGCGTGATTATACATGGACTGTGGATACGCTGAACTTAATTGGACAGTATGATTCTTATGATAAAATGTGGGGAGCTGCGCCGGATGATGTATGGTGTTATGGTCAGGGAGATATTGATAAAATGATGCTACGTTATGATGGTAAAACGATAAAACCTTTCCCTATGACTCATTATATGCAGCCATGGTCTATCTTTGGCTTAACTGCAGATGAGTTCTGGATAGGCGGCGAAGACAGCGATATATGGCGATATAAAAACGGGCAAATTACAAAGTTCGGGGACTATATATTGGATGGGTATAGAGTTATTTTTAATGATATTTGGGGAGAAAACGCTAATGATCTTTATGCTGTAGGCGCGGCTTATAAAACAAGTAACGGACAGATATACGATATAATAATGCATTATGACGGGACAAACTGGCAGTATGTTGTAAAGCCTGATTTGAACTTGCAGTTTACAAAAATCCGTAGAGGCATAAACCAGAGTAAAAATTACTATTTGCAGGCATATAAAGACAATGCAATGACGGGCGATTCATTAGGTATTTATGAGTTCGACGGTAAAAATCTACAAAGAATATATTTTCAAAATGAAACACGTGCTAACTATCCAGGCATATTGATGATGAATAATAATCTTTATTTCGGGTTTCAGAAAAAGCTGCATATATATGCAAATGGCCAATTTTCGACAATAATTGATTTGAGCGCTTATAATATTTATGGTCTAGGACAAATGTTTGGACGTAATGAAAAAGATATATTTGTTTTCATGGAAGATGGGCTGGGGCATTATAACGGTACTGATTTAACCACAATTTACAAAGGCAATTGGGGGCTGGGAATCCATAACGGATTATTATTTGATAAAGATCTATTTGTGATTTGTGCAGACTGGAATAACAAATACTATTTACTTCACGGAAAGCTAAACTGACAGGAGGAAAAGCTATCTAAAAATAATTGGGAGTAATGCTGCAACATTACTCCCGCTTTAAGAATCGCCCTAAGGTTAGCCGCCTTTTATTTCATTTTATAAAAAAAATGATACGGGCTATTCTGTTTTTAAAATTAACATTTTATTTATTAAAAAGGAGTTCCAAATGAACAAATTAAAAATATTTAGTTTTTTTCTATTATTTGCATTTCTTGCAAATAACCTTTTTGCAGATGAAAATTCGATAACAGTAGGAATAAATGGAAGTTTTAATGTTATGGCTCATAAAGTTCCTGTTTCCGGTTCTCCATCTTATGGACTTGGAACAGGATATATTATAGGTAAATACCTCGATAGCTATAACTCAATAGTCTATTATGATAGAGCGATTTTTGATTTTAATCTTTCTTCTATTCCCAGTAATGCTACTATTACGGCTGCATCGCTATCTTATTCTTGCATAGCAAATGACAATTCTACATCGCATAAATTTGGTATTACGCAATATGTTTATGCTTCTAATTTTCAAGATGCATGGAACAATATAGTTAGTTCTCCTGCTTTGTTTTCAAATTTATCCTATGGTTCTGGTAATATAAACAATACAAGTCTAACGCAATTAGTATCTACTGATAAAGGCAGCAAATTATATTTAGGAGTGTTTGCTTCAGATGAAGCTAATTATGGAGCTGCGGCTACGATGTCGCTTAAGCTCGATATAACTTATACATTACCTCCAACAAACGCTACAATTACAGCCACAAATAATTTCAGCACATCGACAGGAACTAACGGACAGATAATTGTAGACGGCGGAACATTTGACGCTCCACATCCTTTTACCAAAGCGACGGGGCAAAGCGCTACTTTGACAGCAGTATCTTCTCAAACAGACGCGCAGGGATATCAGAGAGTTTGGGCGAGCAATAGCAAATGGTCAAAAACTAATTCGCAAGCAGTTGATATTCCTTTAAATGCAAATACTAGTAGCAGCTACAATATCACGTCGATAACAAGCAGCGATAATGGCGCAACATATACGGCAAACCTGAAAAAAGTGTGCAACTTAAGTTTTCAGGGGAGTTTAAATGGAACAACCGCCCCGGCTAAAATTAGCTTTAACGGAACCCAGTATGATCTGCCCGTAACTTTGCAAGCCGTAGAAGGAAGCGATAACACAGTACAGGGAGTAACTCAGGCTCTAAACAGCGTAAGTTTTGAGCTGACAAGCTGGTCGGATGGCGGAGCGCTTGCTAAAACAATAAATCCAAGTCAGCATCAGAGCTATACTGCAACATTCAAAGGATATCCGTTATGGAGTTATGCGTTAAGGAATTTAAATTCGCCAAATATGACAGACGGAACAGCGGTTAACTTTTCATGGAATGAACATTCAAACTCAAATGTTGGATATCGGGTTAACGTAAAAGGGACGCTTGATAATTCAAATCCATATAGTTACTGTTATGGCACATATCCGCATGGAACAACAACTTTCAGAGATCCAGTAATGGTTTGGAATAAAGGAGGCGCATGTTTATTGCAATATAATGTTCAGCCAGTATATTTGCCGGATAATACGCTGATCAAGGATGAAATGACATGGTTTGATCCACTCCCAGCCGAATTGCAAAAGAAAACAGCAAATATCAACAAAGACGGAATAATTACCGAATACGCAGTAGCCAACTATCCAAACCCGTTTAACCCGACTACGGTAGTAAATTATCAGGTTCCTCAGGCGGGCAGAGTAACGCTAAAAGTATACGATATAATGGGGCGCGAAATAGCGACTCTTGTTGATGAGAATAAAGAATCTGGAAGCTATAACGTAAACTTCTCAATGGATAAATACCGTCTTTCAAGCGGAGTGTATTTCTGCCGTATGATAGCAGGTAAAACAATGATTACAAATAAAATGATTTTGTCTAAATAAGCTTAGACTTTCAAAGCGGCGCTAACGGCGTTTCTGTTTTCTTTAACCTCCAAATATTTTGGAGGTTTTGTTTTTTTTATTTGCAGGACTCCGCTTCAGTAAACTCAGCTATATAGCAAGCTCAGCGCCAGAGCTTCAAAATTCGTCTAAAATACAAAATTATGGAATTATTATGTTTAACATGAAATCCCAAAACTGCTTGATGAAGTAATAAAAGAATAAATATTCATTTTTAACGGTCGTTCCAGTAAAATTGGGACGGCCTTTTTTGTTAAAATAACAATTTCCCTATAATCTGCCTGTACAAAATTCAATTTGTGTTTTTTTTGAAAAAATCTTAGTTCTCGCTCTAAACTTTATCCTAATATTTCCGATAATATAATTGGTGTATTATCTATAATAGGGAATTATGAGCGACTATCACCAAAAATCAAAAGAAGCGCTTATAGAAGAGCTTCAGGAGCTTAAGCAAAAGTACGAACTTTTACTTTTGTCTAAAAAAGAGCAGGAAGACGCTTCTGATGAAGGGATTCGTTTAAAAAGTTTTTTTGATCTTTTACCTCAAACGGTTTTCAAAACAGATTCTCAGTGGCAAATAGTCTACTCTAACGAATATGCCTACTCTATGTTTGGTCTTAATAAAGACGATTTTCATAAAGGGGTCAATATTTTCGATTTTTTAGAGCCGGAAAGCGCTAAAAAAGCTTTATCAAACATTTCAAAAATTAAATCCGGAAAAGAGACAGACAACAAAGAATATTTAGCCAGACGAAAGGATGGTTCATGCTTCCCTGTGTATATTTATTCAAAGCCTATAATTGATTCCGGCGGATTTCAGGGGTTATTTGGTATTGTTGTTGACATTTCAGCACAGAAAAAGAAAGATGAACAGCTTCTGTTTATGGAAACTGTGATGGATAAATCGGCTCAACCGGTTATTTGGGTAGACAACACAGGTTCTGTGTTGTATATGAATAACAGAGCCTGCGAAATTGCTAAAAAAAGCCGCGAAGAAATTACTGGTAAAAAAGTTTGGGAAGTTAATCCCGGGCATACTAAAGAACGCTGGATAGAAAGCTGGGAAGAATTAAAAAAGAAAAAAGAAACTGTTCAGGTATACTCATTTATTAATAAGTATGACGAAAAAGTATTTGTTGAAAGTCATTCCCATTATATAAATTTTGGTTCAAAATCTCTTTCATATACATATCTGACCGATATTACAGAAAAAATGAAAACGGAAAACGAAATTAAGAAAATTTCGCATGCCATAGACCAGAGTTCAAATTCTATCGTTATAACTGATACTGATGGAAATATAGAGTATATAAACCGCAGATTCTTAAAAGTTACAGGTTTTAAAGCTGAAGAAGTAATTGGTAAAAAAAGTGGAATACTTAAATCAGGATATACTCCAAAAGAGGTCTATAAAAATTTGTGGGAAACTGTTTCTTCAGGCAGGGAGTGGCGAGGCGAGTTCTTAAACAAAAAGAAAAACGGAGAATTCTTCTGGGAGTCGGCGCTTATTTCTCCTGTTAAGAACGAGAATGGCGTCGTTACAAATTATTTAGCGGTTAAGGAAGATATTAACGACAAAAAAGAGCTTGAATTAGAACTAAAACGCGCCTTAGACCGGGCTGAAGAATTAAGCAAGCTTAAATCTTCTCTTTTAGCTAATATGAATCACGAAATACGCACGCCTCTTACAGGCATTCTTGGAATGTCGCAGATATTAAATGAAGAACTAAGCGACCCTTATTTAGTTCAATTTGCAAAAAATATATCAATTTCGGGTAAGCGTTTAATGACCACGCTTAACTCAATTATAGACCTTTCAGAATTAGAAGCCGATAATACTCAGATAAATATCACGCACTTCTATCTTGGTTCCCAGATTAAATATATTCTTGGTCAATATATAGAAACAGCCGAACATAAAGGGGTAAAATTTAATTTTAACATTGAAGACGACAGCATCACCGCATATACTGATCAGCGTTTATGCAACCAGATAATAATGAATTTGGTAGATAATGCAGTAAAATATACTGAAAATGGAAGTATAACCGTTTCAGTTTCTCCTAAAGAAGATAGCGATAATCTCTGGCTTAAATTAAGCGTTAAAGATACTGGGATTGGCATATCCGAAGATAATCTGGAATTTATATTTGAAGAATTCAGGCAGATAAGCGAGGGGATAAACAGATCATTTGAAGGAAGCGGTCTTGGATTAGCTTTAGTAAAAAAAATGCTTCCGCTTATTGGCGGAAAGATTGAAGTAAAAAGCAAAAAAGATGTCGGTTCGGAATTTATTGTTTACTTCCCGGCGGCAAAAGCTGTTGAACAGCCGCTTGATGAAGAACTATTGAAAATAGATGTTTCTACACGGGAACCAGATGATGCCTGCCTGCCATTGATTCTTTTAGTTGAAGATAACGATATAAATAGCGAAGTAGTTTTTAGTTTCCTAAAAGATGTTTGCGTTATTGAACGCGCTTCCAGCGGCGAAGAAGCAATAGAAATGGCGTCGCAGCAAGAATATGAACTAATTTTAATGGATATAAATCTTGGAATTGGAATGGACGGTCTTCAGGCAGCTAAAGAAATTAGAAAACAGAAAGAGTATGAAGATACTCCTATTGTAGCCGTTACAGGATATGCAATGTCCGCCGATAAAAAGCGGTTCCTTGAACAGGGAATTCAATATTATTTGGCAAAACCTTTTACAAAAGACGAAATAACCAGAACTGTAACCGGCGTTCTTGAAAAAAAAGATTTTGTTAATTTGTAGGCTACGTTTAATAGTTTTGTGATGTTTTAGGGGTGGGGTTCAAATTATTCCATAATTTTGCTTTTGTGATCTGCGTCAAGATAGTGAACTATGGTTCATTTCCTACTTCATATTTCATTAAAATTTGCATAACTTTATATATATAAATTAAACGCTATTTATAACAGGATAGTAATCGAGCTGCTTGTTTTAAAAGCGCGTTATTTATCGCATAGCGTGTTTAAAAGATAATAATTAGTAGGCTCTATGTCTTTTACTATAATCGTACAATTATTGAACAATAAATACTTAAAAACGAAAATTAAAAAACTATAAATAAACACAAGGGAACAAAAAATAGATGAAATGCTACTTTATTCAACAAGCCGAAAGGAAAACGCTTCCCTTCTGGCTGGCGCTTGTTTTTTTACTATTACTTGGCACTAACGCCAACGCACAAACAACAATTACTGCAACTCAGGATGCATATACAGATAACCAGATAACGAACAATCAATCTAACGGCGGAAGCGCGTATACAACTTCTTATATGAGTTCGGTTACTGATAATGGTTCGGTTGTAAATATTGTAGGCGACCAAACCAGCTCTTATGCAACTTCCAACTGTAAAGCCGCCTTGAAATTTGCTTTGCCGACATCTTCGGCGGGGGTAATTTCAAGCGTCAAACTACGGTTAAAAATTGTTGGCGTATCGGGCGTTCCAACCGCGACAATAACGGCGACTGATGATACTTCCTGGGCTCAAACTGACAACGCTCCAACTTCTACTTTCGCGTCTTTAGTTAATCCTGCTACGGTTGTTTCAAATGTTTCGGTTAATGCGGGCGATGCCGGCATATGGAAAGAAATAGATATTACCAATTATATTAAATCAAAAGTTGGGACGTCGGCAGTTGCTGTAACATTAATAATTACGGGCAACGGCTCAAGCGACAATTATTTCGATTTTGTTGCGGATGATAATCACACTCCGGGAAATACAGCTCAGTTGGCAATAACGTATTCAACTCCAACGGTTACAACTCAGGCTGTTTCAGGCATAACCAAAACAACTGCTACCGGCAACGGAAATGTAACGGACTTAGGGACTTCAAATCCAACTGCGCACGGAGTATGTTGGAACACAAGCGGCTCGCCAACCACTTCGGGCAGTAAAGTAAATAATGGCGCAAAATCGGCAACTGGCTCCTTTACTGCCAGCATGACAGGCCTTACAGGCAATACGAAGTATTATGTAAGAGCGTATGCCACTAATGACTCTGGAACAGTTTATGGCGGCGAAGTAACATTTACGACTTCGCCTGTAGCGCCCGGCGCGCCAACAATAGGATCAGCGACAGCAGGCGACACTTCTGCAAGCGTAAGTTTTATTGCTCCGGCTTCTAACGGGGGAGCTACTATTACTAGTTATACGGTAACGTCATCTCCCGGCGGTAAAACAGTCAGCGGCGCAAGTAGTCCTATAACGGTTACAGGATTGACTAACAGAACCGCTTATACATTTAAGGTTACTGCAACAAACTCGGCAGGCACAAGCGATTCGTCAGCGGCCTCAAACTCCATAATGCTAAAAGAGAGTCAGACAATTACATTTATCGCTCCTTACGTTCAGGATCTTGGAAGCTCGCTAACTTTAACTGCTACGGCGTCGTCAGGGCTTACGCCTACTTTTTCTACTTCTACTCCAAGCGTATGTTCTCTCACTTCCGGCGGAAAGTTAACTTTTTTACAAACAGGAATGTGTATTATTAATGCAGATCAGGCGGGCGATAGCGCCTACTTAGCGGCGCCAACCGTTACCGTGAGTATTCAAGTTATCCCAGTTATTCCCGACGCGCCAACAATAGGAACGGCAACAGCAGGCGACGCTCAGGCAAGCGTAACATTTTTGGCTCCATCTTATAATGGAGGAGCTTCAATTAGCGGTTATACAATAACGTCGTCTCCTGGCGGTAAAACAGGCAGCGGTTCAACCAGTCCTATAACAGTTACAGGATTAACAAATGGAATCGCTTATACATTTAAGGTTACTGCAACAAACTCGGCTGGAACGAGCAATTCGTCATGGGCTTCAAACTCTGTAATGCCAAAAGGGAGCCAGACAATTGAATTTAGCGCTCCTGTCGCTCAGAACTTTGGAACCTCGCCAACTTTAACTGCTACGGCGTCGTCAGGGCTTACGCCTGCTTTTTCTACTTCTACTCCAAGCGTGTGCTCTATCACTCCCGGCGGAAAGTTAACTTTTTTAAAAGCAGGAACGTGTATTATTAATGCAGATCAGGCGGGCGATAGCGCCTACTTGGCGGCGCCAACCGTTAACGTGAATATTCAAGTTATCGCAGTTATTCCCGGAGCCCCGACAATAGGAACAGCTACAGCCGGAAACGCTTCGGCAAGCGTAGCTTTTACGCCGCCTGTTTTTACAGGGGGAACCCCAATTACTAATTACACTGTATTAGCAGTTCCTGATGGCATAACGGCAACTGGTTCTAACAGCCCTATAACAGTAACTGGATTAACAAACGGGACCTCTTATAGATTTATTGTTACAGCGACAAACTCGGTAGGGCAAAGCGATACGTCGTCATTTTCAAATGTAGCAACTCCATTTGCTGCCGCTTCTGCAACCACAAAAAGCGCTACTTCTATTACTACAACTGGCGCTACTTTAAACGGGATTGTTAATGCAAATGGCGGAAGTTCTATAGCTAAGTTTGCATATGGACTAACGACAAGCTGCGGCGATACTGTTATGGCAAGCCAGAGCCCTGTTACTGGGACTTCTAATACTTCGGTCAGCAAAGCCCTTACCGGATTAACGTCTGGAACTACATACCATTTTAAGGTGATAGGAACTAACAATGCAGGCACAATAGCAGGCGCTGATTCTACTTTTGCTACGCTGCCCTCCGCTCCGGTAGCAACAGTTGCAACGGATATTTCTCTTAACAGTTTTACGGCGCACTGGGATGCAGTAACGGGCGCAACTGGATATCGTTTAGACGTATTGACTGACAGCGCTTTTGTAACAGGTTATAATAACTTAGACGTTAATAATGTATTAACATGCACAGTAACAGGGTTAACAGCTAATACTACATATTATTATAGAGTTAGAGCTTACAAGGCTTCAATCGGAAGCGCAAACTCGAATTTAATTACTACGACGACATTAGATTACCCAACCGTCGTTTACTCAGATACAATTTCTACTGAACTTTTGTATAAAGAACCGAATATACCCGGCAATGCTCTTGATTATGCCGCTGATTGGAGTCCTTCAACCGAAAATCATTATTATGCGGCTCAGAGTGTTGAAGTTATTACGCCTGGCGTTTATACATTAGAAATTACAAACGCAGACTTTAGAGACAGCCTTGGCAATATGTCTAACGATGCGGTATTATTTCTATACAACAGCTTTGATCCGTCAGAGCCGTTATTGAACGGCATAGTTGCTAACGATGACGCTCCGTACGATCCAAACGATGCTAGTTTGTCTTCAATAAAAAACTATACTCTTACGGCAGGCAAGTATATTTTGGTTGCTACTCCATTCGATACAGCATTTTACGGAGCCGTCGACTATAAGATATCTGGTCCGGCTTTGGTTAATATAATAAAAGCTCCTAAAAAACCTGTTATACTATCAGCTTCATCAGTTAACGCAATAAACTTTGTGGCTTCTTGGGACTCGGCTGGAACAAACGCAAAAAGCTTTTATCTTGAAGCTGCAACAGATAGTTTGTTTGTCAATCATATTACAGGATATGACAGTCTGCGGGTAAATAACGCGACAACATATCCAGTGACAGGGCTTTCAGCAAATACGCCATATTATTACAGAGTAAAATCATATAACGCTGGACTTAGGAGCGGATACTCTAATACTATGACGGTAGTAACAAGTCCGGCTACGTCGTCTGTAACTGTAGTAACTATAACTCCGGTAAGTTTAACGCTTACCTGGACTCCGGTAATTACCGCAGTAAAGTATTTTCTTGACGTAGCCACAGATAATACGTTTGAAAGCGTAAGACCAAAAACAAGCGATAATAATGCGAGTATAAACAAAATTTCTGCGGACGCAGAAAACGGTTCCGGATCAAGCAATTCGTGTTCAAGTATTGTATATAGCGGCATTCCGGTAGGCGATGTAACGTCTTATACAATACCAAACCTTAATGCAGGCACAACATATTATTATAGAGTAAGAGCGGCAAATCAGGCAGGAACAATTGTTAATACTTCTGCTCCTCAGAGCGCAACAACAACGTCGCAATCAACAACTATTGGCTCTTATACGATCAGTTCGCCGTCTGCAAAAGCTAATTGGGAAGCTGGAACATATAAATATATTGAATGGAAAAAGACCGGAGGCGTAGCTTATGGCTCAATTCAGATAGAATATACAACTGACGGAGGAACTAGCTGGAACAAAGTAAATAAAACTCCAATAGCCGGGCTTACGTGTTACAGCTGGCTTGTTCCAAGCGTAAACTCTACAAATTGCAAAGTGAGAATATCAAATTACGTAACAAAAAAAGTATTTGATGAAACAGATTCACCGTTTACAATATATACTGGAAACATAGCGGCTAAGAATTATCCAAATCCGTTTAATCCTTCTACAAAAATACAGTTCAGTATAGAGAAAAGCGGATTTGTAACGTTGAAGATATATAACAGCATAGGGCAGCAGGTAGCGCAGATAGTTAATGGAGAGATAGAAGCCGGACTGCACGAATATGAATTTAACGCTTCAAGTTTAACTAGCGGCGTATATTTTTATAATCTAAAATATGGTAATCATTCAGAAACGCACAAAATGCTGTTGATGAAATAAAAATTAAAAACCCGGTCCCCTCCTTAAAAAGGAGGGGATTAAGGGCGGTTAATTTTTATTAAGCCGGTTGAAGAACAGTCTCTGTTGCAAGTTGAAGAGAGAATCGTACGTCAGTTCCCTGATTCACTTCGGAAATAATTTCTAAATGACCGCCATGCTTTTCAACCATCTCTTTACATAGCAGCATTCCAAGCCCTGTGCCTTTTTCGCCTTCAGTGCCTTTGGTAGAGTAATTTGCTTCAAGGCTAAACAGTTTAGCTAGAATTTCTTTGTTAATGCCTACGCCGTTATCCTTTATCGAAATTTCTGCAAAATTATTTTCTTTAATTCTGCAAGACACTATAATTAAACCGTTTTTATTAGTAAACTTTATTGCGTTAGTAACAATATTATGAAGAATTGCTCTAAGCATATTTTTATCGGCCATAACAAACAAATAGCTATCTACGTCATTTACTAATTTTATACTCTTCTTTTCAGCGTTTCCGGTAAGAAGTTCCAAAGTATCAAAAACAATAGAATAAAGGTTAATGCTATCTGGGACGCACTCATATTTACCAATTTGAATACGCGACCATTCAAGCAGGTTTTGCAAAAAGCTGAATTGATTTTTAAGAAGAGTATTTAGCTGAACGGCAAAACGTCTCATTTCATCCATCGTAAAACTGTTATCAGGATCGGATAATATGCCGCTGATGCCAAGAAGACCCTGAAACGGGCTTCTGAGATCGTGCGCAACAATAGAAAAGAACCTGTCTTTTGTTCCGTTTAATTCTTTAAGTTCTACGTTTTTCCTTTCAATTTCTTCAGTGGCTTTTTTACGTTCCGTAATATCTTTTGTTACGCCCCAGGTTCTTAATAGCAGTCCGTCCTTAACAATTCCAAAGAAGGTTGTAGTGAAATAACGTTTTTCGGAGGATTTATCAATTAAGGAAGTTTCAAAATCTTCAAGATGATATCCGGAATTAACAAAATCGCGGAAAATATTGACGTCGGTTATACCAGTCGATTCCATAAAATCAGATAATCTTTTCCCGACGAGATCAGCCGAATTATTTGCCAAACCCATCTGAGCAAATCTTTCGTTGCTTTCGGCGACAAAAGTACAATTTTGCAGCAGTTCAATTTGTTCTTCCACAGGTGTGGAGATAGAAACAGGCTGTTCAGATTCAATACGCCAGATTCCTTCAAAGCTATTAGAAACGAAAGTCTGATACCTTTCTTCGCTATCTCTTAAAGCATTTTCTGTCTCTCGAAGCGAAGTAACGTCCATGCCGCCCATAACAAAACCAATAACTTCATCTTTCTTATTTTTAAGCGGCGCCACAACTCCGTGCACATAAATCGAACCGGATTTCGGGTTAATATCTTCGTCGTCAAAATAAACAATTTCGCCATTTAGGCATCTTTCAAAAATATTTATTCTGTCCTCTTTTATTTTCCAGGGTAAAAAGTCTTTATAATGTTTGCCTTCAATTTCTTCTCTGGGAATGCCGATATATTCAGATATTTGTTTATTTGCTACAATACAATTGCCGTTTTTATCAACGCAGGTTATGAACATTGGCAATGAATCAATTACTTTTCTTAACAGATTTCGTTCTTCGTCAAGAGCGTCCTGCATTTTCATTCTTTCTGTAATATTCCTGGTGTTTATAACAAACCCATTGATTACCGGATCTGATAACAAATTCTGCCCTACGGATTCTACGTGAACATAGCCTCCGTTTTTATGTTTATACCGGAACTCAACCTGCGGATTAATATCAGGTTTGATTATTAGCTCATTGAAGGCGTTTTCAACCTTGCTTATATCGTCCGGATGGCAAAGCTGGTCAAACTTTTTACCGGTTAATTCATAACAGGTATAACCGGTAATTTTTTCTATTGAAGGGCTGATAAATCTTATTCTGCCTTCTTCGTCAAGTATTGAAACGCTGTCGGTAGAATTTTGAATTAACAGGCGGAAACGCGCTTCGCTGTTTCGTAATGTTTCTTCTAACTCTTTTCTGTGAGTGATATCATTAATTGCAGTCACTCTAAATTCTTTGCCTGCTATTTGCAGTATCCTGGATTGAGTTTCAACAGGGAACTTTGATCCGTCTTTACGTAATGCCATATGCTCAAAAGGATCAAGTCTCTTATTTCTAATATTATTGATAATATTATCGCGAGATTCAGGGGACACAACGTCTACAACAGCCTTTCCTTTTATTTCTTCAACTTTATAGCCAAGCATTTCGGCAAGCTGGTTGTTTGCGTCTACAAATATGCCGTCTTGTATAAAAGCGATTCCTTCAAACGAAGCTTCTGATAAAGTTTTAAATCTTTTTTCGCTTTCATAAAGAGCTTCGCCAGCGCGTTTGAATGAAGTTACATCAACAATAGTTGATTGGAAAAATCTTTCGTTTTTTCCAGGAAGAGGCGAAACATTAAGGATGACGTCAATAATAGTGTCGTCTTTTCTTTTAAATTGGGTATTGAAAATAGTGACGCTTCCATTTTTTATAAGCGTTTCGGTAACCATGTCGCTATCATCCGGCGAAACGTAAAGATCGTTAATAGTAATTTCCTTAAGTTCATCTTTAGAATAACCAAGCATATTAATTAACTCGTTATTGCAGCTTTCTATTTTCCGCTGCATATTCGATATGCATATCCCAAGCGGGATGTTATTAAACAAGACTTTGTAAAGCTCTTCGCGGTAATTTAAGGATTCTTCAATTTTTTTTAACTGTGTAACGTCCTGTAAGACTAACATTGCAGTATCGGAAGATAATGGAGAAGCGGTTGCAGAAATCCAAATAGTTGCATCGTTTTTAATTATATCAAACTCAAAGCGCACAGGAAGTTTAATTTTAATTGTTTCCTGGATACTTTGTAACATCAATCTGGTTTTATCAACCGGTAAAAATTCAGAAATGTTTTTACCTGATAATTTATAACCCAATTGTTTAAATATAAAGGTATCCTTAGGCATTACCTCAAGACATATTCCTTCGTTGTCGACGATTATAACTACATCGCGCGTGGATTCTAAAAGCGAGTTAAATTTTGTCTCTAATAAGAGGGTCTTATCCAATTTTTTACGTAATAAGACATTCTCTTTTTTTAGAGCCTCAAGTTCAATTTGTAATTTGGATTCGTTTTTATTTTGCATATGGATTATGATCTAATTTAATAGTTAGCAATGTGAGCTGATTATGCTAATTAATTCTTGGTTTTTTAATGACACGTTAAAATCTAATAAAAAGAGGAACTATGTCCAAACAATTTATTTTGTTAATAATTATTAATAAAATTGTAGTTGTCAAAAGGTTTCAGCGATAAATATTTAAGCCTAAATCAGCGTAAAAATTATTTTGATATTACATAAGAGATATTGACGTTAAAATGTAATTTCAGTGAATTTAGGAGGAATATTCCTACTATTTGGATCCACTCCAAATCTCTTTAAGAAGCTGATAATAAGATTTGACAATCTTGCGCCTCCGGCTTTTGAAAGATTATTATGTTCAGCATTGAATATTGGATACCAGATTTTATTCCTAGATGGTACATTATCGAATATTCTTTTGCCAAATGAAGCGGATATTTTTTTATCTTCAATTCCGTGAAAGATCATTACAGGCCTATCAATTTTTCGTGCGCTGAGAATAGCGCTTACGCTATCAATCTGAAAGCCGGCTATTTGTTCCGAATATTGCAGAGCTTTATCTGAAATTGTATTAATATGGAGAAAATATTTATGCGCAAAATAACTGTGCGTTATTTCTCTAAGGTCAGTAAAAGGACTTTCGGCAATAACGCAGGCAATTCGTTTATCGGCTGCCATAGCCTGGATTGCAATTGCCCCGCCAAGAGATTGCCCGAATACTGAATATGGCCCTGAACCCGGGCGTCTTGCAGAAACAGAATCAATGAAGGAGGAAAGATCGTTTTTTTCGTAGTAACCATAGGTGCAATTTACGCCGCCGCTTTCGCCATGAGCTCGTAAATCGTAAAGAACGCAATTAAAACCAATCGAAGTAATCATTTTTGCTACTGGCAACAGTGAAGCTTTGCAACTTCCAATACTATGTAAAAGGAATACTGTCCCGTTTGCCGGTTTAACGTTTGCATATATGAACCAGCCTTTTAACTTTATTGAGTCTTGGGAAGTAATATTAAACTCTTCCCATTTTAGACCTAATTCAGAAGGCGTAGTTCGTCCTTTAAAATATTTGTTGAGCTCTAAATTGGTAACTCTTGCCGGGCGCAATATCTGATACGGAAAAACATGCTCGGTTAAATAACCTATCCCAAAATAAAATACATTTACCAGAATAAATATTACAATGGCAATTATACTATAACTTCTTTTCACAATACTCCATAATTTTATATTGTTCTGCAAAACAATTTATATAGCAATAGTTTTTACAGGAATTAAGAGTTAATAAAACCAATTAAAGAATCCATAAAAGCGAATTAGGCGATTGTTAAATCGCTAAAATTCATAAACCGGAGCGGCTTGTTCCGGTCCAATAGAACCGGTAAGAATATCTGCTTTAAAGTAGTTCTCTCCGCGCACTGGCGAGCTGGCAAGACGACGCAGCATTGCAATTTGACCAAAATGAGTTAATGCGTCGGCGACAGGACCCTGAAATATCTTTTCCGGCGAATACTCAACAGGAGCTCCTGAAGCGAGATAGCTATCAAATTTTTTGAGCGCATCATAAAACCGAACTGTTTCGCTTTGCCAGTCGCCTGGTTTTGAATCGCGCCAAACGTGTTCGCCTCTTACAAGGCTCATAGCCCATTCAAAAAGATCATTTATGTGGGCAAGAATTTCAACCGGAGTTCTTGAAGAATCATTTATGCGAAAATCTCCAAATGCCTCAGGCGCGTCGCGTAAAATTTTCCCGCCTCTGTAACATAGAACAGCTACTGTATGGCGTAAAAAGCTGATTTTTACTTCTTGAAAATCTTCCATATTAACGCCTTATATTTTATTACTACGAAATTAAGAATAATTTGTATTTCTTGCCATATACAAATGCCAATTTGTAAAAACTTTTAGAGGGTTTTACAAAGAACAGAACGCCAACTAATTCGTTTTAATTACTACTATTATAATAAAATGTACAAGCTTGTTTATTATTCAGACAAATTTTTTTTATATTTGTATAGAGTGTTAGAATATAGAATTTTTACCAATTAAATATTGAACTGATTAATGTCGAATGTTTGTATTAATTTCTTCTTGATTATAGCTCTAGGGATTATGATAGCGTCTTGTGACGCCTTACACGATAATCCACTTGATCCAGATAATCCTGATAACAAAATGTTCTGCATTGAGGGATATGTAGTTACTGTTAAATATTCGCCTTCGCCTATAGATAAAGTCAAAGTTTTTTGGGGAAATGAAAATGTAGAGGTTTTAACAGACGAGCTTGGCTATTTTAAAATAAATTGTGACAATACAAAAGATGGTTGGCTCTGTTTTGAAAAGCAGGGTTTTACAAAAGATTCAGTTTATGTAGAATGGAAAGGAAAGAAAAGAAATCAGATATCTGAAAGAATGAACGCTTCTCCTACGCTTGACAGTATTCGTATCTATAGCATAGCGCCCAACGTATCCGGAGCTCCTGAATATCAGCTTGTATTTGAAATTAACGCATACGACGCTGATAATGATATTGATTCCATTATAGCCGTATGTCCTGAACTTCAAATTCATATCCAGATTCCTAAAATTTCAGCCAGATTTTTTGAGGGAAAATTTTCTGATTATAATTTGGACCTTTCTGAATTTAACGACTTGATAGGGAAAACATTTAGTATTTATGCTGTTACAGATGAAAATAAACGCTACTTTATTGGAAGTTCAAACGTGAAAAGAATTATTGAAAGTAAGATTGTAACTCTTTCTCCCCAAAACTATGATACTGTACATACAAATTATCCGATTTTGAAATGGACAAGATTTAAACCCGGCTTTACTTTTAGGTATAGAGCTGAAATATATGCTAAAAATGGCTGGAATGATCCTGTGCTTTTGTGGTATAATGATAATATTTCATCCGATAGTATTTCTGTTAAAGTTGACAAACCAATAACGCCTACTCCTTATTATACGGATTTCTATTGGGTTATCTGGTGTATTGACGAGTATAACGACAGGAGCTGTTCGCAATCAAACTCATTTAGTATTGGCAATTAGAATATTAAATACTTACAACGAAAAAAATAATGCAATTAAGAGAGCAGATAAAAAATATAAAAGACCTTACTAAAGAACAGTTTGAAGCTCTTTATTTAATAAGCAGAAAATTAAATTCTGCCGTTTATAGGGATTCTTTAATTGAAGAGACTCTTGATTTGGTTATTAATATAATTAATGCCGAAAGAGGCCTTTGCGTAAAGTATGACGAAACGAATGGAGAGTTTTCTATCATTGCAGCGCGGAATATAAATAGCGAAAGCATTAACGATCTTTCCGGCTTTTCTTCAGGAATTCTAAAAAATGTTGTGGAGAAAGAGCAGCCTCTTGTATTCCATGACGCGCAAAACGATCCGAATCTTTCGCAGTATGAAAGCGTGCTTCTTTCGCATATTAAGTCAGTTATTGGCGTGCCAATTTTTCGCGACGGTAAAATCTGGGGAGTTATTGTGGCGGATAGTCAGTCTAACCGGAAAGAATTTACCGAATCCAATCTTATTTTTCTCGGCTTCTTTTCAAATCTCGTTTCGCTTGCGCTTGACCGTATAATACGACTTGAAAAACTGGAAGATGAAAACAGGATACTCAAAAATAAAGTCGAGTCTGTTATGCTCATTCCGGATATGGTAGGCGAAAGTAAACCGATGAAAGAACTTGCGAAAATTCTTCATAGGGTTGCAAGCTCTGACGCTACTATTATGATTTTAGGCGAAAGCGGAACCGGTAAAGACCTTGTGGCGCAGGCTATACATAAACTTAGCGGAAGAAGCGAGAAACCATTTCTGGCGCAATTTTGCGGCTCAATTCCCGATAGCCTTCTTGAAAGCGAACTATTCGGCTATAAAAAAGGAGCTTTTACGGGCGCAGTTAGCGATAAAAAAGGGCTGCTTGAAGTTGCAGATAACGGAACATTTTTTCTTGATGAAATTGCTGATATTTCTACTGCGCTTCAGGCAAAACTTTTAAGAACTCTTGAAAATAAAGAAATTCTTAGGCTTGGCGATACCCAGGCGAAGAAAATTAACGTAAGAATTATAACGGCTACAAATAAGGACTTGCAGGAATTAGTAAAGTCTGGAGAATTCAGGGAAGATCTTTTTTACCGCTTAAATGTATTCCCAATCAAGGTTCCGCCTCTGCGCGATAGAAAAGACGACATTCACTTATTAGTCGATTATTTCATAAAGAAATCCAGCCGTCCAGAAATCAGACTCAAATCAAACGCGTTGGCAAAGCTTGAAGATTATTACTGGCCCGGAAATGTGAGGCAGCTGCTAAACGTTATGCAGCGAGCTTTAATTTTATGCGATGCAGATCAGATTGGCGAAGAACACATTATTATTGACGAGACAAAGAAAACAATAAATTTTGACGGAACAATTCGCGACTATGAAAAGCAGCTATTGCTTAGCCGACTTGAAAAATGCGGCGAAAACAGGACCCAGACTGCCGCTACGCTTGGCGTTTCGGTTAGATGGGTGCAGCTAAAACTTAAAGAAATGGGAATCCAATAAATATGCCGGATAAAGGACAGCGTATATTATTCGAGAAATTCGAAATAATTGATTGCCTTAAAAAAGACGATCATGCCGCCGTTTATCTTGCAAACCATATATATTTAAGCAAAAAAATTATTCTTAAAGTTCTTAATACGCAAAATCTGCCAGATAACTCGCCGCTTGAAAGATTTAAAAGAGAAGCAAAAATTCTTGCTCAGGTAGAACACAGGCATATTATCCGAGTTTTGGATTTTGGGATGTATGAGCATCTCTTTTATATTTCGTTTGAATATTTTGTAAGCAATAATCTTAGATATTATATAAATGAAAACTCTTTTTCTGACGAACAAAAGATTTTTCTTGCCATACAGTTATTCAAAGGGTTGGATTACGCCCATAAGAACAACATAATTCATCGTGATATTAAGCCAGAAAATATATTTGTTTCAGATTCGCTTGAATTGAAAATAGGCGATTTTGGTCTGGCTCTTGTCATAAACGAAAATTTTGTTACTTCGCAGTATTCTGCGCTTGGCACGCCTTGTTATATGTCGCCTGAGCAGGCTATGGGAGATAAACTAACTTACAGGAGCGATCTGTTTTCGGCTGGAATAGTTCTGTACGAACTTTTTACCGGAACGAACATCTTCCTTGGTAAAGACGTTAACGAAACTCTTAACAGAATAATTTCTTTTGATGAGGCAAAAGGGCTAGAAATTCCTGTCTCGGTTCCAGACAATATAAAACTGATTATTGAAAGTCTTTTGAGAAAAGACGAATCAAAGCGATTAAAAAATGCTGAAGAAGTTTTAAAACTTTTAGGCGCCGATTTGGAAGCGATGCCGGATAAAGTAAAGCAGAGCAAAATATCTGATAACTTATATGAAAAAGGGCATTATAGCATTTTAAAAGAAAAAAAGAAAACTGCTTATTTTATGATATTAGGGTTTATTGTTTTGGCGGTTATATTCGTTTATTTCAATATAAATAAAAACAACTCTACTCAGGTAGTAGTTAATAATAGCCAAAGCTCTTTACCTGTTACAGAAGTGCAGAAAAGTATTTTGTCTGTAAATAATCCGGTTAAAAATAATGAAAATATAAAAGAAGAGAAAAAAGAAGCAGCAAAAGATGTTGAAAAGAAACCTGCAGCCGCAGTTGAAAAGAAATATGGACGGTTATTTATAGAATGTTATCCATGGGCTGACGTGTTTATAGATTCTACAAAAGTTGAAACCACGCCGTTGAAAAACAGCATAGCTTTGCCGGAAGGAGAATACCGGTTAAAATTAGTAAATCCTAATTATCCGGTATATGCCAGAAAAATTACTATAAAACAATTGCAGCTTACTGAAATGAAAATTAAACTTGATACTTTATTTGGATATCTGGATTGTAAAGTTTTCCCATGGTGCGAAGTGTATATTGACGGAAAGATGCGCGGGCAAACTCCTTTGCAGATTCCGATGAGACTTTTGCCTGGCGAACATCGCATAGTTTTAAAGAATACAAATTTTAATCCTGTTGAGTTTGTCGTAAAGATTAAACGAAACCAGGTTTTTGAATTAAAACACAATTTTAAAAATTTAAACTGATTCTTATATGATATTTATTTTGGTACATATATTGCTATGCATAAAGGATTAGGGATGAAAATTTTTCTATGAAATCAATATGTAGGGTTATATTTTTTATATTTATACTGTATTGCAGCCCTTCAATAGGACAAAATTCAGGATGGCAATGGAATGTTGTTGGGAAGATGCCGCAGGGACTTTATGGTTCGGCAATTGTCGCTGTCGATTCGGCTATTTACATTCTTGGAGGGTATTCTGATTCTCTTCAAAGCGTAACTGATTGGATTTACGCTTATAAACCGGCTACAAATCAATGGAGTTTTGTCGGTCATATGCAGAAAAAAAGGATGGATTTTCTGGCTGACAAAGTTGGGAGCAAAATTTATTATTTGGGAGGCGAAGTAATAAGTCAGAATAAAGCCAATGGCGTTGTTGAAGTTTTCAATACAAAGGATTTTACTACTACAATTGTAGATTCGAATAAATGTTTTAACCGTTCTCTTGCAACAGGTTCAATAAACAATTCTTTGTTTTATGTAGTTGGAGGGCAGCTTTATAATAGCGGTAACCAAAACTATCCTTATATTTTTGAGTATAATGTAGATACAAAAAATATATTTTATTGTTACAAAAACAATTACTCTTCAATGCCGCAGGAGGAAATGTCGGCAATTTTAAATAATAACATATATGTTTTCGGCGGAATTTTTAATACTGTCTTAAATAGTATTTCGAGGTATTCAATAACAACGCGCCAATATACTCCTTCTTTAGCCGGCAATATGATAAAGCCGCGCTCAAACGGACAAGCCCTTAAAATGAATGCAAATAATAGTATTATGATTCTGGGCGGATACGATGAAAGCGAAAAGGCTCTTAATACTGTTGAACTGTATACTTTAACTGATTCAGTTACAACAGTTGCGCAATCGCTTATGCCTATGAATTTTAAACGAAAGGATTGCATGGCCGTTAATTTTAATAATTCTGTTTATGTTATGGGCGGATTTGACGAAACTGGGCAGTTTGTTCCTGAAATTGAAAAATATAACGCAGCGGCAACAGACGTAAAAGCTAGTAATCAGCCTTCCGGGTATTCCTTATCTCAAAATTTCCCAAACCCATTTAATCCTTCTACAGTAATAAATTATAGACTTGCAGAAGACGGTTTTGTATCTCTAAAAGTTTTTAATATTCTTGGCAGTCAGGTAGCTGAACTTGAAAATTCCGAAAAGAAAAAAGGGGACTATAATGTTACATTTAAATCTTCCGCTTTGCCAAGCGGCGTTTATTTTTATCAGCTAAAAGTTTCAACTTCCTTAAATTCAGGAGCTTCCGCCCGCGGCTTTTCTGAAACAAAAAAAATGACGGTCTTAAAATGAAACGATTATTCCTGTCTGTTTTTATGGTCGTTTTGTTTTTTTCAGGCGCGTACGCTCAACAAAAAAGCATTTTGGATGAAACGAAAAATCTGTATGAAGCTTTTGAGTATAAGAGGGTAATCAACCTTTCTGAAGAAATGTTACAGAAAAAAGATTCGTTGTCAAAACATGATATTATAGAAATCTTAATTATGAAGGCGGCTTCTTATTATGCTCTTGCCGACGAAGCGGCGGCAAAAAATAGTTTCATAGAAATGCTTAAAACAGATAGGAATTGCAATCTTGACTCTGAAAATATTTCGCCAAAAATAATAGCTCTGTTCCATGAAGTCCGCAGCGATTTTTTACAAGGCGCGCCAGATCAGCTAAAGACAATTGAACCAGCAAAGCAGGAGCCTGCTAAGCAGGGATTGGCGAAGCAGGAGTCCGATAACCTGGAACCTCCTAATGTGGAATCAGATAATCAAGGATATGCAAATTGGGAGCCTCTTAACCGGCCGAAAAAAAAACGGGAACCGGCTAAAGTTCAGGCTGTATCTTCTGTTAATAACGATTATGGCGAATTTAAAAATTCATTAGCAAAGTCAATTATTTTGCCGGGGTGGGGGCACATATGTCTTGGGGACAAAACTAAAGGCTGGCTTATCGCTTCGGCCGCGGCGCTTAGCGTTGGAAGTATGGTTTATTTTATTGCAAATACAAATAAAAAAGAGAAAGATTATCACAATGAAAATAATCAGTCTCTCATTCCTGACAAGTATGATAGTTATAACAAATCGTACAAAACCAAGAACTTGCTTATAGCTTCTTCAGTTATTTTATGGGCGTATGCTCAAATTGATATCTTATTTTTGCGGACGGATATCCCTTCGGAATTCAGTTTATCGGCGCAGAAAATTTCAGCAGACGAATGCGCTATTAATCTGAACTACTCGTTAAAAATCCCGTTTTAAAGCGCGCAAATATTTTGTAGTGCGAAAAATATTCGTATCTCCCCGGTTAATTTCACATCTTTTCTATAGTGAAAAATTTACTTAATGTAGCTCTAGATATTATAAAAACTATTGCGCTTATATGGCCGTAATTTTTTCGACATACAAAATGCAAGTCGTATGGAGGTGAAAATGGCGCTCCAAAGCAGTGCAACTCAAAAAAAAAGGCTGATTCTATAGCAAAATAGGTTTAATATCGTTCATAGTTCCATAAAACTAAAGTCGTTTAGAATATGTTTAGCGATTTGATTAAACAAAAATTATATTCTTATTATAAGAAATACTGGAAAGGCAATCTGGATTATTGGCTTGGCACAATATTAGAATAAGTTAAAGTAGAATTATAAAGGATGCAAGTTCGCCAAGGTTACTTATGAAAAAGATTTTAATACTAAATATTTTGTTCGTATTATCCTTTTTATCAGTTGCGCAAGTTAAGACTCCAACTGATCTAAGCGTTAAAATCTTGGGAGAAGGAAATTATATCAATATTGCTTTAACGTGGCAATTTGGCGACCAAAATTCTGTAGTGCGATACAATATTTACAAAAGGGAGGGGGGAGTAAACGATTCAGGGAAATATGTAAAGACTTATACTGTTTATAACAAAAAGTATATTGCTAACTATGTAACGGTAGGAAAAACTTATTCCTATTATGTTACTGCGGTAACTTCGCTGGGAGAAAGTCAACCCTCAAACAAAATAGAAGTTACGGCAATAGCTCCTCAGGCTAAATATGGGGTAGTAAGCGGCGTTTTGAAAAATGAAGCCACATTAACGCGCATTGTTAAGGGGAGCGCGCGGTTATTGTCTGTAGACGGCATTGGATGGGGATTAAACGACAATGTTAGTTCAGACAAAATTGGCTTCTTCAAAACAAAGACAGGTCGGTATAATATGTATTCTTCGGCTGCAGGCTATGCCGGGGAATATTACAAAGATGCCCTCTATGTACAATCCAAAATAATTACCGTAAATGAAAACGATTCACTCATTTACAGTAGTGGATTGAAAGAGATAGTTACAACTATCTTAAATACTTTTACCGGGTCTGTCAAAACTGCTTCTGGAGCCGCTGTTAATTCTTCAGTAACGGCTTACTTAGTTAGCAAACATTTTATATTAAACCCTTTGAAATTGGCTCCTTACTATACCAAAACTGACGACTACGGCGCTGTTAATTTCTTAAAGGAAAATAATACAACCGTAGTCTCGTATATTTTTTCGCCGGATATTTCTTATTTAAACTCATTTTGTAAAAATTCGAAATCATTCGGTTTGGCTAATGAAATTAGTGTGACCGGTATTTTTACCGGAATCAATTATGTTCTGAGCGCTAAACCCGTCGTTAATAACGCCAGCCTGAGTTTGTTAAATAATTCAGGTTCTATTACCGGGTTAGAATGCTTCCTATTTGCTAATAAAAAATCCAGTATCGGGATAACTGGTTATTTGTCCGTTATAAAAACTGAATCATTAACCGGAAATTATATTCCTTCGTTTTTAACGGGAGAGTATATTTAATGAAACAGAATCTGACGGATATAGCCCAACTTATAGCAAATACTAAGGAGTTGCTCAAGGTTTAATTGGAAACAGACTGATTCAGTCCAAACGGCTGAAGCCGGTCATACTGATATTTTTGTTTGACGGAATATCTATTGGCATCTTGGTAAGATAAATAAAATAGTTTTAGATGCCGGATAAATGTTTTACGGATAGTGGAAAAGTAAATTTGCTAAGAGCCTGTAAAAGACGAATGCAAATTAAAAGTTTCGGGGAAAAAATACGAATAGTTTTAGCGGCTAAATGTAAAGTTTAGTTCGTGTTTTTGCAACCTGGAAGCAGGGGAGGTTTCAGTTGTAAAAGAAACTACTCGGCATCAAATAGTCTCAGTAGCTATTTGTTTAACGACCGCTCATTTAATATGAGCGGTCTCTTATTTCTCTTGATAAGAGTTTATTTATTGTAAAGCATTACCAGGGTATTCTTAAAATAATTAAATAATTAGGGGTGGGGAGGAGCTCGGTTTAAAAACAGATTTTCACCCCAAATAATAATAACTTATAATTGGAGGTAAAAATGTTTCAAAAATTTACATCTATTTTATCCATTCTGGTTTTATTGTTCCTATTGCAAAATTTTTCTTTTGCCGAAGTAAATGGCAATAAAAAAGCTGGGCAAAGCGTTTCTAATATTAAATCAGATTACCTGCTGCTTGATTATAATAATTTGTCTATACCTATTGACAAAAAAGGAGTAATTGGCGACGTAAATGATCTTGGCGGGAGAATGCAGGGAATAAAATTCCTTTTCTCCGGCGGATTTTTTATGTCTGGCTTTACTGGGTCAAAACAATGGGGTAACGGCGTAATGAGCTCTTCAAGAATAAACGACTATGTTCCTGGGCCAGTTGGTTCATCTTCAACGGACGCTAAAAACAGAATGTATCTTGTTACCGCTCAGGATGTTCCATTTGGGGATTCATGGCAGGACTGGAAGGACGCGGTCTCTATTGGCGCAGGTTTTTATGACGGCGACGGGGACGGAATTTATAACCCGGTTGATAAAAACGGAAACGGCGTTTGGGACGCTAATGAGGACAGACCAGATTTAATAGGCGATTTTACCGCATGGTGCGTTTTTAATGACGGTAAATCTAAAGCTTTGCGCTCGTTTACTGACGTTGATCCTCAGGGCATTGAAGTAAGACAAACTGTTTATGGTTATTCTACAAAAGCTGAATTAAGAAATATGATATTTGTAAGGTATAGTATCGTTAACAAAGGAACTGTTTCCGACGTATTGGACTCAGTCTATTTCTCTATCGCTTGCGATCCGGATTTAGGAGATTATAGCGACGATCTTGTTGGTTGCGATACGGCTGCAAGCTATGCTTATACTTATCAGATTGCGTCTGATAAACTTTGGGGGGCTAATACTCCATGTTTCATTGTCGACTTTTTCCAGGGACCGGTTTCATATATCCCCGGAGTAACATTTACAGATGTCAACAATAATGGCGTATTTGATAAAGGAATAGATACTCCGCTGAAGTATGCATATAATGTTAAAGGAAGCGTATTAGGCGTAGATACAATCCTAGGAGCAATGAATCTGCCAATGACTTCATTTACCCAGTATATGCAGTCTCACCCTACTCATGGCGATCCTGCAACACAATTTGAATTGAGGAACTATCTTAAAGGCGGGTGTGGTAAAGATGGAAAGCCTTTGAACCCATGCACATGGACTTTTGGCAATGGTTCTACACTTTCTAATTGCAGCCAGATAGATCCAAAATTTATGTATTCAGGCGATCCTGTAACTGGTAATGGTTGGCTAAATACTACCCCTTATGACCAAAGACAGATGTCGAATTCGGGTCCTTTTAAATTAGAAAAAAACAAACCAGTTGACATAGTTGTAGCTTATATTGTAGCTCAAAGCACGACTGGTCTTAAAAGCTTAGAGAAAGCCAGAGAGAATGAGAAAAGTTTTAAGAGCTATTATGCTTCTAATTTTACAAATAACTTAACTGGCGTAAAAAGCGAAGGCGCAAAATTAAACACATTTGAGTTAAGCCAGAATTATCCAAATCCATTTAACCCAACAACTACAATAAGATATTCGCTTCCATCAGCGCAAAAGATTAGCCTTAATGTATATAATACGTTAGGTCAGCTAGTAAAATGCCTTGCCGATAACGTTCAATCAGCCGGAAGCCACGAAGCAGTATTTGACGGAAGTTCTTTAAGCAGCGGCGTATATTTTTATGAGTTAAAAACTGAAAATAGTTTTTTGGCAAAAAAACTAATGCTAGTTAAATAAAATAATTACGGTAAAATAAAATAAAAACACTAAAATAAGGCCGCCCCGATAAATCGGGACGGCCTTATTGTTTTTAAAATCTTTTTAGTTAGTTCTTATTGTCGTCTGAAATTTGTTCCGATAAATTTCAAACCGTCTAAAAGTCCCGTTCTCCAATAAGTCCATGTATGGCCGCCGTCTCTTACGCGGTATTCGTGAGGAATATTTAAATCTCTAAGCAAAACATGAAATGCGGAATTCCCTTTGTAAAGAAAATCGTCGTCGCCGCAATCAATGTAATATTTTACGCTTTTAGTCTTTTCGATATTCCCGGTTTTTACAATATCAATAGGATTGTTGGCTTTATAATGAGCAGTTAACCTATCGGAGCCTTTAAGATCAGGACCAAACAAAGACGCTCCGATATTCTTCCATGTAGCGACGTCTCTGTTTACAATTTCCTCGTCAGTGAAAATAGCGGCGCTAAAAGCTGCGCAGGCTGCAAACATATCCGAGTGTTTTAAAGAATAAATTAGCGATCCAAAACCGCCCATAGAAAGTCCGGCGACTCCGCGATAACTTTTTTCTGCTCTTATCCGGTATTTAGATTCGATGTAAGGAATAAATTCTTTAATAAAAAAATCTTCATAACAGACGGAATTGTCGTAATTATTAATATACCAGCTGACTCCGCCGTCAGGCATAACAAGAATCATAGGCGGAATTGTTCTATTCGCTATCGCTTCGTCGGCGGTTATGTTCGCTTCTCCAAATTGAAGCCAGCCCATATCGTTGTCTGAATAACCGTGTAAAAGATAAACGACCGGATAATAACGGTTTGAAGTCGCGTAATCAGACGGAAGGTATATTGTATAGCGAACTGTTTTTTTGAGTATTTTGCTCTCAATAGTCAATCCCTCCTGAACAAGACCCTGCGGAGTTTGCGCTGGAATATATGCGGCTAGTATAAACACAAAAAAAACAATTGAAATAACTGTTCTTGTCTTCATTATTTGTCCTTATATATTATTGTTGTTTTTTAGTAATTAGGCTTAATCCTCATTTAGAACAGACATATATATAGCGATATTTTTATAAATATCAAATGCCGTTAGAAATATTTCTTCATTTGTTTTAGTTAAAATATAAGCTGTAAAAAGCGAAATTGTTTAGATGTTGATAATTGGGCATTTCTTACTTAATATTAGATTTTAAAAAAGTCGTTTAAAGATAGCTATTACATTTAGAAACTATACAGCCAACTCCAAAAAAATGAAATTAACAATATGTAAAGAGATGATATTTCTTTGTGAAAGCAGTATTATTTTTTAAACCATTAATAAAGCTGAAATGTCTAAACATAGAATGTGAAATCGTTTTAAAAATAAATTTAATACTCGCATAGAGTTTACCAAAAAACATAATTACAGTTCTTAACTAAGGATAAAATGCAAACAAAAAAGAAAGCGTATTTTATTATAGCCGGAATAGTAGCTCTTCTGGCAATAATTTTTATAATTAAGCTGAACAGCAGCGCCTCTTCTAAGCGGCCTGTTCTTAAACCTGTCGTAGTGATAGGACAGCCTGTTATTGGCGATATACAAAAAGTTGAATCGCTAACCGGCGATGTTATGCCGGATCAACAGGCAAATATATTTTCCAAAGTGAACGGTAATATCGAAAAAATATATGTCGATATAGGCAGCAGAGTATCTGCCAACCAGAAACTTGCGCTTATTGACACTACAATTTATTCTCAGAATGCAAGGCAGGCTAAAGCTAATTTTATGCAGGCGGAAGCAAGTTTGCTGAACGCGAAGGTAAGCTATGAAAGAAATAAAAAACTGCTTGAGCAAAAAATGATAGCGCAGCAGGATGTAGATAATTCAAAGGCAGCTTTTGACGTTGCGCGCGCTCAAAAACAGGCCGCTGAAGCCGCATATAATAACGCGGTTACACAGCTTGGTTATTGTAAGGTTACTGCTCCTTTTGCCGGAGTTATTACAAAAAAAATGTTCGATCAGGGAGCTTATGTTACGGCTTCTTCAACTACGCAGAGTTCAAGCTTGTTTACTCTTATGAGTAACGGCAAGCTAAAAATTGACGTAAACGTTCCTGAACGAGACATTGCATATCTCTCAAAAATTCAACAGATAACAGTTAAAGCCGACGCGGTTCCAGATAGAGAATTTAACGCCAAAATAAGTAAAATGAGTCAGGCTATAGACCTTTCAACAAGAACAATGGCTATTGAAATTGGAATTGATAACGCTTCAGGCGCATTAAAACCAGGTATGTTTGCTACTGTTAATTTTATAACTCAGAAGAAATCAGGCGCAAAGATTGTTCCAAGTCAGGTTGTTCAAAACGACGAAAAAGGAAGTTATGTTTTTACTGTAAATGCCGATTCTACCGTATCCAAAAAATATGTGCAGACAGGCATTTCCATGAACGAAAAGATTGAAATTGTCTCGGGCATTGACGATGCTGATAAATTAGTATTTGTAGGCCAGACATTAATTAAAGACAAAATGAAAGTTAAAATATCAAAGTAAAATTATGTGGATAACCCGACTTGCTCTTAAATATCCTATTTCAACTTTTATGGCTGCAATTGCTATATTTGTTTTAGGTATTGTTTCTTTAACTCAACTTCCGATTGATATGTTGCCAAACATTCAAATACCGGTTGTGAGCGTAATTACTTATAATAACGGCGCAGGTCCTACCGATATGGAACAGACTGTTACAGTTCCATTGGAAAGAGCCGTAAGCTCTACTAATAACGTAGATTATGTTCAGTCTTCCACGCGCGAAGGAATTTCGCAGGTGCGCGTTTATTTTAACTGGGACGCTAATACCGACGCCGGTTTAATTGACGTTATTCAAAAAGTTAACAGAGTTCTTAATCTTTTACCGACTGCGGCTTCGCAGCCGTTAGTGCTTAAATTTGATATTACAAATATTGCCGTTTGTACGATAGCTCTTAACGGAGATTTGGATCAAAGAGCTTTGTATGATCTTGCGTATAACGTTATCGAGCCGCAATTAGAGCATATTCCGGGAGTAGCTTTTGCGCAGGTCTCTGGCGGAAGAATAAGAGAAATACATATTAAGGTTGACCGGAATAGAATTGACGCAATGAACATTTCGCTTTCGCAGGTAAGTCAGGCAATAGCAGCGTCAAATCTTATTGTCCCGGCGGGCGATTTGAAATCCGGAGTTCTTGATTATTCTCTTAAAACCGAAAGTCAGTTTAACGTAGTTGAGCCGATGGGAAACATTGTCGTTCGCAACACGAACGGAGTGTCCGTCAGGGTTAAGGATATTGCGTATGTTGAAGATTCTTATCAGGAACAGACGGAAGTAATTAGAAATAATGGAAAAGAAGGGGTAGTTATTAAGGTTCAGAAAACTTCAGGCGCAAATACGGTTGAAGTAGTAAACGCAGTAGTAAAAGCTCTTACCCAATTACGCGACGTTCCGCCTTCTGTTAAAGCGTCGCTTGGCACAGATCAAAGTTTGTATATTAAACAATCGATAAACGGTTTATATCAGGAAGCTATTCTTGGAGCGTTTCTTGCAGTAATAGTTATTTTGCTATTCCTGCGTAATTCAAAGAGCGCAATGATTATTTTCTTAGCTATACCGCTTTCTATTTTGGTTACATTTATTTTCTTCCGGTTTAGCGGCACTTCGCTAAATATTATGACGCTTGGAGGACTTGCCCTTGGCATTGGGCGGCTTGTGGACGACTCGATTGTGGAACTGGAGGCCATATCGCGCCATTATGGGGCGATGAAAAAGGACGGTAAAAATAAAATGATTGCCACGCTTGACGCGGCAAGCGAAGTAGCTTCGCCAATTTTTATTTCTACTCTTACTACGGTAATTGTATTCCTTCCAATTGTGTTTTTAACGGGCGTCGCAAAATTAATGTTCCTTCCGTTAGTAATTACAATTGCAGTGGCTTTGTTTTCGTCATTCTTTGTTTCTCGTACAGTAACGCCTTTGATGTGTTATAAATATCTAAGCGGCGAAAGAGAAATTGATTTGGATTCGCAGAAGCTTTCGCATCGTATTCAAAACTCAGTTAAAACATTTCTGGATAAAGTTGATAATGTGTATAAAAACATTTTATCAAAAGCGCTGAATCATAAAAAAATTGTAATTTTAAGCGTGGTGGGGTTTGCAATAATATCTTCTTTCTTGTTTAAGTTGATTGGAACAGAGTTTTTCCCTGAAACTGACGAGAGCCAGTTTACGGTTAAAGTATTAATGCCAGTTGGAACAAGAATAGAAGAGACTCAAAAATTAGTTATGAGAGTAGAAGGGATAGTAAAAAAGAATGTTCCTGAATTAAAAACTATAATTTCAGATATGGGCGTTCCTTCTGCAAAAAGCGGCAGCTCGTTTGGCGGAAACTCAGGCACGCATGCGGCCAGTATTACCGTTGCGCTTAAGGCTCCCGACGAAAGAGACAGAACGGTATTTGACATAATAAAAACTCTGCGTCCTAAACTT
Source organism: Ignavibacteriales bacterium UBA1304 (assembly GCA_002307295.1). GTDB lineage: Bacteria > Bacteroidota > Ignavibacteria > Ignavibacteriales > Ignavibacteriaceae > UBA1304. The sequence continues at coordinate 35,135 of DBTY01000051.1, forward strand.
ATGAGTTTACCCGGAGCGCAGATATTTGTCACATCAGGCGGATTCCTTAAATATTTGCTTAATTATGGCTCTTCTGCTCCTATTGACGTAGTTATAAGCGGGCAGGATTTTGAGAAAGCAAACGCTCTTTCAGAAAAAATTTACGATATAGTTAAATCTACTAACGGCGCAACTGACGTTCAGATAACCAGAGAGCTAAACCTGCCTGAATTGCATGTGGCGATTGACCGTGAAAAAGCAGGCGCGCTTGGCATCAGCGTATCCCAAATATCTAATACTATCACTACTGCGATGAGCGGTTCTGTAGCTTCCATCTTTACCGATCCGGCTACCGGAAATCAGTATAATATTTTAGTGCGCTTGACTGAAGACTATAGAAATAAAGTCGACGATATAAAAAATCTTAGCGTTCTAAATAGCGCCGGGGAGTCAATAAAACTATCTAACCTTGTACAGGTTAATCTGGTTAAAGCTCCAATTCAAATTGACAGAAAATACCAGGAAAGAATTGTTGAAATTACAGGCAACGTTACGGGGCGTGATCTCGGAAGCGTTTCGGCTGATATTCAGGAAAAACTAAACAATGTTCAAATTCCTTCCGGCTTTACTGTTAAGCAAAGCGGCAACATTGAACAGCAGAACAAAACGTTTGGCGATCTTGGTTTAGCTCTTATTCTTGCGGTAGTTTTGGTTTACATGGTAATGGCTTCGCAATTCCAATCTCTTGTCGATCCGTTTATAATTATGTTTACGGTTCCTCTTGGAATGATAGGCGTGCTGTGGGCGTTATTCTTAACTGATACGACCCTTTCTGTTACTTCGTTTGAAGGAGTAATTGTTATGATTGGTATTGTGGTTTCTAACGGTATTTTATTGGTGGACTACACTAATAAGCTGCGGAAAAATGAAATGCCTTTACACGAAGCGGTTATTACAGGCGGAAAAACAAGACTTAGACCTATTCTTATGACTACTCTTGCTACAGTTCTGGGACTTATACCAATGGCTATAGGTATGGGAGGAGAAAAATCGCAGGCTCCTCTTGCAATTGCGGTTATTGGAGGTCTTTCAATTTCTACAATACTAACGCTTTTGTTTGTGCCTACTCTTTATACTGTATTTGAAGAAAGATCGAAGAAAAAACATAAAAATGAATATGAAGAACTTACAAATGATTAAAAAATATTTTATCCTTAGCTTAGTTTTATTTTTAACAGCTTCCGGCTATGCGCGTCAGGATACGCTGACGGTTAACAGGTGTATAGAAATAGCTCTTAAAAACAATCCGCAAATTAAAATAGCGGAAAGCGCTTATGATGTTTCTTCTTCTAACTTAGTTAATACGCAGTCCGTTTTGTTTCCACAGGTGGCATTTAATTCCGGGTGGACAAGAAACGGCGGTTACTTTTTTTCTGGAAATTCGGCGAGGGAATTGTTCTATAATAATTTCTCGACCGGTTTTCAGCTTAACCAGATGATTTATGATTTTGGAAAAACATTTTCTAAAGTATCCGGAACGTCGGAACTTAAAAATTCTTCTGAACGCGATCTTGCAACAGCTAAGCAGAATCTTATTCTGAATACGTATGTAGCGTATTTTAATTACTTAGAAGCCGCAAGAATTAAAAAGGTTAGTCTTGAATCGTTAAAGCAATCGGAAGAGCATTTAGCTCAGGCGGAAAGTTTTTTTAACGTAGGTAAAAAACCTCAGTTCGACGTTATTAAAGCAAAAACAGATTTAGCGAACTCTAAGGTTACTCTTATTAATTCTGAAAATAATATAATTATTAGCAAGCTCCAGTTAGAGAATGCGCTTAATATTAAACTTGGCGACGATTTTCAGTTGCAGGATAATATGGATATAATTCAGGATAGTCTGGGAATTCAAAACGCTTTAGAGACTGCGCGCAAAAACCGCCCTGATCTTATCAGCGCTAAATATAAAGTTGAAGCAAATAAAGAGTTTGTTACTTCTGCATGGGCGGCTAATCTGCCTTCTATAAACATGACTGGCGGCTATAACTGGAAAACATTTTCTCTTTCGCAGGATCTGAAAAATTCGTGGAATTTTGGCTTTACATTGTCCGTACCTATATTTCAGGGATTTAGCATAGACGCCGGAGTAGATTTGGCAAAAGCGAATCTAAAAAGCGCCGAAGCTCAGTATGATTACGCTTTTCAGACAGTAGACCTTGACGTTCAGCAGCAATATTACAGCCTTAGTTTAGCTCAATCGAAAATAGACGCTACAAAATCTTTAGTAGAGCAGGCGCAGGAAGCTTTAAATATAGCAGAGGGGCGTTATAAACAGGAAATTGGCAGTCCTATTGAAATTACAGACGCAAGAGTTACTCTTCTAAGCTCTGAAGTTCAGTATATTCAGGCTTTGTACGATTATCAGGTTACTTCAGTCCGGCTTAAAAAAGCGATGGGCGTTCTGAACTAAAGAATTAAAATTAAATGTTTTATTAGCCTTGTATTTTTTTTAGCCTTAGTGGCGAAATAAGAAAATACAAGGCTTTTTTGTGATAATAGAAGAATATTTTCAGAATTTAACTACGATCTCTAAGTAAAAATTGACTCCTGCCTAATATCAAATAAAGCAAATAATCCATCCCAAATTGGTTTTATATTGGATAAAAACCGTTCAAAAAGCTTTGATAACCGTTTATGTAACTTTTTATAAGAAATTGGGAGCAAAAGCATATCTTTACAAAATCATTTTGAAATTATATATTATAATCAAAATAAAAAAGAGAAATGAAAAAGTTATTTTTGTTAATATTACTTTTTAGCTCGCTGAGTTTTTCTCAAAGAGAATCCTTTTTTGGGGGCAATGTGGAGAGCGGCGGATTTGGAGCCGTAAGCCTGAAATGTACTTCTATTAAAAATGATTTTGGACTTCTTGTCGGCGGTTATGGCGGTTGGTTAATCGACCATCAATTGCTGCTTGGAGCTGGCGGATACGGTTTAACTACTAATAACCGTTCTGAATACGACGTTAAAAACATTTATAGCTTTTTGCGCGACCCTAAAATTTCGTTTGGTTATGGCGGGGGAGTTATAGAGTATTATATATACCCTTTTAAACGCGTTCATGCTTCGGTTTCCGTACTGATTGGAGGGGGCAGAGTCGCATATACCGAAAGCGGCGCGGGCGATTATTTTGAAGCCGAATATGGCGAAGGCCGTCACGTTTCTAATACTGTTTTTGTGTTTGAACCTGGCGCAAGCGTTGAATTCAATATTAATGAATATGCCAAACTTGGCATTATAGGAAGCTATAGGCTTGTTAACGGCGTAAACATGTACGGCGTGTCTAATTCAGATTTTAGAAATTTCTCTGCTGGAATATCGTTGAAATTCGGCAGATTTTAGTTTTCGTTCGTTAATTGTATTTTTCAAGGTTGTACTTTTAACTGAACGATTTAAGTGAAGGAGGGAACAGCTGGAAGGAAGCTGTTCCTGTTTATTAGATTTATAGATAAAAAAATATTTTTTTATACAACCTTTTTGCGGGGAGCCGCGTCTAATATAAATAACAGCTCGTTAATTAAAAGCGAAGAATGAAATACGCGCAATCTGTTTTATTTTAGGCGCAAAAAACGTTTTAATTTGTCATAATGGTAAGCTAAAATACCTATGCCCAAAGATCTATAGAAATATATTATAGGCGTAGTTATGTCTTTGTTCTATTTTATGCTCGCGGTAATGAGGCGAGAATGGTTAACTATAATTGTATATTTTATAATCTGAGGGAGAAATGAAGATAAAATTAATTGTTACTTTTTGTGTGTTGTTCTTATGTAGTTTCAGTTTTGCTCAAAGTTCAAAAGAAAGTTTTAAGCTTTCCGGCTTTGTTGAAGATTCTACGTCCAATAAAGGGCTCAAAGGAGTAAATGTGGTAGTCTTATCGCGAAGTGAAAATAAAAATATAGGCGGTTCGTCTACGGATGAAAGAGGTCTTTTTAATATAAGCGATATAAAAGAAGGGGTAGTGCGGGTCAAGTTTTCTATGATGGGGTACCAAACAAAAATAATCGATTCCGTTTCTTTGACGACAACTTCGAAATTAGGTTTAGTAAAATTACGCCCGGTGGCTTATGAAATGCCCGAAGTAGTAATAAAAACTTTAAAACCGATGGTTGAGTTTCATGTAGATAAGCAGGTGATAAATATGGATCAGGTTCCGGAGGGTTCCGGCTCGTTAACCGATGCTTTAAAAAATACGGGCTTGGTACAGGTAGATCCGCAGTCTGACGCAGTAACTATTAGAGGGCAGGCGATTAAAATTGAGATGGACGGCCAGCCTTATGACGTGCCTGATAAAATGCTTGCCAGCCTGCCAGCGTCAATGGCAGATCAGGTTGAGCTAATCCTTTCTCCATCTGCTAAAGAAAGCGCAGAAGGGGGAACATACATACTTAATATTGTTTCTAAAAAAAGCATACTGGATAGTTACAGCGGTTCAGTTAACGTGCGCGTTGGCGAGAATAGCCAGAAAAACGGCGGATTGGATTTGCACTATAAAAAAGATAAGCTTAATCTTTTTGGCTCGGCTTCCGGCTGGGGAGCGAAACAGAATACAGAACAAATAAACGAGAACATTAACTATAATAGCTCTTCTTTTTATCGCCAGTATTCAAATGGTTATAACGACGGACAATATAATGGCAGCTATTATAAACTTGGTTTTGATTACAAATTCAACGATAAGAATACAGTAACTTTTTATAGCAATTATAATAAATTCAAATACAATAGTAATAATAATAATAATTCTGAAGTTGATAACTCATCTTTGGTAAAAGAATATGAATATTCTGCAACTAATAAAAGCGATTATGAATATTCAGCTAACAATTTCTATGGTTTTTATAAACGCAGTTTTGAGAAAAAAGGGGAGGAACTGACGGTTGACGCTTTATTTACAAAAATTTCTTCTCCGAATTCAAGCTCTCAACGCTATAATTATAGCAATAAAGAATACGCTCAAATACATAACAGCTCAAACGGAGAAAGCGCTAATACGTTTATTACAAAAATAGCGTTGACTGATCCTACTGATATAGGTAAATTTGAAACCGGTTATAATTTTACAAACAGGGACAGGAAAAATAATTATAATGCGTTAGACTATATAGGCCAGACAAACCAATGGCAGGACACTTTAGGCTTGAGCAACTTTTTTAAGTACAATGAAAATATTCATGCAGTATACTTAACTTATGCAAATACCTGGGGAAAGTATGAACTGAAAACCGGCATAAGAGCTGAAAACCTGCACACGCATGGAGATCAGTTTACGACGAATGAAAGCTTTACAAATAACTATTTTAATGTTTTCCCAAATATAAATTTATCATATAAATTTAGCGATATGTTCCAGCTTGCATTTAATGCTTTCAGACGCGTTAAATATCCTAATATGTATTTTGTAAATCCATTTAAAGAATATTCCGGAATTAATAGCTATAGTATTGGCAACCCTACCATTAAACCGCAGTTTGTTAATTCATATGGAATAAGCTTATCCCAATACATTAATACTTATTATGTGCACAGCACGGGCAATATGAGTTATGAAACAGCCGTGATAAACGATAGTATTTCGGTCAGCTCGCCTATAAATATAACGTCGACAGATTTATTCGGGCTTGAATTATCACTGCCTTATTATAATTCTCCTGCGTCGCCTGTGCATTTGCCGGACTTTATTTCTTCGTTCAATATTAATTATAATTATAGATACCAAAAAAGACATGGTCATTATTACGAAGAAAATCTGAATTATGACACTAAATCAAGCGATTTAAATGCGAATTTAGGGCTGGCTTTGTTTTATGATATAAAAGCTAATATTAGCTTTTGGTATTCGCCTAAATACAGCGACGTTAGAAGTTCAAACAGAGAACAGAAATACTTGTCTCTTAACGTCAGTAAAAGTTTCTTCAATAAAAAGTTAAAGTTTAATTTTTCAGTTAATGATATATTAAAATCTGGAAAATGGGAAAACTGGACTTACGGAAACGATTACAGGTCATATAGTCTGTATGCTCCTACTAAAACAAGAACATTTTCAATCGGAATATCTTATGCGTTTAACGATTATACTGAAAGATACGATAGAAACATTGACGACGGAAGAGATGCAAGCGGCAAAAGCGGTCATTAATAATTTATAGATAGAAAGTTTTATATCTCCTTTTGTTCTGTTAAAGCAGAATGGAAGGAGATTTTTTATCCTGCCGTATATCCCCATTTTATTGGCATTTCTTATTAAATAAAAAGGGGGCAAATTACATTAATATTTTTTATTAATGAGAAGCGAATGAGATTTGTAAAGGTCATTTTTTTATTCTGCGTTATGATAATTTATTCCGGTTGCGCGGCGCATACAAACCTTGAGCCGATAGGCAAAGGGGAAGTTAAAATGAACGTAAGTCTTGGCGGACCCTTTGTAAAAATATCAGGTATGAACGTTCCAATACCATATGCTACAGCGGGCGCAGTTTATGGCGCGGTTGATAAGCTGAATGTAAGCGGCAATCTTCATCTTACAAGTCTGCCGTATAAAATATTTGGTTTCGATTTTGGAGCCGCATACTTTCCGGTATTGAACGACGGTTATATCCCCACAATTGGAATAAATCCGTCTTTGCTTTATTTAATGAGTCTTAAGCCGGATGTTTCAAGCCGCGTGAGAGCTTACCCTTCGCTTACGGCAACGTTTGCATGGCATACGGGAGCAAATCTTGTGTTTACAGGGTTTGATTATACATATCCTTTAACTACCCCGGATTATGACAGCGATTCGCCAAAAAGTATAATTTCTCCTTTTGTTGGATACAGGATAGAACTTGGAAGAAAATTCCGCCTTATTACAGAAGTTAAATGGCAGGCGTCTAATGTGCGCACAGATCAGTTGGCCGCAGAATATTCAAAAATATCAGGGCGTGGAGCAATTGGATTATTATTTTCTTTAGAGAGGAGTTTTTAATTATGAAAAAATTATTTTCAATTTGTATTGTTGTGACTCTCTTTTTGTTTGGCGGGTGCCAGATGGACGATTTCCTTTTTAACGAAAAAGCTATAACCAGGTATGAGCTTCCCGGAAATGATATTCCGGATTCTCTTATTAAACAGGCCATATTTTACAGCGGCGGAAATAAATTATATGGATATTGGGTGGCGTCCTCTAAAAACTATTCTGGCAAAACAATTTTATACTGCCATGGTAATAAAAACAACATAGATAATTATTGGGATCGCGTAATGCTGCTGCATAAGCTTGGCGTAAATGTTTTTGTTTTCGATTTCAGAGGCTTTGGAATGTCGGAAGGGCAGTCCTCTGAAACAGGTTTGCATGAAGACGGAATAGCCGCGTATAATTATATTAAAAACAATTACAGCGTAACGTCAGACGCGCTTTATTTATACGGGTATTCGCTTGGCAACGTTGTATCAATTTACCTTGCGGCCGAAGCGGTTAACCCGGCCGGGCTAATTGCGGAGTCGCCGTTTGCGTCTGCAAATTCGTTGACGCAGGGGAGTTTGATTTTAGATATTCCATCAGGATGGCTGACGGAAGGGAAGTTTGATAACGCTGATGAAATTAAAAAAATAAAAACTCCGCTTTTACTTATTCATGGCAGCGACGACGATTTTGTACGTTTCAAAGATAATGGACAGATAGTTTATAACAATGCGCCTGAGCCCAAGCAGCTTATACTTGTTCAGGGAGCTACGCATACTAATGTGCCGCAGGTTATGGGGACGGACAATTATCTGAGCGCGCTAAGAAGTTTTATGGGTATTGGGATTAGGAAATGATTTATGAAGTTAGCGCTCAAACATTGTCAATTCATTAGTGGAACGCAATAAAAGTCATCCTGAGCGTAGTCGAAGGATGACTGGGGCCATGACCTCATAGTTCGACTAACGCTAGTTAGAACTATCGTTTTTTTTCTACAAATATAATAAGTGAAAAGATAAGCTGACTGTGTCATTCCGAATGAGTCCTCGAAATGAGGAATCTAAAGGCTATTATTTTGTACAAGCTATCATTCATGCTCTGCCTTTATCTATTGCGCCACGGTTCGACCGTGGCGCAATAGATAATAGTGGAATAACCATCAACATAATTAAAACTAAAATAAAATATTCCAAAAGCTAATAAAAAAGCGCCGGCATAAACTGCCGGCGCTGAAATACTGTTCTAAATAAAAATTAAATTATTTTGTTAATGTCATCTTTTTAGTGATTGAACCGGAATTAGTAATAAGAGAGTAGAAATAAACTCCGCTTGATAATTTAGAAGCGTCGAAGTTTACCGTGTAAGCGCCCGGCTCTAAAACTTCATTTTTTAACTCTGCTATTTCGTTGCCAAGTATGCCTGTTATTTTAAGTTTAACCTGACTTTTCTGATTAATAGAAAAAGCAATTGACGTGCTTGGATTAAAAGGGTTCGGGTAGTTTTGGCTTAACGCAAATTTAGCCGGAACTACATTGTTGATTTCAACTGCGTTTGAGTATGTGGATGAACCGTCCAAATCAATCTGTTTCAATCTGTAATATATGCTGCCAGTAACGCTGGGGCGGTTAACAAAAGAATAATTAGATGTTACAGCAGTAGTTCCCTTGCCGCTCACAAAACCTAAGCTTGTCCATGCGCCTGAGCCTGATTTAGTTTCTATTTCAAAACCTTTATTATTAGTTTCAGTTGCAGTAGACCATCTTAAAGTTACGTCGCTTCCATTTAACGAAGCGGCGAATGAAGTTAACTCAACCGGAACTGTAGAACTGACGATGCTTAGTTTATTATCGGCTGGAGGCAAGTCCGTCCACAAAGAATAAATTGCCTGACCTAACATTACTGTTTTGGGGTCGGAGCTGCTTACAAGGCTTTGAATGGTTAATAGAGTTGAAGCCGTTGGAGCTTCATCGCCTGAATAATGCGCTGTAAATGCAGCGGCTACAATCGGGGAAATTACTTTTGCAGTTGAATCCGCCACGCCATAACCGCCATATGATACCGGAGCGGTTAACAGTGAATAGGCCAGATCCTGCATGCCTGCTAACAAATAATCTTTTGCGTATTGCGGAAAAGTTTTTCCGTTTGTGTTGTAATTAATTGTTTGAATAAAATTTGTATAAATATCAAAGTTCTGGTTTGGAGCAATTTTTACAATTCTGACAGGACTTGGGTATGTAACTAACGAGCCCGTCTCTATATCGTAAATATCGTTCCCGCCAGTAAAAGTATTTCTTGTAACATCCTGAGCGTGATAATGCCCTGTGAAAACATATCTCATTCCGTTTGCAGATAGCTGATTTGAAACATTTTTATAATCGGCTACAACATAATCCGGGAACAAAGTGGCTTCTCCAGTATAATGCTCTACTACGCCGTGATGAAGCATTCCGATAACCATTTTGTTTTTTGATTTTGCTTCGGCAAGTTTCGAGAGTATCCAATTAAAAGTAGCGGTAGAGAATTTTCCGCCTGTGACTGCGCTTGTTGTATTTTCTTTATAGCGGCAGGCGTCCATTGCGAAAATCCATAATCCGCTAACTGGTTCTACTATGTATGATAGCGAACTGGTGTCTTTATAAATAGCTTCCGAAAAACCGCAATCGGAATATATGCTGGCAAAATCAGCGGCGGTTATATTAGGTATAGAAATGGCGCTATCGCCTACATACTTATTTGCATCCGGATTAAGAACGTCATGGTTGCCGGGGATTACATAAACTTTAATGCCTGAATTTTTCAGGTCCTTCATATAAGCGGCAAATTGCTGATGATTTACTTTTTCGCCGTCTTTGGTAAGATCGCCTGTAACAAGAAGGATATTTGGTTTTTCGCTTTTGATAATAGAGACTGCCGAGTTTAGCAGAGCCTGGCTTTCGGCTATCATTTTTCTGTCGCTTGCCAAATAAGCCTCAAAAGCTTTCCCGGTAGTTCCTAAGGTTGGATCATAATAATGCGCGTCGCTAATGACGGCTATTTTAATTGTATCGCTAAAATTAACTGTTTTGTAGGCTGCTTTTTGAGCAAAGAAACACGAACTGCATAAAATAAGAATTAAGCTTATTTTAGTAAATATCTTCATTTGAAACCTCATTTTTTTTGTTCAGGAAAAATAGAGTTCAAATGTTAAAACAATGTTATTATAATATTAATTGGATGTTAAATATACCCGCTGCGCGCCTACTAACAAAAATTATTAAGGCTATACCCTAATAAATACAAGCATAAAATAAGGCTATAACCTTGGATTGGCAGGGGCATTGCCTCCTTTATTCCAGGCGAAGCATATAATCGGTAGTATAGTCAAGGTGTTTGCGCATTGCGGCGGCGGCGGCGGCGGGGTCGCGCGCTTCTATAGCGGCTACAATATCGTCGTGATGTCCGTTTAGTATGGTTTTATTCCCTTCAATATGGAACATATTCATTCGCGCGCTTTCTATATATTTATCGACTAATGAAGATACTGCCGACATCATGTTTGAAATGATATAATTCCCCGAAGCCTGAGTTATCAGATAATGAAATTTTTTGTCAAATTCTACGCTTTTCCCTTCGTCGTCCGTATTGTTTAATAAGCTGACGACTTCCTTAATTTCGCTTAGCTGTTTTACGTTTATTTTTCTTGCGGCAAGAGCCGCCGTGCCGGGTTCTATTATTTTTCGGAATTCTAAAACTTCGGTAGGGTTGCTGCCGTGAAGCATAAACATCATTGAAAGGGATTCCAACAGGCTGTTTTCAAAATTGTCCTTAATAAAATTTCCTTCCCCTTGTCTGCATTCAATTAAGCCTAAAATTTCTAACGCGCGCAAAGCTTCGCGGATGGAGGTCCTGCTGACTTTAAGCCGCTCGCACAAATCTCTTTCGGCAGGCAGTTTGTCGCCGTATTTCAGCTCTCCCTTTTTTATAAAATCTTTTATCTGTTCTATTACCTGTTCGTAGATTTTTGTAGGCTTAACGGGACTGAACATTATTATTTACTCCAGAAAAATTATTTATCAACGCTAAATTATACTATTAGGTTTACAATGTCCATCGGATTATTAATAATTGTTTTTGCGCCGTTTTGTAATAATTCCTCCTTTGTTCTAAATCCCCATGTAGCGCCGACTGCATGCATCCCAGCGCCATTGGCGGTGTTCATATCTATTCCGGTATCGCCAAGGTAAAGATATTGCGAAGCGGGAACGCCGGAAAGTTTTAGTATCTCTAACGCTAAAACGGGGTCTGGTTTTTTAGGGACGCCTTTCCGCGCGCCGTAAACAAAAGCGAAGCGGTTTAACCCAAAATAATGCTCTATGATAATTTTTGTAAAGTCTTCTGATTTATTGGAGAGAACTGACATTTTTATTCCAAGCGATTCCAGTTTGCTTAATAATTCATTTATTCCGGCATAAGGCTTAGTAAACTCATTCCACCTGTTGTTATATTGCTGCGTAAAAGAAGCAAAGAGTTGTTCAATTATTTTCTTGTCCGTAATTTCTGGCGGCGCGGCGCGTCTGACAAGTTTTTCCATCCCGTTGCCCACAAAAATTTTATATTTCTCAACGGGATGTTCCGGATAGCCGAATTCTTTTAGCGCAGCGTTCATTGAGTTAGCCAGGTCGTCTAAAGTATTTAGCAAAGTGCCGTCAAGATCGAATACAATTCCGGAAAAATTCATTTTTGTTTATCCGCAAGTAATAAGTGTAAATTATTTAAAAAACGACTGAAAAAGCGACCAGAGCAGCGGAGCTAAAAACACCGTCATTATGCCAGAAACCGCCATAGTAAGACCGCTTGCGGCTCCTGCAGTTTCGTCATACTCCATTGCTTTAGCAGTTCCAAGAGCATGGGACGAAGCGCCCATTGCCGTACCCATTGCAACTTTGTCGTCTATCTTGGCCATTTTATTCAACACAGGACCAATTATAGAACCAAATATTCCGGTAAAAATAATTACCGCTACCGTTATTGAGGGCGAGCCTCCTAACTGCTGAGATACCGCCATTCCAATTGGAGTGGTAATAGATTTTGGAATCAGCGATTCCGTAAGAAGATCAGACAAGTGAAACATTTTTGAAAGCAGTATTACGCATATCATACCTGATACTGCTCCGCTGAATATGCCTAAAACTATAGATAAAGCGTCTTTTTTTAATATAGACAGTTTTTTATACAAAGGCAAAGCCAGCGCAATTGTAGCCGGATATAGGAACAGGCTTATTAACTGTCCGCCATTATTAAAATCTTCATATTTAATATGGAAATTTAATAAAACTATAATTAAAATCGTCATGGCAATTAATAAAGGATTAAGGAGCGGAATTTGAGTCTTCCTGTTTATATAAACTCCGGCTTTATATGCCGCAAACGAAATTAACACGCTGAATAACGGGGAGATGATTAGATTGTTCATGCAAAAGCCCTCCTAAGATATTTCACCACTACAGCCGTAACCATCCAGACTAATATAGTCGAAATAAACGCGATAGCTAAAATAGGTATAAGTTTTCCTTTTAATAAATCAAACGAGGTCATTAAACCGACTCCCGCCGGGATGAAAAGAAAAGACATGTGCGAAAGCAAAAATTCGCAGGTTTCCTCTATCATATGGATTTTAATCACTCTTGTATATAATGCTACGAAGAGCAAAAGTAAACCTATTACTGATCCGGGGATAGGCAAATGGAACAGCGCCTGAATAAAGACGCCCATAAAATAGATTGCCCATATAATTGTTAATTGCTTTAAGTATTTCATAATCAGCCTTACGCTTAATAAATTCAAAATAAATTAAATAGTATCATTATGTAAATGATAGTTTATCTTCTTAGTCAAATAGTGGTACATTGGTCATACCACTATGCAAAGATACAACTTTACTTCATTTATTGCAACAGAAGCGGTTTTTAAATAGTTCCCCAAATGGAAATAACTGTGGACAAAAAAAAATAAAACGCGACGGCGTTGTTTGACAATGTTAATTACAGGATATACTTTTAATATATAATTTCTTAATTTTTTCAAAAAAAATGAGGATAGTTATGAATCTGCGTAAAATTCAATTGGACTTTATAGGCCCCTATAGTATTCAAACTAGTGAAAAAGCTGAACATAAAAAATGTGTTTATCTACATTGTACAAAAATTGATGACAACTCAGATTATTATATCTGCTATTATGTAGGGCAGTCCAAAGATTTTATTAGAAGACAAGGAGAACATAAGAATTATTATAAAAATGTGAAATATTCTGTTTGGAAGATTGATAATCAGGAATTAAACATAAAATATATTCCAGGTTACGATATTTATGATGAGGTAAATTTAAATCCTATTTTAGATGAAATGATTAAGGCCACAAAAATATTTTATGCTCCTATAATAAATGATAATGATAATCCAGAAGAAATTGAGGGAGCAATTCAAATTCATTTGTGGAGGAATGAAAAAACAAGGAAATATCTTATTTCTTTAAAACCACCTATCTATAATTTCAAAAATGGAATAATTACAATGAATTTCCCAAATAATGAAAAAATTTTAGGATTAGAGAAAGATATAATTGTTAATGTGCTTTAATTTCTATTGAATTATTTAATTAATATAAGCAAAATGAAAATCTAAAAATGAACGAACAAGATTACAACAATTTTAGAATTACCGTTCCTTCTGAATATAAAAACTATTTTTCTCATTTTTATTTTGCAGAAAACAACACAGAAGATACGCTTACAAAAACGCTATTGCCTACGTTTCAAACTATGCTTATTTTTTGTTTTGGTGCAAATGCATCTCTTACAACCCGTCAAAATACTACAATTGAAGTGGAAAAATGTCTGGCTTTTGGACCAATAAAACAGGCGTTTGATTACAGCTTGCCCATTAATACAAAAATACTTATCGCCAATTTTAAAGGCGACGCTTTTTACCGCTTCTTTGGAAATTCGTCGTTGCCTGATAACCTGCCAACAAACCCAAATGAGTTTTTTGAAGAAAACTGTTTTACTAATCTGTGGTATGAGCTAATAAAAATAGATTCGGCTGCGGAGCAGGTAAATCGAATACTCGAATTTTGCAAACCCTATTTGCGGCGCCAGAATGATACGGCCAGACTTTTAACGGAGTATGAATCCGGAACATTAAATCCAATTAAATCAATCGCCGGCGCAACAAATCAAACCGAAAGGAATATTCAGCTTCATCAGAAAAAACATTTTGGTTATAGCGTTAAAGAAATTAACCGCTATAAACGATTTATCAAAGCGGTCGAACTGATTCAAAATATTGCGGAAGATTCTAAAAAATTAGATTGGTTTGAAATTGTAACCGAATGCAATTACTATGACCAAAGTCAGCTCGTTCACGACTTCAAACATTTTATCCATTTATCGCCTACGCAATTCTTAAAATTTCAGCAGGATATTTGCGGCTCAAAAACAGAATAAATGCTTTTCGTTTTCTTACAATTATTAGACTATTCGGTCTGCTATTTTTGTATCATGAAAAACAATACAAAGGTAAAAGAAATGAAACATCTTGTTATTTACGCTCATCCAAATGATGGCAGCTTAAACAACTATTTTAAGCAAACGGTTGTAGAAAGTTTAAAAAAAGCAAATCACGAAGTTGTAGTCAGAGATTTATACAAACTCAATTTTGACCCAATTCTTTCTTTGGAAGATATGAACGGACAATGGGCGGGGAATGTTGCCGCAGAAGTTTTGCTGGAACAGGAATATATTAGCTGGGCGGATCATGTAATATTTATCTATCCCATCTGGTGGACAGGTATGCCCGCCATCATGAAAGGCTATATCGACCGGGTGATGAGTTATGGTTTTGCATATCGTTACGATCAGGGAGTACAAAAAGGTTTGCTTACCGGAAAACAAGCTATAATAATTAATACTCACGGCAAATCAAACGCGGAATACGAAAGTAACGGAATGGATAAAGCTCTTATTTTAACTTCTGATAAAGGCATTTACAGCTATTGCGGATTGGAAATAAAACAACATTTCTTTTTTGATAGCGCCGACCGAGCAACGCCTGAAAATATTGCAGAATGGACAGAACAAATTATTTCAGTATTTGAACCATAAGCCGACTTTGCAAGAGGGAAAACCATAGATTAATTATATGTGGATAATTAAAAAGAATGTCATTCCTGCGAAGCTGGAATCTAAAGCTCACCATTAGCCGGAGATACCCGCTTTTTCGGGTATGACATGCTTATGCTTGCAGCGGTAATAAAATAATAGGAGGGTAAATTAACATTTTAACCATGAAGGTTCGCGAACCTTCATGGTTGGATAAAACTTGAATTAAAATTAATGAAAACTATTTACTTATTAAATATCCATAGCAAAGAGCCGTAGCCTTCATCCTTCATTTTTTCTTTGGGGATAAACTTAAGCGCCGCGGAGTTCATACAATAACGCAATCCGGTAGATTCTGGCCCGTCGTTAAATAAATGTCCCAAATGCGAACCGCCGAATTTACTTTTCACTTCAACGCGCGTCATGTTGTAAGAAGAATCCGTTTGCTTAACCAAATATCTTGGGTCAATGGGTTTTGTAAAACTTGGCCAGCCGGAGCCGGAATCGTATTTATCAGACGAGCTGAATAAAGGTTCGCCGGAAACCACGTCGACGTAAATGCCTTCTTTTTTATTATCCCAGTATTCGTTATTAAAAGCCTGTTCTGTTCCACAGCTTTGTGTAACGTCGTACTGTACGCCTGTAAGTTCTTTTTTTAGTTTTTCTTCAGGCGGTTTTTTATATTTATCGGTTTTATCGTCGCCCCAGAGTCCAAGTATAAATTCCTCTCTGCCCGAGCCTTTTTTATAAGTATTATATCTGGCCGGACTTTTTTTATAATATTTCTGATGATAATCTTCCGCCGGGTAAAAATTTGTAAACTCCGTAATTTTTGTCGCTATCGGGAGTTTGAAAATCCCGGATTTATCCAATAGAGCTTTAGATTTTTCAGCGGCTGCTTTTTGCGTCTGGTTATTATAATAAATTACTGATATATACTGGCTGCCTCTATCGTAAAAAGAGCCGGAAGAATCTTCCGGGTCAAATTGTTTCCAGTAAATATCTAATATCTCAGAATAACTGATTATTTTTGGGTCAAAAATTATCTGTATAGCTTCTACGTATCCGGTAGTTCCGGAGCAGACATCTTCGTAAGTTGGGTTTGCTTTGTTTCCGCCGGAATAACCGGATATAACTTCTTTTACGCCGTAAAGGTTGTCAAAAGCTGCTTCCATGCACCAGAAGCATCCTCCGGCTAAAGTCGCTTTTTCATATCCGTTTGCATCGTTTAATGACGTTTGTGTTTTCATAGAGTCGGTTTCCTTTTTTGCACAGCCGCTAAATAAAAGCGCGCTTATAATTACAAGTAAATTCATAATTTTCATATTTATCATATTCCTTTGACTAATTAAACAATAGATTTGTTTAAAAAGTTACATTTTATCAGGGCAGTTTTCCAAGATACCCATTTAATACCATTGATTTTGAAAATTTAATAGCTTAAAATTATGCCCTAAAAATAAAGGAATAATATTTGAAATAAAGACTACTGCTTTTACTAACTTATTAAGGGAAAAAATGCGCAGAGTTATTTATTTCATACTGGTTTACAGTACAGTTATTCTTGCACAGCATAACAATCCGGTTTTATTAAAAGGGAGGATTTCAAATCAATCCACTAATGAGCCTGTTGCCGGATGCGTTATTCTTATAAAGCCGCAAAACATTAACGCTCAATCCGATAAAGATGGTTTTTACAAAATAAAACTTTCCAAAGGCAGTTATGAAATTACATTCAGGCATATTGCATTTGAAAAAGCAATTCTTAATGTGACTATATCGGACAGCTCCGCAGAAAAAACTTTAGACGTAAAACTAAAATCAGCCGTATTTGAAAGCAGCGGCGTAACTATAACCGCCGCCAGGGATTATCCTTCAATTATTATGCAGCAGCTTTCGAGTAAGGATTTAACTAAAATGCCTAACGTTTATTCCGACGTAATAAGGAGTATTCAGATTCTATCGGGAGTAGCTTCAAATAACGAACTAACCAGCAGTTACAATGTAAGAGGGGGCAGCTCCGACGAAAACTTAATCTATCTGAACGGTTATGAAATTTACCGCCCTATGCTTTTGCGTCAGGGCGTTGAAGAAAATCAGTCGCTTATTAATCCAGACATGGTAAAAGATTTGCATTTTTCCAACGGAGCTTTTTCCGCTTTATATGGCGATAAAATGTCTTCCGCGCTTGACGTTGAATACAAAAAAGATCGCGATAATAAATTAAGCGGAAACGTTCGCGCCGATTTAATGAACGCCGGAGCTACGTTTCAAAAAGGTTTTGAAAATGGCTCAGTAATATTTGGCGGAAGAGCCGCTTATCCTAAATTGTTTTTAGCTGGGTTACAGACAAGAGGCGATTATAATCCTGCATTTTACGATTTCCAGTTCTTTACTACTTACGCTCCTACTGAAAAACAAAGTATTGAAATATTAGGCGTTTATAATTACAATAAGTACGACGTTACGCCTAAAGACTGGTTAGGTAATTTCCGTTCTGATAGGTCGACCGGCGCTTTGGGAACAAGCGCAGTACAGATTAATTACGACGGTTCAAAGTTTTATTCTTATCACTGCGGTCTTATTGGGTTAAAATATAAATACATAGTTCTTCCGCAGGCAAATTTGAATGTTTCGTATTCTCAGTACTGGACAAAAGAGAAAGAGGACGGAGATGTGACCAGCGAAGTGGTTTTATTTCTTAATGCCGACGATTTGGTTAACGATCCCGATTCTATAATGACTCGTAAAGAAGCCGAACATAACAGTATTACGCTTGAGAGCAAACAAATAAAAACAGGCGTTAATTTAATAATTCAAAATAACTCAATTGAATTTGGCAGCGAAGTAAAATTTATTGATTTGACTTCCAATAAAGACGAATACTATGTGGAAACCGGAAACCTGCCTTTACAAAATATTCCGGTCGTTACAAAAAGCAAAGCTGTTTATAACCTCAATTCAACTGCTTTATTTGCTAACGACTTAATAACTGTAAATGAAAAACTAACCGTTCAGGCCGGAGCAAGGCTGTTATTATATAAATTTACAAACGAGAAGCTTTTTAGTCCAAGAGGCGGCGTTACTTATAATGTTGACGCAAACAATATTTTAAGTTTTAATTGCGGCGTGTATTATCAGCCTCCGTTTTTTAATGAGTTTAACGGCGTGGATATTGACTATAATAAGCTCAAGTCTCAAAAATCAACCCACTACGTGGCAGGATGGGAGAAAACCGGAATCACAAATATCACTTATCAGTTTCAGGCTTACTATAAAAAATTATCTAATCTGATTCCATTTTATTATGAAGGGTTAAAGCAGATTTACACAAAGGGGAATGTAAACGAAGGTTATGCGTACGGTTTTGATTTTATGGTGAAAGGCGAGCTTGTTAAAGGGATTGATAGCTGGGTAGGGTACGGCTATCTTAACTCAAAGGAAAGGAAAATGAATTCTGACGATGCGTATAAGCGGAGACTATTCGATCAAACTCATACTATTCAGATATTTTTTCAAGATCGCATGCCAAAACACAGAAACTGGCAATCGCATTTAAGGTTGCTTGCAGGCAGCGGATTTTTGTTTTACAATAAAAAAGGCGCAACCGATCCGGCGACAGGCAAAAGCATAATGGTAGTAGATTACGCTAATCCTGAAGAATTTCTTTTTTACTTAAGAGCCGATATGGGGCTTTCTTACGAGCATAAGTATGAAAATGGCATAGGATTGGTAATTATGGCGGAAATACTAAATGTTTTTGATAAGCAAAATTTTGCCGGATACGATTATATGCTATTATTTTCAGATTATAAAAACACAATCAGAATTCCGCAGTTATTAAGCCGGAGGTTTTTTAATTTGAAATTTAACGTAAGCATATAAAATAAAATTTTTTGAGGTTGAACCTAAGCTGTGCAACTGAAGCTGGAACTAAAATCTAAATAAGTAATGACTTTTATAACTAAAGAGGGAAGAGAAATGCGTAAAGTTATTTATTTCATATTGGTTTATAGTACTATTGTTCTTTCACAAAATAACAATCCGGTTTTATTGAAAGGAAGGATTTCAAATCAATCCAACAATGAGCCTATTGCCGGATGCATAATTATTGTAAAACCGCAAAACATTACCGCTCAATCCGATAAAGAAGGGCTTTACAAAATAAAACTTCCTGTTGGAAAATATGAAATTACTTTTAGGCACATTGCATTCGAAAAAGCAATTATGGACGTAATTATATCGGATAGTTCCGCAGAAAAAACTTTAGACGTAAAATTAAAATCAGCAGTATTTGAAAGCAGCGGCGTAACAATAACCGCCGCCAGGGATTATCCTTCAATTATTATGCAGCAGCTTACTAATAAAGAATTAACTAAAATGCCTAACGTATATTCCGACGTAATCAGAAGCGTTCAAATGCTAGCTGGGGTCTCAACTAATAACGAAATGGCAAGCAGTTATAATGTAAGAGGCGGCGGAACGGATGAAAACTTAATCTATCTGAACGGTTATGAAATTTATCGTCCCATGCTTTTACGGCAGGGAGTTGAAGAAAATCAATCTCTCATAAATCCCGACATGGTAAAGGATTTACGCTTTTCCAATGGAGCTTTTTCCGCTCTCTATGGCGATAAAATGTCTTCTGCGCTTGACGTAGAGTATAAAAAAAACTACGAAGATAAAACAGGCGGAAACATCCGCGCCGATTTAATGAACGCCGGAGTAACTTTCCAAAAAGGTTTTGAAAATGGTTCAATAATACTTGGCAGCAGAGCCGCTTATCCTAAGCTGTTCCTTTCCGGAATACAAACCAAAGGAGATTACAACCCTGCGTTTTACGACTTTCAGTTATTTTCTACTTACAACCCTACTGAAAAGCAAAGCATTGAAATATTAGGCGTTTATAATTATAATAAGTACGACGTTACGCCAAAAGACTGGCTGGGGAATATTCAGACGGATAGAGGGCTGGGGCTGTATGGCACAAGCGCAATACAGATAAATTATTCTGGCTCAAGTTATTATTCATATCACTGCGGATTGATTGGGCTTAAATACAAATATTTGATTCTGCCTCAGGCAAATATTAATATCTCATATTCTCAATACTGGACGAAAGAAAAAGAGGATGGAGATATTACAAGCAATATAATTTCATATCTCAACCCTAACGATCTTTCGACCGGAGGCGATTCTGTAACAACCCGTCATGAATCCGATCACGACAATATAACTTTGAATAGCAGGCAGATAAAAGCAGGAGTTAATTTACAGCTTTTTAATAATTCGATAGAATTTGGAAGCGAAACAAAGATAGTGGACTTGACCACAGTTAAAGACGAGTATTATTTAGAAACAGGAAACGTTCCTTTACAAAACGTTCCTGTCATCGCAAAAAACAATGGAAGTTATAACCTTAATTCAACTGCTTTTATAGCTAACGATCAGATAAATATAACTGAAAGATTGACGGCTGAAGTTGGAGCAAGGCTGCTATTATATAAATTTACCGACGAAAAACTTTTTAGTCCAAGAGGCGGACTTACATATAACATAAATGAGAATAACATTTTAAGCTTTAACTGCGGCGTTTATTATCAGCCTCCATTTTTTAACGAGTTTAACGGCGAAGGAATTGACTATAGCAAATTGAAGTCGCAAAAATCGACTCATTACGTAATTGGATGGGAAAAAATGGGGGAAAAGAACAGCTATTTTCAGATGCAGGCATATTACAAGCGATTATATAATTTGATCCCATTTTATTATGACGAACTAAAAACAGTCTATACGCAAGGCAACGTTAACGAAGGTTATGCCTATGGACTTGACCTAATGTTGAAGAAAGAGATTGTTAAAGGGATTGATAGCTGGATAGGCTACGGGTATCTTGACGCTAGAGAAAGGAAAATGAACTCTGACGACTCGTATAAAAAAAGGTTGTACGACCAGACTCATACTATTCAGATTTACCTGCAAGACCGTATGTCGAAGCATCCCAACTGGCAGGCGCATGTAAGAGCTCTTGCCGGAAGCGGCTTTTATTACTATGACAAAAAGGCTACGACAGATCCTGCTACAGGGCTGACTACCATGTATGTTGATTATGACAAACCTCAACAATTCGATTTTTATGCGCGGATAGATATGGGACTTTCGTATGAACGTAAATATGATAACGGAGTAAATTTAATAATTATGGCTGAAGTATTAAATGTTTTTGATAAACAGAATATCGGCGGTTATGACTATATGCTTGTATTTTCCGATTTCAAAGGCGCTTTTAATGTTCCCAAATTATTAAGCCGCAGATTTATCAATTTGAAATTTAACGTAAGCATATAAACTAAAAATTTATATGGTTGCCCAACAATTGCCAAATATGAGATTCGTAGATGCAGACTTTCAGTCTGCATCATTTCCCCCTTTTGTTCGGCGATTACTGTTGAAATTGTACTCGATTGAATTTAAGCTTATAATAAAACGTCAAACTCTATTTTAATTCTTTTTCTATTTGCCAAAAGTAAGGAACAAAGGGAAGAAAGCTAACGTTTATAGTTTTGTCTGAATATATTTTAATTAAGCTCTTATTTTTGTGCGCCGCGTCATGAAACATAAACTTTAATTGAAATTAACTTTAATTAAAACTATATTTTAACCTTAAAAATTAATCAATAAACACAGCGTAAATAAAATGTATCCTACTCATTCTGTAATCAATATTGAGAACCTAAAAAGCAATTTTCTTAATATCCGCAAAAAAGTAAAAAAAACGCGCGTTCTTGCAGTAGTAAAAGCCGATTCTTATGGTCATGGCGTAAAGGACGTAGTAAACGCATTAAATTCGCTTGGCGATAAAAAGCCTGATTTCTTTGCCGTGGCTTCGTTTGACGAGGGAGTTGAAGTCCGCAAACTAAAAGTCAGCCAGCCTATCTTGATTTTTACTCCTTTAATGGAAGAGTTTATACCTGTGGCGATTAAATATGATCTATCGCTTACATTTAATTCTCCATTGCAGCTTTCCGCATTAGAAAAGCTTAAGGGGAAGAAAAAACTAAAAATACATATAAAAATAGATACCGGAATGGGGCGTCTTGGCTTGGATTATGATAACGCCATTGACGTAATTAAAAAATTAGAAAAAAATAAAAATGTTTTAATTGAGGGAATTTATTCTCATTTTGCAACTTCGGATGCAAAGGATAAAACATTTGCCAACTTGCAATTAAAAAGGTTCGTTGGCTTAATTGAGGAACTGAAAAAAGAAGGAATAAATTACGGAGTAGCTCATATAGCAAATAGCGCCGCAATATTGGATATGCCTGAAGCTTATTTGGATATGGTCAGACCGGGAATAATACTGTATGGCTATTATCCGTCGTTAGAAACGTCGGAATCAATTAAGCTAAAACCGGTTATGTCTATTGTTTCGAGCGTGGCGAGCGTTAAGGTCATTAAAAAAGGAGAGTCTGTAAGTTATAACCGCAAATTCTTTGCTGAAAAAGATGCTACCGTGGCTACTGTCTCGATGGGCTATGCAGATGGAAT
Source organism: Ignavibacteriales bacterium UBA1304 (assembly GCA_002307295.1). GTDB lineage: Bacteria > Bacteroidota > Ignavibacteria > Ignavibacteriales > Ignavibacteriaceae > UBA1304. The sequence continues at coordinate 57,799 of DBTY01000051.1, forward strand.
TAACCGCGGTCTTACGAATAAAATGCAGGCTATAATAAAAGGCAAAATATATCAGCAGATTGGAACCGTAACGATGGATAGAATAATGTTTAACATCGGCGCCGATAAAATAAAATCCGGCGATAAAGTAACGCTGATAGGAAGCGAAAAAGGCAAGACGATTACAGCCTGGGATTGGGCTAAAAAGTTAGATACGATCCCATATGAAATTACATGCAACATAAGTAAAAGAGTCCCGAGAATAGTTCTATAAAATGGATTTAGTAAAACAATATATAATTCAAAGCATTGTAATGGCCTCTAATAATCTGCGCTTAAGCTCGGAGAAAATAGAAGTCGTTGCGCTTTTAAAAAATGTTATAATCAAGTCTAACGATCTTGAAAACGATATCCGGCAAATGAAAAAAGTTACGGAGTTTTCGAGATTGGCAATAAAGTTATACGAGATTCATAATTATTTAACGCAGGGGCATGTCAATTTTCCTAAAGTTTCGGATAAGTTTAAAGAGCATTGCCAGTATCTTATTAAAGAGCTAAGCTATATGCTCGATATGGTTACTCCTGTTACGTTTAACCAGCTGCTTGAAAAGATGTACAAGCCTGCTGAACCTGAACCAGAGCCGGATAATAAGGAAAAGCCTATAGAGGTGGATTTATCAAATAGAGCGGCGGTTACGTTAGACGTCTTTGAAAAACCGGAAGAGGAAAAGATAAAAGAAAACCTTATCTTTGAAGAGGAGAAAGAAGACGAGGAATTTTTCAAACAGAATTTTGAAGCTTCTATATTAAAACCAATAAAAAAGATGGAACTTATCTTAAAACGTCTTGTTATGGACGACGTTGAAAAAGATGAGCTTACCGGATATGCTAATCTTATGAAGTATAACGCGGAACAATCCTTAAAAATTGGTTTTGAAATAATAGCTAATATGCATACTATTTTTGCAAAAGGATTACTCTTAATAAAAAGTAAAGACTTAATTCCTACTCATGAAGTAGTTGAAGCGATGAGGGCATGTTTAATAGTGATAGTGGCCGTTGTTAGAAGTAAAGAAGTTGATATAACCGGTTATTTAAACAAAGCCGAGGAATTTGGCCGAAAAATTCACACCCTTAAAATTAAGGAATAAATTACATGAAGATTTTCGCTGTAGTTATGGCTGGCGGCGTAGGTTCAAGGTTTTGGCCAAGGAGCAAGGGAAAAACCCCAAAGCAACTTCTTAAAATATTCGGATCAAACACTATGATCCAGGATACTGTAAACCGCTTGGAAGGATTGGTAGAAAAAGAAAATATCTTCGTTATAACTAATAAAATTCAGAAAAATGAAATAATAAAGCAATTAGAAGACATCCCTTCTGAAAATATAATTGCAGAGCCTTTTGGCAGGAATACTGCCGCATGCATTGGGCTAGCTTCGGTAATTATTTCTGCAAAATGTAAAGACGCCGTTATTGTCACTCTTCCGGCAGATCACATTATACTTGACAAAGAAGCTTTTCATAAAACTATTTTATCAGCGGCTGAGTATGCCGATAAGTCAAAAGGGCTTGTTACAATTGGCATTATGCCTTCGCGCCCTGAAACAGGATATGGTTATATTCAGATTGAAGAAGGTCCGGTAGAGAATGAAGTTTATAAGGTGCTTACTTTTGCGGAAAAACCTAATTACTCGACAGCAGTCCGCTTTATAGAAAGCGGGGATTTTATGTGGAACAGCGGAATGTTTATCTGGCGGGCTGACGCAATTCAGAACGAAATAAAAATTCACATGCCTGATTTGCACGACGGACTTAAGACGCTGCAAAAATCGGTTGGAACAGCCGATTTTGAAAAGGCTCTTGCAGGCGTTTATGGGCAGCTTAAAAGTATTTCTATTGATTATGGCGTCATGGAAAAATCCAATAAAGTTTATCTGACTAAAGGCAGCTTTGACTGGAGCGACGTTGGAAGCTGGGAAGAAGTTTATCAGCTTACTGAAAAGAATACCGAAGGGAACGCCTTTATTGGCAATGTGTACTCTGATTTATCAAGCGACTCTTATGTTTATTCTCCTGAACATTTCACAGCCGTTATCGGGGTGGAAAATCTGGTAGTTATTAATACGGAAAACGCTACTCTTATATGCCGGCGCGATAAAGCGCAGGACGTTAAAAAAATTGTAGATTTTCTTAAAGCCCAAAAAATGAACGAGCATTTATAATTTGCTAAAATTAGATGAATAAATTATTTACCGAAGCGGAAGTTTTATCTTTATTTGAGTCAGGAGTAAAATCTATCAGCGTTCATAAAGGAGACATTATTACTCCTTTAGGGTTTGATAAAATAAAGTCTCTTGGAATGGATATTATCAATAATGAAATTTCCGCTTCTGTAAACCAGCCTAAAATTACTGCTACAAAAGAAAAAGATTTCTCTATTACTATAGCAATCTGTTCAGATAGCGACGGTTTCAAAATCAAACAAATGTTGATTAACTATCTTAAAAAGAAAAAAATCAATATAAATGACGTAGGGACTTATAATGAAGAACCTGCCGATTACTCTGATTTTGCCATAAGCGCCGCGTTAAAAGTGAAAGAAAAAACAGCCGACTATGGTATTCTTATTGACGCTACAGGCGTCTCTTCGGCCATTATAGCAAATAAAATTAAGGGGATTAGAGCCGCGGCGTGTTATGACATTTTTTCTGCAAAAAACGCAAGAACTGATCTAGACGCAAACATTCTGACTCTTGGCGCAAAAACTCTTGGGGAAGAGACAATTAAATTGATAGTTGAAACATGGTTAGATACTGAATTCTCTAACATAAAAAGCGGTCATACCCATATTGATAAAATAACCGCTATTGAAAATAAAGCTCTTTAATTGCAGTTTACCGACGGAAAAGGTTAGCTTGCCGATTTTCTATTCTTCTGTTCGCATTATTAATATATTTTTATTAAACAAAACGCTACATACTTTTATAATTAATTAGCAAGATTTGCAAAAAGGAAAGCAAGATTGGAAAAAGTATTTCAAAAAAAAGAAATTATTTTTGCTTCGTGTTTGTTTTGCAAACGTCGGTTAATAAATAAATGATTTATTTATAAAAAGAAAAGAGTTATATGAATAAAAATATTTTACTAAAACTAATTGTTATCGCTGCTTTTCCTATCGTATTATTTGGGCAGATAAAAATATCAGGAACCGTTAAGGATTCTAAAAATGAACCGCTTCCTTCGGCAAACGTTTATCTTAAAGGGACGTATGACGGAGCGTCTACCGATGCAAATGGAAAATATTCTTTTACCTCGGCTGAAACAGGGGATGGAATCCTTGTTGTAAGCTTTGTTGGTTACAAAACTGCTGAAAAGAAAATAAAACTAAAAGGTCCGTCGCTTGAAATTGATTTTACTTTACAGGAAGAATCAAAGCAGATTAATGGAGTTGTGATTTCTGCCGGATCTTTTGAAGCGAGCGACAAAAACAAATCTGTTATGTTAAAACCTTTAGATATCGTTTCTACTGCAAGCGCAAATGCCGATATATATGGCGCGCTCAACACTTTGCCTGGAACGCAAAAAGTAGGGGAGTCTGAAGGACTTTTTGTAAGAGGCGGTTCCGCAACGGAAACAAAAACAATAATTGATGAAATGGTAGTACAAAATCCATATTTTAGTAGCGTTCCAGATATTCCGCAAAGAGGAAGGTTCTCTCCTTTCTTATTTAGCGGAACTGTGTTTAGTACGGGCGGTTATTCGGCTCAGTATGGGCAGGCGTTATCGTCTACTCTTATATTAAAGTCGCAGGATCTTGCCCCTGAAACAAGAACTTCAATTAGTTTAATGGGTATTGGCGCCGGAGCTTCGCATACTCAACGATGGGAAAATACTTCTCTTGCAGGTTCGTTTAGTTATTATAATATGTCTCCGTACTATAATGTAGTAAAACAAAGAGCTGATTGGGATCAGCCTCCAAATGGCAAAGAAGGTTTAGTGGTTTTTAGGCAGAAAACTTCAAAAACGGGAATGTTCAAACTTTATTCTTCTTACACAAATTCTAAACTTGCTTTATATACTAACGACTTAGATACTCTTGGACAAAAGGATAAATTTGGTCTGAAGAATTATGACTTGTACGTTAACTCTACGTATCGCGAAATATTCGGCGACGACTGGACTTTTTTCTCCGGCGCGTCTTATGCAAAAAATAAAGATAATTATGATTTCACCTACCATAATTTTACTTCTGGCAAAGAACTCCAGCAGTCTAAAGTTTCTGTCACCAAAGGGATATTTGCCAATTCATTTTTAACGTTTGGCGGCGAAGTTCAAAATGCAATTTATAAAACTTCTTACGACGAATATAGTAAAAAAGTAAACGATTTTTATTTTGCGGGTTATGCGGAATCGGATATTTTTCTTTCTAATTCATTTGCCGCGCGGTTAGGGTTGCGATATGAAAAATCAAATTATTTAGGCAAGGCTGATTTTGCGCCCAGAACTTCTTTCGCATACAAAGTTTCTGACGAAGGACAGTTTAATTTTGCCTATGGGCAATTCTACCAAACGCCGGATAAAGAATTTTTATTTACAGATTCAAAATTGAGTTTTGAAAAAGCGACGCATTATATTTTAAATTACCAATATATTGGCGATAGAATTACTTTCCGCATTGAAGGATATTATAAAGATTATTCGAGTCTTGTTAAAAACGCAGTTTTACAAACTACGTATGACGAAAACAATGTATATAAGTTTAATCAAAACTCATACAATAATAACGGCAAAGGCTACGCAAAAGGAATAGACATTTTCTGGCGTGATGAAAAAACTTTTGACGGAATAGACTACTGGATATCATATTCATATTTAGACACCAAAAGAGACTATAGAGATTTCCTGGTAATGGCTACGCCTACTTTTGCTACGCCGCATACTGTATCAGTGGTCTATAAACAATACTTTACATCTATTTCAGCCTTGGTTGGAGCGTCGTATGCCTACTCTACCGGCAGACCATATTATAACCCCAATAATCCTGTTTTCCTTAATGATAAGACAGGCAGCTATAATAATTTTTGCGTAAATGCAAGCTTTTTAACAAGAATTTTTGATAACTTTACAATTGTTTTTGTTTCGCTTGGTAATGTATTCGGGACGGAGAACATTTTTGGCTATCACTATTCAGCCGACGGAGAAAGAAGATCGGCTATTGTTTCGCCGTCGTTGCGCTCTGTATTTTTAGGAGTTTTTATTTCGTTAGGAAAAGAACAATCGGTTCCCTCACTATAAATAATATAAGGAATATAAGATGAAAAATATAGTCATGCTTCTAATTGCTCTGTTTGCCGTCGGCGTAGTTAATGCGCAGGATGACAGGTACGTAAAAGCGGTTGAAAAAAATCTTGCAGGAATAGATTCAGCGAAGTCTTTTTCAGATTATTTAGATATTTCTAATAATTTTGTAAGAATAGCCAAGGCGGAAAAGGATAAATGGATTCCTTATTATTACGCTTCTTACTGCGATATAATTGCAAGCTTTATCGATTCTTCAAAAACGGGAAAAGACGCATATTTAGATGAAGCTGATAAATATCTTTCAATTGCAGATTCGCTCAAAGCCGATAATTCGGAGATTTATACCCTTAAAGGATTTTCGGCTCAAGCCCGGTTAGTTATAAACCCAATGGCAAGATGGCAGACATACGGTCAGGCTTCTGCTGCAAATCTGAAAAAAGCAAAGGAATTGGATCCAAGTAATCCGCGTCCTGACTATCTAATTGGGGAAAGTCTTTTGTATACGCCTGAAGCGTTTGGCGGCGGAAAAGAAAAAGCGTTGCCTATATTAGAAAGCTCCTTAGAAAAATATAAGACTTTTAAGCCCGAAACAAGTATTTCTCCTAATTGGGGCGGTCAAATGTTGAAAACCCTGCTTGAAAAAATAAAAGGAAATTAAAGGCAGATTTATATTGAAATCTACGAAGTATTACGCTAAATTGCATAGTATATGAAAAAATATTCATTCACTAAAATGAGCGGCGCGGGGAACGATTTCGTAGTTTTTGATTTAAAAGAAACTCCTGAAATTGATTGTTCTCCTGTGTTTATACAGACCGTTTGCGATAGACGAAACGGAATAGGAGCCGACGGCGTTCTTGTTATTGGTAATAAGCCTGGCTTCAATTATAGTATGGAATATTTTAATTCTGACGGTTCTACAGGCGCTTTATGCGGTAATGGCGCAAGGTGTTCTATTATGTTTGCTGAAAAAACTGGAAGGCTTATGGCTGGAAAAGCCTCCTTCTGGTCTAACAACAATACTTATTTGGGCGAAACGCTGGATTCTGAAAATGTTAAGTTTTTTCTAAATCCACCGTGCAGGATACTACCCAATATAAAAATTAACGCTGCCGGGCAAACAATTAAGGCTGCGTTTATAGACACTGGTTGTCCTCATATAGTTATCAGGCTCGAGGATATTTTAAAAAATCCTCAAAATCCGGGTTCTTATTACAACGGACTTGACGAGCTGCCTGTTTTTGAATTAGGAAGAGAAATAAGATACCATGCCGATTTTGCTCCGTTAGGGGCAAATGTAAATTTTATTACAATTAGGAATAATAAAATTTATATACGAACTTACGAAAGAGGCGTTGAAGACGAAACTCTTGCATGCGGCACTGGTTCAGTCGCTTCGGCGGCTATCTCTTTTCTTAAATATGGCGTTGAACCGCCAGTTTCATTGATTACTAAATCTGGCAAAGAACTAATAGTCGATTTTATTAAAGAGCAAAACGTTATTAAAAATGTTTCTTTAACCGGACCGGCTGTTGTGACTTTTAAAGGAGAATTTTTTTATTAATATATTTTTTCGGGAGAATAAATGGGTAAGGTAATATTTTCAATTCAATATGAAATTGATCCGGTAAAAAGGAACGAGTTTTTGGCTGTGGCTAAAGAACTTAAGAGCCTTGTTGTGGCTGAGGGACTTGAAAGCTATTCTGTGTACGAAGCTAAACCAAATCACTTTGAAGAAATTTATATTTTCGTTTCAAAAGAAGCGCACGAAAATTTTGACGATAGCGCTAATGAAAGAATCAATCTGCTGATTAATAAATTAACTGACATTAAAGTTAAGAATACTACAAAGTATACAGTATATAACGAAGTAGTTTAGCGTTATGAACTAAAATATAAGGAGACGATGAAGATAAAACCGCTTTACGTGTATCCAATACTTGGAGTTCTCGTAGTAGTTTTTCTTGTTATCGGCGCTTTATTAGGGCCATCAAAACAAAATATTTCCGGTAAGAATATTCCGGGCGTTGAAGCGCCCAAGAATAACGTTCACAGGGGAATGCAGGAAATGGACTCAGCGGCTCCTGCGAACTATAACGTCTCGCCTGAGTTTAATAAGCGATTAAAAGAACTGAAAGCTGTCGTTGATAAAAATCCAAAAGATACTCTTAAGATAAGAGAATATGCGGATTTTATTGCGGCGGCTCATAAAACGGCGGAAGCTGTTTTTTATTATGATAAAATTCTGAAAGCAAATCCTAAACGTACTGATATTAGATTAAACATCGCTTTGTTGTATTATATGAACCGGGATTTTGTAAACGCTGAAGAGTATTTGACTTCTATCTTTGATTATGATAAAAATAATCCGGTAGCGGTTTTTAACCTTGGAATTATTGCGGCTACTAAAGGGGAAAATGAAAAAGCTAAAAAAATCTGGAATGGGCTGATTAGCAGAAACATAAACAGGCATATTACAGATGAAGCTAAAAAAGCGGTCGCAGGATTGGAATAAAATAATTAGTAGTTTTAGTCTATATAAAGGCGGCTTTTAGCCGCCTTTATTGTAATTGCAACAACAAAAAAACTTATGTCTATTTCGTTTTGGATACGCTTCCAATTTTAGTGTAGGCGTCTAAATCAATTCCTTTTTTGCTTTTTATTGCAGTAAAAGTATCCCAGGGCGAATTTAAATAAAGGAAGCACTGATAATTATCATCAAAAGGCGACTTGAAGCTGATTGTCTTTCCATCGCGGCCCCACTTTGGCGTTATAACAATTCTTTTTTGTACAGGCTGATCTTTTTTTATAACTAAATAAGCGTCAAATTTCGTTAACTTTTCCATTGGTTCTGTAAATGTTAAAGTAATTTTATCTTTTGTTATCTCAGAGTTTTGAACTTTAGGCCAGGATAAATTACTTTGTACTTCTTTACACCATTTAAGTAATTTTGGGAACAAATCCGCTATTTTTTCGTTATCCTTTTTATTATCATATAATTCTTTAAGCTTCAAATTGAACGGCAGACTTGCATAAAAACCGCGACTCTCATTTTGTTGCGCCCAATTTTGGTTTACTTCTGCCGCTACGTCTGGAAAATACTTATAGATGAATATATCATAAGCCGCCCAAGTCATATACTCGTTAAAAGTAGCAAACTCATATTTTTCATAGCCGCTTCCAAAGTCCCATTTATTGGGGTCGAAACTCTGTTTGTATAATTCTTTGTATTTGTCAGTCGTAGGGTTTACAAAGCTGTGATCTATTTCTGTAAACAAACTATGTAAGTCGTCAGCCAAATTTTTAACTGGTATGTTTTTTAAGCTGTCGGTTGTAAGAACAGTTACAGGCAGCGTTATAAAGCTCGATTGAATGCCGTTTACTTTTCTCTGGCAGTTCATCCTGTTTACTAAAGGGGAAATAACGATAGCAAATTCGCCATTTATTGAGTAATCGCCAAATTCTGTTTTTAGAAATTGTAAAACTTCAGGCAGCATTTGAGATTTTGTATATGCGGATAATAAATTATCTTGATAAGTTTTATGCTGTTTGTAAAAATCTCTGAAACCTGAAACTTTTACAAAATCGTTAACTAAGTCTATGTTTTTTTCAAATTCATTCAGCGTATCAATAGCGCGGAACTTCCATTTTCTGATTAATTTATTGGAGTTATCAAATTCAAAAGCATAAGCGTCGGTGCGGAAACTTAAATAATAATCCCATTTTTCGCGAGAGTAATTAACTTTATTAATTAGCGGATGATTTGCGTATTTATCAAAATAAGCAATGATTTCGTTATAGTAAGGCGATTTTTTCTGAACCTCCCACGGATCGCTTTTACCGTAAGGCGTAAGCGCTAAAATTATATTTGATAATTCGTACGTTTCGCTGTTATATATTTTTATTCCGCTTCCCTGAGCTAAAGATAAACCGTTCCATAAAAATATAATAGAGAAAACAAAAATGATTATGTCGCTTTTATATATACGCTGCATTTTTACTCCAGAGTTATTGAATTTTAGATTGTGAAAAATAGTTATTCACACGCTATCCTTTCATATTAGACTCCCTTAATAAAAAAAAGTTGTGTGTAGAGTGAAAAAAAGATGAATTCGTTTCCGCATTTATTAACGCGTTTTTTGTTATATTAAATAGATATAATTTAATTAGTTGATTAGTTTTTATTTTAGAGCGACAGTAAACTTTTGTTTAAGCTGAAAATAAAAAAATATCAATTAAAGCGCGGGTAATTTAGCTCTTTTGTTAATAGCTAAATATTCATATTTTTGTTAATAACATTTAAAAGATTATGTTTGAATACATAGGAGCCATTCATGTTCATTCGGCTTTTTCCGACGGCTCGGGGCAGGCGGATGAAATAGCTGGATTGGCTAATGAAGTCGGATTGGATTATTTAATTTTAACCGACCACAATACATTAAGAGCTTTGAAAGAAGGTTTTGAAGGCTGGTACGGCAATACGCTTTTGCTTGTTGGATGTGAAATTAATGATAAGGAAAACAAAAATCATTATCTGGCGTTCGGTACGGATAAAACATTTTCTACGCGTATTCCAGCGGCTGAATATGTCCGTTTGGTGAAGGAAGACGGAGGCATTGGTTTTCTTGCTCATCCTCATGAAAAACGGCAGCACATGAAAGAGCATCCTCCATATCCATGGACGGAATGGCAGATAGAAGATTTTACAGGTATTGAAATCTGGAATCACATGTCTGAATGGATGGAGAACCTGACTGAGCAGAATAAATATCAGAATTTTATGCATCCGCTTAAGTCTATTATTGCTCCGCCTAAAGAAACTTTGAAAGTATGGGACGAGTTGAACCAGAAAAGACGCGTTGTAGGTATTGGCGGAATTGACGCGCATGCTCATAAACAAAGCGTTTTAGGATTTATGGAAGTTGAAGTTTTTCCATATAAAGTGTTGTTCAAGTCAATAAGAACTCATATTTTAACAGATGAAAAATTAGAAAAAAGCGCTGATAACGGAAATTTAGAAAAGAATAAGAAGATTTTACTTTCAGCTCTTGAAAATGGAAGATGTTTTTTTGCAAATTCGTATCATGGCGACGCAAGAGGGTTCAGACTTTTTGCCGAATATGACGGCGCTGTTTTTAACATGGGCGACGAGCTAAATTTTAAGGGTAGTTTCAAATTGAAAATATCCGTTCCCCATGGCGAAAATGAGATAAGGCTTATTCGTAATGGCGAAGAATATCGGACTATAAATAAAAATGAAAGCGAAATCTGTATCTCTGAATCCGGAGCATATAGAGCGGAAGTTTATAACAATAAAAACGCCTGGATATTTTCAAATCATATCAGGGCGCATTTAATTAATTAGTTTTAATAATTATTAATAATCATAAGAAAGGAAAGTTTAATGTCAACAGATAATAAAAAGCTGTCAAAAAAGGAAATAAAAGAAGATACGCTTGTTACGGCATATTATAAATTTATCGGTTATTTTTCCGAAAACCAAAAACCTCTTTTAATAGCTGCCGGAGTTTTTGTGGTTTTGGTTGCAGCTATTTTCTTATACAAAAGTCATCAATCTGCAAATAACGAATTGGCTAATGTAGAATTATCAAGAGTAATGAATGTATATGACGCAGGCGTTTACCCTGAAGCTATTTCTGGCAGAAGAGGAACAAATGTTATCGGCTTGCAGAAAATAGTAGACGAATACGGCAGCACAAAAAATGGCGAAATTGCAAAAGTATATTTAGCTAATTCATATTTTATGCTGGGCAAGTTTGATTTAGCTCTTAAATATTACAAAGATTATAGCGGAAGCAACGATACGTTTGAAGCTACAGCTTTAGCGGGTCAGGCAAGCTGCTATGAAGCTTTAAATGATAATGAAAAAGCCGCTGATCTTTATAAAAAAGCCGCTTCTGTATCTGAATCTAACGTGCTAAATCCTGATTATCTGCTGAAAGCCGGAATTGATTATATGCAGCTTGGTAAAAAATCGGACGCAAAAGAATTATTTGAGAAAATTAAAAAAGATTACAGTACTTCTGCTTCTTTCAGAGAAGTTGACCGTTATCTATCGCAATTACTATAAAAACTATTGAAATAGATTAATAGAATTAATCTATTTAAGCAGAGTTCTTTAATTAGAGCTCTGCTTTTTTTGTATTAAATGAATCCAGTAAATAATCGAATAATATATGATAAAATGTTTTTTATATATGTTTATCTAACAATATTTTCTTTGCTGTTTCACTAGCTATATCTACAAATAGTGCTCTTATGGTTGGTACGGAATTATCTTTGAATTTTTTTAATAAAATGGTAATCTTTTTAGCACTTACTTGAGAGCTTGGAGTATCCATAGTAATATCTTTGGCATATTCTTTTAATTTTTCTGTTTCCTCTTCATTCAGTACTTATTCTAACTCTGCCATTTCAATCGCGGCTTTAATTTTTTTTGCAAGCCAGGGAAATGGCTTTCCGCAATTATGACAATATTCCGGTGAATGAAATTCAAAGCCAATTGCCATTACTCCATTTTCGTAATCACCCAAAATATTTACTCCACATTCAGTACATTGCGTGATCGTCTTTTCGCCACATTTATCACAGAAATCCTGGTTGAATTGAGGAAGTTTATTATAAGCACTGTTAATACAATGTCCATTTAGACAAATTTGAGCGATATCGTGATGATCCATTTTATTTCTCCAAAGTTTATTAAAAGTAAATTAAAAAAAAGACAATCTAACAGCAATTAATTATAAAGATATAAGCAAATTAAATGAACCTCCTATGTCGGAAGATTTAAGAAGTCATTAGTCTCGATATTGGGTAGAAATTACTATGTATATTGTAATGGATTAAAAAAACTTATAACTATTTATTACTAATATGAATAGTATTCGGGATGCAGGGGAAATTAAGGGAATAATAGGGAAAATGTTTTCTCAAAAATGATAATTTTACTCTCATTTATGAAAAAATTAATGCTACTCCAACTAAAATAACGCTAAAATTAAATGTGACAAAAACACTCCTATTTGGCGCTGAAATTGTTTATTTTTAATAGTAAAATAAACAAACGGAAGGCGGGATGCAGCTTACTATGACGGGAGAATATGCTTTGAGGGCTATGCTATATATTTGCTCATATCCTATGGGGACTTTCTTTCAGATATCAGACATTGCAATAAAGAACGATATACCAGATAACTTTTTACGAAAAATTATACCGCGGTTATGCAAGGCGGGTATTTTGCGTTCGCAGCGCGGAACTTCGGGAGGCGTTAGTCTGTTAAAACATTCAAAAGAGATAACTCCGTTACATGTAATTGAAACTGTAGAGGGGGAGATGGCGTTAAACAAATGCCTGATAGGCTCGGATTTTTGTTCAAAAGAAAGGTGGTGTTCCGTGCATATTTTATGGTGTGAAACCCAGCAGAAAATTAAAGAAATGTTATCTGGTAAAACTTTTGAAGAGCTTGCAAAAACAAATTCAGAAAGATTTTTACATTTCCATTCTCATAAACAAAATAACAAATCACAAAAAAAATCTAAAAACAATAAGGAGTAAAAGCTATGGATGCTGTACTATTAGCGCGAATCCAGTTTGCGATGACGATAGGATTTCATTTCCTTTTCCCACCGCTTACAATAGGACTTGCATGGATTTTAGTTCTGATAGAAACTTTAGGCTGGAAGAAGAAAGATTTAGTTTATATCGCTCTTGGTAAATTCTTCGGGAAATTACTTGCTCTAATTTTTGCCGTTGGCGTTGCAACTGGCATAGTTATGGAGTTTCAGTTTGGCACAAACTGGTCCGAGTATTCCAAATTTGTCGGCGATATATTTGGAGCTCCGCTTGCCGCTGAAGGAGTTTTTGCATTTTTCTTAGAGTCTACTTTTTTAGGTTTGTATATTTTCGGAAGAGATAAAGTTTCTAAAGGAGTGCACTGGTTTTCTGCTTTGATGGTTGCAGTTGGCTCTACAATTTCAGCTTTCTGGATTCTTGTGGCTAACTCATGGCAGCAGACTCCGGCCGGATATGTAATCCAAAATGGCAGAGCAGAACTTACAAGCTTTTGGGACGCTGTTTTTAATCCTTCTACTATGCCGCGCTTTTGGCATACGTTTGACGCGGCTTTAATTTCAGGAGCGTTTTTTGTTATGGGCGTTGCGGCTATTTTAATTTTAAGAAACAAGGAAGTTGAAACGGCTAAAAAGGCTTTGCGTCTTGCGGCTATATTTGGTTTAGTCGTATCATTGCTTGAGGTGTTTCCATTTGGGCATGATCATGGCCGTCAGGTGGCTCAAACACAGCCAGAAAAATTTGCCGCTATTCAGGGGTTGTACACTTCGCAGACAGGCGCGCCTGTTGCGTTATTTGCCTTCCCAACGAATAAGCCTCCTGAATTAAAAGCGAAAATAGAAATTCCCGGTCTGTTAAGCTGGCTTGCGTTTGGCGATGTGAACGCAAGAATTAAAGGAATTAACGAATTTCCGCAAGATGAAATTCCTCCTTTGTTTCTGACTTTTGTTTCCTACCATAACATGGTTATACTTGGCATGTATTTCATTTTTATCTCGGCGTTAATGACGTACCTTTCCTGGAAAAATAAATTATGGAACAAGAAAAAGACGTTGAAATTAATTGCCTGGTCAATTCCTCTTCCTTTATTAGCGTGTCAGCTTGGCTGGATTGCCGCAGAAGTAGGGCGTCAGCCATGGATAGTTTATAAGCTTATGAAAACAAGCCATGCAGTTTCTATATCAGTAGGCGCAGGCGAAATTCTATTTAGCATAATTCTGTTTGGGTTAATTTATATCTTACTTCTTATAACTCTGTTATTCCTGATGAATAAAAAAATCAACGCCGGACCAGAACCGGTTCAAATTAAGGAGGCATAAAATGATTGACTTAAATATTACATGGTTTTTATTGGTCGGGGTTTTGATTATTGGTTACGCTATACTTGATGGTTTTGACCTTGGAGTTGGAGTAATACAATTATTTACAAAAGATAAAGAAGAAAAAAGAATTAACAAAAATGCAATTGGCCCGGTTTGGGACGGCAATGAAGTCTGGCTGCTTACAGCCGGAGGAGCTTTGTTTGCGGCGTTCCCTATTGTTTATGCTACTGTGTTTAGCGGTTTTTATCTGGCGTTTATTTTGTTGCTTGTCGCTTTGATATTCCGCGCAGTTTCATTTGAATTTGGGAAATATGTAGAAACTGAAAAGGCAAAGGGTTATTGGGATATAGCTTTTTCGCTGGGGAGCCTTGTTCCCGCGTTGCTCTACGGAGTAGCGTTTGGCAATATTCTCCGCGGTATTCCTCTTGACCAGAAAGGAAACTTCTTAGGGTCATTTATAGGGCTCCTGAACCCGTATTCATTGTTAATAGGAGTATTGAGTCTTGCAATGTTAACTATGCATGGAGCGGCTTATTTGACGCTTAAAACAGAAGGGAAGCAGAAAGAAAGAATGATAGACCTGACAGGTAAAATGTGGATTGCATTTGTCTCGTTATATTTGTTAGCAACATTGGCGTCTTTTTTTGTCGCGCCTTTCTTATTTGAAAATGTATTTAAAAATCCGCTATTCTGGGTTTTACTGATAGTATTATTTGTGAGTATCATTTTAATTCCAGTTACCGTAAGATTAAAGAAAAACGGATTAGCGTTTCTTTTTTCATCTATAACAATTGGAGTTATGATTGGGCTGGCTGCTTTAAGTTTATTCCCACGATTAGTCCCTTCCTCTATCGATTTATCGTACAGCCTCACAATTTATAACGCTTCTTCAACGCCAAGAACGCTTTTTACGATGCTTATTATCGCTTTAACCGGAATGCCTTTAGTGATTGGGTATACTATTTTTGTATATCGCGTATTTAAAGGCAAGGTTGTGATAAATAAAGAAAGCTACTAATAAACCTCTTCGAATTGCAAAAGACGGAGCCTGAGAACAATCAGGCTCCGTCTTTTATTTCTATAAAAAATTAACATTCATATCTTAATTATAATTTAAAATTATATAAAAAATATTATCGCGTGCTTGACAAAACTAAAATATAATTGTATGTTGCAATTAGAAATTAAAAAAAGAAAAACAAAAATGATTCAGACAATTATAAATATGTGTTGTATGCAAATGGGATGTTACAAAACGTCAGCGGAAAGGTTTGTCTGAAAATTAAATAAATAGATTTTTTGTATAAGCCCTTCTGAAGGGCTTTTTTGTTTTATACGCGTTAATTAAAATATTTACGCTAAACTAAATTGATTAGAAATTAAAAAGGTAAGCAGATGTCGTCTTTAATAATAGGGTGTTGTCAAATAATGCAGAATAGCGATTGTTGTCAAACAGTATTGAAGGATAATATCTAAATTTGTTTTTAATAAACCGTTTATATAAAAGTCTTTCAATAACAAAATTGAAAGACTTTTTTTTTGAGAAAATAAAAATTTAAAATATTTAGCGACTAAATCTTATATGAAAAACCAGAAAATTAAAATAATACCTTTATCAATAACCAACTCTATGTGTTGTCGTATGCATTGCTGTATGCATATGAGATGAAGGGTTTTGTTATAAATTAATAATTAATATCATTTATAAAATCCCTTCCCTAAAAAAGAAGGGATTTTTTTATAGGTAAAAATAATGATTAATTGATTTTTTTTTAAGCGCGTAATAAATAAATTCAGATAGTTCTTAATTAAATAAAGGAAAAAAATGAAAAAATGTGTGATACTATTTTTGGTGGCTATAGCGTTACAGCTCAATTATGGGCAAAGCGCTTTAGGCAAGGTTCATTTAAGGAACTCAGCTTTTTATGAAGAAGCGGCAAGTTCTAATGTAACCAAAAACAATACTCCAGCAAAAGAATTGAATACTTCGTCCTTGTTTTCTGAAGATTTCAGCTCTTCAACTTTCCCTCCAACCGGCTGGTCTGTAGATAAAGACGCCACTAACTGGAAAAGTTATGCAGGCAGTTTAGCCGGCGGTACGGCTCCTGAAGCTCTTTTCTATTATTATCCGGAGTTTACTGATACTTCAAGACTTATTTCTCCGTCAATCAACACGACAGGGAATTCTGTACTGCTTTTAAAATTCAAACAATATTTATCATGGTATGCTAATTCTTTTGATATTGGCGTAGCTACCCGTTCAAATAACGGTCCATGGACTATCGTTTGGAAAAAAACTGTAGATGGAGATATTAATTCTGAGGTTAGATCGGTTGTTATAAACAACTCTGACGTAGGCAAAGCAAATTTCCAATTTGCATTTTTCTTTCAGGGATATACAGATAATATAAATAACTGGAATATAGACGATGTGACGTTATCTGCAGCGCAAGCTCATGATATTGGCGTTATTAGCATAGCTGGAGCAAACCAGTTTACCCCAGGTAGCGCTGATACTATTAAAGCTAACGTGCAGAATTACGGCTCTAATGCAGAGACATTCAACGTTACAGCAAAAGTCTATGATTATTCAGGTGCAACGCTATTTACAAATACGCAAACTGTTTCTAATTTAGCTATTGGCGGATATACTGACGTAGCTTTTACTCCTTATACTCTTTCTGCAAGCAACAGCCTTTATAAAATAGAAGTAACAGCTTCGGCGACTGGAGATACTTCTGTCGGTAATAATACGATTTCAAAAAACATAAATACTTATACTACTTCAAAGAATCTTGTTGTTGTAGAAGTCGGCACAGGCACATGGTGCCAGTATTGCCCTGGAGCTCAGCTTGCAGGCGAAGACTTTACTACTAAAGGTCAAAATGTAGGAATAGTAGAATATCATTACAGCGATACATATCAAAATCGCGCGGGTTTATATAGAATTTCTTATTATGGCATTTCTGGCTTTCCAACGGCGTTCTTTGATGGAACACAATCGTTTGTAGGCGGAAGCAATGCAACAAGCGTTTATTCTTATTGGCTTCCAATTTATACCGCGCAAAGCGCTATAAAAACTCCATTGAACGTAACTCTTACTGGAACAAAATCAACAACTAACGCTAACCAGTATACTGTGAATGTTAACGTTCAAAAATTAGCTCAGTTTACTAACACAAAAACAAAAGTGTATGTCGCTTTGACTGAAAGCAGTATTCCTTTTACATGGCAGGGACAAACAAAAGTAGATTTTGCAGAACGCTTGCTGTTGCCTGATTCGCTTGGTTATAAAGTTGATCTTTCAAATCAGACGTCTGTTAATGTTCCATTAACTTTTACAAGAGATACTTCCTGGGTAACAGCTAATCTTGAATTAGTAGCCTGGGTACAGGATGATTCAACTAAAGAAATCTTTAACGGAGCAAAACTAAAAGTATCTGCTATAGGCGGAACAACTCCTGTAGAATTAACTTCATTTAGCGGCGCAGCTGCTACTAATGGCGTAAAATTGACATGGGCTACAGCTACTGAAACAAATAATAAAGGTTTCGAGATTCAGAAATCTACAGATGGAAAAACATATTCTGAGGTTGGTTTTGTTGTCGGAAGCGGAACAAGCGCTCATGTTAAATCATATTCGTTTACGGATGCAAATTCAAACAAGAGCGGCGTTGTATATTATAGACTGAAACAAATTGATTATGACGGAACAAGCGTTTTAAGCAATGCTATTCAGGTTAATGCAGGCGTTCCATTAGCATTTGCATTAAATCAGAATTATCCAAACCCGTTCAACCCTACTACGAAAATTTCGTATAGCGTTCCTACAACTGGATTGGTAACGTTAAAAGTTTATAATATCACTGGCGAAGAAGTTGCTACTTTAGTAAATGAAGTAAAAGCTCCTGGAAATTATAATATTGACTTTAACGCTTCTAAACTTGCTTCTGGAGTTTATTTCTACAAAATGACTTCAAATAATTTTATGCAGGTTAAAAAACTAAGTCTTCTTAAATAAAATTATAGTTCTGTAAGAGCAGTCTAAGGTTAATATTTGATTATCAACAGAAGGTGAATTGAAATTTCCGATTAAAAATATCGGTTATCAATTTACCTTCTGTTTGTTAAATTCATTACTCCATAGATAGACTTAGACTGTTCTTTTTTTTATATTGAACAAAAAGAAAAAAGGTTAATTGTGAAAAAACTATTACTATTATCTCTGCTGTTGCTGGCGGGGAAATTTTGTTTGGCTCAAGACATTACATTTGTGGCCGACGTTACAAAAAAAGCAGATACGTTGGGAAAGGAAATTATATTCCCAATAAAATTAACAAACAATTCCACTGGTTCTGAAAAAGTGTTTATCGTGCGCAGTCAAAATGATTTGCCGGCAAACTGGACTTCAAGCCTTTGCTTAGGCGGCAATTGCTTTGCGTCATTTTTAGATAGCGTTGAAACTTCGGTAGATTTTGGCAGTACGCCAATGCAGGCAGGCGAAGTGCGAGACGTTTCGCTGCATGTTGTTACAACTAAAAATAACGGTACGGCTCAGGTTACATTGCAGGCTGGTACTGAGAGAAATCCAAATCAAAGAGTTACAATAAGTTTTACAGCCGTAACTGGCGTTACTGCTGTAAATACTAACATAGAGCAGCCATTACAATTTCAGCTTAAACAGAATTATCCTAATCCGTTTAATCCGACAACTAATATAAGCTATTCTATTCCTTACGAAAGCGTGGTAAAACTAAACATATATAATTCTTTAGGACAGCTGATAAAGCAGCTTGATAACAAAGTCCATTCTGCCGGTTTATATACTACGAATGTCGATCTTTCACGCTTTGCAAGCGGAATATATTTTTATACTATCAGCGCAAAATCTATCGACGGGAAAAAAGAGTTTATAAGCTCTAAAAAGATGTCGTTATTAAAATAAGTATATGCCATTGGCAAAGACTAAAAGTAATTCTTCTTTTGAAATGATTATAAAAAAATAAAATGAAAAAATTTATATTAATATTAATTTCCGGTATAGCGTTTTGGGGCTGCCAGACCTCGCCGCCTATTTCGCCCGATACTGAAATAACAATTTTGGGCAATGATTCTACCGTAGCCGTTAAATATTCGCCAGCTCTTTCGGCAATAACAAAAACTGCATTGGTAGAAGATTTTGCTAACGTAAGCTGCGTTCCTTGCGCAAGTGCAAATAAGATATTGGAATCGCTAATCAAAAATACTTTTGGATATAATTCGGTTGTAGCTATACGGTATTCAGCAAATTTCCCATCGCCTAACGATCCGTTTTATCTTGCAAATCCAACTGTAAATAGCAACAGGCTTAGTTATTATAAAGTATATACTGCTCCTTGCAGCTATGTGGACGGAATTGTTAAAACTTCGCCTACGGATTCAGACGACGTTAAAACTAAAATTACTGCCAGAGCGGCAATTAAAGCTAATGCAAAGATTACGGTTACGGATAGTATTTCCGGCGACGATTATTTTGTTAAATATTCTATAGAAACAAATGATACGACGTCTCTTGATTTTAGTAATCTGTATTGCAACGTAGTTGTAACTGAAGCAGATATCGTTTACAGTTCTCCGCCTGGAGCAAACGGAGAAACTGAATTTTATGACGTTATGCGCGTATTCGTTCCGAACACAAATCAGACTTTTCAGATAAACGCAATTCAGACAGCTTCTGTTTATAATGTAAGGCAAATAAAAATTAAATCGGAGTGGATTAGAGAAAAACTTCATGCAATTGTTTTTTTACAGGACAAAACTACAAAAGAAGTTTATCAAACTGGTTCCACATTTAAATAAAAATTAAAACATGAAATATTTAGGAGATATTATGTATAAACGTTATTTGGCTCTGTTTTTTATTTTGTTAACCGCATTAACAATGGCGCAGAACCAACAGAAAAAAATTCCTAATGCAAAGTTAGAAGACCTTGAAGGAAAAAAAGTTCAGTTAAAAAGCTATTTGGGCAAAGGTCCAGTGCTTGTTAGTTTTTGGGCTACATGGTGCAAACCCTGCCAGGAAGAGTTAGGAGAATATCAGAAAATATATAATGAATTCAAGTCGAAGGGCTTTAATCTTTTAGCTGTTTCTATAGACGATGAAAAAAGCGTTTCTAAAGTTAAGCCTCTTGTTAAAGCAAAAAATTTTAGTTTCCCTGTGCTGCTTGATATTAATTCCGACGCGGCAAGAGACCTTTATGTGCAGGACGTTCCTCACATATTTTTAGTCGACGCCAAAGGGAATATAGTATACTCCCACAGAGGCTATAAAAAAGGGGACGAGCTTGAATTAAAAAAGAAAATAACGGCGCTGCTTAAATAATTATCTACAAGGCATAACAACTAATTATTATGAAAAATACTTTTCAAAAAATGTTTGCAGTTCTTATTATGTTATTTTCTTTTACTACAGGTATATTTGCGCAGGATACTACTTCTGAAAAAAAAGAATCTGTAGATATTGAAAATGCGCTTCCGCAAGGAGTAACTTTATTTAATCAGCTGAAGTATTCAAATGACAATCAGAAGAAAATTGAAATATTTGAAGATTGGTTTAACCTTGATTATAGATATGATATTTTCTCTGCCGGAATACGGCTTGTTTCTTTTCAGCCAAAAGATCCGGTAGTAAGCGGAACAAAAAGAAAATATTCTGAAATTGATTTTAAATATTTTAAAACGGAAATTGGCGACGCTGACGAAGGGGGAACTATTATCGTCGGCAATTACTACGCTCTGTTTGGGCGCGGTCTTATTCTAAAGAGTTATGAAAACAGAAATACAAGGATAGATAATAATCTGTTAGGAGTAAAACTGACTGGCAAATACAAAGGATTTGTATTAAACGTATTGTCTGGTATGCCCGAAAATATTGACGGCGACCGAAAAGATGTTCTTTATGCGGCCGATCTTGAGTATGGCGGTCTAGACTTTTTGAAAACAGGCGTAACGTTTGCATCGAATACTCCAGCGACTGACGGCGTAGCTAAAACTACATTAGCGTCTTTTAGAATTCAACCTAAAATATGGAATTTTGATTTTTACGGCGAGTACGGAATAAAACAAAACGACGATATTAAAAAGAAATACTTTAATAATAACGAATCGATTGTCGGTAAAGCGATTTACGGCAGCTCTAATTTTTATTACGGAAGTTTTTCTATTTTGGGCGAATATAAATATTACGATAATTATACGTTTTCTTCAAGCGATAACTACGTAAATTATAATACGCCTCCTTCGGGCAGAAAAGATTATTCGTATATACTTTTGAATAGGCACCCTTCGGCTCTAAATCAAAACAATGAAAAGGGTTTTCAGGTTGAGGCAAATTATTTTGCAACAGAGGGATTGTTTTTTAATTTAAGCTTTGGCGTTACAAAAACGCTTGACGACGGTTCATATTACCAGCGTATTAACGACACGCATATAAGCGAATTGACTCAGCTAAAAGAAGGATTATTCCAAAGCACAATTACTTGGAATAATAGATTTTCAACAATAGCGGGAATAGCGTATAACGAGGAACTTGCTACTAACACAAAAAACATAACTCCTGTTTTAGAAAACCGTTATTATTTTGACGATATAAACACAGTGCGTTTTGTTGTAGAGCATCAGCAGACAAAAAACAGAACTACCGAAGAAAAATATTATTCGGATGTTTTTGTTTTAGAATATCTGCGGTCGCCTAAGCTGTCTGTTTCGCTTGTTACGGAAATGGATACGCATGAACGGGAGTCCGGCAGGCTAGTAAGAAGCTTTTGGAATTTTATTCAGTTCGGTTACAGCGTATTATCAAATACTGAAGCGAGTCTGTTAATTGGTTCGAGACAGGCAGGCGCAATATGCATTGGGGGCGTTTGCCGTTATGAACCGGAATTTCAAGGGGTGGAATTAAAACTTGTAACAAGAATGTAGATTGTTTTTTATTCCTGATATATTTTATTGTGGTAAAATATATCAGGATAATTTTATAAATGAATGAAAAGAACTAAGAATTAATTACCTCTCCTTTTTGCCTAAACAATAAAATTAGTTGAACAATCTTGTTTTTATATGTACATTATAACTGTACAACAATAGAGATTGGTAAAATGTCAATAAGTTTAACTTATACGCAAGCGCGCGCAAATCTTGCAAAAATATTAGACGAAGTTTCGGTTAATAAAGAAGTAGTAATTATTAATCGTAAAAATGCAGAGAATGTCGCATTGGTTTCTGAAAGCGAATTATCTGGCATACTAGAGACCGCGCATTTATTACGCTCGCCCAAAAATGCGCAAAGATTATTAACTGCTTTGTTAAAAGCTAAAGAAGGGGAAGGAGCTCCACAATCGCTTAATGAACTTAAGCGGGAATATGGTCTTGAAAAATAAACCCAATAAGGAACGCTTAAGCGTATTTCACGTAGAGTTCAGAGAGGATTTGGCCTATTGGGTAAAAACAGACCGTAAAATAGCGCTTAAGATATTGGATATGGTAGAGGCTATACTTAAAGACCCATTTGATGGAATCGGCAAACCTGAACCGCTTCGCTTTTTAGGAGGAGGCGTTTGGTCTCGAAGAATTACTCAGGAACACCGTCTTGTCTATGTAATAAGCGAAACAAAGATTGACTTTACCCAGTGCAGATATCATTATTAAAAATACTGGAGCTATGTTGATAAAAGCCTATTTAGATAAAAGTCATTCCTCGTCTATCGCGCAGAATGACTAATTCTTTTTTCAGCTTTATGGTTTACCTACTTAAACAATTCTATAAAATACTTGATTGTAATTTCAAGTCCGTCCATTAAATTAAACTTAGGCGAAAAGTTAAGTTTCTTTTTTGTCTCTTCAATTGAAGCTAAACTATGTTTTATATCGCCAGGACGCTCTTCTTTATAAATTATCTGGCTTTTGCTGTTAGTTAATTTCAAAACTAAATTTGCAAGAGTGTTTATTGTAATTGCTTCGCCGCAGGCCACGTTAAAAACGCCTGTTACGTCAGGAGTAGTAGCCGCTAATATATTAGCCTGCACAACGTCCTTAACATAAACAAAATCTCGAGTTTGTTCTCCGTCGCCGTAAATTATAATGGGTTCGTTCTTGAGCGCTTTAGCTACAAAAATAGGTATTGCCGCGGCATACTGGCTTTTAGGATCCTGGCGCGGGCCAAACACGTTAAAATTTCTAAGCGAAACAGTTTGCAGCCCAAAACTTTCGTAATACATTTGAAGATAAAACTCGCCGTCAAGTTTTGTAATTCCATAAGGCGATTTTGGCGCAGGCAGCATCTGTACAGTTTTAGGAGAAGCCGGGTTATCGCCATATATAGCGGCGGAACTGCTGTGCATAACTTTTTTTATTTTGTGGGCTTTAGCGGCTTCCAATACGTTAAGCAAACCATATACGTTTATATCAACGCATTCGTAAGGGTTAAGCACAGATTCAGGCACTGAAATCATTGCCGCAAGATGATGAACGTAATCGGCTCCTTCAAGAACTTTATACACTAAATCTTTATTAGTAATGCTTCCTTCATGGAACGTAACGCCTTTAAGACCTTCTAAATTCTTCTTATATCCTGAACGAAGATTATCAATGATATGAATATCCGCGTCGTTATCAGACCAATACTCGGCAATATGGCTTCCTATAAAACCGGCGCCGCCGGTTAAAACTACTTTTACTTTGCTCAAAATGAATTTCCCTTCTTATGTAATAATAAATATATATCCCCTAATTATAATTATAACGCCGCTCCAAATTTCAATATTGAAGCGGCATCGTAATTAAAAAAACTAAGCTTCAATCTTTGAACCAAGAACTTTCAGGAACTGTTTCATCCATTCTGGATGAGCTGGCCAAGCAGGGGCTGTAACTAAGTTTCCGTCAGTTAGCGCATTATCAGATCCTGGCGCTACTTTGCCAAATTTTGCGCCTGCTATAATACATTCCGGCCCTACTGCCGGGTACGAAATAACGTTTTTGTCTTTTAATAAACCTGCTGTAGCAAGTATCTGAGGCCCATGACAAATAGCGGCAATTGGTTTATTGCTTTCGCCGAAGTATTGAACAATTTCAATTACTTTGTGATTCAAACGTAAATACTCAGGAGCTCTGCCTCCAGGTAAAACAAGCGCGTCATATTGTTCAGGGATAACTTCCTCAAACGTCTTGTTTATATGAAAGCGGTGACCGGTTAGTTCCACATAGGTTTGATCGCCGATGAAATCGTGTATGGCGGTTTTTACTGTTTCTCCCGCTTTTTTATTTGGGCAAACTGTATGAACCGTGTGGCCAACCATGGTTAGTATCTGAAAAGGAACCATTGCTTCATAGTCTTCGACAAAGTCTCCGACAATCATTAGAATTTTCTTTGCAGCCATTTTAGTCTCCTTTTTTTATTGTGAACTGTTAATTCAGAAACCTAAAAATCTGTATTTAAGTTTCAACGCTAAAAAATTTCAAACCAACAATGCCAACTATAATAAGAAAAATAAAAAATAATCTGATAAAATCCTTCGGTTCATTAAATAATAATATCCCAAGGATTGCGGTTCCTACGGCTCCTATTCCAGTCCAGATGGTATAAGCTGTTCCAATTGGAAGAGTCTTAACTGAATAAGAAAGAAGCCCCATACTTAAAATCATAAAAACAATCGACAAAACGGATGGAAATAATTTGGAAAAACCTTCCGAATATTTTAACCCAATAGCCCACGCTATTTCGCAAAGTCCTGCGATAAATAAAACTAACCAATTCATAATTTTATATTTGTTATAAATTAAATCTAAAATAATTAAAATAACAGGGCAAAAATTTACTTTAAGTATTCTTTAAGATATTTTCCCGTCCATGATTTCTCGCATTTTATAATATCTTCCGGCGTTCCAACAGCAACTACGTTTCCACCTTCTTCTCCGGCTTCAGGCCCCATATCTATGATATAGTCCGCGCATTTAATGACGTCAAGGTTATGTTCAATTATAACAACTGAATTATTATTCTCAATCAATAAATTAAAACATTTAAGGAGCTTAGCAATATCGTCAAAATGAAGCCCCGTGGTTGGTTCGTCAAAAATAAACAGAGTGTGTTTTCTGATATTTTGCGCAGAAAGATTATTTGCAAGTTTTACCCTTTGAGCCTCGCCGCCCGAAAGCGTATTGGAAGGCTGCCCAAGTTTGATATAGCCAAGTCCAACGTCGGAAAGGAGCTGAATAAGCCTAACAATTTTATCGTTGCCTTTGAAGTATTCTACAGCTTCATCAACCGTCATGTTTAAAACGTCAACAAGGTTTTTGCCCCTGTAAGTAATCTCGCGAATTTCTTTTTTAAACCGGGTTCCTTTACAATCTTCGCACTCAAGAAATAAATCGGCTAAAAACTGCATTTCAACTTTTATAAAACCGTCGCCCGAACAGGTGTCGCATCTGCCGCCTGGAACGTTAAAAGAGAAATAACCTGCTTTGTAACCTCTGCTCTTTGCCTGATGAGTGGAGGCAAACAACTCTCGTATAAGCTCAAACGCTTTTATATAGCTAATAGGGTTTGAACGGGGGCTTTTACCAATGGGAGATTGGTCGACTATTTCAATTGAGTCTAAATATTGTATTCCGGTTATTTCATCATACTTGCCAATTTTAGGAGGATTACTTTCTAAATGTTTTGAAATGCCGCCGTATAAAACATCGTGAACAAGCGTGCTTTTACCTGAACCGCTTACGCCTGTAACGACAACAAATTTATTAAGAGGAATATCAACGTCAATATTTTTTAGGTTGTTTTCACGCGCCCCAGATATACAAATGTTCTTAGTTTCGGAAGTGTTCCTTATAGCTGGCACAGGAATTTGTAATTTATTCGATAGATATTTGCCAGTTAATGAAGCGGGATTGTTTATCAATTGCTGATAATTTCCCATGGCCATAATTTCTCCGCCGTTTATACCAGCCTTAGGGCCCATATCAACAATCAAATCCGATTCGCGCATCATATCCGGATCGTGTTCTACTACCAAAACAGAGTTGCCTAAATCGCGAAGATTTTTCAGCAACTTTATAAGCTTATTGTTATCGCGAGGGTGCAAACCAACACTTGGTTCGTCGAGCACATACAATGTTCCGACCAATGCCGAGCCAAGAGAAGTAGCTAAGTTTATTCTTTGAGTTTCTCCGCCGGAAAGCGTGCTGCTTAATCTGTCAAGCGTCAGGTATCCAATGCCTACGTCATTTAAGAAAGTCAATCTTTTAATAATTTCTTTTAAAATTCTATCGCCTACAAGACGCTCGTATTCGGAAATATTCAATTCATTAAAAAACTTCAACGATTCGTGAATTGGTATTTTAACTACGTCGTATATTGAGCGGCTATTTATCTTTACCTGCAGAACCTCGCGGCGCAAACGCGTGCCTTTGCATGCGTGGCATGTGCTGTAGCCTCTATACCGGCTAAGCAAAACGCGTATATGTAATTTGTAATTCTTTTTCTCTAAAGCTTCAAAAAATCCGTTTATGCCTGTAAAATCAGGAGTCCCGTTTTTTATAAGATCAAGCTGTTCTTCAGTTAAATCTTTGAACGGTATGTTAATTGGGATAGAATATTTTTTTGCAAACTTCACAAAGTCTCTTAAGTACTGCGAGTACTTAGGCGTTCTCCATGGGGCTATTGCTCCTTCAAGTATTGAAAGTTTAGCGTTTGGTATAACAAGCTCCATATCTACGCCAAGGCTTTTACTAAATCCCTGACAGACGGGGCATGCTCCAAATGGATTATTAAACGAAAAGAATCTTGGTTCCGGCTCTTCGTATCTTATGCCGCAACATTCGTAGAATTTATTAAACTCATTTTTTTCGCCCGTATCTGCGTTAATTACTACTAATCTGTTTTCGCCTTCTTTGAACGTTACTTCAATTGAATCGGAAAGCTTTTCGCGTATCTTGCCTTTTGATGTTTTAAATCGTTCGACGACCACATAAATATTCTGTTTCGATTTTGATTTATACTCAGTCTCATTTAAATCAATAAGTTTATTTTTTGTAAAGACTCTAAAGAAACCTCTTTTCTTAATGTGGGTAATTTCATCGTCTATTGTTCTTCCTTCATGATGATGCAAAGGGAAAGCCAAATAAAATTTTTGTCCGTCGTCAAAAGTTTCAAGCCATTCGCATACGGTTCCCGTAGTCGCTTTTTTAACTTCTTTACCGCAATTAAAACAGATGGTCTTGCCAATACGCGCAAAGAGCAGACGAAGATAGTCGTATACTTCCGTAGTAGTGCCGACGGTCGATCTTGAATTTCGGCTTCCGGTTTTTTGCTCAATAGCTACAGCCGGGCTTATGCCCAGTATGTAATCTACGTCAGGCTTGTTCATCCTTTCAAGAAACTGTCTTGCATAAGCGGAAAGACTTTCTACATATCTGCGTTGTCCTTCGGCGTAAATTGTGTCAAAGACAAGCGAAGATTTTCCGCTGCCGCTTACTCCGGTAAACACAATTAGTTTGTTTTTAGGAATCTCGAGATCGACATTTTTTAGATTATGTTCCCGGGCGCCTTTTATAATTAAAGTTTTATCTTTTTTTGTTATATTTATTTCAGCCATTATATTGGAATCGTTTTTATTAAAACAGTTCGTTTGTTCTTTTAATTCAATTTAAATGTAAATTTCAATTTACTAAATTCTTTAGAATTAAAGGGTAATTTAATTATTTTTTTTGAGGTTTTGTTATGAAGAAGAAAATACTTCTGCTTTTTCTTTTATTTTTTATAAAAACATCTTTCTCGCAGGTATTGTCCTGGTCTCCGTATTTAACTACTGTTAACGATACTATAGAAATTATTTATGACGCCTCAAAAGGTAATAAGGCTTTAGTAGGTGTATTCCCTATTTATGCGCATACGGGCGTAATTACTAATCTAAGTACTTCGTCTTCCGACTGGAAGCACGTTAAAACAAACTGGGGTCAAAATACAAACGAAACAATGCTTACTTATATCAGCGGGACATTATACAAGATTAAAATTCCTATTAAAAGTTATTACGCAGTACCCTCAGGCGAGACCATACTTAAATTAGCTTTTGTTTTCCGAAATTCTGACGGTTCTTTGGTTGGGCGCGATACTGACGGCAGCGATATTTTTATTCCTATATACCCAAGCGGGTTAAATACTGCGTTAGTCACTTCGTATTCGGCTCCTTTTTTCCCCGCGCTAAACGATACTATAAAAGGCGTAGCATATTCCTCAAAATCAAAAACGCTGGCCTTATATAAAGGGGACGTTCTGATTGGGCAGACTACTGGCAATACGCTTAATTTTGCTTTTACGGCAAGTGAATATGGCAAAAAAAGAATTAGAGCGGTGGCTACTGATTCTAATAATGCCGTTAAAGTAGATTCGTTTTATTATGTGGTTAACAGCCCTAACGTTGTAGCGGCGGTTCCCGCTGGAATAAAAGACGGTATTAACTATACGGGCAATTCAAGCGTAACGCTTTCGCTTTATGCTCCGGATAAAAGCAATGTTTACGTATTGGGCGATTTTAATAACTGGGAAGCTGATCCTAAATATATGATGAAAAAAACAAGCGATAACAAACGTTACTGGCTTGAGATTGATAGTCTTACTGAAAAAAAAGAATATATCTTTCAGTATCTTGTTGACGGCAGTTTGCGAATAGCTGATCCGTACACAGAAAAAGTTAGCGATCCTTGGAATGATAGTTACATTGACTCAAATACATATCCGGGACTTATTAGTTATCCGAGCGATAAAACAAATCAAATTGCGTCAACTTTGCAAATTAATCCTACTCAATATGTTTGGCAGGCGACAAATTATAAAAGACCTGAAAAAAGCAAATTGGTTATATATGAGCTTTTGGTAAGGGATTTTGTCGCTACGCATAATTATAAAACTCTTTCAGATACTTTACAGTATCTGAAAAATCTTGGCGTCAATGCTATAGAACTGATGCCAATAAGCGAATTTGAAGGGAATGACAGCTGGGGATATAACCCTGCATTTTATTTTGCCCCTGATAAATATTACGGGCCTAAAAATGATCTTAAAGCATTTATAGATAAAGCTCACCAAATGGGAATAGCAGTATTAATGGATATGGTTCTTAACCATTCTTTTGGGTCTTCGCCTATGGTTCGGTTATATTTTGATTCCGCTAATAATGAGCCGACCGCTAATAGTCCATGGTTCAATCAGGTAGCGACTCATCCATATAATGTAGGTTACGATTTTAATCACGAAAGTCAGGCGACTAAAGATTTTGTCGACAGAGTAACGTCTTTCTGGCTTCAGGAGTATAAGATTGACGGATACCGCTTTGATCTTTCAAAAGGTTTTACGCAGTTTAATTCCGGTTCTAACGTTTCTTTATGGGGGCAGTACGACCAGTCAAGAATTAATATATGGAAAAGAATTTCGGACGCTATACGCAGCGTGGATTCTACAAGCTTTATTATATTAGAACATTTTGCCGATAACAGCGAACAAAAAGTATTATCTTCATATGGTTTGATGATGTGGGGAAATTTAAATTCAAATTATAATGAAGCTACTATGGGGTATTTTGATAATAATAAATCTGATCTTTCATACGGTTATTATAAAACGTTAGGGTGGAGCGACCCAAATCTTGTGACGTATATGGAAAGCCATGATGAAGAACGTCTTATGTATAAAAATCTTCAATATGGCAATTCAAGCGGCAGTTATAATATAAAAACGCTCAGCACAGCTTTAGACAGAATCAAGCTTGCAGCCGCGTTTTTCTTTACCATACCGGGGCCAAAAATGATTTGGCAGTTTGGCGAGCTTGGATATGATATTACAATAGATAGTCCTTCGCGAACAGGAGACAAGCCTATACTTTGGAGCTATTACTCTGATCCGGCGAGAAAGAATTTATATAAAACATTTGCCGCATTAATTAAGCTGAAAACAAACTATCCAGCTTTTGATAGCGGTACAGTTGTGCTTGACGTTACAGGAGCCGTAAAAAGAATAATTATTAATCACTCGTCAATGCATGTTCGCATTGTCGGCAACTTTGACGTAACGCCGCGCACTGTAAATCCAAATTTTGATCCCGTAGGAATTTGGTATGATTATTTTACCGGAGCAAGCGTTAATGTGACAGATCCGCAAGCCGTTATGCCAATAAATCCTGGCGAGTTCCATATTTATACGTCTGTAAAACTTCCGGTTCCAGAGCCTGGAATTGTATCCGGCATAGAAGGAGAGAAAGAGAAAACAGTTATTAAAAATTTCGCGCTTGAGCAAAATTATCCAAATCCGTTTAATCCAACAACGGTTATTGAATATCAGATCCCTCAAAGTGCATTTGTTACTTTAAAAGTATACGATATACTTGGCAGGGAAGTCTCAACTTTAGTTAACGAGAGCAAACAAGCTGGGCAGTATAAAGTTGAATTTAACGCTTTAAGCTCCAAAGCTGGAAAGAATCTTGCAAGCGGAATTTATATTTATAAGCTTCAGGCAGGCAGTTTTGTTCAAAGCAAAAAATTAATTCTAATGAAATAAACTTTATATTTACATTTTGTAATTGTCTTTTGTGGCGCGGACGCCCTCGTCCGCGCATTAATAAAGAAACTTAAACAAAAGCATTAATAAAGTATTTAGTCTGCGCTTTTATTTAGTAAGCTCGTAGAGGATGACAGTAGAAGCGTTAGATACATTTAACGATTCAGCTTTTCCTTTTCCTTTAATAGTGATTTTGTAATCAGCTAAGATTACTACTTCGCGCGAAGGACCGGAAGACTCATTCGAAAGAACTGCAACCGATTTTTCTGGAACAGAAAAGTTTCTTATATCTTCTCCCATAGTATCGGCAAGCAATAATTTGTAACCGTTATCTTTAAGTTTCTCCAATAAATTCGATTCTTCTGTTTCCTTAAAAACATTTACATGAAAAACCGAGCCCATGCTGCTGCGTATTACTTTAGGATTAAAAACATCAACGCTGTTTTTGCTAAATATAATATCCTTCACTCCAAACCAGTCGCAATTTCTTATAATTGTGCCCGCGTTTCCGGGATCGGAGATATTATCGAGATAAACGACTAAATTGGAAGCAATACCGGCTCCTTCTTCGGCGTTCATATCAGGCAGCTCAAATTGGCCAACAATACCTTGTGGAGTTACAGTATCGGAAAGTTTTTCGAGCTCGTTATTCTTAACTATTTCAATTGGGATGCGCCAGTTGGCAATTTTGCTAAAAAGCTCCGGTTCGCTTTCTTTAAATGCATTAGTCATAAAGATAATATCGCAGGCAAAATTGCTGTAAAGAGCTTCTTTGACTATCTTTTTACCTTCGGCAAGGAATATTTTTTCGGCTTCTCTTTCTTTTTTTATAAGGAGCGATGAGTAATATTTTAAATCGTTTTTTGTAAGCATTAAACTAACCTGTTATAATCATGACTTTCGTTATTTTCTTCTCCTTTAGCAAGAGTAAGCAAGTAATCCCATGTATAAATACCCGTATTGTGTCCGTCCTTCCAGAAAACCTGAATTGCATAGTCGCCGACAGTTTGAATATTAGCGATTGTGCACATTGACGGATCAGTGACTTGAGGTTTGACTGGTTTATATGTTTGCAGCAAAACAGACTCGCCTTTACAGGAAGCGCATGGGCATTCCTCGCGCAAATACTTAAGGCCTATCTTGATCTCGGTTCCGTCATGCCATATAATCTGGAGTTTGTTTTTCTCGAATATTTTTATTTGTTTTGGCTTCAACTAATTTCCTTAATTATTGATTTCGTACTGGTGCAAATATAATGAAAAAATTATTTCAGATTTTGTTAAATTACAAGCTCAATTAAATTATGCTTTGAAAAGACTTGATAAGCGGGTTAATATGATAAGATTAAAAGACTATATTTGCAAAGATACGGCAATTATTATTCTGGCTTTATGTTTAAGCGGATGCGCCTCAAGTTCATTTAAAAAAGCCGATGATAGCCTATTCCCAGGAAAATATGCTGATTTTGTTTTGCTGCCTAACGGCTGGAAATTAACTCCTGCCGGCAATCAAATTAATATTGGCGAGCTGCCTCTAAACTCAATAGTAACAAAAAACGAAAACTACCTTATTACTTCAAACAGCGGAGCGGGAGAGAATTCTCTTTCTGTGGTTAGCCTGCAGGAAGAAAAAGAAGTTCAACGAATTAAAATTGATAAAACCTGGCGCGGACTGGCTTTTAATAAAGACGAATCCAAATTGTTTGTCTCTGGCGGAAATAATAACCTGATTTATATATATGATTTTAAAAATGGCCTGCTTTCTTTATCTGACTCGCTTATAGCCGGTAAAAAATATCCTAAAGAAAAAATATCAATTACGGGAGTAGATTTCTGGGATAAAAAAAATTATCTTTTAGCCGTTTCAAAAGAAAGCAACACGCTTTACGTTTTTAACGTTGAAAGTAAACAGCTGGTAAAAGAATTAAAAATGCCGGGCGAGTGTTTTGATATAAAAATAAACCATGCCAAAACGCTGGCTTATGTTTCTATCTGGGGCAAAGCTTCTGTGGCGGAGATAAACTTAAACGATATTTCAATTGCTAATATTATTAAAACCGGCGATCATCCATGCGAAATGTTAATTTCCAAAGACGATTCAAGGCTTTATACCGCCAACGCAAATAATAATTCGGTTTCTGTAATAGATTTGGAGAGCAAAAAAGAAATTGAGAAGCTAAATTCCGCGTTGACTGCGGACGCGCCTTATGGAAGCACTCCAAATGCAATATGCCTGAATAAAGACGAATTAGTTTTATTTATTGCCAATGCCGATAATAATTACTTAGCGGTTTTTGACGTAAGTAAAAAAAGCGAATCTAAAAGTCTCGGGTTTATCCCAGTGGGCTGGTATCCTGTCTCAGTTAAATATTTGTCCAGTAAGGATGAAATTGTAGTGTCCAACGGCAAAGGAACAAGTTCTTCGCCTAACCCTGACGGACCAAATCCTTTGAAAAAGAAAAGCCGTAAATATGAACAATATATCGGAAGTTTATTCAAAGGCGCAGTATCGGTAATTCCTATGCCGGATGAAAAACAGCTTTCAGTACTATCCGAGCGCGTATATCTAAATACTCCTTATGCTTCAAACGAAAAGAAAACGGAAAATACTCAAAGCGCGATATCGGCTGTGCATAATTCAAAGGCAAGCGATAAAATTAAATATGTATTTTACATAATTAAAGAAAACAGAACTTACGATCAGGTTTATGGCGATATGGTTAAAGGAAACGGAGACTCCTCCTTATGCATATTTGGCGAAAATATTACTCCTAATCAACACAACATTGCAAATACTTATGCTCTTTTTGATAATTATTACGCAGACGCCGAAGTCAGCGCAGACGGGCATAACTGGTCTACGGCGGCTTACGCTACTGATTACGTTGAAAAAAATTGGCCTGTTTTGTATGGCGGCAGAGGCGGCAGTTACGATTTTGAAGGAGGCGTTCCAATAGCGACCCCTTCATCCGGATATATATGGGACGCTGCGTTAAAAAAAGAGCTGCGCGTTAGAATATACGGCGAGTTTGTGGAAAAAACTAAAAGCGCCGAGAAGCCATATCAAGCCAGAGACGAGTATATGCGCAAGTATACCAGCTCTACTTATCCTGGATTTGATCTAGCTATAAGCGACGTTGTCAGGTATGAAAAATGGAATGAAGAATTTTCTGAATTTGAAAAGAAAGATTCTTTACCGCATTTAAGCGTTATGAGGCTGCCAAATAATCATACTGCTGGAACTCAGGCTGGATCTCTCACTCCCTTAGCGTTTGCAGCTCAAAACGATTACGCTTTAGGGCTTATTGTAGAAAGAATTTCAAAAAGTAAATTCTGGAAGGAATGCGCAATTTTTGTTCTGGAAGACGACGCTCAGAATGGCTCTGACCACGTTGACGCTCACAGATCCTGTTTCTTAGCCATAAGTCCATACATTAAAAAAAATAGCGTAGATCATACTCTATATTCTACTTCGAGCGTATTAAAAACAATAGAACTGATACTTGGCCTTCCGCCAATGACTCAGTTTGATTTATCCGCTAAACCAGTGTTATTCCCATTTTCGGATAATGCAGATTTGCAGGAATATCATACGATACATCCGAAAATAGATATTGAAGAAAAAAATACAGCGGACGCTTACGGAGCAAAAAG
Organism: Ignavibacteriales bacterium UBA1304; assembly: GCA_002307295.1. Classification (GTDB taxonomy): domain Bacteria; phylum Bacteroidota; class Ignavibacteria; order Ignavibacteriales; family Ignavibacteriaceae; genus UBA1304. Next base: position 92,232 of record DBTY01000051.1, read on the forward strand.
ATGCTCAGAATTTAATCTTGCCGTTGAAGACGCAATTCCGGATATTGAGTTTAATGAAATAATCTGGAAATCGGTCAAAGGGAAAAATTCTGAAATGCCGGCTCCCGTAAAAAGCGCATTCGTAAAGCCTTCTTCAAAGAAGATAGACGATGACGATTAACGCTTAATAATTCACCATAAATATAAGCGAAAAATAAATTATGCGTATAGCTTTATATCCGGGCGCATTTGACCCGGTTACTTACGGACATATAGATATTATTAAAAAAGCAAGAGAACTGTTCGACGGAGTAGTTGTAACAGTAGCCTGTAATCCGGCTAAAAATCCATTGTTTTCTATGGCGCATCGCGTTAAAATTATTGAAGAAAGTCTTAAAGAGTTTGATAACGTGACCGTGGATCATTTTGATGGATTAATTGTAGATCATGCGCATCAGGTTGGGGCTGTGGGGATAATAAGGGGTTTGAGGGCTTTGAGCGATTTTGAATATGAATTCCAAATGGCATTGATGAACAGAAAACTGGCGAATGACATAACTACTGTTTTTCTGATTCCTCATGAAAAATATACTTATCTTAATTCGTCAATTGTGAAAAATTTAGCAAGCTTAGGGAGCGACGTTAGCGACTTTGTTCCCCCGGCTGCGAATGAAGCATTAATTAAGAAATATCAGAAAAAATAATAAACAGGTAATAAAGTGGCAAAACTATCAAATTTAATCAGTTCAGTTGAAGAAAGCAGAACTTTAGCTATCACTTCTTTGATAAAAAAGCTAAAAGCTGAAGGACGCCCTGTGTTAAGTTTTAGCGCAGGCGAACCGGATTTCCCAACGCCAAAATATATAAGCGAAGCGGCTATAAAAGCTATAAATAATAATTTTACTAAATATACTTCTAACGAAGGTTATCCCGATTTGCTTAAGGCAATAATAAATAAGTTCGAAAAAGATAACGACCTGCATTTTGCTCCGGAAAATATTTTAGTATCGAGCGGCGCAAAGCACTCAATTTATAATATTTTAGTTGTAATCTGCAATCCGGAAGACGAAGTTATTATTCAATCTCCTTATTGGGTAAGCTATCCTGAAATGATAAAAATGGCCGGCGCAAAAACAGTAGTAATTGACGCGGGCGTAGAAGCAGGATATAAAATTACTGCTAGTCAGCTAGCAAAAGCTATTACTCCTAAAACAAAAGCGTTGATACTTAATACGCCTTCAAATCCAACTGGAGCGGTTTATTCAAAAAGCGAATTATTATCTCTTGCTGAAGTCCTTAAGGATAAAGACATTTTTGTTATCTCCGATGAGATATATGAAAAAATAATCTTTGACGGCGAAAAACACTTTTCAATAGGCTCGGTTGATTATTTAAAAGACCGCGTCATAACAGTTAACGGCGTTAGTAAGGCTTATTCAATGACCGGCTGGAGAATTGGATATGCAGGCGGTCCAAAGGACGTGATACGTTTAGCAAGAAACCTGCAAAGCCATTCTACTTCTAACGCATGCTCAATATCTCAGGCTGCAACAACAGCGGCTCTAAATGGCGGCGAAGAAGAAATAGCGGCTATGGCAAAAACGTTTAATGAAAGGCGCGATTTTATTTACGCTGAATTAAATAAAATTAAATATGTTAAATGCCCTTTGCCTAAAGGCGCGTTCTATGTGTTTTTTGATATCAGCGAAACATTCGGAAAGAAAGCCGGAGATTTGTTAATAAAAGATTCTACTACTTTCTGTAATTATCTTCTTCAGGAAGCAAACGTCGGCTTAGTTCCGGGAGTAGCCTTTGGCAACGATAATTGCGTTAGAATGTCCTATGCATGCTCTATGGCAGATATTACCGAAGGGCTAAAAAGAATTAAAGCAGGTTTAGAAAAACTGTAATAGCTCTTAAAGATTTAATCTTACAAAGCCCTTTCCCTAAAAAAGAAAGGGCTTTTTTATAATGCTCAATTTTTCATCTTCTACTAAAATACTCCGTAAGAAGTAGTCCTCTTTTCATCCCTTTGCACGATTGATTCGTTTTATACATATGCATACTTTAAGACAGTATTTAGAAATATGAATCACAACAGGCTATTAATAATATTAAATGGAGTATATATGTTCAGAAGTAATAAGATAAACAAAGGTTCTATAGTAGGATTAATTACAGGCGGCGCAGTAGGCGCGGTTGCAGCTTTGTTATCGGCTCCTAAAAGCGGAAAGGCATTGCGTGGAAATATCAAAGCCAGAGTAAAAGGATATAGCAGCGATGCGGAAAAACATCTTGAAAACGCAAAAGAAAAGGCTATGGAAATTATCAGCGATGGTAAAAAAGAGGGAGAACAAATTGTTTCTGACGCAAAAGTAAAAGCGGAAAAACTTTTGAAGGACGCTGAAAAAATATTCGATCAGGCTAAACAAAAAAACAAATAACAATATTAGCCGCTCTGAGCTGGAGCCGAAGATTAACGTTTACCCTTCGGTTTTTGCTAATTGCGGCTTTTATTTTTAGTATTGAGACAAGCTGCAGCTACTATAAATATTTTATATTTACTTAAACAATAATGTTATCGGGTCTTTTTATTTTCAGCTTTGCTGTGTTATTACAAGTTTTGTAACGTCAAATCCCTTTTCTTTCAACCGCAAAATGATTTGCTGGTAAATTGAATCTGCCATATGTGGAGTTCTGGAGAGTATCCATAAGTATTTTCTGTTTGGGTGACTGACAACAGCATAGCTATAGTCGTCAGCCAAATCAATTATCCAGTATTTGCCTCTAAATGGCCAAAAAAACTGAACTTTAAGCTTTGCATTACCGGAATTTTCCTCTACAAACACTTTGCCTTTTATATACGACTCTTTACCTTTTATGCTGTCTTTATTGCACCGGTTTTCTACAATAATATATTCGTTTTCGGTTAACGTATATTCGGCAGTAGTGCAATGACAGCCTTTCTGGAACCATTGAGGATAAGAGGCAATCTCGTACCATTTGCCGGAATACTTTTTTAGGTCGACATGCTTTACCGTTTGTAACGCCTGAGCTATGGCGGATGTTGTCATCATAAAAATTAATATTGTTATTGAAATTAAAAATTTAGTCATATAATTAAATAAATCACAGCTGTCCAAAATAAAACA
>DBTY01000023.1 GCA_002307295.1 Ignavibacteriales bacterium UBA1304
GCAATTTGGGTTAAAAAGGAGGGGATAACTTTTAAATAAGATTCGTAGCGGCAGACTTTCAGTCTGCTGCATAATATTGCTTTTGTAGCCGCGAACTTTTCGCTTCGATAAGCGGAACCTGAGCCTGTCGAAGGTCAGCAAACAAGTCTGCGGCTATTTTATTTTATCACGGCGGACGCGGCGGCAACATATTCAAACAGACGGTAGTAGTTTTAAGAAAAAACTACAATCATAAACTTTATAATCCGTCATTATACCGCTCCCACTTGTATAGATATATTATAAATCTAGACTATTTACTCAACAACCGGACAATAACGCGATAGGATAAATAAATTGATTTTGTTTGGATATTAATATTTATTTATATAATTTAGATTTAGTCTAAATAGAAATATTAAGAAGACTACTTAAACATACGATTGCAAAAATAATTATAAAATGCATGAAGGAGGAAGCGATGAAAAAGTTAATTGCACGAATAATGCAAAACAAACAAAAACCATTTTCATACCCGGTTATGAGCATGCTTGTTCTTGTCGCCGCAATAATCACGTATGCTTCAATTATTATCTCCGCAAAATAAAATCAATTTAGTAAATAGTTACTAAATACAAAAAATTCATTACTGCTAAAAGTCCGGATTGCCTCAGAAGCGTCCGGATTTTTTTTGTTTTTCCAGAATTATTAGTCCTTTAAAGTGTAGCAAAATGATACACGGTTCTCAAAAAAAGACACATCGGAAAATAATAAAAGCCCAAAACAGCACAAAAACGCAATATATTATGGCGCTTTTATTGCAAAGAAGGGGAACTGGATCAAAAAATTGATTTAATTAATAATATAAGGGAAATAAAATTGAAAAAATTATCCGTTTTTTTTGAACGTTCGACGGGAATGTTTTTCATCATTTTTTTGCTTCTTGCTAATATGGCTTTTGCTTCAGATCCTAATGCGATTTTGAACAAGTGGAATGCAATAATTGTAAATAATATTACAAGCGTAAGCGAAATAGAAGGAAGGACTTTTGTTGGAGGTAATTACTCCATTTCAAACTCACACCAATTTGGATTTAAACTTAACGGAAATTCATCTTCTGATGTGGTTTTTGCCGTTGCTGGAAACGTAACGACAAATGGAAATGCTAATATAAAGGTTTTTTACGGTAGCGCTGCCGTAACGACATCAGTATCAAATACGGCGTGGTTTAGCTTTCAGAATGGAGGCTCTTTAGCGGCTCCGAGCTCATGGCCTGCTGCAAATTCTCCAATTGCAGATATTACAGCGGCTTCCGTTTATTGGCAAACTTTAACTGCCAATAGTACGATTACGTATCCTACAAATCAGGATGGACCAGTTAAATTTAATTGTGCAACTGGAGCGGCTACTGCTATTTTTCATGTAACTGACGATCAGGTTTTTAATAATTCATATGTTCAGCAGATTGAACTCAATGTGGATGAAACAGCTACCCAGACTATAATAATTAATGTTGAATCCACTACGGGCAACATTAATTGGAATAAAGGCAATATGGTTGGGTTGTTTAATAACGATAAATGGCGTTCAAAGGTTATTTGGAACATCTACACAAAAGCTAACAACGGAAAGATGGGAACAATTAACTTTAACTCCGGTTTTGGAGGAGCTTTAATTTCGCCATCTGCAACTGTTACCACAAACTCTAATATTGACGGCAGCGTAGTTGTAGCGAACATAAATATTAACAGTGAAATTCATAATCCTAACGGCGGATGGAGCGGTAATTTACCTACTCCTCCTTCAGATTGCAAGGATGCAATTGGCGGTTATGTATGGAATGATAAAAATTTGAATTCTACTATCGAAAGCGGCGAGCAGTCGTTTCAGTCGGTAGCGGTAGAATTATTACAAAATAGCAGCGTTATTGCTTCTACCGTAACAGATAACGCGGGCAAATATACGTTTTCAAATCTTGCAAACGGAACTTACGATGTAAGATTAGCGGCTTCCAACTTTTTAAGCGGAGGCGTTTTTTATAATACAGACGCTTTAAAATGGTTTGCCGTAAATAATACTCAAACAATTTCTACTACTCTTAACTGCGCTGATAATCTTGCAGTTAATTTTGGTTATTATAAAACAGGAATTAATTTTACTAAAACTGTTAGCGCCGCTACGGCAAAACCGGGCAACGCAGTTACATACGCATTTAAAGTTGAAAACACGGGCGATATAAAGATTGCAGCTGGCATAGACATATCTGATAAATTGTTTAACGCTGTCAGCCCGTACAACATATATCATATTGCAACAATTGACGCAGGTCAATCAGTTACATATACAAAAGATTATACAGTCTTAAATGCCGATTGCGGAAGCCTTGTTAATACTGCAAGCGTAAAAGCTTATCCAGTAGATAATTCATATTATTTAACAGCTTCGTCTTCGGCTACGGTTGCTGTAGATTGCAGCGTTCCTGGAGTAACGGGATGGACTGGAAAAATTGGAGCTGACTCTGCTATATGCGAACAGGATTCAAAATGGATACCTGTTAACGCTTCGGTAAGCATTACTCCTAATCCTTCTATTGCATATCTGCAAACTGCATGGAGAATTGTAAAACCGGACGACGGCAGCGTTGATAACTCAACACATTATACTACTGTTAGTATTACAAAAGACACGGCGTTTTCTATCTCGGCTTTCTGGCCTGGAATACGCCCGACTGATACGCTGGTAGAAATTCACTATGGCGTTAACGTTCTTGATAAAAACGGAAACGTAATTTCGAACGGAATTGGAAGAGACCTATACTGGTACACATGGGTATGCCCGGCTCCAACGGTTAAAAAAACAGACGTTAAATTAGAAAAAACCGTTAGCAATGCGGCTCCTAAATATGGCGATAATGTAATTTATACTATTAAGGCTACTAATACCGGCTCTGAAGAGGCAAAAGGTATTCAGGTAACGGATATTTTACCTGCGGCTTTGAAGTATGTTTCAAATAGCGCTTCGCAGGGACAATATAACGTAACTTCAGGTTTATGGACTGTCGGCAATATTGCCGCCGGAGCTTCTGCTACTTTAACTATAACAGTTCAGGTAAATAGCGATAGCGTTAGCAACTCTGTTTATGATCTTGGAGCTGCAAAAGGTTACAATCTGTTTGTAATTCAGGATTTAATTCAGCCTTCTTCTGACACAGAGGGAAAAGTTGCTGTCGGCCGCGACGCTTCTCTTGGCGGTTACAGCGTAGGCGATAAATTGCCTGCTAACAGCGGAGACGTTCTTGTTGTAGGCAGAAACCTGACATATACAACTGGAAGAGTTTATAACGGAAACGTTGTTTATGGCAACTCAACTAACCTGCCTTTGTATGCCGTATCTATCGACGGTACGCTTCGCAAAGACAGCCCTATCAATTTTTCATCTGCAAAAACGTATTTAGAAAATCTTTCTTCTACGTTAAGCAGTTATACTGCTAACAGCTCATATACTTTCCAATGGGGCGGTTTAACTTTAACAGGAACCGATCCTTATTTGAACGTATTCAAAGTTAACGCATCTGATTTCTCTTCGGCAAACAACTTAGAAATTGACGCTCCTAACGGTTCAGTCGTTTTAGTTAACGTCGGCGGTAAATCAGTTAGCTGGACTGGCGGATTGACAGTTAACGGTACGGCTAGTACAAATGTATTATATAATTTTTATGAAGCTGCAAGTTTGAACATACAGGGAATTGACGTTCGCGGATCAGTATTAGCTCCGTTAGCGGCAGTAAACTTTCCTAGCGGCGTTCAGAATGGTCAGATGATATGCCAGTCGTTAAAAGGTTCAGGACAGTTTAATAATTCTACTTTCCTTGGAAACGTTCCTTACGAAACTAAGATTACTAACACTGCTTCAATTACGGCTTCATTAACTACAGACACTGATTCTACTAATAATAAATCAAGCGTAGTAATTGTCGCTTCAAACGGCAGCGGTTCAGGCAGCGGCAATTCTGGCGGATCTGGTTCAGGCAGTACAGTATGGCAGCAGGTAAGCTCTTTTAATAGCGGTGAAATTGTTCTTGCTATGGCTTACAAAGGCTCCAATATGTATACTGGAACGTTGGGCGGCAAGATTTATAAATCTACCGATAACGGCGCTAACTGGACTGTAATTAACAGCAATATGCATGTAGGCTGGATTTGGTCTTTATGCTTCTCTAACGACGTTTTATTTGCATCTACTGAACAGGGCGTTTACAAATATACAGGTTCAGACTGGACGTTAACCAAACTTTCAGGAATGGACGTCCGCGCAATTACAACGGCTGACGGAGCTTTATATGCAGGCACATGGGGCTATGGAATTTATAAATCTACGGATAACGGCGCTTCATGGAACTCATTTAACGACGGCGTTGGAGATTACAAAGTAATTCAATCATTATGCGTTGATAGCAGCGGCAACTTATTTGCAGGTTCTTTCTACGGCGGAATACTTAAAAAACGCGCCGGAGAAACCAAATGGTACAAACATGACGTTGGCAACAACTTCATCTGGTCGCTTGCTTCTACTTCAAATGCTATCTATGCCGGTTTATACGGCGGCGGTCTTTACAAGAGCACAGACGACGGCGAAAACTGGTCGCCGATAACTTCGCTTAACGTGCCGTTTATTTACTCTATCATAACTGATAAGAGCAACAACGTGTATGTAAGTTCATGGTCAAGCGGAGTCTTTGCTTCTAAAGACGGCTCTTCCTGGAAATCGCTTGGAATGGGCGACGCTGGAGTCAGCAGTATAATCTTAAGCGCCAATTCTACTCAGGTTTTTGCAGGCACAAAGAGCGGCAAATTATACGCTCTTGATAATACTCTTAATGTTACGGGCGTTAAACAAAACAGCGTAGTTCCTGCAAGTTTCAGTTTATCGCAGAACTATCCAAACCCATTTAATCCGTCTACTATTATTGGGTTTACAGTTCCAACAGCAGGAAACTATTCGTTAAAGGTTTATAATATGTTAGGACAGGAAGTTGCAAGTCTTGTAAACGGACAACTTTCAGCCGGCGCATACAAAATAAACTTTAACGCAAGCAATCTTGCAAGCGGAGTTTACATATACAGATTAAGCGGAAATAAAGTTAATATCAGCAATAAAATGATGTTAATGAAATAGCTAAATCAGTATAACAGAATCTTCTAAAAAGCTCTGCCCCTAAAAAGGCAGAGCTTTTTTGTAATATTTATGTGCATAACTTCGATTGACATTACATACAAAACTTCTTACATTATTAAATGTAATTAGTAATATGTTCAAAATACGATTGAGTGATAATTTGATAAAAGCATAGTACTTTAATTATTTCTTTTTAGATTTAAAGAGAATTTTAATTTCAGCGGGAGAATAATTTTGGGAAAAAGAGCGGGAAATCCTTACAACATTTGCATTTCGTTAATGATTAAATACTGCTGTCAGTATGAAGAACTTAATAAAAATATACCTTTTATTTCGTCCTACATTTTTAACAAATAAATAAATTATCAAGGTAGAAAATACCATGCGACAGATTAAATATATTTTAATTGCTTGCCTATTGCTTTTTATTACTGCTTCAAATATTATGGCCCAGTGGGTTCAGACAAAAGGGCCAAATGGCGGATTTATCGGTTGTTTATACTGTAACGGAGATAACATATTTGCCGGAACAGACTTTGGAGGCGGAGTTTTTCATTCTACAAATAATGGAGCAAGCTGGACTGCTATTAATAATGGAATGACTACAGTCCCAATAGAAGTATATTCTATTTTAGCTAGCGGTTCTAATTTATTTGTTGGGACTACTACTGGTCTTTATCGTTCTGTAGATAATGGCTCAAGTTGGGTCTTAATAACAAAAGGATTCCCAGCTTTTACTAATATTTATTCTCTTGTTATTAGCGGTACTAATATCTTAGCTGGCGCCAATAATGGGCTTTATATTTCAACTGATAACGGAAATAATTGGGCTAAAAATAATAAAACATCAATCAATTCAGTACGTTCTCTCTTTGTAAACGGCGCTGATCTTTATGCTGGAGCATTTTCAAGCGTTTATAAATCAACAGATAACGGCGTTAGCTGGACTACTGCAAATAATGGGTTACCATCTGATGTTATTACAATCTCTTCTTTTGCAGCTAACGGTTTCAATCTCTTTGCGGGATCCTATGCAAAAGGCATGTATCGGTCTACTAATAATGGCGCAAACTGGACTCCAATTAATAACGGATTGCCAAACAGTTTTATAGCCTCTGTTGTTATCAAAGATTCTATTCTCTATGCAGCAGTTTATGGAGGAGTTTACGTTTCAACTAATAATGGAGATAGCTGGAACCCAATAAATAATGGTTTAACAAACTCCGATGTTCGCGCCTTAATTGTAAGCGGCGGAAATTTATTTGCAGGCACGAGCGGAAGCGGAGTTTTTCTTTCGACTAACAACGGAGCTGACTGGATCGACATAAACGATGGCATAACGAACGCTTATATTACATCCTTTGCCGTAAGCGGTTCTAACATTTTTACTACAACATGCTGCGGAGATATATACATTTCGACGGATAATGGAGATAGCTGGTTGCGTAAAAATATTAACTTGTCTGGCGTTATAGCTCTTGCTATTAGCGGAAATAATATATTTGCTGGAACCGACCATGGAGCATTTCTTTCAACTAATAATGGAACGAGTTGGAATGAAATTAATAATGGTTTAGAAAATTCTAAAATAGACGCTCTTATTGCAAAAGATTCAACCCTCTTTGCAGGGACTATTTACGGGACTTATCGCTCGGCTAACAATGGAAAAGAGTGGACTAAGATTAATAATGGTCTTATGACGAAAATAGTTACAAGCAGGTTTTTTATTAACGGAAATAATCTTTTTGCAGATACTGAACTTGGGGTTCTTCTTTCTACTGATAACGGAGACAGTTGGTCAAAAGCTAATAATGGCTTGCCATATGGCAATTCAGTTTATTCATTTGCCGCAATAGATACAAGTATATTTGCTGGAGCTCTTTATGGAGGAGTTTATCGCACAAATAATAATGGCCAGAATTGGGATAGAGTCTGTAATGGCATGCCAAATATCACGACAATTTACTCTCTTGTTGTTAGCGGTTCCAATTTGTTTGCTGGCGCTTATGGCGGCAGCGTATATCTTTCCACAAATTATGGAACTAACTGGACTGATATAAGTAATGGTTTATTAAATGATAGTTCATCGTTTAATCAAATTTATGCTCTTGCTGTCAGTGGCGAGAATATATTTGCTGGAACTGTAGGAGGCGGAGTATGGAGAAGACCTTTAAAAGAAGTAATTACAACAGTAGAAGTGCATCAGGCAACTATTCCTCATTCTTATTCTCTTGAACAGAATTATCCTAATCCATTTAACCCGTCTACTACTATAAGCTATCAACTGCCCAAAGCTTCAAAAGTTGTACTGAAAGTTTACGATGTTCTTGGACAGGAAATAATTACTCTTGTAAATTGCGATATGGAGGCTGGCGTTCATTCGGTTACGTTTAACGCAGGCAAGCTGGCAAGCGGCGTTTATCTTTACAGACTTGACGCTGGCAGTTTCTCTCAAAGCAGGAAAATGATATTGACGAAGTAAAATGAAATATAGAAATATGTTGGCGCGCGCTATGCAAACGGAGGACGTGGAAACGTAAAAATAAATTTGCTGCCTTCATCCAATTCGCTTTCTACTCTTATTTTTCCGTTATGCTTTTCTATAATATCTCTGCAAAGGATAAGGCCAAGCCCGGTTCCTTTTTCTTTAGAAGTCCCTTTTGTAGAAATGTTGTGCCCAATCTTGAAGAGGTTATCGACTTTTTCTTTTGCCATACCGACGCCGTTATCGGCAATGCAAATTTCGGATATGGCGTCTCTTTGTTCAGCTGAAATAAAAATAGCGCCGCCGTGATGAGTAAATTTTATACTGTTGGATATTATGTTCCGTATTACAAGGTGCAGCATGCTTTTATCGGCATAAACTTCAAAATGTCGGTCGACTGTATTGTTAATAGAAATTTCTTTGTTTATAGCTGAAAATTTCAATTGGTTTACAACGCTAGTAACTTCGTCATATAGGAGATTGCAATCCGGATTAAAAGGCATTCTGTTTGTTTGCAGCCTTGACCAATCTAGCAGATTAGTTAACAGTTTAAATTGTTCTTTAAGCGCGTCGTGTAAATCGCCGCTTAAGGATTTTATGTCTTCTTTATTGAGTTTGTCAACGTCGTTATGTAGTATTTCCGAAAAGCCAAGAAACGCCTGGAATGGTCCTCTGAGATCGTGCGATATAATAGAAAAGAATCTATCTTTAGAAGCGTTTAATTCGCTGAGTTCGGCGTTTGCAGTTTGGAGTTCCTCTGTCCTTTCGTTAATCCGTTTTTCTAGACCTATATTGGATTCTTCAAGCTGGTGAGATAAATCTTCAACCTGTTTGAACGATTTTGAAAATTTGAGAGAAATTACATAGGATTGAATTACTATATAAATTATAAATGCAAACGGAAGATAATAACCAGTATAAAGATAGCCGATCCCGTTCAGCATATCGTTGATTCCGACAGAGAAAGGAATTAATACGCCTATAAGAACCAAAACCGAGTATTCTCGTTTTTCCTTTACTCCTTTTAGTATTGACAAAATAATAAATACTATTGACAGTATTACTAAATAGAAAGTAAACGTTACATATTTATGATAAGTCTGAACCGGTAAAACCACTAATAAAACTATGTTGGCTATCCAGAAAAGATTACTGATGCGGACGGCTGTTTTATTAAATACACGAGGTAAGAAAGCGCTATAAAACAATACGGCTAACCCCATTGACGCGGCTGTCATAAACCAAATGCGGAAATATTGTTCCAAAGTAAGAAACGGGAATAGAAAGAAAATGGGTTTGTCGCCCACGCATAAGGAATCGAAGGCTAATAAAAAACACATACCCGAAAAATATAAATTGGTTTTCTCTTTTGTTCTGATTACGTATAGCATAAAGTGATAAACTGCTGTTATAAGAAGAATACCGAAACTAAATGCACATGTAAAGCCGTTTAAGTACTGTTCCTTAAAAATTTGTTCTTTCGAGCCGATAAGGATTGGGAAGTCTATGCCCGATTCTCTTATATCGTTAAAATTTGCCGCATTAACTACTAACGAAATAACATTTGTATCTATAGGGAAATAGACATATTCGGCGTGGAGTTCAGTTCTGTAATCTTTTACCGAGGAGCTTACGTTTCCATCTTTAACATAAAGCCGATTATTAATCCACAAGGAATAAGCGGAATGAATATCCCCAACTCTTAACCCAATTATATTAGGTTTATAGTTATTAGCCGTCTTTTTAACAACAAGAGAATTATTAAATTTAATATTCAACCGATATGTGGCAAAACCGAAATGCGAGAGGCTCTTGCCGTTCATGTTCACTTCCTCCCAAACCCATTCATAAGGGACGTTCATGTAGTAGTCTGGTTTGTAATTGCCGGAGTCAAAATTAGCCGGGGTTAATAATTTTTGCCAGTAGAATTCCCATCGGCCGTTTAATTGGGTAGTTCCGTTTTTATCAAAATTCCAGTTAGTAAGGTCTAATGTTCCTTTAACAGCCTGAGGCTTATTTTCGGTTTGCGAAAACACAAATGAGGATAAAATGCCCCATAAGAGGAATAATATGTAAGGTGAAATTTTCTGGCGCATTATTATAATCGTTAATTTTTGCAATATAAAAAAAATATTTCATATTTCCCTAACGAAAATTGTATTTCAATTCCGTATCTTACAATTTCGTTTTCGATTTTTTTTTATTGAGCTTAAATTTGTATTTAATATAACTAAACAAACTATTCATGCTATAGAAATCGCTTTTGCCGGCAGGCTGTTAGACGGATAAGTTGCCGGTTATAAAAAGTTAAATAAGAATGGAGTTATTATCTTAAAAAGTCTTACAATCCCCGCATTATTGGAATCGACATTCCAAAAGCATTCTGATAGAATTGCTTTGTCATTTATAGACGATTATACATTAAAGTATTCAGATATAAAAAATAAAATAAGTTCAATTTCTTCTTACCTGAAAGACCAGGGAATAATAAAAGGAGACAGAGTCGCAGTGCTTGGCGAAAACCATCCCAACTGGGGGCTTGCATATTTTGCAATTACTTCAATCGGCGCGGTTGCCGTGCCTGTGATGTATGATTTTAGCCCGTCTGAAGTAGCGCATATACTGCGTCATTCAGGGAGCAAAATACTTTTTATTTCTACTAAGTATTGCAATAAAATTGAAGATCTTAAAAATAACGAAATTCAGCAGATTGTGCTGTTGGACGATTTTTCTATTCTTCCGGAAAATTTTGAAAAATCTTCTTTGCGTAAGTTTATAGAAGAAGGGAAGAAAGAATTTTCAAAAATAAAGGAAGCGGCTCTTAAATTTGTTGGATTGCAAAACGCCGAAATAAAGGAAGATGATTTGGCTTCTTTAATATATACTTCCGGCACTACAGGGCAGTCTAAAGGCGTGATGCTAAGTCATAAAAATATTGTGTCTGACACTGTTTCTGTTATAAAAATGACTGGTATTACTCCTGAAGACAAGATGTTGTCGATATTGCCTCTTTCGCATGCTATGGAGTGCACCTTGGGGCTTATTACTCCAATAATGGCAGGAGCGTCGGTTTATTATCTTAATAAATTACCAACAGCTTCGTCTTTGTTGCCTGCGTTGAAAAAAGTACGCCCTACAATTATGGTTTCTGTTCCGCTGATTATTGAGAAAATTTATAAATTGAAAATTCTTCCGAATTTTAAGAAGAATTTTGCAGTTAAAGCTCTATATCATACTCCCCTGATAAGAAAAAAAATGAACCTGATGGCCGGCAAAAAACTAGTACAGGCTTTTGGCGGAAAATTAAAGATGCTTTGCATTGGCGGCGCAGCGTTGGCGGGCGACGTAGAAAAATTTCTTCACGAAGCTAAGTTCCCATATACGGTTGGATATGGATTGACTGAAACGGCTCCTTTGGTTACCGGAAATATTCCTTCAGATTTTGTATTTCATTCCGTTGGCAAACCTTTGGGAGGCGTACAGATAAAAATAGAGAAGACAAGCCCCGACTCTGAAAACGGAGAAATTCTTGTAAAAGGAGGTAATGTTATGCAAGGTTATTATAAAATGCCTGAAAAAACAAAAGAAGCTTTTACCGAGGACGGTTGGTTCAGAACGGGAGATCTTGGCTGTATAAATAAAAAAGGGTATCTTTTTATTAAGGGAAGAATAAAAAACATGATCCTTGGCTCGAATGGCAAAAATATTTATCCGGAAGAACTTGAAGCGATTATTAATGAGTGTAGTTATGTAATGGAGTCGCTTGTTTACGATATTGGAGGACGTTTAGCCGCCAGAATTCATCTTGATTATAAATCTTTAGACGAAGCCTGGTTCTCAAAAAAATTCAGCGAGTCTGAAATAAGAAAAGAGATTAAAAAACTGCTTAGTAATATTGTAGATGAAGTAAACCAGCGAGTTCCTGGTTTTTCAAGGATATCGTCTGTATATGAGCAGCCAGAACCTTTTGAAAAAACTCCGACTCTTAAAATTAAACGTTACGTTTACGTTTAGTAGTTTTTAAGGATTCGAAAAGCATTTTCAAAAGATTCAGTTAGAGTTATACTTTTAATGAAAGTAAGTAATTGCCCAGTAAGCAAAAGCTGAGATGGCCGCGGAAATTGGGATTGTGAGAACCCACGCCCAAACTAAATCTAACGTTACCCGCCATTTTACCGCCGATAATCTTTTTGTTAATCCGGTTCCAACAATACAGCCTGTTATGGTGTGTGTTGTGCTAACAGGAATACCCAATATTGCGGTTCCAAAAAGCGTAAGAGCTCCGGCAGTTTCTGCGCTGAAACCTTCAAACGGCCTAAGCTTGGTAATTTTTTGTCCCATCGTTTTTACAATGCGCCAGCCTCCTGAAAGAGTTCCTGCGGCAATAGCCGCATGGCAAGACAGAACTACCCAAAGAGGTATTTCGGAACCTTTACTCATTTTGCCTGTTGAAACCAGGGCTACAAAAATAATTCCCATCATCTTCTGAGCGTCATTAGAGCCATGACCAAGGCTATAGGACGCCGATGATAATAGCTGAAGTTTTCTGAAAAGTTTATCTACTTTCCAAGGGGATTGATTTTTGAAAATGTGTAGATTGATGACTGAAAAGATAAATGAAATTACAATTCCTATAATAGGGGCTAAAAAGATGAATGCTATTATCTTTAAAACTTCCGGGATAAAAATTGCTCCAAATCCTGCTTTAGCTACAGCGGCGCCCACAAATCCGCCAACTAAAGTATGCGACGAGCTTGACGGAATACCAAGCCACCAGGTAAGTAAATTCCAGACTATCGCCGCAAAAAGTCCGCTGCCAATTACAACCAGATCAACTACGTCAGTATGTACTATGCCAGTGCCAATTGTATTTGCAACATGAAGGCCAAAGACAAGAAATGCTACAAAGTTAAAAAAAGCCGCCCAGATTACTGCGTAACGGGGCGAAAGCACTCTTGTGGATACTACTGTGGCAATTGAATTTGCAGCGTCATGAAAACCGTTGATAAAATCGAATATGAGCGAAAGCGCTATTATTGTATAAAGTGCAAGCATGTGTTTAAATTCTTATAAAATCAAAATTGTTAATTTGTTATTATCTGCATTTGCTTCTTTTTTAAGAGTTTTTAATGAAGATTGACATAATGACATTAGCCGTAGATTGGCATTTGTCCGAAGCATTTTCCAGCATTTCAAGAATTTCTTTTTTCTTGATTAATTTGAGCGGATCTTTTTCTTTTAGGAATAATTGTTTAAGAGAGCTTCTATATATATTGTCCGCTTCCGATTCCAAATCTTTTACGGCTTTGCATTCGTTTATGTGGTCGCCGCTGTTTTTAAGATGCTGGATAACTACGCCAAGCTCGTTTATTTGCTGAAGAACTACTGCGGTAAGGTTTTCGGCATTTTCAATTCTTTCTTCTAAGTTGAAAATATCAACGCGGATGGCAGCTCCAAGTAGTATATCGCCAATTGCGTCTAATTTTTTAGTCAGACTAAAAATATCTTCGCGGTCAAAAGGAGTGATAAAACTTTTGTTTAATCTTTTGAATATCCGGTTAGATACTTCGTCGCATCTATTTTCTATTGGTTTTAATTTTAGAAATATTTCTTTGTCATAGGTTTCCGCCGAAAAAAAATCGTGCGTTAATTTTGCCATTTCCTGAAGACGAGCAATAACTTCTTTGAAATCGTCAAAGTATTTTTCTTCTTTGGGCATTAATTTTTTAAACATAATATCCGTCCAAATTTATTAATAACAAGACTATTAATTTACTTAAAAATAATATGAATTGGAATTCCAAAATAATGATGCGGGGTGAAATTGTATAAAACCGCAAAATTTACGGTTCGCTAAACTTAAGAATATAAAGCCTTGAGGAGTATTTATCGTTTGTTCAGTAAATATGGCAGATTGTACAATAAAGATAAGAATGTTAAGTAATAACAATTTCTTTTTTTATGCCTAATTTACGCATTTTAGAGCCGAGCGTTTTACCATTTATGCCAAGCAGGCTTGCCGCGCCGTTTTCGCCTGTTACTTTGCCGTTAGCGGCTTTTAATGCGGAAATTATGTGTTCGCGCTCCAGTTCCTGAAGTTTTTTAAATGGCGCAATGCTGGAGTTTGCAGATACGGTTTTATTTGTCATAACGTTAGGCAGCTCAAGATTTTGCGATTTTGAAATAATTACGGCGCGTTCAATAATGTGTTCAAGCTCGCGGATGTTGCCTGGCCAATCATATTGCATTAGAGCGTCAAGATCCGCTTTTTTTACAAATTTAACCTGCTTGCCGTTTTTTTTAGAATATTTTTCGAGGAAAAATTTAACAAATAATGGTATGTCTTCAATCCTTTTACGAAGCGGGGGAACTTCGATAGGGAAGACGTTTAAGCGGAAAAATAGATCTGCTCTAAAATTTCCTTTTTCTACTTCTTTTTCTAAATTTCTGTTTGTTGCCGAAATTACTCTAACGTCGGTTTTAATTGTTTGTTTTCCTCCAATTCTTTCAAATTCAAGCTCCTGCAAAACCCGGAGTAGTTTTGCCTGAAGTTCAAGCGGCAATTCGCCTATTTCGTCTAAAAATATTGTTCCGCCGTTAGCTAATTCAAATTTACCTATTCGGCGTTCAATTGCGCCTGTAAAGCTTCCTTTTTCGTGTCCGAATAATTCCGATTCAATTAATTGCGCCGGCAGAGCCGTACAATTAACTTTAACAAGCGTGCGATCCTTTCTGCCTGACAGATCGTGGAGCGCTCTGGCTATCAATTCCTTTCCGGTTCCGGTTTCTCCCTGTATTAAAACCGTAACGTCAAGCGGCGCTACCTGTTTGACCTTATTTAGTACGCTATGAATTTCAAAACTATTACCGACTATTTCCTGGAAATTATTTTCAAGGTTGATTTCGTCAAGCAGATAGTTCTTTTCCTGTTCTATCTGTTTTTTTAGATGGTTTATCTCTTCGTATGCAAAAAAGTTTTTTAGGATCATTGAAATCTGAGGAAGCAGCTTTATAAAAAAGTCGACTTCCAGCTCTACAAAGACCCCATTATTCCTCAGCTTAGTTATATAGTCTAATTCTTCAACTATATCTCTAGAAAGAATAATATTAATTTCCTCGTCTTCGCTTTGGTTGTAGTTAATAAAAAGGATTGATGAAATATTAAATTTTTCCTTAAGAAATCTAAAGTGTGAAGACTGCTGGCAAAGCAGCGAAAAATTATCGTCTTCAAACTCATAGTAATTATTTTCGCTGTCAGTTCTGATATGCGATTTTAAAGTCAGAAAAGGGATGTCCATATTACGGCTCAAAGGGAAAGTTTTGAATTTCCCGTTTTGTCCTTTCGTAAAACAAACAGTTATGGATTCGTTTGAAACAAGGTTCTTAACGTTAATGCCCAGATACTTTATAGACATAAGTTTGTCTATCTCCTGGACGAATTTTCTAAATAGCTGATCCCTGTCTTTTATTGTTACAAGAGAATTTGTGAGTTCCAGTTGAACGTCTTTTATGCATTCGCGCTGATATATTTCGCTATAAGCAATTGTTACGCTTATAAGTATCGCAACCTGATTTGCGATCTGCTGAAGAAAAGCCATTTCCTCTGAATTGATTTGATTTTCTTTCTCGAATGCCAGAATCAGAAATCCGATTATTTTCCCGCCGGTTTGTAATGGGCAGTGGATGACTTCTGCAATTTTATTTTTTTCAAACAAATCGTTCAAGATTTTGAAATTAGGATAATTGTTCTCATTTTTTAAGTCTGTTATGGTTAATCTTGAAATTTGAGAATCGGTGGTTGAAATTTTGATTGGAGCTTTTTCTATCAGAACTTTTTTATGAATATCAAGCGCGCCGTCTATATCAAGGTAATACTCTTCTTCATCGGTATGGGTTCGTTTCTTTTTGTTAGAATTATCTTTTGGAATTGAAGCTACTCCTTTAAGATAAATTTCGAGATGAGTTCTGTCTTTATTTAATAGTTCAAATCCCGCTAAATGAAATGGGAAAATAGCGCTTAGTTTAGAAAATATAATTCTAAACAGAACCATCGTATCGCGCGTAGTGGCGATAGCTTCGTTAATAGAAAGAAGAATATTCAGATCTTCTGGTTTCATTAAATACCCTAAAATTGCTTAAATGCTTAAATATAAGAAGTAAAATAAAGATATTTCTTATATATAAGCAATAACATTTTCCCAAATTAGTTATAGTACCCAAAAACGGCCCTGTTTTTGCAATTATTTCCCTATCCGGTTTCCTGGCGCCCAACTTGTATAATATACACATAGAAAAGAAGAAAATATATCATATAAAGGAGTTTGATTGAAACGTACTAAGATATTAAGATTTTCTGGTTTTGTAATAGCCATTTTAGCGCTTCCGTTCTTCGGCAGTATTTATGGGCAGGATCAGGCAAAATCATTTTCTCTGAAAGAATGCATAAATTATGTGAAGAAGCAAAGCAGCAATATAAAAAATGCAAAGATACAGGAATCTATAGCAGAGAAAAAAGTAAACGAAACTCTTGGCTCTGGTTTGCCTCAGATAAGCGTAGCCGGTAATTTGGTAGATAATTTAGAACTTCCGGTTCAGCTTATTCCAGGAGAATTTTTAGGAGGAGCCCCCGGCTCTACTATTCCCTTAAAATTCGGAACAAAATATAGTCTGGGTTTTACTGGCCAATTTTCACAACTCCTTTTTGACGGTTCCTTTTTTATAGGAGTAGAAGCCGCAAAAAAAGCTACAAGCTATTATAAACAAAATACGGAAAGCGTTTCTGAAAGCGCAATTTATAATGTGGCGTCGGCATATTATCAGACTTTGATTGTTCAAAAACAAATTGATCTTTTACAGTACAATATTGCGTCGCTGAAAAAAACTCTTGAAGACTCTAAACTGCTTTTTGAAAATGGCAAAATGAAAGAAGTTGACGTGGACAGAATTCAGGTAAGCTATAACAACCTTTTATTTCAGGAAAGAAATGCAAACGAGAGTCTGAAACAGGCTTATAATGTATTGAAGTATCAAATGAGCATGCCAATTGAAGAGTCAATTGTTTTGTCTGATAACAGTTTTGCCAGGAACGATTCTCTTTCCTTTGACGCAAATAAAACTTTTAAATCGCAGGAAGATAAAATTGAAAGCTATGAAAATATAGCAGATTACAGAGTATTAAAAACAAATATGGAGTTGTTGCAATTAGATAAGAAAAACCAAATATCTAAATATTATCCAACTCTAAGCGCCTATGGAAGTTATACCTATCAATCGCAGCGGGAAAAGTTCGATCTGTTAACACCAAGAGCTGATTGGTTTAAATCGTATTCAGTCGGAATAAAATTGAATATCCCAATATTTACAGGCGGACAAACATACGCCCGCATTCAGCAGTCTTCTTTAAGCATTGAAAAAATTGAAGAAGATATGAAAAATGCGCGTCTGGGTATTGATATGCAGGCTTCAAACGCTTTAATAAAATATAAAAACGCTTGCGATAACGTAGAGTCTGAAACGCGTAATGTGAATCTTGCTCAAAAGGTATATAAAATTACGCAGCTTGAATATAACGAAGGAACTAATACAGCTTCGGATTTAGTGGACTCTGAAATGAAATACCGCGAAGCCCAGACTAATTATATAAATTCTCTTCTGAATCTTTATATAGCCCGTTTGGATCTTGAAAAATCAAAAGGAAATCTGATTGTTTATTTGGATTCCATAAGCAATAATTAAGCATTTTAATAAAAAACGAGAAAACGACAAAATGAAGAAAAAAGTTTTAATAATTGGAGCGGCGGTAATTATACTTGGATTAATTACAGTTCAGTTGTTATCCAATAAATCTAAGATAGACTCTAAAAAGAAAGTAGATACGTCCGTTAAATCTGTCACTGTTACAGTTGATAACGTAGTAAGAAGAGAAAGCGCAAGCAATCTTGATTTGGTTGGAACTACAATTCCTACAAACGAAGTGCTATTGCAATCCGAAGTAGCGGCTCAGGTGACGGAAATCCATTTCAAAATAGGCGACTATGTTACCAAAGGGAAGCTTCTTGTTCAGCTTGACGACAAGTTAAGAGAGCTGGCGTTAGAATCGGCAAAATTAAATCTATCTAAGCTGGAAGACGAGTATAATAAAACTAAAAATCTTTATAGCGGCAAAGCAAGTTCAGAAACTCAATTAAGAGACAGCCGGATAAATTATGAAACTGCAAAGGTAGCCGTCAATCAGGCAAAAAAACAATTAGATCAGGCAAGGATAACGGCTCCTCAGAGCGGATATATAGTTCAGAAATTTGTTGAAAAAGGTTCGTATTTAAATGTAGGCAGTCAGGTTCTTTCTATAGTTGATTTATCTAAATTAAAAGTAGCTCTGAATGTTGCAGAAAGCGACGTTTACAAATTGAAGCTGGGACAAAATGTAAATATAACAGCTTCTGTTTATCAGGGCGTAACATATTCCGGACGGGTTAGTTTTATAAGCGCAAAAGGAGACAAGACGCATAATTATTCCGTGGAAGTTGAAATCAATAATCAGCCTTCGCATCAGCTAAAAGCAGGCACTTTTGTAACTGTTGATTTTGCTTTCCAAAGTTCGGGTTCATCGTTACAGTTCCTTCGCCAGGCCTTGGTAGGCAGTATTAAAGACGCTAAAGTATATGTAGTGCGCAACAACGTTGCTCATTTAGAGTCAATAACAATTGGTAAAGATTTTGGCAAATACTTTGAAGCGGTAAGCGGATTAAACGAAGGCGATCAGATAGTAATAGACGGACAAATTAACTTAGTTGACGGAAGCGCTGTTACAACAATTAAAAAAACGAATGAGTAATTAAAATGATTGAACTATCCATAAAAAGACCTTTGATCGTGTTTGTGCTGTTTTCTATAATAGCGCTGCTTGGGATTGTTACGTTCAAATTACTCAACATCAATCTGATGCCGAAATTTGAAACTAACGTAATTACAATCACTACTATATATCCAGGAGCTTCGGCTTCGGAAGTTGAAACGTCAGTATCTAAAAAAATTGAAGATGCATTATCTTCTCTTGAAAACCTTGATAAAATTAAAACTGTTTCGCAGGAAGGAGTTTCTTCAATAGTATTGCAATTAAAAAGCGCGGCTAATCCTACAGTAAGCGTGGAAGATGCTCAGCGAAAAGTTAATGCTATTTTATCAGATCTCCCGACTGACGTTAAAGCTCCTACTATAAGCAAGTTTGCTCTTGACGAACTTCCAATTATTAGTATTGCTGTTACGGCGGATATGGATCCTACTACTTTGTATAAGCTTACAGAGGATAAAGTTCAGCCAAGATTGGCAAAGCTGCAGGGCGTGGGACAGATAACGCTTGTAGGCGGAAATAAGAGAGAAATACGTGTTAATATTGACCCGGAAAGATTAAAAGCTTATAACCTTTCTATTCTTCAGGTTCTTCAGGCTATTCAAAAAGCTAATCAGGATTTTCCTACAGGTAAAGTAGAAGAAACTGATAAGCAGTATACGGTAAGACTTTCTGCAAAATATAATTCGTTAGAGCAGTTAAAAAATACGGCAATTACCGTAGGCGCTGAAGGGAACAGAATACTTGTAAAAGACGTAGCAGAAATCCAGGACGGCATGACCGATCAGGAAGAACTTAGCCGTTTGAACAAAAAAACTTCTATTGGCATTCAGGTTAAAAAACAGACTGACGCTAACACAGTTGAAGTAGCAAGACTTGTCAAAGAAGAAATGAAACAAATAGAGAAAGAGTATACGTCGGAAAACCTGAAATATGAAATAGCTTCAGATAGCTCTACATTCACTATGGATTCTGTAAACGCAGTAGTTGAAGATTTAGTACTTGCGATATTAATAGTTTCATTTATTTGTTTGATATTCCTTCACAGTCTGCGAAGCGCGCTTGTAGTAATGGTTGCAGTGCCTTTATCTATGCTGCCTGCGTTTATATTCCTTTATCTGTTTGGCTACTCGCTTAACGTTATGTCGTTAATGGCTCTGTCGCTTGCTGTTGGTATATTGGTTGACGATTCGATTGTAGTAGTTGAAAACATTCACCGGCATCTTGAGATGGGCAAAGGTAAAGTAAAAGCGGCGTTGGAAGGGAGTAAGCAGATAGTTGCTACAGCGGCTTCTATTACGCTTGTAATTGTAGTCGTATTTCTTCCGCTGGCTATTTCAGGCGGACTTGTTGGCAAGATATTACAGGAATTTGCCTTCCCGTTAATCGTGTCTACTTTGACAAGTCTTCTTGTTTCATTTACCCTTACGCCATTGCTCCAGTCAAAATTTGGAAAGATGGAAGATTTATCGCGCGATACTGTGGCAAATAAATTTTCTAGAGGAGTTGAAGCTGCTTTTAATAAACTAAAATCGCTTTATGAATCAGTTTTAAGATGGGGACTTGAATACAGAAAAACAGTTTTTGCTTTAGTTGTCGTTTTATTCATAGGTTCTTTGGGTTTGTTTGCCGCAGGTCTGATTGGAGCGGCCTTTATCCCCAATACCGATCAGGGCGAGTTTATTGTTGAAATGGAAATGGCTCCGCAAATATCGGTATATGAAAATAATTTACTGGCTCAAAAAGCTGAAAATCTTTTGCTTTCTAAACCAGAAATTACAAAGGTATTTACGAATGTTGGAACGTCAAGCAATATGCTTTCTTCTACGGCAAAAAATAATATAACGCAAATGACAGTATCTATGGTAGAAAAAAATAAACGTAAAATAAGCGTTGAAGATTACAGTCAAATAGTCAGGACTGAGTTATCTGCAATGTTGCCTGGAGTAAAAGTAAGAGTTTCGCCAACATCTATTGCCGGAGGAGCAGGCAACTCGCCAATCCAGATTCAGGTGAAAGGAGCCGACTTAGACAAAGTTGAGCAGGGCGCTGCAATTGTAAAAGCTATTGTACTAAAGACTCCAGGCACAAGCGACGTTAAGTATTCTATCGACGATCCAAAGCCTGAAATTCAGGTGCAGATTAACAGAGATAAAATGGCTCAATTAGGGCTATCAATATATGACGTTGGCGCTACGCTCCGTACGTCTTTAGCAGGCAATACAGATTCTAAATATAAAGATGGAAACTACGAATACGACATTAATATTAAGTTTGACAAATTTGATAAACAAAACTTAGACGACGTTTCAAAAATCACATTTTTAAACGATAAGGGACAATTGATAGAGCTAAAGCAATTTGCAGACGTGTCTCAATCTGTTGGACCAAGTATGCTTGAACGAAATGACAGAATAACTTCTATTACGGTAAACAGTAATGTAGTAGGCAGACCGACAGGAACTGTTTCTGAAGAAATATCAAAAGCTATTAAAGGCAAGCTGCCGCAGGGCGTTTCAATAGAAGACGCAGGTAGTATTAAGCAGCAGAATGAAGCCTTCTCAAGCCTTTTGTTTTCTCTGATTGCTGCGATAATTCTTGTTTACTTAATTATGGTGGCTTTGTATAACTCGCTGTTGTATCCGTTTGTTGTGTTGTTCTCTATCCCTGTGGCTATGATAGGGTCGTTTATGGCTTTAGCGTTAACGATGGAAAATCTAACAATCTTTTCAATTGTAGGGCTGATTACTCTTATTGGTCTGGTTGCAAAGAACGCGATACTTATTGTCGATTTTACAAATAACCTTAGAGCTGAAGGAAAAGAATTAAAGGAAGCTTTGATAGAAGCTGGTAAAGAAAGACTAAGACCTATTTTGATGACTACGCTTGCAATGGTATTCGGTATGCTTCCTATCGCTATTGCTACAGGCGCGGGCGCAGAAATTAAAAACGGAATGGCCTGGGTTATTATTGGCGGCTTGACAAGCTCGCTGTTGTTGACTCTTATTTTGGTTCCGGCTGTATATCTTTCGCTAGAAAACTTAGCGACTGGATTCCGGGCTAAACAAAAAGCAAAAAAAGAAAAAGAACTTGAAACCGAAGGAAAAATATTTGAATATTAGATGCGCATCTATTGAATCAAATAAATGTTAAATAAAAAAATGAATACTATAGGAGAAAATATAATGAAAAAGTTAATGGGATCTTTATTAGCAGTAGTATTGTTCGCTACTATCGCATCAGCGCAGGTTACTAAAGCAGGTAAGATTGGAATTGGCGTAGACGGAGTAACCTCGCCAAATCTTACGGCGAAATATTTCTTTAACGAAAATATCGCTTCTGAATTAACCGTAGGAGCAAATATTTATTCGCCGGGCGGAGACGCAACCACTGGTTATACAAAAGTCACAGGTTCAGATGTTAGAGTAGGGTTGTCTTTGTTATATCATTTCACCGGGAATGAATTCGTTCCTTATTTAGGCGTTGAAGGTTTGTACGAAACTAATAAGGAAGGCGGATTTTATACTAAGGAACCCGACGCTAAAAACGATGTAGTTGTCAGCGCAGTATTTGGCGGCGAGTATTTTATCGCTAAACAATTCAGCCTTGGTGTAAAAGAAAAAGTCGGGTTCGATTTTGGTTTATCAAGAGATATTCCTAAAGAAGATTCCGATATGCATATAGGCACAAGCACATTAGTTACAGCTAAATTTTATTTCAACTAAAATATTTCCAGGCTGCCTTGCCAAAACATGAAAAATCTAATTAGTGGAACCAAAGGTAAATTCATTTAGGCAGCCTGGGTAATTTTTCAATAAAAATATGTGAAATACGAACTATAAATATTTTAACCTGAAGATATGTATAAATATATCAGGCGAGTTTAACCCGGTAGATAAAGGCTGATCGGAATACGATTGAGGTCTCTGTCTATCGGATTAAACGATTTTATTGTTTCTAATATTAATTCGATTAAACAGAATGGTGATGAAGGTAAATAGATTATGGATTATGCAATAATAGCCGCTGGAGAAGGCGAACGCTTAAAAGCTGAAGGTTGTCAAAGCTCAAAACCTCTTATACAGGTTGAAGGAAAGGCTTTGATTGAAAGAGCGCTGGAAACTTGTATCAGCAATGGAGCCGATTCAATTAGCTGTATTATAAATGAACAATCAAAAGACCTGCTTAAATATCTATCAGAATATAACTTCCCGGTAAAATTTAATTTAATAGTAAAATCTACTCCCAGCTCACTGCATAGTCTTTACGCTCTCAAACCGTATTTAATGGGCAAATCTTTTTTGTTAATGACTACTGACTCAGTATTCAGGGAAAATGAATTTAGGGAGTACTTAAACTTTATAAACGAAGATGAAGCTACTGACGGAGTATTAGCGGTTACAGATTATATTGACGATGAAAAACCGTTGTATGCTGAAATTGACCTGAACGGCAGAATAAAAAGTTTTTCTGACGATGACGACTCTATACAATTTGTAACTGGCGGCATATACTATTTCAGAAAAGATATTTTTGCAATAGCTGATGAAGTATTGAAAAGCGGGACGTTACGCTTAAGGAACTTTCTTAAAAAATTAACGCAAAGCGAATTTAAATTAGCGGCATACGAATTCAGTAAAATTATTGACGTGGATCATATATCCGATGTTGAAAAGGCGGAAAAATTTCTTAGGCAGGGAAGATAGATGGGAATTATTCTGGATATAAAGAATTCTTTTGTTAATGGGTTTCTTGGAAAAATCTCAACGTTGCAGGATTACACGTTGCTGCTTGTAGATATTTTTAAGGGATTTCCGACAATAAAAAAGTACCGGACTGATACTCTGAAAGAGATGTATGTGATAGGAACAAAAGCTTTGCCGCTTGTTACGCTTGGAGGTTTATTTGTAGGTATAATATTAGCTATCGAAGCTGGGCATAATTTAGAAATGTTCGGCGCAACAACCTTAATTGGGCATACCGTTTCGCTTGGGATGATACGCGAGTTAGGACCCGTTATAACAGGGCTGTTGTTGGCCTCCCGTACCGGCGCAAAAAATACTTCTGAAATTGGAGCAATGCAGTTAAGCGAACAGATTGACGCTTTGCGCGCGTTCGGTTTGAGCCCGGTTGATAAACTTGTGATACCACGTTTAGTTGCCGCAATGATTATGTTTCTGCCTCTTACTCTGATTGCGGATATTGCCGGAATTATTGGAGGAATGTATGCGACTAATTCTACGTTCCATGTCGATTACGCTTTCTTTTGGGATTCGGCGCTGAAAGTTTTGAAAATGAAAGATATTTTTATTGGCTGTATCAAGCCGATATTCTTTGCTTTTTTTATCTCAAGCATTAGCTGTTATTACGGATTATCAACTAAAAGCAGCACGACTGATCTAGGCAAAAAATCAATCAACGCAGTTGTAGTGTCGGCTATAGTGGTGCTGGCTCTCGATTTTATATTTACAAAAGTAGTGTGGGAGATAATGTAAACGACGATGATTGAATTAAAAAACATAACGCTGAATTTAACTGGCCGTAAAATTTTAGATAATGTCTCTTTATCTATCGAGCAAAACTCTACTTCAGTAATACTTGGATCAAGCGGAGCCGGGAAAAGCACAATTTTAAAAATAATTCTAGGTCTGTTGAAAGCTGATAGCGGAGAGGTTATAGTAGACGGGACGAATATTACAAATAGCTCCGAAAATGAAGTGCTTGAAGTTAGAAGAAATATGGCAATGGTGTTTCAGGGAAACGCATTATTCGATTCGTTAACAGTTGAAGAAAATACTGCTTTTTTTCTGATGGAAAAAAATAATTGTTCCTTTGATAAAGTACAAAGCAAAGTTGAAGAAGTTTTGTCATTCGTCAATTTATCAGGCGCAGAAAAACTGTATCCGGATCAATTAAGCGGAGGAATGAAAAAACGCTTGGCTATTGCGCGCGCTTTGGCGCTTGACCCAAAAATTATTTTATTCGACGAGCCGACAACAGGGCTCGATCCAATTAATTCTAAAGGAGTACTTACTCTTATAGAAAAATTAAAAACTACGGGAACAACTTCTGTAATTGTTACCCATATATTAAACGATGCGATTGCTATAGGCGACGTGCTTACGGTTATTGACGAAGGACGCGTAATAGAATCCGGCGGAGTAGAACAGATACTAAGTTCAAAAGATAAATTTATAAAAGAGTTTTTTTACGAAATATTTCAGGATAGTCCATTAATTATGAATAATCGGCAAAGTGAAATTGTATGACAGAACAACCAATTAAAATAACAAAATTAAAAGTCGGCCTTACAGTATTTGTAGGCTTAATAATATTTTTCGTTTTCATAGTGTTGGTAGGCACGGATGATTTTTATTTTACAAAAACGTATAACTTGTATATCTCGCTCGATAACGTTTCCGGGCTTGTAAAAGGCGCTCCAGTTACGCTTGGCGGCTTAAGAATCGGCAATATAGACGCCATTGATCTTATTCCGACAACAGACAGGAAAAATATACGAATAAAATTGAGAGTGCAAAAAAGTTATCAAAACCAGATAACGACAAGCTCAGTAGCCGAAATAACCGGGCTTGGCATACTTGGCGATAAATTTGTTTATATATCAATAGGCAAACCAGGCGAACAGCCTTTAAGCGAAAATTCGTTTGTGCCTTTATCTTCAGGCGTTACGCTTGAGGAATTATCTAAAAACATAGCTCCGGGAATTGAAGACTTCAACAAAACTATGTCTAACATCCGTCTTATTACAGATTCGATTTCCCGCGGCAATGGAACGATCGGATCTCTTATTAACCGCCCGACTGCGGCTAATGAGCTTAGTATGATTATGGGGCGGATAAACTCTTTGCTGACTGCTATTCAGTCCAAAGACGGTTCAATTGGCAAACTAATTAGAGATAAGGAGCTTTATTCAAACCTTACAGAAGCTTCATCTAATCTGAAAAGTTTTACTCGCGAACTTAATAACGGAAACGGGACTTTAGGCAAACTGATGAAAGATGATTCGTTATATAACAGCGTAAATAAAACTGCAAGCAATGTGAACAGAATTTTATCAAAGTTTGATAACGACAGCACGGTTGTTAACGGTTTATTAAACGATAAAAAAATGTATGGAAATTTAAATTCAGTAATTAAAGATTTGAACAAACTAATAATCGATCTTAAAGAGCATCCTGATAAATACGTCAGGTTCTCAATATTTTAATTAAATAAATATTTTGCAACAATAAAAATATATACTATGGCAATTAAATTAGCAGGAATAAAAAGAAAAGAGATATATTCGCCAAATCATGTTACAAATGATCTTGCAATTATTTTGAAAACAAGCGAGGAGCTTACAAAGCTTGGATATGAAGTTGCTCTATATGACGAAGAATTTATAGAGAAAAATAATTTGGAAGAGAAATATGTGTTCTCCATGGCGCAAGGCGTGTCTGGAATTATGCATTTGCAGGAAATTGGGAAAAGCGGAAAGAAAATTATTAATTCTCCGGAATCGGCATTAAACTGCCACAGAATAAGCATGATTAACCTTATTGTAAAAGCCGGAGTTCCTTTCCCCAAAAGTTTAATTATTAACACTAACACTAATTTCTTTGAATCGTTTATCACATTTCAACCGCCTAAAGTATGGCTGAAACGTGGCGACGTGCATGCGGAACACAGCGAGGACGTATTATTGGTTTATTCAACTGATGAATTAAAAACGACTTTAAAAGAATTTAACAAACGCGGAATAAAAGAAGCTGTAATTCAGGAGCACTTGCAAGGGGACGTAATAAAGTTCTATGCAGTTAATAATCCTGAATATTTTTATTGGTTTTACCTGAATGGAACAAACCACACAAAATTTGATCTTGAAGAATTAAAACATTTTGCTTTCAGATCTGCCGTTGCGCTTGGGCTTGATATATTTGGCGGCGACGCAATAGTATCTCCTGAAGGGAAAATTTCAATAATAGATATAAACGACTGGCCGAGCTTTGCTCCGGTTAGAGATGAAGCTGCAAATCAAATTGCACAATGTATTCACAAAAAGGTACAAAATTATGTATAACACAACAAACAAAACAAAACATGCCCGTATAGTTACGGAAGTTCCTGGTAAAAAATCGTTAAGTATTTATAACGATGAACAAAAATTTATTGCGCCAGGTACGCAAACAATCGCTTCTCTTTCTAAAATAGCTCTTGAAAGAGGCGACGGAGCTATAATTGAAGACGTCGATGGAAACAGATATATCGATTTTTTTGCTGGAGTAGGCGTTGCTAGTTTAGGTTACAATCATCCTAAATATGTAAAGTTTATGACCGACCAGATTGGTAAAATTCACGTAGGCAGCTTTGTAACAAAAAACCGCGCTGAATTAGCCGAGCTGCTAGCAGAAGTTGCTCCAGGCGATATAACAAGAAGCCAGTTTTACAGCAGCGGCGCCGAAGCTGTTGAAGCCGCGTTGAGGCTTGCAAAATCGTATACAAAGAAAACAGAATTCCTTGGCTTCTGGGGCGGGTTCCATGGCAAGACTATGGGAGTGCTTGGGTTGCTTAGCGACACATTTAAATATAATCTGGGACCTCTTCCTGTCGGAACATTTTCTACTCCTTACGCAAATTGTCGCCGTTGTCCGCTGAACGATACGTTCCCGGAATGTAAATTCAGATGCGTTGACTTTATAAAAGAAAAAATACGTTATGAAACCACCAACCAAATAGCGGCAATTATTCTTGAGCCAATTCAGGGAACAAATGGAAACGTAGTTCCTCCAAAAGGTTTTCTTGTTGAATTGAAAAAATTAACCGAAGAAATTGGCGCGCTGTTGATAGTCGACGAAATGATAACGGGATTTGGTAGAACAGGAAAAATGTTCGGATGCCAGCATGACGACGTTGTTCCTGATATAATTACAATAGGCAAAGGTTTTGGCGGCGGATATCCTATGACGGGCTTGATGTCTCGCGATGAAGTAATCTCTGCAAAACCATTTTCAAATCCTTCCGGCAGTTCCTCCAGTTATGGCGGCAATCCGTTAGCTTCTGCCGCAGCTTACATCACTTTAAAAACAATTATTGAAGATGGACTTGTAGAAAACTCCCGTAAAGTCGGCGCGTTTATGCTTGAAAGATTTAAAGAACTTCAGAAGAAATATGATTTCATTGGCGACGTAAGAGGCAAGGGCCTTATGATAGGAGTTGAGTTAGTTAAAGGTAAAAATTCAAAAGAAAAGCTTGATAAAAAATATACGCAATTGATTTTTACAGAATGTCTGAAACGCGGATTGATAACTATGGGTTATAATCCGGATATAAGAATCAATCCTCCGCTGATAATTACAGAAGAAATTGCGGCTGAAGGAATAGAAATAATGGATGAGGTATTTCAAAATGTCGCAGAACAAATTAAGTATTGAAAGCACTTTAAAATCAAAAGATACTGAAGAATATCTCGACATTATCTTCTACAGACCTTTTGGTTATTTTATCGCTTTACTATCCAAAAAGTTAGGATTAACTCCAAATGGCGTAACTATCCTCAGCCTTCTGCTGGGGGTAGTTGCGGGGCATTTGTTCTATTATAATAATTTTATAATTAATCTTATTGGCGTAGTAATTCTAATTGTTTCAGAAGCTTGCGATAGCGCGGACGGGCAGCTTGCGCGCATGACAAACAACCACAGCAGATTTGGCAGAATACTTGACGGCTTAGCGAGTAACTTTACTTTTCTGAGTATTTATATACACGTTTGCCTAAGACTTATTAATGTTGGATTTTCTCCAACGATATTTATTGTGGCAATATTAGCCGGTATTAGTCATTCTTGCCAAAGCGCAATAGGCGATTACGGTAGAAACTTCTATATGTATTTTGTATACGGAAAAGAAAAAAGCGAAATAGACGATTCTGCAACGCTGATTAAAAACTATCCCGCTTTAAGCTGGACGCGTAATTTTGTAAAAAAGTTTTTGATGCGGGTATATATAAATTATACTGTTCAGCAGGAATTCCTTTCCGGCTCTGCATTAAAACTATTCCGCGTTTGTTATGAAAAATATGGAATAAATATTCCGGAAAAAATATCGCAGGAATATAAATACAAAAACAAGAGACTGATAAAATATTATAACACGCTTACTACAAATACGCGAATGATTGTTCTCTGCATAGCGGTTTTAACAAACTATGCATGGGCATATTTTCTATTTGAATTAACATTAATGAATATACTTATGATGTATGTAATGATTAAACATGAACAAAATAATGGAACGCTTTTGAATGAAGCGGTAATTGCCGGAGGTAAAATATAATGTTGAATGGAGCAATAATTGGTTTTGGTAAAATAGCCCGCGCGAGTCATCTTGAAGCGTATAAGGCCGAAAGTTTTAAAGATAAGATTAGAATAACTTCAGTAGTCGAACCGGATTCTGTAAACAGATTGAAAAGCCAGATGGAATATCCTGAAATGAAATTCTATCAATCGCTTGAAGAGCTGTTGGCGTATGATAGAATAGATTTTGTAGATATTACATGTCCGCCAAAATATCATTATGAAACTATACAAAAGTGTATTGATAATAAATTACATATTATATGCGAAAAACCTTTTACGCTAAACATTCAGGAAGCGGAATTAGTAAAGAGAAAATTAGAAAAATCGGAAATCATTTTTATTCCGTGCCATCAGTATAAATATTCTCCAATATGGAAAGAGTTTAAAAAATTTGCAGAAGAGAGCTCCGAATCAAAAAAAATATTACAGTTTAATATCTTTCGCACACAAGCGGATCCGGGGCTTGCAGACTTCTCAAATTTCTGGAGGACTACTCCTCCCGAAGAGGGGGGCGGAATACTTATCGATACAGGGATTCATTATTTATATCTTGCTCGTTGGATACTTGGACAGCCTATTAAAGTATATTCCAACTTAAAAACGCTAAAGCATTTTGATTATCGATGCGAAGACAGCGCTTTTGTAAACCTTGAAACTGAAAATGGAATAGCGCAAATATCGCTTACATGGTCGGCTGATAAAAGGTTCAACGACGCAAGAATAGTTTGCGGAGAAGGAAGCTTATTTTATGAAAGCGGACGCGATCTGCAAAAAAATATAAACGGCAAAAAAATAGAAATACCAGTCCCAGACGCTTCTGATAAGGCGCATTATGTCTCTTTGTATGAATCGTTAATTTCGGATTTTATTAATGCTGTTGAAAATAAAGAACGCCGTTTAGACTGGATAGAAGACGCATATCAATCAATTAACATTTTAACTAACTGTTATAATTCATCCGCTGCGGAAGCGGTAAAAAGCCTAGCTGATGAACAATAAAGTAAAAATATTATTCCTCATAATGGGAATGTGCTTTTTCTGTTATCTGATAGCTGATTTCGGGATAGCAAATATAGTCGCTAATCTCAAAATGACTGGATGGTATTTTGTCCCGATTATTGGCGTGTGGCTTTTTGTTTATCTACTGAATACGGCGGCATGGCAGCGAATTATAAATGATCCGAAAATATCTTTTAGGGAAATATTTTCTCTAACAGTTAGCGGTTTTGCGTTGAATTATGTGACTCCATTTTTCCAGTTAGGAGGCGAGCCATATAAAGTTCTTGCATTGAAAGAAAAACTTGGGCTTAATCGTTCGGTTGCAGTTACGCTGTCATATTTGATGCTGCACTTTTTGTCCTCGTTTTTAATGTGGATTACAGCGGTAATAATAATTCTTATTTGCGTTCCGCTTTCTCCAATTGTTTTTGCGGCGCTTGCGGCAAGCCTTGTGGTATTCGGTATTGTGGTCTTTGCATTTATGCAGGGTTACAAAAAAGGATTTACTAAATCGTTTATGTCGTTCATAATAAAAATGCCGCTGCCTAAAAAATTAGGGAAAAATATAAAAAGCAAAGAAGAATTTCTTGCAGAAGTAGACGAAAACCTGAAAGAACTATTATTAAAAAGAAAAAAAGATTTCATCCTTGCTAATATATATGAATATATGTCGCGAGTTGTATGCACGCTTGAAATATTTTTTATACTAAAAGCAATTGGGCTGGCTCCTACTGTATTGGACTCATTTATTATTAACGCCGGTTCCGGGCTGATATCAAATCTTCTGTTCTTTGTTCCTTTTGAACTTGGAGTAAAAGAAGGCGGTCTTTATGCGGTTCTTGGGTTCATGAAATTTGTTCCAGCAACTGGAATTTATGTAGGAATTGTAAACAGACTGAGAGAATTATTTTGGATACTGATAGGGTTGGTTATGATGTTTATGTCAAATAACAAAATTAAAAATAAAGAAGGTAAAGATATTCTGTATGACGAAGAAAGCGCTATTATTTGATTTCGGCGGGACGATAGACACAGACGGCGTTCACTGGAGCGAAAAATTCTGGGAAGTCTATCAAAAGCAAAATATTCCTATTTCAAAACAGGATTATGAAAAAGCTTATGTCTTTGCCGAAAATAACGTGGCCGGACAGGTTAAACCCGGCGATAGTTTTAATGTTACGTTAGAAAAACAATTACGGCTCCAAATAGAGTATTTGAAAATATTTGGAATACTTAAAGTAAGTAATTATGAAGAAGTAATAATCGGACTAAAAGACGTTTGTTACAAAGATGTTTGCAATACTATTGGCTCGGCAAAAAAAATACTTCAGGGATATAAAACAAAATATGCTTTGGGAGTAGTATCGAATTTTTATGGTAATCTTGAAACAGTTCTAAAGGAATATAAAATTAATGATTTATTCAGCGCAATTATCGATTCGGAAAAAGTAGGCTGTAAAAAACCAGATCCGGAAATATTTATATATGCGCTTACGGAACTAAAAACAGATCCATTAAACACAATAGTTATAGGAGATTCTTATGATAGAGATATACAGCCGGCTAAAAAAGTCGGGTGCTCTACAGTATGGTTAGACGGGAAGAGCTGGAAGAGGCCTTCCGATACTCATGATGCTGATTATACAATCAACTCGTTGAGCGACCTAAGTAAAATTATTTAATCACTAAACAATAATGGAGAAGGTATGAAAAATTCAGTTGACATTGCGCCTGCAAAAGGAAAACTAGGCGTACTGGTTGTCGGCGTTGACGGAGCGGTTGCAACTACATTTATTGCGGGCGTTCTAAATGTTAGAAAAGGGAGCGGCAAACCAATTGGTTCGCTCACGCAAATGGCTACTATCAGAATTGGAGAAAGAGCGGATAATGTTTTTCCGTATATAAAGGACTTTGTTCCTCTAGCTGATATTAACGATTTGGTTTTTGGCGGCTGGGATATTAGAAATGAAAATTGTTACGAAGCGGCTAATGTAGCCAAGGTCCTTTCGGAAAGAGATATCAACGCAGTAGAACAGGAACTTAAGGCTATTCATCCTATGAAAGCTGTTTTTGACCAGTTCTATGTAAAAAGATTAGAAGGAACTCATGTTAAAACCGGCAAGAGTAAATTTGATCTTGCAGAACAATTAAGAGCGGACATTCGTAATTTCAAAGCCGAAAACAAACTTGATAGACTTGTTGTTATCTGGGCTGGCAGCACTGAAATATTTTTGAAAGTTAGCGACGTTCATAAATCGTTAGCGACTTTTGAAAAAGGGATGAAAGAAAATCATCCTGATATTGCGCCAAGCATGCTGTATGCTTATGCGGCTTTATCGGAAGGCGTTCCTTTTATCAACGGCGCTCCAAATTTAACTGTGGATATTCCTGCAATTATTGAACTTGCTGAAGAAAACGAATTGCCGATTATTGGTAAAGATTTCAAAACGGGGCAGACGCTGCTTAAGACTGTTATTGCTCCGATGTTGAAAGCAAGAATGCTTGGACTTAATGGATGGTTCTCAAGCAATATTCTTGGCAACAGAGACGGAGAAGTATTGGACGATCCGGGATCGTTTAAGACAAAAGAAGAGAGCAAGCTTTCTGTTATAGATTCCATTCTACAACCGGAGCTCTATCCTGATTTATATAAGGACTATTACCATAAAGTAAAAATTCATTATTATCCGCCTCGTGGAGATAATAAAGAAGGCTGGGATAACATTGATATTTTTGGATGGCTCGGATATCCAATGGAATTGAAAATCAATTTCTTATGCAGAGATTCCATTCTTGCAGCTCCAGTAGCTTTAGATTTAGTTCTATTTATGGATTTAGCAAGAAGAGCAGGCTTTAAAGGCATACAGGATTGGTTGTCGTTCTATTTCAAGAGCCCAATGCATTTGCCAGAGGCTGTTCCTGAGAATGATTTATTCATCCAGCTGATGAAGCTAAAAAATACATTAAGAGTTATGATGGGCGAAGAAATTATTTCTCACGTAGAAAACGATGGCGTTTTGTCGTCACTAAACTTGACTGACTCAATCTAGAAAGGTTAATATGTCTATTGACAAAGTTAAAAATATGTCGTTCTATATTAACGGGCTTAGCGATAAGACCAGTCAAGAAATAGTTAAAACTTTAGCCGCTAATGGAGCGCGATTATTTTTATCAGATCAGAACAAAGAGATATTGCGGAAATGTGAAGAAAAAATATCTAAGATGGATTGCAATGCGCATTATTTATTAGTAGACCCCAGGGATTCATACCAGGTTGAAAATGTAATTAATAAAGCATTCAATTCTCTTAAAACGCTGGATGTGGCAATAAATAATTTTTCTCTACAGACAATACCGACAAACATTATCGATTGCTCGGTTGATTATTTATTTCGCAGCTGTATATCGGGGCTTTCCAGCGTATTTCTTCTAATGAAATATGAAATATCTTTGATGCTTGGACTTCAGAGTAAAGGGACAATTATCAATATATTTTCTTCCAATGGGAAAATTGATTTTATGAATTCGCATGCTACTATTGCGTACCTTCATGCTATAAAAGGTTTGACAATGTCTACTGCGGATTCTTATTCCGGCAATGGGATAAGAATAAAATCTTTCTATGCTCAGAACGAAAACCGGGATTCCCAAAGCGCTAAACGAAAACCAAAATACGCTATAGTCGATTTAGCAGGTCCTTTAGGGAATAAAAGCCTTGAAAATATTGTTGATAAAGTGCTTGATACTCTTTTTTGTCAGGGGCAGTAGGAGCTATTTGTAGGCTGCTATATAACATAATTATTATATGGCAGTCTGCAATTTATATCGTTAGATATTTTTCCCGAAGCAAAATTGTCCGCTATTTATTTCTTTTTAACTAACCACATTGGTTTAGCCGCTAAAACGTTTTTATAAACGGAACACTCTTTTATGTGCGCGCCGGGAAGATAACCTGCGCTCATAAGAAACTCGTTTACAATTTCGCCGCCGGTAAATTTAAATGTCTTCTTGAAAATTTTCACCCATTCTTCTTTTGTTAAAGGATGGCGGTCGTCCAACCATTTCTTAAACGAACCTGCTTCTTCTTTTATAGCGATTATCTTTTTTGCGTTTTCAATTGCGGCATTAATCTTTAGACGGTTTCTTATTATTCCCGCGTCGTTTAACAGACGAGTAAAATCTTTTTCGCCGTATTGGGATACTTTAAAAACGTCAAAGCCGTCATAAGCGTTAAAAAAGTTTTCCTTCTTTTTTAGGATTGTAGTCCAGCTTAATCCTGCCTGATTAATTTCCAGAATAAGCCTGCCGAATAATTCGTTGTCGTCGTCTAACGGAAAACCATATTCGTTGTCGTGGTAAATTTTATGAACATTATCCGTTTCCATTAAAGCCACAGCGTGGCAATATGTGGTTATTTGCTGCATAAGATCCGCTCTTAATTAATAAAGTTAAAAATTACCTTCCTTTATGTTTTTGTTTTTTCTTATCAGATGCGATTTTTCTTTTATAATTTGCCAATTCTTCTCTTTTCTCTTTTGAGATAATCAGCTTTTCTTTTTTAGCTGTTTCTAATTGCAGCTGAAGCGCCTGCTGAGCTTTTGTAGAAACAGGAGACGCGTTAATTTCCTTTCTTGCAAGTTTGGAAAGCCGTTTAGGATTTAGCTTTTTTTTAACAGACTCATTCGCATTTTCTAAAAATGAACTTGGCGTATTTAAAAAATCTACCAGATAAGTATTAACAAATTCTAATATTTCCCCGTCTTTTGGTTCTGAACCAAACACGTATCTATTGGCGCAAAAGCCATTGAGCGTATTACGCTCAAATAACGCCGTCCAAAATTGTCCGTCAAAATAAACAAGTAGTCGCATCTTTGCCTCTCTATAATAGTTTATAGTTAAAGCAACGGACATCCCGTTATAACTGGGAAGGATACGACGCTTAGAAAAGCGCATCCGGACTACCTACCGGACCGTGTTTTTTTGCCAATAAAAATGTATTTTAAATACAAATATAAAAAAAACAGATTTTATATTGAATTGTTTTATTTATTAACCGCTTATAAGTTTATCCGATCGTTTGAGTTTAATTTGTTGAATGTTTCTCTGATTTGTATTAGCTTTTCAAAGTTTATTAATTCTTACCGGGATTTTAATTAATTATTTACATAAACATATATTAGAACAACAATATGAAAAAAATCGTGTCAGCCT
Source organism: Ignavibacteriales bacterium UBA1304 (assembly GCA_002307295.1). Taxonomy (GTDB): domain Bacteria; phylum Bacteroidota; class Ignavibacteria; order Ignavibacteriales; family Ignavibacteriaceae; genus UBA1304. The sequence continues at coordinate 35,054 of DBTY01000023.1, forward strand.
GTGTTATGTTTTCGTTGATATTTCTGTGCGGGACTAATTTGTTTTCGCAAACAAATACTCCGGATTTTTTATCAAAATGTATTGATAAAAGCGTTGATCCTGGAACAAATTTCTTTAAATACGCTACTGGAACGTGGATGAAAAATAATCCTATTCCCGCAAGCGAAAAAGGATGGGGCATCTGGAATTTAGTGCCTGAAGAAACTTATGCTAAAATAAAAAGCATCTTAGCTGAACTGGAAAAAACTGAATCGGCTAAAGGAAGCAACAAACAAAAAGTCGGCGATTTTTATTTTTCTGGCATGGACACTGTAACAATAGAAAAACAGGGCGCGTCCGATCTTAAAAATGAACTTGATAAAATATCTTCAATAGAAACAGGTAAAGATTTTCTGCTTACGGCAGCGCTCTTGCAAACTTACGGCGTAGGCGCGCTTTGCAACTTATTTATAGACCAGGACGCTATGAACAGCGATAAGTATGCGTTATATATATGGCAGGGAGGACTGGGTCTTCCGGAGAGAGACTATTATTTTAAGACTGATAAAAGAACGCAAAATATAAAAAGCGAATATACCAAGCATGTTGCAAGAATGCTCATGCTGATTGGCGAAGATTCTGTTACGGCAAATAAAAATACTGAGACGATATATAAAATTGAAAAGCTCTTAGCTGATTCATCTCGCAAACTTGAAGACCTGCGAGATCCATATGCAAACTATAATAAAATGACAATTGCTCAGTTGCAGCAAATTACCCCTTCTGTAAATTGGAATGAAGTGTTTGCCGCTGTTGGAATTAAAGGAACTGACACTATAATAGTTGGGCAGCCGGAATTTTTTAAACAAATTGAAATCGTTGTTAATCAATTTCCGTTAAGCGCCTGGAAAGAATATCTTAAATGGCATTTGATAAATTCATTTGCGGATAGATTAAGCAGTTCGTTTGTAAACGAAAGATTCTTTTTTAGAGGTACTGTTATGTCTGGCGTAAAGGAACAACGCCCAAGATGGAAAAGAGTGCAGGACGCAGTAGAAGGATCTATTGGAGAATTGCTTGGCCAAATTTATGTAGAAAAATATTATTCCCCAAAAACAAAACAGAGATACGTAACGTTAGTTGACAATATGATTGACGCATACCGCGAAAGAATAAAAAAACTTGACTGGATGAGCGACGTTACTAAAGAAAAAGCAATATTTAAGTTAAACTCAATAACTAAAAAAGTCGGCTACCCGGATAAGTGGAAAGATTTTTCTAAATTATCAGTAGAACGCAACTCATATGTGCGTAACACAATTAACGCTAATTTATTTTGGTTTAACCGCGACGTGGAAAAACTTGGCAAACCAGTAGATAGAAGCGAATGGAGCATGACTCCGCAAACATATAACGCTTATTATAATCCTTCAAATAATGAAATTGTTTTGCCTGCGGCTATGTTTATAATCCCAGGCGTGCCAGATTCATTAGTGGATGACGCCGTAGTTTACTCATACGCCGGAGCCTCTACTATTGGGCATGAAATGACTCATGGTTTTGACGATCAGGGCAGACAGTATGACGCTAAAGGAAACCTTTCTGACTGGTGGACTAAAGAAGACGCGGAAAAGTTCAACGCTAAAACGCAGGTTATGGTCGACCAGTTTAACGACTATGTTGTTTTAGATAGCTTGCATGTAAACGGCAAAGCTACCTTGGGCGAAAATATTGCCGATCTTGGCGGGCTTGTAATTGGATTTGACGCATTCAAAAAAACACAGCAGTATAAGGAAGGCAAACTTATTAACGGTTTTACTCCTGAACAAAGATTCTGGTTAGGCTATACTTTCTCCTGGCTGGGACATAAAAGAGACGAAGCTCTTGCTCAGCAAATAATGACAGACGTGCATTCGCCAGAATATTTACGCGTCAACGGACCGTTAAGCGATATTCCGGAATTTTATAAAGCGTTTGGAATTAAGGAAGGGCAGCCAATGTACCGTCCGGAAAATAAACGCGTGAAGATTTGGTAGTATAATCTGAATATTCGGAGTTCTAAAACAAAGGCGCCACGATAAATCGGGACGCCTTTGTTTTTATTAAATAGAATTGTTCTCATCGCAAACGTCGCAGTTGCCGCATCCTTCAGTCGGATTAAATCCAAAATAATCAGAAATGAACGAACGCCTGCATGTTTCTGATTTAAAATAATTTACTACAGAAAGAAGTTTCTTATTATCGCTTAATAATTTATTCTTAAGATAATCGTCGTCTTCAAGCTGAATAGGCAGCGGCGCAATAACTCTAAGGTCTCCTTTTTCAACGCTTCCTTCGGTAACGCCATATCTATCAAGCATTCCCAAAGCGGTTTCAATTCTAAAATCATTTTTATTTTTAAAACTCATTTGCTCGGTAAGGTATTCAATACCCATTGAGTTTACGGCTTCAATGTTTTTGCTGATAAGGTTATAAAAACTATAATAAAACTCAGCGCCGGGATTAGCCCATTTTATAAACTCCATTTGCGTGTAAAGGTCTTCGCTGTTATATAGAAGCATGCATAAAGAAGGTTTGCCGTCTCTTCCGGCTCTGCCAATTTCCTGATAATAGGATTCTATCCCTGAAGGGATTTCCGAGTGTATCACAAAACGGATGTCTGGTTTATCTATACCCATACCGAAAGCATTTGTTGCAAGTATAAGATTTTGCCTGCCTGAAAGAAAATCTCTTTGAGTAGTTTTTCTTTGGCGCGGGTCTAATTTGCCGTGGTAGATTCCGTGGTTGTATCCTTTGTCGCGCAGTTTTTGCGAATAATACTCCAGTTTTTTTATTAGCGAAAAATAAATTATCCCCGCTCCTTTATAATTATCAAGCACGGCGTATATTTCCTTAAGCGTTTCTTTTTCGTCAAATACGTCTCTTGCTTCTAAGCGCAGATTAGGTCTTTCAATGCCTTCGTGAAAAGTTTTCATCTGGGTATTATCTAAGCCTAATTTTGCAATAATATCGCTTTGCACTTCAGGCGCTGCGGTGGCAGTCAGAGCGATAGTTAAAGGATTGCCAAGAAGCGCGCGGAACTCGCCAATTCGTGAGTAGTCCGGTCTAAAATCGTGGCCCCATTCCGAAATACAATGCGCTTCATCGACTGCAAGCAGGGAGATATTTGCGTTTTTTATCGCATCTGTAAAATCCTGATTTCTGAATCTTTCAGGAGTTACGTAAAGCAGTTTTGTCTTTCCGGCGATAAACGAATTTAGTCTTTTCTTTTTATCTTCGCCGCTAACGGTTGAATTAATAAATGATGCCGGGACGTTTTTCTTCCGTAGCGCGTCTACCTGATCCTGCATCAAAGCTATAAGAGGGGAAATTACTATTGTCCCGCCTTCAAAAACCAAAGCCGGAATCTGGTAGCATAATGATTTTCCTCCGCCGGTAGGCATCAGTACAAGGCTGTGGCCTTTATCGTTGATGAGCCTGTTTATAATGGCTTCCTGAAGCCCGCGGAAAGCAGTAAAGTTAAAATAGTCTTTTAGTATTTTATAAATGTCTTGTTGCATAGTATTTTAAAAAATGAATCCCCAAAATAATGTAAATGAATGTAATTATGAAATTGAAAAATAAAATGCAATATCATCCTTCGACTTCGCTCAGGATAACAAGTTCAGAATTTTAAAGATGATGAATTTTATTTATCGAGGAATTTCTTTTTATATTTATCGTACTCTTCTATAAGCAGATTGCGGCTATTAGCGGTTCCGTGCGCAGGGATAAATAAACTGGCATTAGTATCAAGTAATGGTTTCCAGCTTTTAACCATTCCCGGAATATCGTCTGCAAATGGCGAGAATACAGAGCCTCTAAACATACCTACCATAGCGTCGCCAACGAGCGCAATTTCGTTATCAATAATTATACTTAAAGAGCCGGGCGTGTGTCCCGGAGTAGGAAGTATGTAAGCGTTAAAGTCCCAATTAGATAAATCGAATTTATCTTCAACTGAAATATCGGCAGTTACCGGTTTGTATTTATAATGCGGCTGAAGACTTTTGGCAAAAGCGCCCATGACTAATTTTGTAGGCCAAATAGAACCTTTTGGCAATGGGCTGTCTCCCAAAGCAAGAAATTTCGCTTCGCTTTTGTGCGCTAAAACTGTAGAGCCAAATTTGTTTTTTACGTCGGCGGCATTTTCAGCATGGTCAAAATGCGTATGCGTTAAGATTAGTAAGTCAATTTTAGATATGTTTAATCTGTTGAGCGCTGAAAAGAGCTCGCCTTTTATATTATAGCGGCCAGTATCTACAAGAATATTTTTATTCCCATTAGAAAGAATAAAAGAATTTACCCTGCCGCTTAAAACCTGGGATATGGAATAACCGTTTTTAGTAGTCCATGTTTTCATACGGCAGCTTGTTTTTTGAAAGCTAACGAATGCTCGTCGATTGAACGCTGCACGGCAAGAATACCGTCTAAGTGGTCGTATTCATGCTGTAATAATTCGGAAAGATCGCCGGATAAAAACTCTTCCTTATCGTTCCAGTTTTCATCTTTATATTTAATTCTTATACTTTTGTGCCGTTTTACTTTTACCAGCAAACCGGGGAAGCTCATACATTCGTCCCATAACTCAATCATTTCATCGCTTTTATCACAAATAACCGGATTAATAAAAACGACAGGTTTATCAATGAACATATAAATAACTCTTTTCATAACTCCTATTTGAGGAGCAGCTATAGCTCTGCCTGCGTTATGTTCTTTGCGAAATGCCATAAGAGTATCGTGGAGGTCTCTGGCTAAGTCCAGAATAGTTTCCGATTCTTCGCGTATAAAATCTTCGCTGACTTCATAAAGTTTTGGATTCCCCAAAATAAATATTTCTTTCACTGCCATAAGTATAAATTTTAACTGTTATTATAATTAATTTTTTATTGAGGCTAAATTTACTTTTAATATGTAAAAAACAAAATGCTTATTATAGGTACTAAAGTTAAAATAATAATGTACAAAATAACGCAACTATATAAAACTAAGCGCAATGTGCGTAAAAATGAGAAATTTAAGAGTATTATGGTAAAATTAAGCGATATAATTATTTTATTAATACAGTGCAACCTTTTTAGCTCTTCTAAAGTCTAATTAGCAGCAACTGGTTAAAGGATGAATACTTCAGATACACAATTAATATTAAAAGCTCAACAAGGAGATATGTCCGCGTTTGAAGAGTTGGTCTATAGATACGATAGGCAGGTGTTGAATATTGCCAAATCGTTCAGGAACAGCGACGACGATGCAAAAGACATTTATCAGGAAGTGTTTATCCGGGTTTTTCGCGGAATTAAGAATTTTCAATTTAAAAGCGAGTTTTCTACTTGGCTTTTCAGGATTACGACGAACGTTTGCATAAGCTACCAGAACGGTAAAAAAAATACCGACTCGATTGACAAAGAGATTAGCGGCGCCGGCGAAGAGAGCTTTACAATTGGCGATTTATTGCCAAGCGACGATTTTGCAGATAAAGCAGCGATACTTGGCGATACTCAAAAGCATATAAACAACGCGCTGAATACGCTGCCCCCGCAGCAAAAGATGGCATTTACTCTTAGGTATTACGACGAATTTAAGATTAAGGAAATTGCGGAAATAATGCAATGTACGGAAGGAACAATAAAAAAATATATTTTTACGGCTTCTGATAAAATGAGAAAAAAACTTAAAAGTATTTTCTGAAAAAGATTAAATATTTTGGCAATTGATATGACAAAAGAAAAATTAAAAGAGCTCGCTTACTTAGACGCGGTTAACGAGCTGAAAGAAGAAGAAAAAATTATTCTCGAGAATGCAATACTCGAAGACGACAATTTGAAAAATGACTATGAAGAAATTAAATCATTTTTTGAAATTATGTCGGTTAGCAAACCTGCTAATGCAAATGATATTCTTCTAAACGACGCAAGAAATTCATTAATGCGCAGAATCCGGCAGGAAGCTGACGAGGAATCGTTTTGGCTTCAGCTAAAGAATTTAGTTAACAGATTCATGTACAAAAATTACAGGTTTGCGCTTAGTGGCGCAGTTACTGTATTGGTTGGTGTTTTTATTGGATATCTGATGTTTTCTTCTTCGCTGAATCATAAACAAACTGCTCTGGTTAGCCAGAATGTAAGCGCAGGAAAAAATGACGAAGGCAAAATAAAGGTTGAAAATATTCAGGTGACTCCGTCGCCTGCCGGAAACGGAGAAGTTGAAATAAGCTACGACGCAGTTAAACCAGTTAAAATAAAAGCTAAAGCAAGCGACCTGGCAAATCAAAATTTAATGATCGCTTCGCTTATATCCGGCTCTAATCCTGGAATACGCTTGCAAACAGTTAATGCGATTTCTGATAAAGTGGAAGAAAAGAATTATAAAGCCGATTCTAAAATAAAGCAGGCGCTTATTACGGCTTTGAAATCAGACGCTAATCCTGCGGTAAGGCGCGAGGCTCTGAATGTTTTGACGAAATTTCCTTTTGATAACGACGTGCGGGACGCTTTTTTATACGTCCTTTCTTCCGATAAAAATTCTGGCATGAGGATTATGGCGGTAAACGCTTTATCTATCCTTAAAACCAAAGGTCATGAATTTGACGATAAAGTAAAAACAGTATTAAGCAATAAAGCGGAAACGGATAAAAATAGTTTTATCCGGCTTCATGCAGCTTCAATACTTAAGGAGGCTGAATAATATGAAAATTATGAAAAAAGTTGGATTAATGTTTGCGCTTGTATCTTTAATAAGCATAAAGTGCTATTGTCAGGAGGACGACATTACTTCCTTTTCAAAAACATTTAAGATTGAACAGGGCGGATCGCTAGAATTGAACGTTGCCTTTGGCAGCATAACAATTATTCCATGGAATAAAAGTGAAATAAATATTACAGCTTCCGGTATGCAAAAAGCGGACGAGAAAGCCTTAGAGATAGAAGTAATAGGAAACAGAAAAGTTAAAGTAGACTGCAATCCAAACTGGGGCGGGTCAGAGGATATGCATTTTGATATTAAAGTCCCTAGAAAGTTTAACTTAAATCTAAATACAAAAGCTGGAGATATTACAATAAGCGGCAAATTAGAAGGAGACGTAAATGCAAAATCTTATGGCGGAGAGATTACAGTTGGAGATATAACTGGAAATTTTATGGCAAATACTAGCGGCGGCGATATTGCAACAGGCAATATTGACGGTTCCATGAATCTTAATACATTAGGGGGCGATATAAGGGTCGGCGCAATAAAAGGGAGCCTTATTAAAATAAACACTAACGGCGGCGATGTATCTATTAAAAAAGCATATTCAGGAGTTTCGGTTAGAACTATGGGGGGGGATATCCGAACAGGCGATTTAGGCGGCGATTCTGAACTAATAACTTTAGGCGGAGATATTTCCGCAGGTAATGTTCGCGGCGGAATAAACATGGAAACTTACGGAGGCGATTTAACTTTGGCGGGCGCTAACGGTAGAGTATCTGCAAAAACTTCTGGCGGCAATATTACTATGCATAATATTTCAGGAAGCGTTACTGTTAAAACTCCTTCCGGTAATATAGACGTAACATTATATCCGTCTCCTAATTCAATCAGTGAGATTTCTACTAGTAATGGATCTATTGATCTGCATGTTCCTCAAAATGCCAAAACGACTATTCGCGCTAAAGTCAGGACGTATGATGATAATAATTCCAATACAGGAAGAAAAATATACTCAGAGTATCCTGCAAGCGAAAGCTCCAAAAAATCGGGCTCTTATACGGCAACGTATATAATCAATGGCGGAGGCAGCAGCAGTATATCTCTTCGTTCTGGCGACGATTCAGGGATAAGAATTTTTAAAGCAATACAAAAATAAAAGGTAAAAATATGAAAAAACTATTTATTGTAGCGGCGATAATGGCGGTCAGTTTTGTTTTTAACAATGCGGCTTCATGCAATAGCTCCTTAGAGGCTAAAAGCAAAATGGACGGCGGCGATAGTATTAAAAAAGAGTTTAATGTAAAGCCGGAGGGAGAGGTTAATATAAATCTTAAAACAGGCGCCAGCATTGAAGTTAAAGGATGGGACAAGGATTTGCTATCGGCTGAAGTATCAGGCAATACCAGCAAAGTTGATTTTAATTTTGAACAAAACGATAATGATATAGAAATATCTTCCGAGTATAAAGATAAGGGGCATAGTCATAACGATCACGGAATAAAAGTTACAGTTTATGTTCCCCAAAAATACGACGTCCGTTTTTATACTATGGGCGGACAGGTGGATGTAGACCATGTTGAAGGAAAAATTAACGGAAAAACGATGGGCGGAAATTTAAATTTTAGCGATCTAAAAGCTGATCTTGACGTGATGACAATGGGGGGACAAATAAATTTTAAAAATTCCGATTTAGAAGGACTTGCTAAAACAATGGGGGGCAATGTGTTTTTAGAAAATGTCAGAGGCTCCGTTGACGCTTCTACTATGGGCGGCAACGTAAAACAGATCAATGCAACCAGCGATAATAAAACAAACGCCGACGTTGTGAATGTAAAAACGATGGGCGGAGAAATATCGATTGATAAGGCTCCTAATGGCGCAAATCTTAAAACTCTTGGCGGAAATATTTCTATTAATTATGCGGGTAAATTTCTTAAAGCTGAAACGCTTGGCGGCAACATAACTGCAAAAGAGGTAGACGGAGAGATTAACGCTAAAACTCTCGGCGGTAACGTAGATGTAACCATGACCGGCAATCCCGAAGAAGGGAAGCGCGACGTTACCATTTCTTCTTTAGGCGGAGATATTACGCTAACGGTTCCAAAAGATTTATCTATGTCTGTAGAGATTGAAATCTCTTATACTAAAAACAGCGACAAAGATTTTTCTGATTGCAAGATTTACAGCGATTTTAATATTGTAGAAAATAGAATTGATAAATGGGAAACGCGTAATGACGAGCAGAAAAAAAAGTACGTCTTAGGTTCAGGCGAAATTAACGGCGGTAAAAATAAAATTACTATTAAAACATATAATGGAAGCGTTTATTTAAAAAAATCTTAATCGGTTAAACTGATTATGATACCTGAAAAAAAGTCCGGTTATTCCAATTTGTAACCGGACTTTTTTATTTATAAAAACTGCAAGATTATTTTTTATGTTTTTTAGGGAAGAGATTAAATGAGTCTATTCCTTTAATTATCTGGTTGGCCATCTTTTTATGCGTAGCTACAGTCGGATGTCCGTTAGCGACATATCCATTTGGAACCTCGTCAAATGTAGTATAAAATATGTCATCATGTCCTCCCTTTTTCTCATTTTCAACTACTGTCTTTACGTTAGCTCTAATCCAATCCGGGTAAGCCGCAACAGCTATTATTTTTACGCCTGGATATACGCCGCGTATTGTGCGGATAAAATCCACATATCCTTTTCTGAAGATTAAAGAACTATCTTCAGAAACTTTTCCGTCTTTACCTTTTAAACCTGAAACGTCGTTTAACCCAAGACAAATAACAACAACGTCTGGTTTCCAAAGATTAAAATTCCATTTAACCTCGCTTGAGTCCATTAAAGTCCTGTCAAAATATTTTGGCAACGCTACGTTAAATTTACCCTGCCAGTCGCAAACCATTCCGATGCCTGATTTGCATGTAGTGACATATTGCGCATTATAATGGCGCGCAATAATAGGGGCAAAGCCTTTATCAATATTTGTTACGGGAAATTTATCTTCCCACTTCATTTCTTTTTCAATTGCTTCGTTTCCTTCTGCCGCAGTAAATGAATCGCCTACGAGCTCGATTTTCCTTTCAGGTTTTGGCTTCGGTTTTAACAGTTTTGCGCCGTCGCTAAGCAGTATGCCCGAAAAAGCGAAACTCTTGTCAAAAGTAAAATTGCGCTTGCTTAAGCGGAAAGTATGCCTTGTATTTTTCAGCTTGTCGGCTAATAAATATTCAGCGTCGCCTGATTTGTTGCCGTGAAATATACTGTGAAGCTTATTATCTATATACACATTATAATAATTACTTGTGTCGTTTGTTTTTATTCCTATTGTGCGGCCTGTAAACTCCGCGCAAATATAAACTCCCGGCCACGATTGACATGGGTGAAGCGAATCTGAAGTATCCCATCGCCCAAAGTATTGAATGAAAGGATTATTGGCTGGAATAAACGAAGATGAATATGTAAAACTATTAGATAGCGCAGCTAAAAAAATAACGCTTAAAACAGTACGAAAAAAAAATCTCATAACCCTTACTCCATTATTATTAATAGAACAATGAAAATTATTATTCTGATAAATTGCGGTAGAATTAGAAAGACAGAAAATTATTTTGCCATTTACTAAAGATACAAAAAAAAGTTTATTAAAGTAAAATTATAGTAATGGCGTTATATAACAGACAGCGGCGTCAATGGAAGTATAAAAAAACGGGATTAATATTTTTTAGGTTATAATATATTAATCCCCAAAACATAGAAAACTATTTTGCGTTAATTTGCCTTCGGATTTTTTAGAACAATCGTTTTGGGCAAGCCAGGCGAACCGTATAAAACCAAAGTTGTGTTAGTAGTAAGAATTGTTCCTTCTACATAACTGAACGCTATATTATAACTGGCTTCAAATGAACCGTCGCTGTTAATAGGTATATCAAACGCCATTAGTATTCCGTCGCCGCTGTTTGTAGCTCGCAATCTATAAGCGTTTGTTTCTCCTTTTATGTTTACTCCAACTGTGCTAAACTCGCCTTTTGCGGTTTTGTAAATCCATTGAATATCGGTTATTTCAATCGCTAAATCTTGTATAGCATTGGCGTCATATCCAATTAACAAACCCCGGGAATCGCTGCTTGTGCCAAGTCCGTCTTTTTCAATAAAAGATATATACCCTTTATTAGGGCATGTAGTTCTAAATATAAATTTATAATTAATGGAGCTGTCTGGCAGTATTTGCCTTTCGGTTCTTTCCAGAACGACTCCGCTATTAGTCCAATCAAAAGGAGAGCTGATTTTGATTGTCCCTAAGTCGGCGTCAAAAATACAACCGGCTTTGCAATTATTAATTGCAACTGTGAATGAATCTCCCGAGGAGATAATAAATTCTCTATCGGCGTTTGGAATATTTAGAGCGCCGGGGTACAGATATTTTAGATGATCTAGATCGTCCCTATTTAATTTTAGATTTTTATAATCAATAGAATATGAAGGAGAAGTTTCAGTTACTAACGAGTCGCCTGGAGTAATGTATGCTTCTTTTTGAAGTTGTCCGTCGATCTGTAGATTGTCCGAATTAGTCGTAGAAACTGGATCTGAGCCGTTATTACAACCGTTTAAAACTAATAGCATGATTGTAGAAAAAATAATTGATAGGAAAAACTTTTTCATCTTTTACCTCGTAGTCTATGAATGTTTTTTTTATAAGATAAAAACCGACAAAACTAGAAAAAAATTTGCCGCGCCTAAATCTTTTTACATTCGTTCCCCGGAACAGAAGCAAATGTTATTTTAAAATATATATACGATTGGAGTTAAAAGCAAGCAGGTTAAAAATATGTAAATAAGAGGCGGAATATATTTCTAAAATTCCGCCTTATAACGCTAAAAATTACAAACTTAGTTTTCTAAGCTTCGGCGCAAACTTTCTAACAGCGCCTACAACCAAAACAGTCATGCTTCCGCCAAAGACAATAGAAGTGATTAAGCCCAATAGCCTTGCCATTACGCCGGATTCAAATGAGCCTAATTCGTTCGAAGAGCTGATAAAAATTCCGTTTACAGCAGAAACGCGTCCTCGCATTTCATTTGGCGTATGTATCTGCGTAATTGTTCCTCGTATAACAACGCTTACGTTATCGAACATTCCGCTAAGCATAAGAACAAATAAAGCTAAATAAAAATTACGGGTGAACGCAAATAAAATAATACAGATCCCAAATCCGGAAACTGCAAATAAAAGATTACGTCCGGCTTTTCTAAATGGCGGCCAATAAGCCTGAATTACCGACATTGTTACTGCTCCAATAGCGGGAGCGGCGCGTAGAAAACCTAATCCTTTTGCGCCCGTGTGTAAAATTTGATCGGAAAAAATTGGAAGTATGCAAACAGCTCCTCCAAAAAAAACGGCAAACATATCAAGCGTCATTGCGCTTAAAACAATTTGATTAGTAAAAACAAATCTTAATCCGGCAGTTAAACTTTGCCAAATATTTTCTTCTTTTGTCTTTTCTGGAATTGGCCGATCTTTAATCAGCACAAAAATACAAGCCCCGACTATGCTTAGAAATGTAACAATGGAATATCCGGTTCCAATACCGTAAAAACCGCAAATTAGCCCTCCAATAGCCGGCCCGCTGATTTCCGCCGTTTGCCACGATACGCTGTTCCATGTTAATGCGTTGCCTAAAATTTCATGAGGCACTAATTGCACTGCAAATGAAATTTGCGCCGGCGAAAGGAACCCGCGCGCAATCCCTGTAATGAATATAATACTATAAATAGGCAGCGTTCCAAACTTATTAATTACTGAATGAAACTCTGTAGAAATAAGTAAAAGCCCCAATGCGCAAATTGAATAAATTATGTTTGTAGTAAGAGTGATTTTTTTTCTGCTTACAATATCTGCTATATGCCCCGCAAATAAAGTCACGCAGAAAAAAGGAATAACTTCCGATAGCCCTATCAATCCAAGGGAAAGGGCGTCGTGTGTTAATCCGTATATCTGCCATCCAACTATCACTGATTGCATTTGAATTGCGACGGTGAGAAAAAAACGGGAGAAAATAAACAAGCGAAAATCTTTTATCCTAAACGCGGCATAAGCATCGGTCTTAACAGTATCTGAACTCAAAAAATAATTTCCATAGTTAAAAAAATTAAAATATGCTAATTAGAAAAGAATCTCAACGTAATAAATAGTCTACATTTTAAGATATTAAATAAATTGTTAATAAACAGATATTATTGGCTTCTTGAACCATTGATTTAAAAGCAGTAATTTTAAGCTTAATTATTGCGCCGCTTTTTATAGGACGACCTGCTTAAGGAAATTCCTGCATAAACTGACCCCGCAGAAAACTTTACTAATTACAAAGGTATGAATTTGAAACGTATTTTATACTCAATGATTTTAATTACGATGGCGCTTGCTCCGGCAAGGGTTATAGGGCAGGTATTTAGCTCCACATATTATGATTCGGTATCTACCTCAAAAGCTACTTTTATAAACGATCTGGAAAGCAGAATCAGATCGCCATATACGCAAATTAGCTACGACGATTATAAAAATACAATTATTCCAAATTTTGAATCGCGCGATACGACGGGCGGCCAAAAGGTTTTAACATGCGTGTACAGCGGCTATAATTATGTTTATACTCCTCCTTTTACCTGGGCTGTATTTAGCCGCGAACATACATGGTGCTACAGCTGGATGCCGACATATGGCTCTACAGATGTTCCTCAATATTCAGATCAGCATCATCTTTTTCCTACAAACCAAAATAACGCTAATGATCCAAGAAGCAACCATCCGCTTGGAAAGGTTGTAAACGTTGTTTCGCAATTTCTTTCTTGCAAACTTGGAACAGACGCTAACGGTAAAACTGTTTTTGAACCTCGCGACGCTCACAAAGGCGATGCTGCAAGAGCTTTGTTGTATATGTCAGTAAAATATAACGGAGTTGCGGGCGCATGGACATTCGCTTCGTTAAATAATTTCTTACCGACTGCAAATGAAACGACCGAAGATTTAGCTACTCTGCTTGATTGGAATAATCAGGATCCGCCTGATATGTGGGAAATTAAACGAAATAATTATATTGAGTCTATTCAGAAAAACAGAAATCCTTTTGTCGATCATCCTGAATATGTTAACTATATTGATTTTAATACGCTTACTCTTAAAACCCCAACGCTTAGCGTTGAGCCCTCTAATCAGCTGACAAATTTACTGACCTCTTCATCGGATAGTTCAGTTACAGTTAAGTGGACAAAGGCCGAGGCGGGCGCTCAGGCTCCGTTAGGTTATTTTGTTATGGCTTATAAGGATAGCAATTTCGTTATTCCTGTAGACGGTTATACTTATACTTCAAATCAGAATTTATCGTCAGGACGGGCTTTTGTTTACGTTCCATATTCTGGAGCTGATTCAATTACATTTACAAATCTGCAACCTGCTACTAATTATTTGTTTACTGCTTATGCTTACAATGGAACGGGAACTAATATCAATTATAAAACTACTGGAAAGATACCGCAGATATTAGCGCGTACTACGGGATCTGAAACGCCATCTGTAAGTTTTACTGCTACTGGCGGCTCTGTTGACGAAGGAGCCGGAACTTATAACCTAACAGTTAATATTTCTTCTACGGCCAATTTAACTGCGAACGCTGTAATTAACGTCGCGCTTAAATCTGGCGATAGTAAAATTGTTAATGGTTTTGCTTCGCAAACAGCGACGTTTACTAAAGGCGGAGCCGCTTCTCAGGCAATTAAATTAAGCATAGTCGACGATACTCTGTTGCAGGGAACGCGCGCGCTTGTTTTTAATTTAGCGGTTGCAAGCGGTAATGTAACAATTGGCGCGCCAAACGAATTTACTCTAAGCGTGTTAGATAACGAAGGCTCTTTTGGCGGCGCAGAAACGTTTGCAAATTTCCCTGAGACTGGTTCTTCTTATCTTAACGGTACGTTTAAAGGGCAGGATGGTTCTGTATGGAGCTATGTTTACTGCTCAGGCAATTCGTCAGGCGTAATAAATAAACCTACTCCGGTATTTAAAAAAGACGCAACTGCAAAAGTTGAGTCTGGTATTATTCAGGGCGGTTGCGGTAATTTAGTATTTAAATACATGCAGGCTTTTTCTACAAATGTAAATCTCGGCGTATACGTTAATAATAGTTTAGTTTATACTGCTACTACTTCAAGCGAGGTAAGCGCAATTAAAACTTCGGATACAATTAAAGTAAACGCTTCAGGAGCTTTTACGATGAAGTTTCAGCAGATAAACGCAAATAGCGGACAGGTATCTATTGACGATATTAAATGGACTGGTTATTTAGTTAGCGATGTTAAAAATAACGAGTCAAATGCGCCGTCTTCATTTGTATTGAATCAGAATTACCCTAATCCGTTTAATCCTGAAACAACAATCAGCTATTCAATTTCAAACGCGTGTCCTGTTACTTTAAAAGTATACAATATGCTTGGCGAGCTTGTTGCAACTCTTGTTGACCAGTATCAGAAAGCGGGATCGCATCAGGTAATATTTAACGCGCAAAAATTAGCAAGCGGCGCATATTTTTACAGATTGTCCGCCGGAAATTTTTCAGCAGGGAAAAAGCTAATATTGCTTAAATAGAGAATTTGGCATGTAGCGCGGGCTCCCCAGCCCGCGCACTTTTTGTCTATATCACCGCTTTAGATTGCTCGACCAATTGTTCTCTATATAAAGAAAGGGCCGACGATTTAGAAACAAACCCGACATATTTCCCATTATCTATAACAGGTAGATTCCACAATCTAAACTTTTCAAACTTTTCCATAACATTATACATATTCTCATCAATCGCTACCGAGATATCGCCTTTATGCATGAATTCATAAACCAAAAGCACTTCATACAAATCTTTTTCAAGAATCACTTCGCGTATATCGTCTAAATATACTACTCCCAAAAAAGCGTCTTTATCGTCAACTACCGGAAAAATATTCCTCTTTGAATGAGTGATAATATCTAAAAGCTGCGATAAAGTATAATTAGGCGCAACGCTGATAAAATCGGTCTCAATCAGTTCCCTGATAGATATTTGAGATAATAAATTCTTATCATGATTTAGCACATCAGTGCCAGCATTTTCATTAATAGCCTTAGTGTAAATAGAGTCGGGCTCAAAATATTTCGAAATGAAATAAGAAAACGAAGCTACAATCATTAACGGAACAATTAAAAGATATCCGCCGGTAATTTCTGCAATTAAAAATATACCAGTTAATGGAGCTCTAATAACGCCGCTTATAACGCCAGCCATGCCAACTGCAATAAAGTTAACGGTATTCAAATCGGCTATGCCCAAAACTTTGCATAACTGAGCTAAGAAAAATCCAGTTAAAGCTCCGATGAATAGGGAAGGGGCTATGATGCCTCCGTCTCCTCCTGCGCCAATTGTAAAAGCAGCCGCTACTGGTTTAAACATTATTAATAAAAATACAAACAATAATAAGAATGAATTCTGCGGAAGAATATTAAAACTAAACAAACTGTTATTATAAATAAGAGCCGCTTTTTGATTTAGTATTTGTTCAATTGTAGAGTAACCTTCGCCGTAAAGCGGCAAAAACAATAGTACAAGAATAGACAAGCAAAGTCCGCCTATTAAAACTTTTTTAAAACCGTCAAGTTTTCGGTGGAAATATTTTTCTATATTAAAAGTAACCGTAATTGTATATGCTGAAATTAATCCGCATAAAACGCCAAGTACAATGTAATATGGTATTGCTTCAAAGACCCACCCCTGGGTAACAAGAATGAATAATTGTCCTCCATAAAGCATTTTGGATACTACTGCCGCTGATGCGGAAGATATAATAATTGGAATCATAAACGGAACGGAAACTTCTGCGACTAAAACTTCAATAGAAAAAATAACGCCGGCAATAGGACTGTTAAATATAGCCGAAATCCCTGCTGCCGAGCCGCATGCAAGCAATAAAGTTTTTAGTTTGTGATCTAATTTAAGGCTCTGCGCAATATTTGAGCCTATAGCTGCGCCAGTCGCCGCTATTGGGGCTTCAAGCCCAACGCTGCCGCCCAAGCCTACCGTTAAAGCGCTAGCGACAATGTGCGAATAAGTTCTCTGAAATGGAATGTCTATTTTACCTCGCGAGATGGAATGAATAATATCGCCAAGACCTTTTGTGTGTTTCCCTTTTAGCGGATATTTTACAAATAAAAGCGTGAGTATAATGCCAATCATTGGGAAAAATAGAATTAGCGAGGTTGAGTATTTTTGAGTCAGTTCTACTGAAAGCTCATGCATTTTATCAACGCTTATTTTAAGCAATACAGCCATCAATCCGCAAATTACTCCAATTATAATACTTAAAATAATTAAAGAAGTTTTATTTGACGGATCCCTGAATACCAACGGCAACAGTTTTTGTAGAATAACCTGTGATTTTAACTTAGCTTTGTCCTTCAATATTTCATCTGCCTTTTTTAGATGTTACAAATTAACGAAAAAAAAACTTGTCTTAAAAGGCAGATGCTAATAAAAACTCTTAATTTGAACACAGCTGTCCAAAATAAAACAGAT
>DBTY01000049.1 GCA_002307295.1 Ignavibacteriales bacterium UBA1304
TTGCTGTAAATGACGTTAATTCTACTGGTACTGTGCCGGAACTAAGCCTAACTAATACTTTGCCGCCAGATCCTCCAGCTAATCCCACTTGGGAATCGCCAAAAAACTTTACGTTATAATAATCGCTTGACGACGACGAAGGAAGACTATCTTTAACCCAGCTTGTTCCGTCATTTGTGGATTTATATACGCCTGTTGAAGTTGCAGCCCAAACGTTTGACGTGCCTTGAATATAATCCAAGCTATTTACGTTGCCAATGCTTACGCCTGATACGGCTTTCCAGGTTGTACCGCCGTCGGTAGTCGCGTTTACTACTGCAGACGACCAGAAACCGGCTACGCCTGCGCCAGAAACAGACGAGAACGCCAACGCTCCTACATTAATTACTGTTGTATTTGTGTACGTCCATGGGCCGTCTGGCGCCGTTGAGCTTTTGTAGACTCTGTTAGCTAATGCGCTTCCGCTACTGCCTGTGCCAAACCACGCCGTGTTGCCGATTCTGTAAAATGAATCATTTGCGCCAAAGACTGTAGTTGCCGGAGCTGCCGGAAGATTTGACGCTGCAGTCCATGTTAACCCTGCGTCTGTTGATTTAACGATATAGAAATAACCGTTGATTGGATCGCTAAGAGCCCATAGAGTAGTTGAGTTTATATTGTCTATAAAATCGAACCATGCTCCTGTTGTTGTATGCACTACAGTCCAGGTTGTTCCGCCATCGGAAGTTCTGTAAATTTTTCCGTCGCCTGAAGCCGGACCCGTTGCAATAAGAGCAATTTTATCGCTAAGAGCCGTAATAGAATAAGCCCCATAACCAAGGTTGCCCGCCTTAATCCATGTATTTCCGCCGTCTGTAGAACGGGCTACGCCGCCGCTATCGGCGCTTACCCAAACCACAGAACTGCTAACGTAATCGATGCCGTAAATTTCTCCGCTCAAACCTGTGCTTACAAGCTTCCAGCTTTGCGGATATAACGCCGCCGTAAAAAATACGACGCTTAAGAAAAAGAATAATTTTTTCATGTGCGATCCTTCCTGTTGTTGTTTAATAATTTAAGACTTTCGTCTTTTATTTATTGATTGAATAAATATTCCTTTTATCCAAAACCCTTTAAAACGAGAAAAACCTTCGAGTAATATTACTGGAAGGTTTTTAAAAACATTTTTTATTTTATAAAAATAAAATTATAATATATTCCTCCTCAATAACCGGGTAAGGCTATTTCTGCGGCAACAACACATTTTGTTTTCCGTCATGGAGTTAATATTTATTTTATTTAGCTGTTTCATATTTTCACAAATATAAAATATTAAATATGCGATGTCATGTGGAAGTCAAATTTTTAAATTAATTTTTTCTAGCAATTGGAGCGGTTAATAAGTTTATTTATCAAATAGTCGTAGAAATTGAACTGTAAAATCCTCAAAAATGCACCCGGTATTTTTCATAAAGGAAATTTCATTAATTTTTTATTGAAATTGAAAAAAGTTTTTCTGTTTTGTAAGAGCTTCATTAGCAGCTTGCTTTCTAGCCACAACTACAAGATCCTTTGAGATATCCCGTTTGTATTTTCCTAATTTTATATCCCCATATATTTTTATTTTATAAAAACCGCAATTTTCCAAAAAACCCAGAAGCTCTTTCTTTCTATAAGGATAAAGAATCGTCTTTAACAGGAATCCCTTTGTTTTTTCGCCTCTGTCAATTTTAAGAATGTTAAAAAGCAAATGGTCTTCATAATAATCATAATATCTTACTATCAGGCTCCTCTCGTCTTCTTTAGTTCCAATTAACGTTTGTTTTTCCTTTAGTATTTTGTCATTATTCAAAATTTGTAAGAATAGAACCCCGCCGTCTTTCAGCATATCATAAATTCTAATTAGCGAATTTTGTATCTCATCCTGCGGGATATTTGAAAAAACATTGCCAAACGCTATCGCCATGTCAAATTTCTTATTATATAATTTGGGAATATTTTGGATGCTATATTTTTTATATTTTGCTTTGACGCCTTTTTTATTAGCGTTTACTCTAGCCTTGTTTAGCATTTTTGCAGAAGGGTCAAAACCAGTCGCTTCATAACCAAGCGAGGCCAAAGCTATCGAATCTAGCCCGGAACCACAGCCGATATCCGCAATAGTTTTTAATTCGCATCTGTTAAAGATAGAGTTAAATATCTCTATTCTTTTCTTTAACGCATCATCAAAATGCGTCATCTCATCATAAAAAGATGAGACATCGTCATAAAACGCTTCGTTTTTCATAATTTTTCTCAATTGATAAAAAATACGTCATTATGAATTATTTTTGAAATTGATGATTAAAAGGGATACAAAATTTGAGTTCATCCGCAGATTAAAAATAAATATTTAACTATCTATTTTACATTTTTCTAATTTTTATGTCAGTTTTTTCTTTGCTTGTTTTATATTGCGCTCCTGAAAAAGCAGCCCCATCTCGGCGCCCGTAACAAAGATAATTGAAGAGTAATATATCCAGAAGGCCACTACGGCAATCAACGCATACGCGCCGTATATTTTGCCAAATGTTGCAAAATGATAAACATATATGCCAAATATTATTTTTGCAGCCTGCCATAAAAACGTGGCCCAAAACGCGCTAAACAGCACAACTTTTCTATCCATTTTTTTTATTGGCACTATATAATATATAAGCCAGAACGTAAGAAAGATAAGAGCAAAAGAAATAGAATCCCACAGTAATTTTTGAAGATAGCTTAATGAAAATAATCCAAGAAACCGTAGACTTGTGGCAGACTTTATAACTACTTCCACAATAGGAAAACCAATTATGGCAAAGAAGAAAAATATTGTCACAAGAAAAACCATAGCAAAATCCTTCAGCAGCCCGAAGAAAAAATTAAGGTCTTTTGCAACGCCAAAGATTCTGTTTAATATAGTCCGCATACTGCTGAACAAACCGCTTGCAGTAAAAAGCAAACCGAAACCGCCCACCATTCCCGCAGTGTTTTTAAAATGAATTACTTCAAATAATTTTGACGAGATAATGTTTTTTACGTAGTTGGCGTACTCGTCATAAGGGATAAGGTTATCGATAAAAGAATATATCTGAAGCCGTATAGAACCAGAGTCGAGTATGTTGCCAAGTATAGCAAACAATATAAGCGTAAATGGGATTATGCAAATAAATATAGAAAACGCAAGCCCGGACGAAATAAGAAAAATATGGTGCTCGTCAATCTTATTAAATAATCCCATTAAATAGTACTTAAGAGTATTCCACGTCGCCTGAAACTTTTTTTTCTTTTCATTTGCCGAAGAATTATTTTTCTGCTGTTTTGTTTTGGGATCGACAGCAGTTTTACTCTTTTTCTCAACCATTCATTATTCTGCTGATTGTATTAAAATAAACGTCAGCCAATTTTTCTAAGCTGAAACTGTATCGTTTATTTATTGTTAAATCGCTTCCGCCAACGCGTCCGGCGTTTAATACCGGAATTTTATTTGCCAGCGCAGCAGCTTCAAATTTATCTTTATCTGCCGGAGATACTGAAACAATTACTCTGGACTGCGATTCTGAAAACAGCGAAAAATCTTCGCGCGTTTTAATAGGCAAAGTAATATCGGCTCCTATCAGAGTCTTTTCGTCAATTATGCAGCATTCGGCTAACGCGGCGACTATTCCGCCTTCGGAAACATCGTGAGCGGATTTAATAAGCTTGCCGTTTATAGTCTCAAGCAAAAACTTATGTAAATTCTTTTCCGCCTGTAAATCAATTTTGGGCGGGGCTCCCGCAACTTCGTTATGTATTACTTTGAGGAATTCGCTTCCGCCAATTTCTTCAAAGTCTTCGCCAATCACATAAACCAAATCCCCTTCATTCTTAAAAAACGAAGTGGTAATATTTTCTAAATTCTCTATTAAACCGACCATCCCAATTGTAGGAGTTGGATAAACGGCAGCGTCTGGCGACTCGTTATAAAAGCTTACATTGCCGCCTGTAACAGGGGTGTCAAAGAACCGGCAAGCCTCGCCCATTCCTTCAATGGCTTCAGTAAACTGCCAAAAATTTTCAGGTTTGTAAGGATTGCCAAAATTCAAACAGTTGGTAATTGCAAGAGGAACTCCTCCTGAACAAACTATATTTCTTGCAGATTCAGCCACTGCAATCTTAGCTCCTTCTTTTGGGCCAAGATAAACAAACCTTCCATTACAGTCGGTTTTCATTGCAAGAGCTTTGTTTGTATCCTTAATATGGATAACTGCGGCGTCGCAGCCCGGGCCGACAATTGTGTTCGTCCTTACCATTGAATCGTACTGTTCATAAACCCATTTTTTTGAAGTAATGTTAGGCGAAGAAAAAACTTTAATAAAGGCATTGTAAATATCTACCTCAGGCAGTTTATTTACGTCAAAATTATTTTTCTTATCTAAGTATTCTGGACGTTTGGTTTCCCGTTTGTAAACAGGAGCGCCTCCGCCAAGAACTAAATCATAAGCAGGGACTTTAGCCTTCAGTTCTCCCTGATATGAAATCTCAAGCATTCCGTCGTCGGTTACTTCTCCTATAATTTCACAATGAAGATCCCACTTTTCAAATACTTCTTTTACCTTATCTTCGCAGCCTTTCTTAACGCAGCAGAGCATCCTCTCCTGGCTTTCAGAAAGCATTATTTCGTAAGCTATCATTCCCGATTCTCTCAAAGGAACTTTATCTAAATTTATTTTCATTCCGGATTCCCCCTTAGCGCTCATTTCAGAAGTCGAGCAGATAATACCGGCAGCGCCCATATCCTGAATACCAATAAGCCAGCCGCCCTTAATAATTTCGAGCGTAGCTTCTAATAAAAGTTTTTCTGTAAACGGATCGCCTACCTGAACGGAAGGACGTTTTGATTCCGATTTTTCTGAAATTTCTTCTGAAGCGAACGTAGCTCCATGGATGCCGTCTCTTCCGGTAGAAGAGCCTACAATCATAATAGAGTTCCCAACGCCTTTTGCCGTTGCGCTTGCGACCTGATCTGTTTTAACAATTCCAACCGCCATTGCGTTAACCAAAGGATTGGTCTGGTACGATTCGTCAAAATAAACTTCGCCCGCTACTGTTGGCACTCCAAAGCAGTTGCCATAATCGCCAATGCCTTTAACAACCAGTTCAAATAAAAATCGGGTATGCGCGCTTTCTAACGAACCGAACCGAAGCGAATTTAATGAAGCGATAGGTCTTGCGCCCATAGTAAAAATATCTCTTAAAATGCCGCCTACTCCTGTAGCCGCGCCCTGATAAGGCTCAACCGCCGAAGGGTGGTTATGACTTTCAATTTTGAACGCTACGGCTAAACCGTCGCCAATATCAACAAGGCCTGCGTTTTCTTCGCCTGCTCCCACAAGCAGTCTGCCCCCATTTCTGGGAAGCGTTTTAATCAGCGCAATTGAATTTTTATAACTGCAATGCTCGCTCCACATAACGCTGAATATGCCAAGCTCTGTGAAATTTGGATCTCTGCCTAATATTTTTTTTATTTTTTCAAATTCTTCATCGGTTAAACCATGTTCGCGCGCTAATTCTAAAGTGACTATCTTTTCTTTCATAAATATCCCGGAATTGCTAATTTTTTAAATTATTAATACTTCTAATATAAGAATTTTTGCTGAATGATTTAATAAAAACAGGTCATAAATATTTAAGCGATGCTGCAATAGAAATGCCTGATAAATCCGCTTTGTATTTATATAACAATCAGACTAAGCTAAAGATTCAACTTTAGCGCTAAAGTTGTAAAAAGACGCAACATTGACAATACCTCTCAATTGGTTTGATTTACAATAAATGAAATTAAGCGCTTTAATTTTTTACATACAAAATAGGATTCTATTTATTTTGAGCGCATAGAATTAAAAGCCTGAGCTTTTTCATAAATATAAACCAACTATCTTTATCGGGGTAATCATGAAAAAAATTATCATTGTCTTTTTTATTTGTATTCTGCCCATCTCTGCATTTTCTCAAACAACCGCTAAAAAAGAAAAAATTAAAAAGATGTTTGAACTAACCGGATCTGCAAAAGTTGGAGAACAGCTCATTGTGCAAGCGCTTGCCGCGTTTCAGAAAACATATCCGGACGTCGATCAGGAATTTTGGGATGGATTAAAAAAAGACATAAATATTGAAGACACAATAAACCCAGATTAAGCGTTAGAGAA
>DBTY01000042.1 GCA_002307295.1 Ignavibacteriales bacterium UBA1304
TACACATAACTTTTTACAGTCTCGACAGTATAGTATATCCGAGTTATGGGACTATAGAAAACTTTACGATGGGAATTGTAAATTTACCGTTAGCCAACATAA
The DNA here is from genome assembly GCA_002307295.1 of Ignavibacteriales bacterium UBA1304. Lineage (GTDB taxonomy): Bacteria > Bacteroidota > Ignavibacteria > Ignavibacteriales > Ignavibacteriaceae > UBA1304. Next base: position 103 of record DBTY01000042.1, read on the forward strand.
ACTCATACTAAAAACATAGTTGCCATTTACGCTAATTAACAAATCTCATACAAATACCCCTCCTTTCCGTCTTTATCTGCGTATATTTAGAAAATTTCAATAACTTTTAGTATATTTGGGATTATTAACTAATTGTGCAATCAATGGAACTGATAGACAAACTAAAAAAGATTAAGGATAAATTCGATAAATTAAACGAGCAGCTGTCCGACCCGGCTAATCTTAATAATACCGAAAAACTGATAAGCTTAAGTAAAGAACGGAGCGATTTAATTGAAATTATCAAATCCTACGAAAAGTATAACCAGGTTATAAACAATATCGAAGGCAATAAAGAGATAATTGAATCCAGCGGCGATAAGGAATTGTCTGACCTTGCGGAGCTTGAATTGGACGAATTAAAAGAGCAGAAGCTCCAGCTTGAAGAAGAAATTAAAATTATCCTATTGCCTAAAGATCCTAACGATACAAAAGATATTATCATGGAAATCCGCGCGGGAACGGGCGGAGACGAAGCGGGTCTTTTTGCAGCCGATCTCTATAGAATGTACTCCCGTTTTTCCGAACTTAAAGGCTGGAAAACAGAGTTGATTGATATTAGCGATTCCGGACAGGGAGGAATAAAAGAAGTCGTTTTTTCTATGTCTGGCAGCGAAGTTTTTAGCAATCTTAAATTTGAAAGCGGAGTTCACCGCGTACAGCGCGTTCCAGCTACAGAAGCAAGCGGCAGAGTCCACACTTCTGCGGCTTCAGTAGTTGTTTTGCCGGAAGCCGAAGACGTGCAGGTTGATATTAACCCAAGCGACTTAAAGATTGACGTTTACAGAAGCGGCGGCGCAGGCGGTCAGAACGTAAACAAAGTTGAAACAGCTATCAGAATTACTCACCTTCCAACCGGACTTGTTGTGCAGTGCCAAGATGAAAGATCGCAGTTGAAAAACCGTCAGAAGGCTTTAAAAGTTTTACGCGCCCGTCTTTACGATTTAAAACTTAAAGAGCAGACAAGCGAGATTTCCGCACAACGGAAAACTATGGTAAGAAGCGGCGACCGAAGCGACAAAATCAGGACTTATAATTTTCCGCAGAACAGAGTTACCGACCACAGAATTGGTTTAACTCTTTATAACCTTTCCAACATTATGGAAGGAGAAATGTTCGAACTGATTGAACAGCTAAAAATTGCAGACCGCGCTGAAAAACTTCAGGCAAGCGGCGAAGTTTAGTGAATTTAAAAAGAGCGTCTTTATATTTTATTAAAGGCGCTCTCTGCATTATAAATTGTGGAGAAAAATATAACCAGCCCGAACAGTTGCAAATACCCCGTATTAACAAAGCATTCGCATTCCGAATTTAATTTAAATAATCAGATCATTATCCGCCGTGTTTTAAATCACAATTATATTTACCATAAAAATTATTTAGCCAATATCATTTTCCGGCTCAACGAAAAACTTCCCGCATCAAGCTTATAAAGATATACTCCGCTTGCTAATTTGCCTGCATTAAATGTAACCGAATGCGCTCCCGCTTCCATATAAGCATTTACAAGAGTCGCAACTTCCTGTCCCAGCATATTATAAATTTTCAAACTAACCTTAGAACTTTTGGGCATCTGATAACTTATAGTTGTAGACGGATTAAATGGATTGGGATAATTCTGTTCGAGTTTATAAGAGTAAACGCTATTTGTTCTTTTATCATTTACGCCCGCTATCAGAGTATCGAAAACAAGTTTATAATAACCTCCGCTTGGAAATAACTCATATTCAGGAATTATCCCTTTATCCTTTGTTTTTATTTTAAATAATAAAGAGTCGCCTTCCTTAAAAAAAATAGAATCTAATTTTATCTTTGCAGTAAAATTTGAGGTCCTAAAAGCTCTTGATGCCACGACAGGAGAATTAGCTTTAATCGAATTGTCTTTTACATAATAGCTATAAACTAATACCGAATCAGTAAAACAAACTCCCTCGCCCCGCGATAGGTAATCATATCCGTAATTAAAGGCCGTTTTGGGGTGCTTAATCTGAAACGATATTAACATAGTGTCATTTATTATAGAAAAAGTTGGAGTAGTAATTGATGTAGTATCGCTATCCCTATAATATTTAACGCCGGTTGTATCGTTAATTATGGCTTGGATTAGATATGTATCGTCGGACATTTCTGCGGCATTCATAAGTTCCATATTATATTGTTCCCCGTAGCCCAGGTTTTCAAAATAGTATTCATCAGATTCATTATAATCCATATCATTAGGATTTTTAGCTGTTGTGCCCATATAGTTAAATATTTGACCGCATATCGTTCGACTTCCTCCAACTATTTTTCCGTATCCAAATGCAGCTCCGTATTCTAAACTAAAATCCATCATAACCACATCGTAGTTAGCGCTGCTACGCCTATACAATTTTTTTTTCGTTTTCATCATACCTTAGTAAAAAATCGCTCCATTGAGCAAGGCTATAATAATTTTTCCCGTCAATAACGGTAACGCTAATTACAGAGTCCATATATGTTTCATAATAACCGCCATAACCAATAAATTCGGTATCCCTATATCGATGATAAAACTGCCATTTGTTTCCTATCGCAAGAGGGAAATAATTAGGATGGTCGTTAACTAAACTATCAGAAGTATTTTTATACAATCTGTTTTGCTTATTAATAATTGAAGGCGAAATAATTTGAGCTTTTGTTTTGGCTGCTAAGGCGGCATTATTATCCGGGACAATCACAAACCTTCCATATTGTTGTCGTTGCGGAAATGCGCAACAAGAAAAAATAATAACAAACAAAAGCAGGACATTGAATTTTATATTTCTCATAATAACTCCCATATTATATTAGAAAAATCATCACAAGCGCTTTATGACAGCTAATACTATAGCCGCCCTGCGCTAATTTGCTCTTTAGCATAATTCGTTTATTCAGCAAAGTTATTAAATGGAATTATATACCGAAAAGTTTCTCAATGTTTTTTTCCCACAACAATTCTCCCGCTGAATATCTGCATGCGCAATTTTTATATAATTATATTTAACAAAATATCCGTCAATTAGCAAACGACTTATTTAAAACAAAGCAGGGTTATATGCCAGTTGTGACGCATAACCCTGCTTAATAATTCTATCTTTCAGTTTCTTACAAACCTTTTGCAATAAGGTTTAGCGCGCTTCCGGCCCTGAACCACTCAATTTGTCTTTGGTTAAAAGTATGGTTTAACATAATTTCTTCTTTTGTTCCGTCTGAATGTTGGATGCGTAACGCAAGCTGTTTACCAGGAGCGAACTCTTTTAATCCATAAATGCCTGATATGTCGTCTTCGCGTATTTTATCATAATCGGAAGGGTTTGCAAAAGTAAGCGGAAGCATTCCCTGCTTCTTTAAATTGGTTTCGTGTATACGCGCAAAGCTTTTTACAATTATTGCCTTGCCGCCAAGATGCCTTGGTTCCAAAGCTGCATGTTCGCGGCTTGAACCTTCGCCGTAGTTTTCGTCTCCAATTACTATCCAGCTTTTACCCGCTAATTTATAATCGCGCGCAACTTCCGGAATTGATTTATACTCGTGTGTAAGAATATTTTTTGTTTTTCCGGCGTCGCCAGTATACGCGTTAACTGCGCCAAGAAATAGATTGTTGGAAATATTATCAAGATGCCCGCGGAATCTTAACCACGGTCCCGCCATTGAAATATGGTCGGTAGTACATTTGCCTTTTGCTTTTAGCAGCACAAACAGTCCGTCCATATCGGCGCCGTCCCATGCTGCAAAAGGCTCAAGCAGCTGCAAACGCGAACTGACCGGACTTACAATAACTTCAACAGTAGAGCCGTCGGCAGGCGGTTCAACTAATCCGCCCCTGCCTTTATCAAATCCATTTAACGGAAGTTCCCTGCCGCCTGGTTCATCTAGAAATATTTTTTCGCCAGTTTCAGTTACCAGCGAGTCAGTAATTGGGTTAAATGATAAACTACCCGCCAGCGCTAAAGCGGTAGTAATTTCAGGACTTGCAACAAAGGCTAATGTGCCTGCATTACCGTCGTTCCTTTTAGCAAAGTTGCGGTTGAATGAAGTTACAATTGTGTTTTTCTCTTTTGCGTCAGCATCTACGCGGTTCCACATTCCTATGCAGGGACCGCAGGCGTTAGCCAAAACAACTCCGCCAATTTCCTCAAGCGTTTTTAATTGTCCATCTCTTTCAATAGTTGCCCGCACCTGTTCCGATCCGGGAGTAACCGTAAATTTTGATTTAGCTTTTAAGCCTTTAGCCAAAGCCTGACGCGCAATACTTGCAGAGCGGTCAATATCTTCATAGCTTGAATTTGTGCAGCTGCCAATTAAAGCTACGCTTATTTTATCAGGATAATTATTTTCTTTTACCGCGTCTTTCATTTTTGATATAGGCCATGCCAAATCAGGCGTAAATGGACCGTTTATATAAGGCTCCAATTCATCAAGATTTATTTCAATTATCTGGTCGTAATATTTTTCCGGAGTTTGTAAAACCTCTTCGTCTGCGGTTAAAAGGGGAGCGATGTTTGCAGCTAATTCTGCTACGTCCTCTCTTCCTGTGGACTTAAGATACGCGACCATTTTTTCGTCAAAAGGGAAGACCGATGTAGTGGCTCCTATTTCTGCGCCCATGTTGCATATTGTCCCTTTGCCTGTGCACGAAATATTTTTTGTTCCTTCGCCAAAGTATTCAACTATTGCGCCTGTTCCGCCGCGCACTGTAAGCAAACCAGCAAGCTTAAGAATAACGTCTTTGGGCGAAGCCCATCCTGATAATTTTCCCGTAAGTTTAACGCCAATAATTTTCGGCCATTTAAGTTCCCAAGCCATACCTGCCATAACGTCGACAGCGTCAGCGCCGCCTACGCCTATTGCAATCATACCTAATCCGCCTGCGTTAGGCGTATGCGAATCAGTGCCAATCATTAAGCCGCCGGGAAATGCGTAATTTTCTAAAACAACCTGATGTATAATTCCCGCGCCGGGCTGCCAAAAACCAATACCATATTTATTTGAAACGCTTTCTAAAAAATCGTAGACTTCTTTATTTCCTTCTTTGGCGTTTTCCAAATCTACAGCCGCTCCAATCTGCGCCTGGATTAAGTGGTCGCAATGCACAGTGGCTGGAACTGCGGTAGAAGTCCTTCCGGCAGACATAAACTGAAGCAGCGCCATTTGCGCAGTAGCGTCCTGCATTGCCACCCGGTCAGGAGCAAGGTCGGCGTAATCTACTCCGCGTTTTAATTCATCCAAAGCTGGATCCCAAAGATGCGAATAAAGAATTTTCTCAACATAAGTAAGCGGATGGTTTAACGTTTTCCGCGCATTATCAATCTTAGCGCTCAAACTTGCATAAGCCTTTTCTATCATGCTAATATTTGCAGTCATAGTCTACTCCTCTTTGGTTATTTTTTATAGAGCAAGATAAATAATTTTGCGATACCATAAAAACACAAAAAACCCTCCCGAATAATCGGGAGGGTTTTTTGCTTGAGGTTTGCGATATGTGCCGTATCGCAATTACTTGAGCAAGTTCATCTTTTTGGTTACGTTAAATTTACCAGCGTTAATCTGATAGAAATAAACTCCGCTTGCAAGTTTTGCAGCGTTGAAGTTAACCTGATGATATCCTGCTTTCATTTCTGCGTTTACAACTTCTGATACTAATTGACCGATTACGTTAAAGACTGTAATTTTAACTTTAGAGTCTTGTGGTAATGCAAAGTTAATAGTAGTAGAAGGATTAAAAGGATTAGGATAGTTCTGCGAAATAGAGAACTCTGTAGGAATAACGTTAGCTAATCCCTGAACTTTAGAAACAAGGCTGATGCCGTTTGCTGAGTATGAGCCAGCTCCCTGCAAGTAAGATACTCCAGATAATTCTGTTTCGCTTCCTGAAGTTGCATTCCATACTTTAATTGTATAAGCTTCGCCTTCTTTCATTCCGAAACCGCTCTTAGATGCGCTTTCACGACCCCATACTACAACTGCGGCATTTCCGCTTGTGTAAACAGAGCTTCCAACTAATTTGCCTTCGGAATTGAATACGCCTATTTCGTCATTTGCTGATACTTTTCCTTTAATAGCTGTTTCAAGAATACCAATTGTTGAGCTATTATCTGAATTTGTTTTTACGATGTAATGTACAGTTTCTTTAGAGCTTGTAGCTGTAGCTACGCTCTTTGAAGCTGAAGTGTTTGCCGGATAAGTTAATACGTCGCCGCTTGACAATTTGATCTGATATCCTTTACCAGGAACCATGTCGCCAATTTCGTTAATTGAATATGCCGGCCAGTAAACTTTTCCTGCATCGTCTTTTACTATTACAAGATATTTAGAGATTGAACTTAAAGCATTTGCAATGCTCAATGAAGAATCTCTTAGATAAGCTACCCAGTTCCATCCTGCTGAAAGAGTAATAGGAGTTGTTTGAGGTTCAATCTTATTGCCATATATCTTTAAGGTATCATCGTTGCCAACGCCGCCCTGAAGTTTTAGATAATAAGCCTGTGTAGCAACCCAGCCATTGCCAGCAGGAGGATCAATTCCATTGATGTTTAATGCCGGCCAGTAAGCTCCGCCGTTTCCGTCTTTAGCTAATACTAAAGTAGAATCAGCTGAAGCGCCTCTTAAACTATCTGTTACGCTTACAATTGTAGGAGTATTTGGAACTACATAACTTGATACCAAGAACCATTTTCCTGCTGATCCAGCCGCTGTAAGTCCTGAAAGAACAAATACTACTGAATCTGCATTTGATGATACTGATACAGAGCCAGTTCTAAAAAATACTGAGTCAAATACTGCAGTTGCATTTTTTGTATAAGTAAAGAATGTGCTTGTGTCTGAAGCTAAACTGCCATTTGGACGAATTCTAATTGTGCTATCTGAAGTGCCCCATGACTGTTTCCATACTTTTAAGTATACAGGATCGCCATCAGCAGGACCTTCTTTTGTAGAAGTAGTAGGATCGTCGCCCCATACTGTTAATGCTCTGTATTGGTTTACACCAGTAACAGTTACAATACCTCTTACATAACCGCAATTCTTTAATTTGTTATTGCTGTCATTATAAAATGCGCCAATGTAAACATCTGCATTCTCTCCGTTCGCAGCTGATTTATCAGGTAAGAACTGGATCGTATCAATTGCGATGTTCATTGAAGAACCTGTTCTTGTAAATGTCCATGGAGGAGTTGGAACTGTGTTTACGCCTGTAACAACTGCTGAATCTGCTGCTGAACCTGAAGTAAAGTTTACTATTTTGAATTTACCTACCGCGCCTGTTGGCGAGCTTGGTATTGTAACGCTGTAACTTCCTGTTGTAGCGTCTACTGCAGAAGCTAACAATGTTGAGTCAGATGTAGTAAATACGCCGCCTTTTGCATAAGCGATCGAGACTTTTGTTACTGTAGAAGGAGCGACCCATCTTACTATATATGGTTGATTTGAAGTAACAGTATCGCCTGTAAGCGGTTTATTGATTGTTATTGCGCTTGCTATTACTTTATAAGTATTAGCAGAAGCTATAACTGTAGTACTATCAGCCGCATAATCTTTAAGATCAAGAATAGTTGCGTTGTTTGCAACAGTAGGTTGGAATGTATATGATCCTGTGTTTGCTACTACGCTGCGATATGACTCTGCTGCGCCTACTCTGTTTACAAGTATTACATAAGGAATGTTGCCAGCGCTTGTCCATTTTACTGTTAAATCCTGATTCTGAATTACGCTCTGACCAGCTACTGGGTATGTCAGCGATATGCTTTTTGAAGGATTAAGATCTGAGCTTGCGCCTATTGTATATAAGCCTGCGATTCTCCAGTTAATATAGTTTACTGAATTAGGAGTTGTAACTGATACTAGATTTAGTATGCCCGATGTTTGTCCCCACCAGTTTGTTGTGAAATCTGCAATTGGGCTAACCTTTGTAGCAGCGCTTCTTACCTGTATATTTGCAGGAGTAGAGGTTTTACTGTTGCTGAATATGTTTGAATTCAAGAACGATACTGTTGGCATAACTGTATCAGCTGTGCCTGTAACGCTTGGAGCAAGACTATCTGCTGTTTGTTTGTAGGTAATAATATCAAATCCTACGTTTCCGTTTGCAGTATCAGTAACATTTTGTACTGTTGTAGTTCCATTTCCAGCGGCTATTATGCCTCTTGAAGTATTGTTTGATATATCAGATTTATTAATAGTTAGGATACCGCCTGAATTTACGATACCATGATAAGCGTTTGAATCTATTTTTGAATTTGTAACGCTAACTGTGCCTAAAGTATTAAATATACCGGATTTATTATTTCCTGTTATGCTTGAATTTGTGATTACTGTATTTGTTGCAGTAGATGAGTTAAATATACCAGTTTTTGTACCAGTAATCGTCGTCCAATCAATTGTAACGTTAGGAGTATTAACCTCAATACCATTTCCTGATATACTGCTTAAAGTAGAATTACGAATAATCGTTTTTCCCGCATTAACCACTATACCTTTTCCAGTGATATTTGATAATGTAATTGCATTTAATTCAACTGTGCCGGTTCCGCTATTTGAAACAGTTACGCCATTTATTGAATTACTGATTGACAGACCTGTAACGCTAAGAGAGCCGCTAATTGCTAAGCCGTTGCTAGCATTTTTAACCGTAACTCCTTGCAGATTACTTCCGGTGGTGCTTGTCATTATAATACCTTGCCACCAGTTATTATCTCCTGCGGCTACTGGAGGATTAACTCCAGATCCCTGGAAGATAACTGGATTCGAAGGGGTGCCATTGATGATCAACTTTCCGCCGTTTTTAACTTCGAGTTTAAGATCGCCGAGGTTGTCATTATTTACGTCTGCGTAATTTATGCCAATAACTACGCCTGCGTCAATCGTCAACGTACCGCCAGCATCAACAACTACATTCGTACTAAATGTTTGGTTCGAATGCCATGTCTCAGCCGTTGTAATAACATAGTCAGACTGGGCTTTCAAACTCGAGATGAAAAAGACAGAAAACAGAAGCATGAAATAAACTCCAAGCTTCCTTTTCTTTGTGATGAATATTATATCTTTCATATACTCTCCTTTGAGTTTATTAATAAATATGTGAACTGTTTATATTACGTCTATTATTTTATTTAACAGTTATCATATTATCGTATCCTACTTACATTTGTTTAGACATTTTCATTTAAATAATTTTTATAAGTTTTGTCTGCGTTTGTTTAACGCTTACGAACCCCTGTAAAAATGTTATATGCCCCTTAAGCTTTGTTTATAGGCTTATTATGAGATCATGTTATAACTTTACTAATTTTTATGAATATGGCTTCGCTAATTTCACGCATGGCATTTAATACATCGCGCATATAAATTTTTCAAATAAATATTCGACTATGTTTTTTATATTTTACATATAACAACAAATATTATTTGTGCAAATTTTAATATGATATCATTTATATATGCGCGTTATTATGCGGCAGTTTAATAGCGGGCAGTTTATGATTTGATTAGTATGACAAACGGATTATGAGCCTGCGTTTATCGTATCTCTGCGGATATAGTTGAAGTAAAAAAAAAGGAGCTCGTTTTACCGCGCTCCTTTTAAGAAAACATAATATTTATTTATAATTATTGAACAAGGTTCGTTATCACTTGTAATAGAGAGTCTGATGTTGTAATTACTTTTGAATTTGCCTGGAAGCCTCTTTGAGCTACTATCATTTTTGTAAATTCATCAGCAAGATCAACGTTTGATTGTTCTAATTTTTTTGAAGTTACCGTAGTGCCTGTTTCATCGCCCATGCTGCCTACTGTAGCTGTTCCTGCGTTTGCATAAGCCGAGTACATGTTATTTCCTACGCTAACTAAACCGTCAATATTAGTAAATGTTGCCGCGCTTATTTGCGCCAGAATTTTTGTATTCCCATTAGAGTAAACTCCAGTAATATTGCCATACTGATCAATATTCATGTCTGATAATGACGCAGCAGCAGAACCATTTTGGCTTAATGATGAAATGACAGAGCTTGACGAAGTTTGCGTAACGCCGTTAAAACCGCTGCCAAAATCTAGTTTAATTGTTGTCGGATCAGCTCCGCCAGCAGGGACGAAAGACATTGTCGGATTATTAGGAGAAATATTTGTCGCCGTTAGAGTTCCATCAGAATTAAACAATATACTTCCGGTTGTTACCGCTTCTTTACCATCTTTTGTGTCAGTGGCTGGAATGGAAGCAGACCAAGACCATTGGTTTGTGCCTATCTTGGTAAACGTTAACGATAATTGATGAGATGTTCCTAAGGAATCGTACACTGTTACTTCGCCTGTAACTACGTTGGCTTTTCTGTTTTCATCGGCTGAACCGCTTAAAGTTTCTGTCGACGCATTTTGCGTTAAAGTAGATCCTGTAATTAAAAAATTTAATTTATTGTTAGCGTCTACTACTTTGTTGGCGGTTCCGTCAAATTTTGCTAACGATGCCGCATCCATTGTATAATTGCCGCTTGAATCTTTAGCGAATGTTAAACCTGTTATCGACCCGCTTGTGATAGCTGTATTCGTAGTATCGCTTGCTAACGAAACAGTATAGCTCATATCATAAGTGTTTGTCGCTGTTTTTGTATAAGATACCTGTAGCGTATAAGCGGTGCCGTCTTCATTGTAAACAGTAATAGGCGATTGGTCAATTGACGCGGCAGTTGAATCAGAATTTATGTTTCCGCTTAATACTACATTTTCTGTTCTTGTTAGTTCCGCGCTGCTTTTTAAGTTGCCGCCCCACGATACATTTGTCGTAGATACGGCTGGTATTTTAGAATTTTTATCTACAATAATATCCTGGACATTATTTCCTGATGGAAGAACTCCATCCGTATTAGCTACTTTACCTTGAACTACCGCTCCAGTTGAAGTTACTAATTTGCCAGAATCATCAAATGTAAAACTACCCGCTCTTGTATAATAATTTTGACCGTTGCTATTTACAATAAACAATCCATTTCCATTCAAGGCTAAGTCTGTTGTAGAAGTTGTTGTTTCAGTCGTTCCAGAATTCCAGTTCCGATCGATTGAACTAACCTGCACGCCTAATCCAATTTGGAAAGAGTTTGTTCCGCCTGACGCACTAGAAGAGTTTGTACCGGCTTTCAATATTTGGCTATACGCGTCTGCAAACGTAACAGTCTGTTCTTTATACCCTATGGTATTTACATTTGCAATATTATTGCCAATGACATCCATCATTGTTTGGTGAGTTTGTAAACCGGACACGCCGGAATATAGCGAGTTTAGAAGCGACATATTACCTCCTAAGGTTTATTTTGTGATCCAACGTCAGTCATTCAGTTGAATCGAGAGCGCCCTTAAAAGGTCCCGCTCTCATTATTTCTTATTTTATTTTTTCTTAATTTCTGTTTTTTTATATAAGCCAACGCTTATTTAATTTAATAAAAGCATATTTATATTTTGTCTTATTATCGAATAGTTATAAATATAGTTTAGCTGTTTTACTATGTTATTACCACGCTATCAATATTTGTAAAAACATTTTCTTTACTTTCTGCCAGCGACATTGCCGTAATCACTGTTCTATTAGGCACATTCACAATAAATGCCGTTTGATCCATCATAACAAGCGAATCTTTTGAGCCTTTCGCATCGGCTTTATCTACAGCGTTTTGTAGTTTTGTCATTTCTGTTTCGCTTAATTCAATGTTCCTTGCTTCTAATCTCTTTGCCGCATGATTGGATATTTTAATCTTATCTAATTCAGAGCTAAATATATTCTGAAAACTATCTTCTGACGTTTTTACTTGTTTTGAGGAAGTGTCTTCCTTCGAAACAATCGGAATAAAAGGAACGCTTATCCCGTTAATTTCTGGCATAATTAATTCCCGGTTCCTTTATGGTTTACTATTTCGGTTACGTCCGACAATGAATAATCTGCGCCGTTAATTACCAGCACAGTGCCGCTATCCGTATATTTTACCGCAGTAATCTGACCATATTTAAATAATGTCGGAGTAATTGTAGAGCCGTTAGAAGCTGTCGCGTCAACAGAAAAAGTATATGTGCCGCTTGCAAGCGCATTACCCTGGTTATTTGTTCCATCCCAGCTTATTGTGTTGTCTCCTTTAGCCATATCGGTTGCCGTAAGAGTTTTTACTAAAGCGCCTGATGAATTGTATACTTTTACCGTAACTTTATTAGCTTCTGCTGGAAGCGTATAACCTAGCGTAACGGCATCGCTACCGTCATAGGTGATGCTTGATCCCGTCAGCTTTACGTCTTTGCCTATAAAGCTTGCAGCCATAGTATTATTTATCGACTGTGTTAGAGTATAGTTAGCGTTAATACTTGTCGTCATTTTATCATTCAGATTTTCAAGCTGCTGTAACGAACTAAACTGCGCTAATTGCGACATATACTGGGTGCTATCAGTCGGGTTTAACGGATCCTGATATTTCATTTGAGCAATTAACAGCTGCATAAAATCATCCTGGTTGAGCGTACTGCTTGAAGAACTACTCGATGAGCTTGAAGTAGTCGTACTGCTTGAAGAAGAAGTACTTGTTGTTGAAGCTACTGTATTAACCATTTACCACTCTCCTATATTAAATATTCATACGTGCTATAACCGCGTGAATTAACTTCTTTCGTTTTAATTTCTTCCGTTTCTGCATCCTGAGTATTAATATTGTGCTTTTTCTTTTCGCTCATTGTTTTGGATGAATTTTTCTGGTCATAACCAGGTAAACTTACATTTACTGAATTTAGATGTATGCCGCTTTGCGCTAATGAGTTTTTAAGAATTTCGATATTATTTGTAATTATTTGTTTTATGCTTTCGTTTTCAACTTCAATATTTGCAGTTACGTTTTTATTTGTAACGTCTAATTCTATTTTTACTTTTCCTAAATTTTCCGGCTCTATGTTAAGGATTACATTTTTGCTTTCGCTTTTCTGAATTACGTTTGATATTTCGTTTAATAATTCCGGAGCCTTAACTGTTTTTACTATGTTGTCTTTATCGCTTTTTATCGTCGTCGTATTAGCGTTGACATTATTCAATATAGTTTGTTGCAAATTATTTGCGAACTCCTGCGTAGAATCTGTTTTTCGAGTCTTGTCATTTTTATTAGTGGAAGTTGCAGCTTCTGATAAACCGCTCTTATTATCAGAGTCCGACTGACTTGCCTGATCTTTGTCTGATTTTATTTCTTCAGCCGCGGCGCTTTTTACGCTTACGCTTTCTGATTCTTTAGAGTTTTTTGTTTCCTGCTTCTCTGCGTTTGCAGTTTGTATTTCTGCGGCGTTAGCGCTTATAAAATCATTAGTTTTCTTTACGGTTACAGTTGCGTTTTGCTGAGCCGATTCTGAAATAATATTTTCTTCTTTTTTATTATTAGCAGTTTTAACTTCGCTCTTGACATCATTTGTTTCTTCTTTCACTACAACTGCCTGCGCATTGCCGGCGTTTGTATTATTTGTCGCCGTATCGTTTCCAGATACGCTCACGACGATATCTTTTTCATTTGTAAATGCGGCGGCGCTTTTCGCGCTTTCAACCGTTGCGTTATTTTGCTGACTTACTTTCGATGAGGTTTTTGTTTTTACCTGCTCATTATTCTCAACTATTGAAGATTCCCTGTTCGCAGATAAATCAGCGTTTACTTTTGTTTGTCCTGCCGTTTTCGATATATCGCCTGGAATACTTATTTCGCTCTCTTCAGAATTATTAGCCGATATGGTTTCAATGCCTATTTCACTTTGATTCGCTGTTGTTATTTCCGTTTCTTTACTATTGACTTGTGTTTTATTTATTACCGCTTCTTTTGAAAAATCATTTTCGTCTACCGTATTTTTTGCATTATTAATTACTGATTCATTTAGTGTCAATTTATTATCGTCAGTAACAATTTTATTTTGCGAACCGCTATTATTGGCAGTCTCAATTTCTTCAACTTCGTTTTGCATTTTCTGTACAGTTTCATTCGTTACGTTGGAGCCGGACTTTGCTTCAGTATTTGCGCCCGTGCTTACTTCATTTTGTTTTATGTTGAGAGCATTTACATTCAGAGTATTTCTTGTTATATCCGCATCTGATATATTACTATTTGAATCAACGTTTGTTGTATTAGATGTATCGTTAACCGTATTGTCGTTCGCTTTCAAATCATCATTAGCGGTTTTATTTTCTGGCATATTAGTAACGGCCGCCTGTGCATCCAAATCATTTGACGCCATATTATTTTCTACAGTATACGCGCCTATTGGTTGCGGATCTGAATCTATTGCTATAGTATTATTTTCTACTGCTTTAATATTTATATCTAAGCTGCTTTTTATATTTGCGCTTTCTTCTTTAACGCTAACGCTATTTGCTTTTACATCGGCTGTAGTCCCCTTATCTTCCTGTGTATTGGCTCCTGTTTGTTGCACGCTTGAATCTGTCGCTATGGTATTATTCTCAACAGCATTACTAGCTTTTACATCTAAGTTAGTTGCACTTTTCCCAATCGTATTTGCGACCGCTGTTTTAGCGTCTGAATCATCCTTAGCTGCATTATTTTTTACGTCTAAGTTTGTTTTTGTATTTGCGCTATCATCTTTAACGTTGGCATTACTCGCTTTTACATCGGCGTCAGCTGTATTATTTCCGTACGTATTAACAACAGCTAGTTGCGGGTTTGAATCAGTCGCTTTAGTATTATTCTCTACCGCATTACTGTTTACCTCTACGTTTGCTTTAATATTTGCGCTATCATTTTTAACGTTGGCATTACTCGCTTTTATATCGGCGTCAGCTGTATTATTTCCGTGCGTATTAACAGTTGCTGGTTGTGGGTTTGAATCAGTCGCTTTAGTATTATTCTCTACCGTATTACTGTTTACCTCTACGTTTGCGCTATCGTTTTTAACGTTGGCATTATTTGTTTTAACTTCTGCATTCGCAACATTATTCTTAGTATCGGCAACTGCCGTTTGCGCATTAGAATCAGTCGTTACTGAATTCTTTTCTACTGCGTTACTATTTGCATTAGCGTCTGTTCTGATATTTGCGCTATCGTTCTTAACGTTGTCATCTGCAAAAGAATTATTATTTACCGTCGCATTAGTATTCTTATCTTGTAAGCTTATATTTAACTCAGTATCTGCTGAAATATTTTGCTGTTTAGAAATATCTGGTTCTGCTTTCGTAAGTTCTGTTTTTATTGTTGCGCTATCTGTTTTTGCATTAGCATTGGTATCGTTGATACTAGCTTCTGTTGCAAAAGCGTTGTTTTTGCTGGCGACAGTAGACGGATTATCAATCGAGTCTGTTTTTATATTAGTATCCGAAGTCTGAACATTATATTCGGTTAAATTAATCGTAGTTTGTTTATTATCAGCTGCATTTTGTTCAGACGATAATATTGCTTCATCTTCGCTATTGCTTTGAACCGCGGCATTCTCGCTTGGCTGCACAGTTGGCATTACAACTGTCGGGTTCTGCGGAGTATTTGCCGTAGCGGCTGTTGTAGGGCTATTTACAGCTGTTTTATTCGCTGTCGCAATAGATGGATTGTCCGTGATAGACAAAGTTGTTTTATTTACATTACTTGTGGAGTTATCGGTCTGACTTGAGAGCTGTACGTTTTCTTTATCATCGGCAGCGCCTGATTTCTCAAACATCCTCTTAAAACTTACCTGACTTATAAAATCGCCTTTTATCAAAATTGGTTTTTCTGAAACGTACTGATAGCTTGACGCTACGCTATTATCAACAGTCGCCACATCAGTCGCGCTTACATACGAGTTGTCGTTTATTGTAGAGGTTTTATCCAAAGTCAAAGCTATCTTTGCATCTGAATTTGTTTGAGTATTTGCGCCTTGTATTATTTTTATCTGGTAATATTGTGAACTATTTACTCCCACAGCATTTGTGTCAGTTTCAGATGTATTTGCGCTTACAGTCTGGTTAGCTGTATCATTGGAATTAATAACTTCTGTATTTACCGCTGCATTTGTTATGATATTTGTATTTGCTGCCTTACCTGCTGACGCATTAGCTATTTTATTGTCGCTATCAGTAGAGCTTATATTTTCCTGTATAGCAGCCGAAGTCTGAGTATTATCAGTTTTAATAGCATTTTTATTCTGCGTAGTTACGCTTGCATAATTTACTGCTGAATTAACAACATCTGGTTTTATATTTAGATTATTAGCTGCGACAACGCTTTTATTTATAACTGCGCTATTAGTAATTGTTGAGTCTAAAGAAGCGTTATTAGCTGTATTACCGCTTATTATTTTTGTATCAGCCGCAGCGTCGCTATTAGCGGATATTTTCCCTAATTCAACTTGGAATGCATCTCCGCCGCTTTGCTGAATATTGAATTTAATTGTAGTACCTTGAGATAAAGCATTTGTAAGGTAATCCTTAAAACTTTCTATGGAACCATTGCTGCCAGCTGCAGTATTTTGGCTTTCTGACGTTTTTGACGCCGTAAGCTGAGGCGTATTATCAGAGCTTACAGTAGCTGCGCTATCTTCCGGTTTTGTTCCATTACCGGCGGCTGAAATCATCTGGCTAATACTCATATTAGAAGCTACGTTTACGTCAATACTGTTTGCTTCCACATTATTAACTACGGATATTTGGCCGTCTTGCGACGCATTTTCAGTTCCGCTATTTTCGGTTGTATCCTGCCCGGCGCTTTGAGGACTAAAGGTTACCTGTTGCGTATTTAAACTTGCAAAAAACTGGCTTATAAAATTCAACAGTTCGTCCTGGTTTAGGTCGGATGACACTGTCGTATCGTTGTTATCAGTAGTACTATCTGAAGTATTAAGAGCGGTTTTTGTTGTAGAAGTTGTAGTAGCCTTAGGGATAATAGTGGTATCGGCATTACTGAACAAATTGGCTAATTTTGTCGAGTTCATCGTAAAAGTTGAATCTAGACTTATGGGATTAGTTGTAAACAAACTCGCATCTGAACTTACAGAACCAATCAAATTTTCAACTGACATGCCAGTAGGGTTATTAGCGTCCGATTTTTCATCGCTGGAATTTTCCAGTGCAGAAGCTTTCGTATCATCGCTTTCGATACATCTTTTAATAATATCCGAAAACAAATACGAGGTATCGCCTAACTTCTGTAGCTTTCCAATTGCATTTGATCCCAGCCCGCTGTTATTAGCGGATTGAAAAAAAATCGGATTAAAGTTCATTTATTTGTCCTTGTGATTCTATTTGCCGTTTCGGGACTAAGCTCAGACAGTATTTCGGCTGCCTTCTTTTTCTTTATTGTATACAATATGTCCCTTGCAATATTATCGGAATATTTCTGTATAATTTTAGCCGCTTTTTTAGAATCCATTACTTCATAGATATTAGCTGTTTTTTTCACCCAATCCGCATATTCTGCGTCGCTTTTAAGCTTTTCGCCTGGACTTGGTTTAATTTCCTGCTTTGGGTTTTGCTTGTTTTTGGCGTCGTTCTTATTTTCTGACGCTTTATTTTTAATATTGTTTTTGCTTTCAATTGCCTTATTCTTAGCGTCGTCTTTAGCCGCCAGAAGAGCGCGCTGCTCTTCGGCTTTTTTTGATTTATTTTTTTTCTGAAGTTCTTCTCTTAATGTCGGGTATGCATTTTTCCCATTACCTTGCTTAACGGCTTCAGTTTTGCTCTCATTTGGTTTTACGGCTTGCGAAGTCGTAGGATTGGCCGGCTGAGCTTGTTGATTCATCGCCGCTTGTTTAGCAGAATCGATTTTCTTATAATCAACCGCCTTTTTTAACGAATCCGCTTTTTTCAAAGAATCCTTTATCATCAAAGAGTCCTTTTTTAATTTTAACGAATCAAGTTTAGTTGGGCCGGTCGGCGTAAAATCCAGTTTAAATATGTTGCTATACTTCGAGTTCATAGTAATAACCCCGGCGGTGGTTAATAAAAAAGCCGTGAAAAATACTATACCAAAGACTGTTTTAGCGCTCATTTTTCTTTCCTTATGAATTTGCTAATTGCTATCTCGTCAATTTCGCCGGATTCTGTTTTATCCTGTTCCTGGCGAAATACCACTTTATAGTTTTCATCTAATGTTTCGAACATCTTGTGCTCTTTGCTTTTTTGAACCAGGTCTTTCACTTTTTCTTCCCGTATCATCAGCATTTCTTCAATTTCTCTTTGAATATCTTCAAGTATTTTATCCGTTAACTCCATATAACCATTTTGAAATTGAAGTTCAGACGCTCTATAACTTTTCTTGTCCTGGTTCTTAAACTTTTTTTTCTGTTCTTCCAGTTCTGAATATTTTTTCTTAAGATTGTTTATTTCAATATCTATTTTGGCAACTTCTTTTTGAGCTTTTTTTTCAAGCTTTTCTTTTACCAATTTTATCGATTCAAACTGAAATTTATATTTTTGCATTTTATGTTAACGGCGCGTCTATTATTTCTTTTAATCTTGAAACTGTTTCCGAATAAATTGCTTTTTCGTTTTTATCCTGAATTAAAAACGAACGAAGTAAATTAATCTTTGAAAGAGCATGATCTATTTGCGGATTACTGCCGCGGACGT
This sequence comes from Ignavibacteriales bacterium UBA1304, assembly GCA_002307295.1. Lineage (GTDB taxonomy): Bacteria > Bacteroidota > Ignavibacteria > Ignavibacteriales > Ignavibacteriaceae > UBA1304. Next base: position 18,677 of record DBTY01000042.1, read on the forward strand.
ATGCTCCTATATTTACTAAATCTTCGGCCTCTTTATAAGTCGAAAGTATTTCATTAAAATTCATAGCTCTTTTTCTATGATCGACTGCGGTTATATCCGGCATTACTCTGCTGATGCTCTGCAGCGGGTCTATTGCAGGGAACTGCCCCTTATTTGCTATTTTTCTGGATAATACAATATGACCGTCGAGAATTGACCTGACCGCGTCCGCTATAGGCTCGTTCATATCGTCGCCGTCTACCAGCACCGTATAGAAGCCTGTTATTGTGCCTTTATCGCTGCACCCGGCTCTTTCCAATAACTTTGGTAAAATAGAAAAAACCGAAGGAGTATATCCTTTGGTCGTTGGAGGCTCGCCAATTGTAAGCCCAATTTCTCTCTGCGCCATTGCAAAACGGGTAACTGAGTCCATCATTAAAACTACATCTTTGCCCAAATCGCGGAAATACTCGGCAAGAGTTGTTGCAATATATGCGCCTTTTATTCTGATTAGAGCTGATTTATCGCTTGTAGCTACAACAATCACAGATCTTTTCAATCCTTCTTCGCCTAAATCTCTTTCTATAAACTCGCGGACTTCTCTTCCTCGCTCGCCCACAAGACTAATAATATTTATATCTGCGCTTGTATTCCTTGCAATCATTCCAAGCGTAACGCTCTTGCCAACGCCGCTACCGGCAAATATGCCTATTCTTTGTCCGCAGCCGCAAGTCAGAAGCCCGTCAATTGCTCTAACGCCTGTTTGCAAAGGACGCGATATACGTGCTCTTTCAAGCGGGCTTGGCGGTTCGCGGTATATGCTCCTGTATGAGGAAAAATCAATTGGCCCTTTACCGTCGATTGGATTGCCTAAACCATCGATAACCCTTCCTAAAAGGGCTTCGCCTACGCCCACCATAGACGTTCTTCCTGTAGCTACAATTTCGCAGGCTGGAGATATTCTTTGAATTTCTCCAATTGCGATTGAGAGCACCTTGCCTTCTTTAAAACCAACTACTTCGCTTTTACAAACTTCATAACCTGTTTTATCAATTATAGTGCAAATTTCTCCCAACGCAACATTTGGCCCGATTGAAATGATAACCAATCCAATTACGTCCACTACGCGCCCGTTGACCTTAATAATATCGGTTTTGTCTATAAGAGCTCTATATTTGCTAATTATATCCATTATTCATCCGAAGTTGCCATATTGATTTCAAAGACTTTTTTTAATTCGGCAAACTGCGATGAAATTCTTGCGTCTACATTGCCTATTTCAGTTTCAACAAAACAACCTCCGGGCTCAATGCGCTCGTCCTTCCCAAATTTTATTTTAGCAAATGAATCGTCAAGAGCTATATCGTCTTCTTTTTCAAACAATTCTTCATAGTCAGAAGGGCTTAGCCTAACAGTTATTTCGTTTGCGCCAAGCACTTTTTTTAATGATTCGTGTAAAACTTCCCGGATGATAGTTTTATGCTCAATTTTCCCTTTTACTATCTTTTCCGCAACAAGGCAGGCGGTATCCAGAACTAATTTTTCAAAGCTATTATCATAAGATTCAATTTTTTTGTCGAAGTCGGAAAACATTTCATGAAGCTGTTCAAATCTTTCAAGAAGTTTATCCGTATAGTATTTTTCAAGCCGCTCTTTAAGAGCCTGCTGTCCTTCCGCAAATCCGTTATCGAAACTTACCTGTAATTCAATTTTATGTTTTTCTTCGAGTAGTTTTTGTATTTCTTCCGCTTTTTCTTTTAACTTTTCGCTTTCCTTCTCCGGGCTTTTGGCTTCGTTCTTTTCTTCAAAAGCAGTAACTTCCTGCACATATTCCGCATCCAAATTCAATTTTAATAAATTTGGCTTCGTTTTTAATTTTAATACGTCAGACATATACTTCTTCTTTATCGCCGCGTAAGTTCAGAGATATTTCTCCGCTTTCTTCAAGAGATTTAACCACGTCTATTATTTTTGCCTGAGCCGTTTCAACTTCTTTAAGTTTTACAGGCCCCATATATTGCAATTCTTCTTTTAACAAATCAGCGGCTCTTTCTGACATATTAGCAAATATTTTTAACCGCAGTTTATCTTCTGCAATTTTTAGAGCAAGAGCCAAATCTTTTCTGTCTACTTCTCTTAGAACTTTCTGTATATCTCTATCCTGTATTTGAACAATGTCGTCAAATAAGAACATTAATCTTTTTATTTCAAGCGCAATATCAGGATCCTTCATCTCAATATTATCTAATATCTCTTTGCCCATGCCTACGCTTGTTCTATTCAGTATTGTAGCAAGACTTTTTGTTCCGCCAATTTTACTTAACGACTGACTCATTGTTAAGCCCGCCATTTCATCTACAACTTTTTCAATTTGCTTTAACGTCTGCGGAGATATTTTACCAAGCGTTGCAATTCTATAAGCCACTTCAGAGCGGCTTTCGCTTGGCAGCTCCTTCAAAGCGTTTGCCGTTTGTTCCGGATTAAGATGCGACAAAATAAGGGCTATTGTCTGCGGATGTTCTTTATTCAAAAAGTTAATCAATTGGGCGGAATCCGCTTTCTTCAATACGTCAAAACCTTTTAGCGTAGTAAGGTTTTTTACTTTTTCAATAATCTCAATTGCTTTAGACATTCCGAAAGATTTTTCAAGCAGCATTTGGGCATAGTCTAAGCCCCCTTCAAGAACATATTCTCTTGCAGTAACCATTGTGTAAAAATCGCCCATCACCTCGCTAACGATGTTTGATGGAATGTTTTTTACTTTAGATATTTCGGTAGAAATTAATTCAACTTCATAAACGTCAAGATGTTTAAATACTTCGGCCGCTGTATCAACATCCAGCGCAATCATAAGAAGCGCGGCTTTTTGCGCGCCTGTTATGTCCATTTTTCTTAAATTTTCTTGATTAGAACTCATCTTCGTGCAACCATGCGTTTATTAGTTTTGCCGTATCAGCAGGATTCTTTTGTATATAGTTTATAATTTTTTCCTGCTGTTGTTGTTTTTCTATTGCCTCTTCAGAAATTTCATCTTCTATATTGCCAACAGGGAGCATAGGCGGCTTTTTAGGCGGAGGCTGAAGTAGCTGAGGCGCAACTCCATTTTCTACTCCTTCGACTGAGGATGCGCCTTCTATTGCAAGGGTTCCGCCCGCTATTTCCGGTTGTTCTGTCTCGCCATCCATCAGGAGTCTTTCTTTTTTAACGCGCAGCATTAGGCTCCTTAAAATAAATATTGACGCTCCAATTGCCACAAGAATTAAAATTACATTTGAGAACTTATTTACATTATCGAAGAAACCATTGCCATTTTCATTCTTTCCATCATCAAGAGGTTTTGTCTCAAATGACAAATTCACAATCGAGAACTGATCGTTACGTTTAGGATCTACGCCAACGGCGTTTTTTACAATTTCTTCCAGTTTTTTCATCTGGTCTTGTGGGCGTGGCTTGTAAACTTCTACGTTTTTATTTCCTCTCCATACTTCTTTTACTTCATCGTTAATAACAGCTGAAACGCTTAGGCGTTTTATATTTCCAGAACCTTCAATCACTTTTGCAATGGTTTTGCTAATTTCATAATTAACGGTATTGTTTTGGTTCGTCTGGGCTGTAGAATCCGCCAGATTCCTGCCGTTGTTGTTCGATTGTATTGTCTGCTGGCTTATTGCGACCTGCGAATCCGGGTCGTATGTCTCCATGGTTTTTTCTACCTGCGCAAAATCTACATCCGCAGTTATTTGAACCATTGAATTGCCATAACCTACAATATTATCCAGTATCGACTGAGCCTTTTGACTCAGGTAATTTTCAATCTGCTGCTTAACTTCGTATTGTTTAGAGCTTGAAGTTGCAAGAGGCGATTCGTCAACCTCTTTAGACAATAGCCTGCCCTTTGTATCAATAATAGTAACGTGAGGCTGCGTTAGCCCTTCTACGCTGCTTGACACTAAATTAGTAATAGCCGTGATATATGTTTTAGTAGGGTTATAATTATTTTTTAGCTTTAACACTACCGAAGCGGTAGTTGGTTTTTCTTCCTCTTTAAATACTGCTTTTTGCGGAATAACGATAGAGACTCTTACGCCTTCAACCCCTTCCTGCTGTCCTATAGTTCTTGCTAATTCGCCTTCAATAGCGCGCTTATAATTTAATTTTTGCATAAACTCAGACATGCCCACGGTCGTCTTATCAAATATTTCATAACCAATTACGCCTGTGCTTGGTATGCCTTTGCTTGCAAGAGAAAGCCTTGTTTCATAAACTTTATCTTTTTGTACTTTAATTGTCTGCCCATTATCCTCAATCTTGTAAGGAACTTTCTGAGCAGTCAGAGTTTCAACAACCTTTGAAGCGTCTTCCTGCGCAAGGTTAGAATACAAAGTAGAGTATGTAGGCTCATTCATATAGAACAACGTAACGCCCAACAAAATGAAAGCCGCCGCAACTACTCCTCCCAGCATAATCCGCTGTTGCATGGTAAGTTTATTAAAAACTTCCATGGAGTATTTGGCAAGATTATTATTTAAAGGAGCCACTATACTTGCATCCTGGTTAATTGATTATACATATCGACTGATTTGTTTCTTATTTCCATTAAAAGCTGGAGATTAGTTTTAGCTTTTTCTCCCGCAATCATTACGTCGTGCAACTCAACTTCTTTGCCGCTTGCAAAATCCTGAACTAATTTGGAAGAATCCAACTGGCTTTTGTTTACGTCCGAAATAAAATTAGTTAATACATTATCGAATAATTTTTTATCAGGCTCTTCAGTTTTGCCTATGTTAATTATTTGCGGCGATATGCCGCCAATTGCTTCAATTGCCATTTTTAACCTCGTCTATCAAATAGTGAACCTACTGAAACTCCCGCCATCTTGCCGTCTTTCTGATAATAATGATAATCCATTATTTCAGCTTTGTTAGCCGGATAAAGATTTGCGAAGTATTTTTTTTCTTCATTTGTAACTTTAGCTAACGATACAGCAGTATTGCTTTGCACGTTAGCTTTATTTTGAACTGGTCTAGAAAAAGTTGGAGTATAATTCCCAATTGTATTTGTATCAATTCTCATCGATTAAATCTCCAAAGAGTCTTTAGCCATTTGCTTGGATGAATTTAAAGCTGTTATATTCGCTTCAAAACTCCTTGTTGCAGAAATCATGTCGGTCATTTCCGTTACAATATTTACGTTAGCCATATGCACATAACCGTCTTTATCTGCATCTGGATGTTCCGGATTGTACACTACTTCGCCTTGTTTCTGATCTTTTTCAATATCGGCTTTAAGCCCGGTATTTGCTTCTGATATTCTAACTGGCTTTATTTCAGGGCTTGCAATATGCATGCTATCCGTTGTCGTCATCTGTAGCGTCGGTTTATCCATATCTAACCCTGTAGCCTGGTAACCTGCGCCTTGTTTTACCGAGACATACTTCCTTTGGTAAGGTTGTCCGTCTTGGGTTCTTGTAGTGTCCATATTCGCTATGTTTTCAGCAATGAGGTTCATTTTTTTACGCTGAACGCTCAATCCTACTGCGCTTATATTAAAGCCGGGCATGTTTCCGTTAATTTTCATGTAGAGCTGCCTCCTTTAATCACATTTTGCATAACTTTATAATAATCTCCAAGCTTACGCGCCGAAAATCGGTATCGAATAGAGTTTTCCGCCATTTCAGACATTTCTCTATCAATATTAACGTTATTAACGCCTGAATACATTTCTGTATCTGTATCTTTAACAACCTTAATATTCTCAGTATCTGCATTGCCGGTTTTATCAGGAGAAATATGCTTTTTGTTAGTCGTTTTTAAAGGATGAAGAGATTCAGCAAATACGTCTTTAAATTCTATATCTTCTCGCTGATAACCTTCAGTGCCGACATTAGCAATGTTTTTACTAAGTATTTTCTGTTTTTGAGAACTAAAGTTAATAAGGTTCTCAAGAAGTTTTACGTCTTGTTGAGGCATTATTTCATTCCATTTTCTAAAATGGAAATCAAAACTAATGCCATGAATTTATTTTGTTTTTATTTGTTTTTTGGAAGCGCTGAGAGCAGTTTGTGGCTATAGTTATTCAGTTGTTAACTATTGCTCAGTATATTCAAGAAGAATAGATTTTGTCTGACCACAGGAGCAGATAAACTTAATTTCTTTAACTGCATCCTTATCGTCTTTCTTAAGAATTATTTTTACCCCATGCTGACCGTCTTCTTCAACATTGATTTTCGTTTTACCAATAATTTTAGAATCGGTAGCTTTAACGATGCTGCTTTTTGAGGAGTCGTTTATAAAATATTCGCGAAAAGTCGCGTCTTCAAATGAATTATCCATAATATTTAAATTGCGTTATTAACAATATCGGCCATTCTTTCCAGAGGCGCAACAACATCGGCGTAACCGGCGTCTACTACTGCTTTTGGCATTCCGTACACTACGCAGCTGTCTTCATCCTGCGCCAGACAATACCCGCCTAAAGCTTTAAGATATTTAATGGCTTCACAGCCGTCGCGTCCCATTCCTGTCATAATAATTCCTAGAGTATATTTGCCATATACTTTCACTACCGATCCCATCATGTGGTCTACAGATGGTCTGTGTAAAGTGCCAGAAGGCTCTTCGGTAATAGCAATCTGTACAGTTCCGGAATAATTTTTCCTAAGCCCCATATGAAAGCCTCCGGGAGCAATATATACAACCCCGTTCCTAACCGTCTCTCCGTCTTCAGCTTCTTTTACTTCAAGTTCGCTTAAAGAATTAAGTCTTTCTGCAAGCGATTTTGTAAATTTAGGCGGCATATGCTGAACGATAAAAAACGGCACATTATTATTTTTAGCGAACAACGGCACAAACTTCTGTAGCGAAAATGGTCCTCCAGTAGAAATGCCAATTGCAACCGCCTTATAGCCAACCCGGGGCAAACTTGCGGTCCCATATATTTTGGGTTTAGCCGGAACAGCCGCTGTTCCTGCCGCCGAAAGTTTTTTTAATCGCTCTAACCTTCGTTTAACTGAATTTTGTTTAACTATTTCCTTTATCTTCCTGACAAGCTCTTCTTTTATCTTTATGATATTAACATTAACATACGAAAGTTCTTTGGGAATAAAATCAACAGCTCCCAGTTCGAGAGCTTTCAATGTAGATTCCGCGCCTTCAGTTGTCAATGAACTAACCATCAAAACAGAAGTAGGGCAGTCAGTCATAATTTTTTTAAGAGCCGTCAGACCATCCATAACTGGCATTTCAATATCAAGCGTGACAATATCTGGTCGTAATGTCTTTACTAAATTATATCCTTCCAACCCATCTTTTGCCGATCCAATGATTTCAATTTCGTCGCTGCTTTCAAGCATAATTGAAAGCGACTTTCTCATAAACGCAGAATCGTCTATTACAACAGCTTTAATTTTATTTATCAATTCGTTACCGTAAGGTTATTTATTAATTCAGCTATATCTAAAATCATCACTACTTTTCCATCGCCCATTATTGTAGAGCCTGCAATACCGTGTATATTGCCCAAATAATTTCCAAGCGATTTAATAACAACTTCTTTTTGCCCGACTAGATCGTCGACCTTAATTCCATATTTCTTTTCGGCTATTCCAACAATTACTACATACTGCCAATCGTCGTCCCTTTTATTATCGTTTTCAAAAGTTAAAACTTTATCAAGGCTCAATAATGGCAGGACAGAATCGCGCAACCGGATAACTTCAGTTTGGTTTACTGACCGAATTTCATTGTTGTCTACTCTTAACACTTCAATTACAGAGTTTAAAGGAATAACTACCGTTTCAGACTTTATTTTTACTATCATTCCCGGGATAATAGCTAACGTTAAAGGCAGCTTTATTATCATCTTCGTTCCCTTATCCACTGCCGATTCAATATTAATCATACCGCGCAGTTTGGTAACGTTTGTTTTTACAACATCCATTCCCACGCCGCGGCCGGATATATTTGTTACTGATTCTGCAGTTGAAAAACCAGGTAAGAAAATTAAATTAAGAGCTTCCGTACGCGATAGGTCTTTGGCTTTTTCTTTTGAAATTAACCCTTTACTTATCGCTTTCTCTTTTAGGAAATCCGGATTCATGCCTTTGCCGTCTTCTTCAACCGAAATAATAATATTATTGCCTTCATGCTCGGCCGAAAGGGTAATAGTACCAGTGGGATTTTTCCCTTTTTTAACTCTGTCTTCAGGAACTTCAACGCCGTGATCTACAGCATTCCTGATTAAATGCACTAACGGATCGTTTATTTCTTCAATAAGAGTTTTGTCAAGCTCTGTTTCTTCGCCGTTAATAATAAGCTGTATATTCTTTTTTGTTTCTTTGGCAAGGTCTCTTACAAGTCTTGGATAGCGATTGAAAACCTTTCCTATTTTAACCATTCTTGTTTTCATTACAACAAGCTGCAATTCGCTTGTCATTAAATCAATCTGCTTGGCCGCATCAGATAAATCTCTTGCTATTTTCGAACCTTCGTATTCAAGACCGACTTCTGAATTAACCTGAGCAAGTCTGTTTCTTCCCAGCACAAGTTCAGATACGATATTCAAAAGCTCGTCAAGCCTTTCAACATCAACCCTGATACTGTTGTCTTCTTTTTTAACCGCAGTAACCGCGCTTTTGGACGCGTCTGGCTCTACTCTTTTAGGAGCGGCGGCAGGTTTAGGTTGTTCTGCCGGAGCCGGGGGAGGAGGAGTCTCAGTTTTAGCTTCTACTTTAACCGAAGCTTCTTCGGCTTTCTTTTCTTCTACCGGAGGTAATGGAGCTGCTTCTGCTTTTTGTTCTTCTGCCTGTGGAATGGCTTCCTGAACTACAGGCGCCGCCGGTTGTTCAACCGGAGCCGCGGCTTCTGTTTGACCAGTTCCTCCAGATTCCAATGATGTTATTATTTCAGACAGTAATTTTAAAGTCTGTTCAATTTCAACATTTTCATTTTTATTTGATTCTATGCATACCACAAGCTCTTTGATTTTATCAAATGAATTAAGGATGCCATCCATGATGGCAGTATTTAGTCTGGCTTCGCCTTTCCTTAATTTATTTAATATATCTTCGCACTTATGGGTGACAACCATTAGCCTTTCCAGACCAAGGAATCCAGAAGTACCTTTTATTGTATGAAAAGACCTGAAAACGTCATTCAGCAATTCTGAATTATCAGGTGTCTTTTCAAGCTCTACAAGCTGAAAGTCCAGCTTCTCGAGTATTTCATAAGTCTCAACGATAAAACTATCGAAGATCTCTTTCATGTCGGGGTCAACCAACATTGGGTTAGGTATGTTTTCTTCCATATTCATTCATGAAAATAATTTATCGATTTCAGACTGTGAAGCCTGTTCATTTTCTTTGTTAATTATGTCGTCCACTTGTTCCTGTCTTTCGGCAGATTTATCGTACGAAGCATTAGGGTCAAAAGTCGCATCATCTGGGACTTCAATTCCAGTAGAATCGTATTCCTGAAGATCAGTATCGTCAATATCTATAATTAGCGACGATAACCTTACATGCACTGATTCAATAAGGTGATTTACAGCGGCAAGCTGCTGAGAAGTAATATCCTGAACCTGAAGAGACAAAGTAATATTGTAAGCGTCGTCTCTTATTTTAGCGAATATAGTCAACAATTCGTCCATATTGCGGGTTGTAACATTCAGCTCCTCATATTTTTCAATCAGCTCTTTAGCTTTTGGCGAGTCGCCCAGCATAAGTTTAATTTCGTTAAAAACTTCGTCCCGTTTTTCGCTTTCTTCTTTATGAACTTTAAGAGCGCCTTCAAGTTTGGTAATATCGTTTGAAATAGAATCTACTATGTCAAGTATTTCAGTTGTAGCTAGCTCAGTTGCGCTAGTAACGTTGTTAATTTGATTTGAGGCCTTTGGTATTTTGCTGGTCGTATCAGATATTGAACTGTTAATGTTTTCCAGTAGAGGAACAGTTTCGTGCATAAAATCAACCAGACTTTTTATTATAGGTATTAACTTTTGCCCATAAGTAAAAAGCATCTTCAGGTCGTTAAGTTTGTCGAACACCTGGGCCATATTGCTTATATTACTAAGTTTGCTCATTTAGTCACCAATTTAAAGGTTTGATAAAATCTGGTCTATTTTTTCTTTTAGTATTTGCGGAGTAAAAGGTTTAACCACATAGTTATTAACCTTGGCCTGCAAAGCTTCAACTATATCTTCTTTAATACCGCGCGTAGTGACCATTAGAATAGGAAGCTTTACATAGCGTTCGTCGCCGCGTATAGCTTTCGTCATTTCTAACCCTGTCATTACAGGCATATTCCAATCTGTAATAATAAAGTTTATTTGGTCGTCGGAGGTTAGTTTTGTTAAAGCGTCTTTTCCGTCGGCGGCTTCAACAAAATTATCATATCCTAAATTTCGCAGAGAGTTTGCGACGATTCTTCTCATAGTAACAGAATCGTCCACAACTAAAAATTTCAGCTCCATAATTAATCCTTTTTAATTTAAATATTTTGCAACTTCATATTGGATTCTTTTTGGATCGAAAGGTTTTACAAGATACGAATCAGCTCCGCAGCTTAAACCTTTTGCAATCTCTTCGCTTTTGCCAAGCGAAGAAAGAATAATAATAGGAATATCTTTCATTTCCTCGTTACTTCTAATTGTTTTTATCAATTCGTATCCATCAACGTTAGGCATATTTAAGTCGGTAATAATCAAATCAATTTTACCGAACGGCAACTTTTCCAAAGCTTCCATCCCATCGCATACCTGAATAATTTCAAAACCTTCCATAGCCAGGGAAAAAGAAACAAATTTCCTAATAGTTGGCGAATCATCTGCAACTAAAATTACTTTTTTCATAGTACGGATTACTCCTTTTTGTATCCGATAGTTTTTGGATAACTTATTAGTTTAAATGATTTCGAAACCCCATGCAGCGTCTCAGAATATCCAATAAAAAGATATCCCCCCTTGGAAAGCGAATTATACAAGTTCGAAATTACCTTTGTTTTTGAACTAAGATCAAAGTATATCAACACATTTGCGCAATAAATTACGTCAAAATTTATCATTGCTTTCATGCTTAAATCATCAAATAAATTCATCACCCTGAAAGATACCATTTTTTTCAGCTCAGAGTCAATCTCATAACCGTTGGGAGTTTGTTTAAAATATTTTTTAAGATAATAAGCCGGAGAATTTCTGATTGAATAATCTTTATATATTCCTTTTTTTGCCGTATCTACCATTGTTTGGTTTATATCCGTTCCTACAATTTCAAATTCAAAAGAAGGGTACTTTGGCTTTATCAGATCTACAATGGACATTGCTACAGAATAGGCTTCTTCTCCTGAAGAAGACGCCGCGCTCCAAATCCGCACTTTATTCCTTCCAAGTTTTATCTTGTCGGCAATTACTTCTGGCAACACCGAAGAAACTAACGCGTCAAGCTGCGGTTGATTTCTGAAAAAGAAAGTTTCGTTTATTGTTATTACTTCAAATAAATATTTTTTTTCCGCTGCGCCATTTGCATTATATCTTATAAAATCGAGATACTGGTCAAAAGACTCTAAGTTTAAATACATTATTCTTTTTTGTAGTCGGCTTTCTAATAAATATTTCTTTGAGTCCTGAAAATATATTCCGCAAATATCATAAATATATTTTCTCCAGCTGCTAAATGATTTATCCGAAAATTCCAATTTGCCGCCAGGAGAGTTTTGACCGGTAGGCGGAGAAAAATTCTGCGGAAGAATTGTTTGTTGATTCATGGCTTTATTCCGGTTTTGTTTGACTTATCTGAACGTTACGATCTGCAAGAATCGCCTTCGCTCTTTCATTTATCATTTCGTCTGGATCTTTGCTCATTGTAATAAGGGCTTCGTTTGACTGCTTGTTGTTTACGCCTTCTAATAATTCAATTAAGCGCAACCTGTTCCATAAATTATTATCCTCCATCATTGTCCCTACAAACACTAAAGCGGTATCAAGACTGACTGCAAAGAGAAGTTCCATTGCAGACTTTCTTACTTCTTCGTCGGCATTTTCCATACATCTGGTAAATGAGTCGCAAAGATTTCGTCTATCCAAATCTGAAAGCGTCTGAAGCTCTGTATCATCAATTTCAAGAGCTTCTTTTAATAGCCATAAAAGATTAACAATATTGTTTGGATTTTCATTTAATATATAATGGATTTTTGAAAACAACAGTTTTGAGTTTTCAAAAAACTTAGGTTTTAAATTTTCGTCTAATTCCGGATCTTCGCCGTAAATTTTTAAGCATGCTAACAGAATATCTTTATCTTCAAATGCTGTAATAAGATAAGCGGCGTCTCTCCTGTATACTTGTTCCGTTTGGTCAAGCGTAGCCATAATTGCATTTTTCATCCTTTCATCAAACGGAATATCAAAATTAAATTTCTCTTTTAACGATCTGATAGAACTTATCAGCGGCCATACTAAAGCTCCAGTAGTCTGTAGCAATTCGCTCAATAAGAAGAAAAACACTTCTTCATCGCCAACAATACCAAGGCTTTCAATTATCGAAAACTTGGTAAGTTCATCTTCGTTTTTAAACTTTGAGATAATAAAATCAAGAGCCTTACGCGAACCAATTTTGCCGATAGCCTCAATAATTGTAGGTTTGAATAATTCATTTTTATCATACCAGCTTATCAGATCGTCTAACGCTTCTTCAGCTTTAATGTTTCCAAGCCCTTCAATACAAGCCAGGATTACATTTTCATTCTTGTTTATACGTAAAACTTCAAGAATTTCCGAAACCGCATTTTTATCGCCAATAAGTCCCAGCACATCGATAATAAACTTTTTATCGTCATCGTCTCCTTTGTTCAAATAAGCCAATAGGGAGGAAGTAGCTCTTTCCCCCATTTTTATCAAAACTTCTCCAGCCAGGTTCCTAACTGATAAATCAGGAGAAGACACGTACGGAACAATTAGTTCCGGTATGCGGCTTTTTGTGCTGCTTAAAAGAACCAGCGTGACGGAGTTTCTTACTCCTTTATCTGGATCGGTAATCATCTGGCATATTTGCTCTTCAACTTCTTCATTCATCTCGTTTGAGAGGAAATATTCAACCGCTTCTTGCCTGATAATTGGGTCTTCTGATTTTAGTAATTCAAGCTCTTTCATTTTATTTACTTTTTTTTGGTAAAAAAAAATTATTTATTCGTCTATTCATTTAGCAATTATAATGCCGATAACAATTCGGTCTAAATCCGACTTTTTTTATAAAATGAACATACGGGCTGAATAATATTAGCCATCTGGTTGAGGGGAGAATTTTTTGCCTGATTTATTATCAGGCAGCCCTATTAGCGGATACCCTTTTCATTGAAAAAATGCGTATACTTTTTATCGCTTATTGCAATATGGTTTACCAGCCAGTCCTTTAGAAAATCCATCACATCAATGCTTATTGACGTTCGTCCGTCATGATACTCTTTTTGAAATTCAAGTACCTGTTTAGTCAATGCGTCATGTTCTCTACGATGCGCAGGACTTTCTGGATAGCTGTATTGCAAAAACAACTTTTCCTCATTTTCAAAATGAGTCTTTGTATATTCCACCAACTCTGATAAGATATCGGAAAGCGCTTGCCTTCCAACGCCGGCCCTCATGGCGTCATGTAACTTATTTATTAGATCAATCAAAACTTTATGCTGCCCGTCGAACTCGGTCACCCCCACGCTAAACTCTTCTTTCCACTCGAGAAGGCTCATACTGTAATCCTTAATTTTTAGCTTATGGTTATTATATAGTTAAATGCTAACTTGGCGTTGAGTCCAACAGTTTCTTGTCGTCTGTCGAAAGTACTTTATCCAGATCCAATAAAATCAGGAGTCTGTCTTCCAATTTTCCAACAGCAGTTATATAACTAGAATCCACGCCGCTTGCCAAAACAGGAGGCGGCTCTGTAATATTTCTTGGTATTCTTAGAACTTCGCTAACCGCATCCACAACAAAACCTACGGTTCTTCCTTCAAGTTCAACAACAATGATCCTGGTGTCTTTGCCGTGTTCCTTTCTATCTAAGCCTAATCTGGTTCGCAGATCAATAATAGGAATCACCTTCCCTCTTAGATTTATAACGCCGTCTACATAGTAAGGAGAATTTGGTACGTTCGTTACAGAAAGGAGTCTAATAATTTCCTGTACCTTTAGGATATCTATTCCAAATTCTTCCTGCCCGATATTGAAACTTACAAGTTGCAAAAGATCGTTTGCAGCGTCTTGCTTTGCCGTCTCAGCCATATTATCGCTCCTTTTTTTAATTATTGAAGTAATTCTTTTTCAAGAATTACTTCAATTTAATTTTTTAGAACTAAATTAACAAACTAATCTTCTTAATATTTAACCGCTTATTATACTAATTCTTTCCCGGCTCCAATTTTTTTAGTTTTATCTGATTCAACATTTACACGGAATTGAGTAACAAGATTTTCTAGATTCAAAGTCAGTCTGTTAAGATCTTCTGAAGCCCTTGCAATCTGATGAGTGCCCTGTGCGCTTTCTTGAGTAACATTGCTAATGGCTTCAATATTTTTACTTATTTGTTCAGCTGCCGAAGATTGCTGTTCGCTTGCGGCGGCAACCTGAGTAACAATATCTACCACTTTGCCGGCGCCTTCAATTATCTTCTTGAGCGATTCGCCTGCAAGATCCGCTTTCTGTTTGCCAATCTCAACTTCCTTAGTTCCTTGCTGCATCGATTCAACAGCTTCCTTCGTATCCTTTTGTATTTTCTTTATCATTGTAGCAATTTCTTTAGTAGCCTTGGTGGTTCTTTCGGCTAATTTTCTTACTTCATCTGCCACAACTGCAAATCCTCTGCCTTGTTCTCCGGCTCTTGCCGCCTCTATAGCCGCGTTCAAAGCAAGCAGGTTTGTCTGATCGGCAATATCGTTAATTACCTGAACAATCTCGCCAATCTGATCGCTGCTCTTACCCAATGCCTGCACAGTCTCGGCTGATTTTTTAACCACGCCCGATATTCTGTTCATGCCTTCAATTGTTTCAGTCACTACAGCGCCGCCTTCTTTAGCTTTTACGCCGGATTCTTTTGCTGTTTCAGCCGCAAAGGAAGCGTTCTTTGTATTTTCAAGAATCGTTTTTGTCATTTGCTCAACAGCGCTTGCAACTTCATTAGCCTGTTGCGTTTGTTCCTGCGCTCCCGCCGCCATTTCTTCCGCGCTTGAAGATATTTGGTTGCTTGCGCTGGCAGTAGCCGACACAGCCTCGTTAACGTCTTCAATCGCTTTGCCTAACGACTCGCCAACTGCATTGATGCTGTTTTTAATTAGCTGATGATCGCCTTTATAAGAACTTGTTATGCGCACCGTTAAATCGCCGGTCGCCATTTGTTCTAATGTTTTTACGCCTTCAGTAATTGGAGCTATAGCTGCGTCTAATGTATTGTTTACTCCGTCAATAATTTTTCTATATTCGCCGTTATGTTTAGAAGCGTCAGCGCGAACTGAAAGCCTTCCTTCAACTGCGGTTTCAGATAGAATATTGGCGTCTTGTACTACTGCATTAATTGAGTCTATGCAGGTGTTCAGGTTATTTTTAAGCGTATTGAAATCGCCGTTAAACGTTTCTGTTATTTTTTCTGAAAGATCGCCTTTACTAACTTTATCTATATATTTAGCAGCAATATTTAACGGAGCTACAACTGCGTCAAGAGTTTTGTTTACTCCGTCGACAATTACTTTAAAATCTCCGCTATGTTTATTTATATCGGCTCTTTCTGATAATCTTCCGTCTAAAGCAGAATGAGTAAGGTTATTCACATCTTCTGCCATAGCCTTGATATTCGTCATCATTTCTATAAGAACTGGAACCAGTTTATCATTATCGCTTCGTTTGCCTACTTTCTTTAGGCCTTCTAATTCTTTTAAATCTCCGAGCGATATCTCATGCATTATTTTCTGAATATTCTCCAATCTTTCCATTACAGAATTTACAGATTCTGCCGTTGTGGCATAAATGCCCTGATATTTCCCGGTTACTTTAGAAGTAAAGTCGTTGACTGAAACTTTCTTTAATACATTTGACGACTCTTCCAGTCCGGCTAACCCGTCTATACAGGAGTTTATACTTTCTTTAATCTCGTTAAAATCGCCTTTTGCGTCGTCAGTAATCTTTTCAGGAATTTCGCCCTGACCGATTCTGCTGATATATTCTGCCGATAAACGCAAAGGCTGAATAACAGTTTCTAATGTATTATTAAAGCCAATGATTACGTCTTTATAAGCTCCCTGGAATTTATCCTGCTGACCGCGCGCTGAAAGATTACCTTCAACGGCTTTTTGAGTAAGGCTGATTGTTTCATCTACAAGGCTCTGCAAGTTATTCTTTAGCAAGTCAAGTTTTTCATTTGCAATAGCCTGTTTGCCTGGGAATTTTTCAAGCGTAGACGATAAGTCGCCTTCAGCATACAATGAAAGAACGTCTAATATTTTTGTAGTATTTGTAACGTAAAGATTAACCGATTCATTTACTCCTGAAGCCATTTTTTTGTATGCGCCCTGGAATTTTTCCACTGGTATATTTGCCTCAGTATCCCCGGCTTTTTGACCGAGATACATTTTGTTCATTTCGTCAATTACTCCGTTTAAAGAATCGAAGCAGATATTAAGGTTATTCTTTATTGCGTTGTAATCGCCTTTATATTCTTCCGTAATTTTTTCAGGAATATCGCCTTTACTAATACGGTCTACATAAGTAGCGGCCATATTTAATGGGTTAATAACCGCATCAAGAGTGCTGTTAATTCCTTCAATTATATCTTTATAACCGCCTTCAAATCCGGCTGTGTTGCCTCTTAAAGTCAAATTGCCTTCGCTTGTGCTTTGCGTTAAGATTGTTATTTCTGCAACTAGACTTTTAATTGTTTGGCGCATTTTGTTCATACTCTTGGCAAGCACGTCTTTGTCCGATTTAATTTCTACATTAGCAGAAAGCTCGCCTTTAGAGATTTTTTCTGCAAATACGGCATGTTCTTTAATATTATGCACCAGCACGGCAAAAGATTTGACTAAATCGCCTACTTCGTCATTGGAATCATAATTCAGATCAACGTCGTAATTTCCTTCAGCTACGTCGCCGACAATTCTCTTAAGCTCGCTAAGCGGTTTTGAAATAGTTGGAGCCAGATAAAAAGCGCATACGATAAATATAATCAAGCCTAACAACATGCCTATAAAAGATATTGTATAAGATGAAGTGGTGGCGCTTCGTATTGAGTTTTCTAGCTTTACAGATTTATCGGAAAGGAGAGTGATTATCTGATCTGATTTTTTTATTAGTTGAGTTCCTACGTCTTCGCCCGAAGTGGTCACAATATCAATTGCCATATCGTATGATTGAGTAACCGAAGCGCTTAATATAGCGTCTGCAACTAAGCTTTTATAATTCCCCCAAATCTGACCGACAGCAATAAAATCTTTTTGTACTTCCGGATTAGCGCTGTCTTTTGCAAGAGAATCCAGCTGAACGTCAATTGATTTTTTTATTTGTTCATAAGCTTGTACATTATCCTGAAACTGCCCTTTGAAATTCGGCATAGAGAGTTTCATCATAATAAACTGAACTTTTAGGAACTTTGAGTATACTTCGTCTATGTTTTCTTTTGGTTTTACAAATTCTTCAGTAATTGCTTCTTTTGCCTTTGAAATATTCCGTATTGAAATGAAACCGGAAACCGCAATTATTGTTGAGACTATTGCAAGCGCAAGTAAACCGGCCTGGATCTTGCGTACAAATTTCATGTTCTTCAAGAAATCCATTTTCTTTTCTCCGAATTGATTATTTTTCAAAATATTATATAGAAAATGGAACTACCAATATTAGATAGCCCCTACGTTCTCTGATCCTGTATGAACGTAACTCCTTAGTAAAATGCCTCTTTACATTTTAAATACAATTGGAAGCGATAGTTTTACTTTTATTGGGGAGCCTTTACTTTTCCCAGGAGTGAACTTGCATGATTTAACAGCTTTTATTGCCGCTTCATCGCAACCGGCGCCAATGCCTCTGATTACTTTTACTTCGTCAACTCCGCCGTGTTCATTTACCATTACTAGTACATATACCTTTCCTTCAATGCCGTTTTTTCTTGCCATTTCAGGATAAGTTATCTTCTTTACTATCGAAGACATTCCGCCTACTGGTTCTGGCATTACTTCTGCAAATGCAGCATACGGATCTTCTGGGTTCAGCAGCATATTTGATGCTAGGGTGTGTTTTATTTCGGTTAAGCCCGAAAGAGCTATAATTAATGTGAAACAAACTATTTGGGACAGTTTTATAGAATAGCGCAATTTATCCTCCATGATGAATATATAATTACATTTTATTATCGGGGATAATTCTTAAAAGTTTAGCCCTCTTTTAACTTTTTTTGGAGATTTGTAAATGTATTTTTTTCGGTATGACTAATTTTTACTTTATACGCAGATTAAGCATTTTGCGCCGCGCAAAAAAAGTAGTATTTATGCGTACGACAAAATCAATTTTACTAACTTAGCATTTGAACTAAAAAATTTATGTTTGTAAATCAATAAGATTTACGGAAGCGAAACGTATTATCCTCGGTTTTTTAAGGCCTCTTTAAGAATGTTTATTATCTGCTCCCTGTCAAAAGGCTTTGGCAGATAGTAAGTCATCCCCTGTTCTATAAGGCGTTCTTTATCGCCAGTCATTGCATATCCAGTTATCGCAATTATTGGAACCTTCTTATATCCAGGCAGCGTTTTTATCTTACCGGCAGCTTCTACGCCGGTTATTCCGGGTCCCAAATTAATATCCATCAGAATTGCGTCATATGTCTTCAGCGAGGCCATTTTTATTGCGCTTATTCCATCTTCTGTCTGTTCAATATCGTATAAATCTTTTAGGAATATCGTCGCTACATCCTGATTGATTGCATTATCTTCGACAAGCAATATTGATGGGCGTTTCCCGCTTTTATGCGATTTTATTTTCTGTTCAATCTTTTCTTTATAAGCATCGTTTCCAGATTTTTTAACTACCCCCGGAAGTATGACTGTAAATACCGAGCCTTTGCCAAGCTCGCTTTCAACAAATATTTGTCCGTTTAGTAGCCTGACCATTTTTTTTACAAGGGTTAGTCCTAAACCTGAACCTTCATATCTTCGGCCGATTCCCTCGCTCACTTGTCTAAATGCGTCGTAAATAAAATCATAATAATTTTTTGAGATCCCTATTCCGGTATCGCTAACGCAAAAAACTCCCCAGGAGCTATCGTTTTCTTCTTTTATAGAAATAGTAATAGTAACGTTTCCTTTTTCTGTATATTTAATTGCGTTATCAAGAAGATTATTAATAATCTGTTCAAAAAGTCTTTTGTCCGTCCTGATAAAAATATTGTCTTCTTCCATTATCAGGTTAAAGTCTATATTTTTTTCTGATGCAAGATTTTTATAAAGACCGGAAAACGCTCCCAAAATATCCATAAGATCGTATTCTTCAATATTTATTTTTGGAACGCTTGATTCAAGCAGAGACAGATCAAGAATCGAATTTATAGTATTCATCAGCCTTTTGCCTGAAGCCAGAATTTTCATATTCATATCTTTAAGAAATGGATCCGATAATTCTTCATTAAGTATTTGGGAAAAGCCCAGAATACCGTTCATTGGCGTTCTAAGTTCGTGACTCATATTTGCCATCAGCGAAGACTTCATCCTACTCGCTTCTTCAGCGGCGTCTTTAGCCTTAATCAGAGCTTCTTCGGAAAGTTTTTGTTCGGTAATATCTTCCACCATTCCTAGCCCCAGCTTCGGTTTTCCGTCAGCATGGTGAATCAAAGTGCTTGTAAGTTTGCCCCAAACAATTCTGCCAGATTTATGCACATAACGTTTTTGAGTCTGGAACTGATAACTTTCATTATCAGAGTTTTCAGTCAGCCCGCTTTCTTCCTGGTCTTTGTCAATATCGTCCGGATAAGTAAGGTCTGCAAACGTATACATTTTTAGTTCGTTTTCGGAATATCCAAGCATATCCAAAAACGCTTTGTTCGCTTCAATAATTTTGCCGTCAAGCCCGGTAAGAGCCATGCCTGTTCCGGCTTTTTCAAAAATTGTTCTAAAATGTTTTTCGCTCTCTACCAGAGCCTTTTCGGATTGTTTACGCTCTGTGATATCCATAAAGCTAACTAAGTAGCAATCTTTTTCGCCAATAGAAACATTGGAAACTGTACGGAGTATTGGAACAAAAGAGCCGTCCGCCCTTTTTAACAGGCACTCTAAATTTCCTGATTTGTCAAAAAGATTGCCATTTAAAAAGCTTTCCGGCTCCTGCATTATGCCGAAGTCTCTTCGTTTATGTCCAATTAATTTTTCTTTACTTATTCCTGTAATTTGCTGAGCGGCAAGGTTTGCATCCAGCACTTTGTTATTTTCTTTATCAATTATCATAATTCCGGTTTGCACAGAATCGATAACCGCTTTTAATTCTCTTTCGCTTTGCTCTATCTTTTTTGTTCTAAGAACTATTTTTTGTTCAAGCGCGCTTTGAATTCCATTTATTTTTTTTACTAATCGCACGCTGTAAAGTAATGACGCATATTGATTTGAATGAAGCTTGCAAAGACTTATCATTAGCTGCTCCAAAGCAAAATGGTTCTCTTTGCATTGCAAAATAACTACCCCTGTTATTCCAACCGGACTTACTAACGGAATAATAAAAACTGGTTTTTCTTTATATGCCCCGTTTTTCAACTTCCACAATACTATATTCCCAGTTTCAAGAGCCTCTGCCAATCCATTTTCTTCAACTAAAAGATTGAAAATATCTTCTACTTTTTTCGGCTCTTTAGGCGGAATAGTAGAGCTTAAGTGAAACTCCGCAGTATCCTGATCGAAAAGGAACAAAGAAGCGGAATTAGCGCCAGGAAAGCATAAAAATACTTTTAGTCCTTCATTCATAATTTCTGAAACAGACTCGTTCTTTGTTCTTTCGGAATCAAAAGTAAGCATAGCGCTAAGGAAATCCCGCCATGCGGAATCTTTAACTCTATCGCCCTTACTTTTTTCAGTTGAAATCATAATATATTCCCAAAATATTTCATACGGCGCGCTGTACTATTCGGAAAGTAAAAGACTAACCGTTTTTTCATAATCAGCCATAATAATTTTCGATAATTTATAAAATACATCGTCAGGCAAATTTAAGATATCCCAGGCTTTGAGGTTTGGCTCATAAATTACATCATCTCCTGAGTGCCCCAATTCTATCATTTTGGCAAATACGTCTGCAATATGCACAGTAGATACGAGCTTTTCATATTTGCCTGTAATAGGGCCCAACTGATGATATTTAATTGCATGCACTATATTAGGCGAAAGACGCCATTTTTCTGCGACTGCCGAACCAACCATACAATGATCTACGCCAAATACTTGTAATTCTGCTTTGCTTAAAGATAAATTTTGTTCTTCTACTAATCTAAGAACCTCGGCATATTCATTGCTGGCATAAATATAAAAGAAAAGCTTGCCGATATCGTGCAATATTCCCGATATAAAATAACTCTCTAAATTTGTTAACCCTGTCTCTTTACCAATAGCTCGCGTAATAATCCCCACGCCTATAGAGTGCGCCCAAAAGTCTACCGGCCTGAAATTTAACAATTTCTTCTCTTTAGAAAATAAGTTAATGATTGAAAGAGCTAGAACTATGTTTCGGATTTCATTAAATCCAAGGATCATTATAGCCTGCGAAATTGTATCGATTCTGCTTCTAAAACCATAGAAAGCCGAGTTTGCGACTTTTAAAACTTTAAATGCCGACGCCTGATCGCCAGATATTATTTTTGCTATCTCATCATTTGTAACTCTGGGATCGGCCAACGCATCAGAAATTGCTGAAAAAACTGTCGGAAGAGTAGGCAGTCTGCTGATGCCGTTATTTATTCTTTCAATTATCGTCATTTTTCTTTTTGCTGATTTTCTCAATAATTTGTCCTAAAGCTGCGTTATACATGCCCGTTTCGCTGGCATTTCTCGGGGTCCAGCACATTTTCTTTTTTAAATATTCTTCAGCCTGGTTTTTTATTCTTTCATCAAATCCCTCTAAAGGATCAACTTCCGCTGAGTTTACTATATCCCCCCCTAAAAAACCTTCAACAGTAACATATTTCACTCCCCATGTTTTTAATACCCGTTTATGTTTGTCAGTTATTTTTGTTCCTTCCGGCAAAATCATTTGACCAAAACGGTTTACAATCGATTTAGCGACAACCATCCCCGACTGGACATTTTCAATTTCTATTATTTTTGCCATAATGATTATTTCTTAATCTATTTTCAATTTGTTTGAAGCTGGAAGCATAAACTTCACCGTAGTTCCAATACCCAAATCGCTTTCTAATGAAAGCTTTCCGTTATTTTTTTCAATAATCTCTTTACAAATAATAAGCCCTAATCCGCTGCCGCTTTCGTTATCCATTCCAGGAGTTTTCGTATTCACGTCAATTCTAAAAATATCTTCCATATTCTGCTCTCCAATTCCAACGCCGGTATCTTTAATAATTACTTCAGCATATTTCCCATTTGAACTGCCAGAGATAATAATTTCGCCGTTTGGTTTATTAAACCGTATCGCATTATGGATTAGTTTGCTTAAAACAAGCCGCGCCATATCCGGATCGGCATATGAGTAAAAATTTTCAGCCGTCAGATTTGTAATTTTTATATTATACTTTTCTGATTCTTGTTTTAGCAGAACAAGCGAATATACTATTTCTTCGTATAAATCAAAAGTTTTAGGTTTGCAGATAGTCCGCTTTAACGTTAGGTTTGACCATTCTAACAGGCTTTCTATAAGATTATATATCCTTAGCGTAGCCGAATGATAATTTTCGATAAACGGTTTTATTTCTTCTTTGCTTAATTCGTCAAAATCGTCTAAGAGTATATTCGTTATTCCTATCATTCCGTTAAACGGACTTTTCAAATCGTGCGATATTAACGAAAAGAACTTATCTTTAGCCTTATTAGAATTGTTTAATTCTTCCGATCTTTTTTTAACTGTTTCTTCTAAAAGAGCCTTTCCGTTTTTTAATAATTCTTCAGCGCGCGAGTGCCCGGTTACGTCTTTCCATATTTTTACAATTCTTCTTACTTCCCCAAACGCCGAAATTAAAGGGAACATCGTAACTTCCAAAACCACGTTCCCATCGCTAAGCGGAGTATAAATAGGATTTTTTTTCGTGTTAATTACTTTTTTTATTTCTGTAGTAAAAACTTTTTTTTCGTTATATACGCTTTTTATATCTTCTATCATCGAGCTGTAAAATGGGTCGTTAAAAACGTTATATTTGCCAATAACATCGTCCATTTTTTCAAAGTCGAATACTCTTAGAAACGCTTCGTTAACAAGAGTAGTAGTTCCGTCCGAAGCTGATATTTCGATAGGGAAGGGCATTTGCTGAATAATATTGAACGTCCAGTCTTTATTTTCGAGTAATATTCGTTCCGTTATATTTTGCTCAATACTCTTCGAAGAAAGAATTTCATTCTCTTTTTGCAGTTTTTCTATTTCTTGCACAAGCTGAGTTTTTGTTGGATCTTTAGCAACCATTTATAATTCTCGCAGGGATTTATATTTATACAAATTGTTTACCCGCCGGAAGCGAGAAATAAAAAACGCTTCCTTTATTTACTTGCGTCTCAAACCATAGTTGGCCATTATTTTCCTTTACAAGCTCTTCGCTTAGTATTAGCCCCAGGCCTGCGCCCGTCTCATTATCAGTCCCTTTTGTTGAAAAAAACAAATCGTTTTTCTTTATCTTATCTATATCTTGAGCTTTAATTCCAACGCCAGTATCAGCGACGGAAATATTTATAACATCGTTATTTAATTCTGCATCTACGGTTATTACGCCGCCAGAACTAGTATATTTTATTGCATTATAAATTAGATTTTTTAGAACGGCATGTAACATGCTAACATCTGCTTTTGCGCATATTTTTTTGTCTATCTTGTTCAAAAGGGAAATGTTTTTATCAGACGCGTTTTTTCTAAATTTCTTTAAGACGTACCCGGCTTCAGTATTTATACTTATATTTTCAGAAGCAATTTCCAACTTCCCCCTTTTTAGCGCCGACCATAATTGAAGGTTTTCTACTAGAAAAAATAAATTCTCTGACGCCGAAGCAATGTATTGAGTATATTTTTTTATTTCATCAGAAGATAGTTGATCGGCTTCTTCAATTAAAATATTTGAGAAACCAAGTATGCTGTTAAATGGACTTTTTAGATCGTGAGAAAGGATTGAGAAAAATTTTCCTTTTGCGGCGTCTAATTCCTTAAACTTTTTCTCGTAATCTATCAGAGCCAAAGCAGCTTTGTTGTTATCAGCTAGCTTTTCTATATCTATAAAGTTTATTATTCCTATTGATTTGGCGTTAATATTTACATAATAGGCTGCAACTAACAGCAGCTTTTCTTCTTTATCAGTCTTTATTTTTAATTTAAATCCGGAAGGTAGAACTTCGCCTGTTTTAAGAGCTGAAAAAAGGGCTTCAACATGATTTATATAATCAGGATGAATATATGCCAGCAGTTCCTGTTCGCTTATCTGGAGCTCTGGTAAAGCATCTTTTTTTTCTAACGAAGCTTCCGTTAAAAAGAAATGATTATCCATATAGACGAGAGCTCCTGTCGTGATGGCGTTAAATGCCTCCATGGAGTTAATCCCGTTTTGCTTTCTATCATCCGTATTAATTTTTCTTTCAAAAGCTGCATTCATAAATATTTTTATATTAGGGTTTAAAAAATACTCTAATAATACTAAGCCCAAGGTAAATAATTTTTTAACAAAGGAATAGTCCCATTTGCCGCAAAATGCTACATTTAAATTATTGCTATGCGAAACGTCAGCTGATACAAAAGCGCTAAGTTTATTTAAAACTAAACCGTTCTATTTTTGTCCACGCCGCTTAATATAGTTTTGTTAACCTGCATTTAAGGCTATATTATATAGCTTTTGCTACATAATATAGTCGAAAAAAAATCATTAAACTTTACATTATCAATATATTGGCTGTATATAACTATCATATTTTTTGTTAATTAACGGATTCAACTTTAAATTGTTTTATCCGATTATCATTTATATTCTTAAGTAGTTGAAAATCAACAGACTATCATTGCAAAACATTAAGGTTTATTATGGCATTTACTTTTTTTTTCAGGGATTCTCATGTTATTGATCTTACAGTTAAACATGTAATTCCTTATGTGTCCGGATTCAGTAAAATAAGAGTCTGGGACGCAGGATGCGCTATGGGACCCGAACCATACACTTTATCTATTTATTTCTCTGAAAATATGGGGAAGTTTTCCTTCCGTAATTTGCGTATTGACGCTACAGACGTTGACGAAAGCAGCCATTTTGGCGAAATTATTAACGCCGGTTCCTATCCTGAAGACGAACTAAAAAGAATCCCGGAAGATATCTACGCTAAGTATTTTACTCCTTCCGATAGGCCTGGATATTCGCAGCTTGTGCCCGATATCATGAACAGCGTAAAATATCAACAGCACGATCTTCTATCGCTTAATCCAATTGGCGCAGATTATCATCTTATTATTTGCAAAAATGTTCTTTTGCATTTTCAACAATCAGAGCGGATTGAAGTAATCAGAATGTTTCACAAATCATTAGCTCCCGGCGGATTTTTTGCCACCGAGCAAACTCAAAAAATGCCTCCGGAATTAGCTCATTTATTTACTCAGGTTGTTTCAGACGCTCAGATATTTAAGAAAAACGACTTATAAGTATTTGTTTTTTTTCTAAAAACTGGCATAGTTTATTCATACCAGGAAATTACTTTAAAATATTTCGTCTGCGGAAAATAAGGCGGAACAGAATTTAAAAACCGGCTATCAAATTTTTGCACATATCTATATCCATTAGTAGGATTGCCATATGCGTTATAAGACGCTGTTGGATTTAGATTATGCGCAATTACGCCGCCTAAAATGTTCATGTTGTGCACAGTAGGATAACTACTGTAATTCTCTATTATTAATCCGCCTTTTTGAACGAACATTGACGCCTGAATATCAAGGTCTGCCGTTGATGAATTATACTTTACCGTAATGTTCTGTTCGGCGCAAATGCCTAACATATCCGTAGAAGACGCATTTGTTCGCGGATCTGAACTGTATTTAATATCATCGGTAATGTAAACATTTCCAGAACTAGAACCTCCATTGCCCGACGACGCTACAATACTTGTCGCCCCTTTTACTGTGCCCTGCACGTAAATATTTCCTTTTTCTACATATATAACGCCATTTGTCGTTAATGAGCTAAGAGACTTTGTGGATGTAGCAGTCCACCCTGCATTATTTATATTTACTTTATAAGTTACAGTGCCGTCTGAATTAAAAAGTAAATTAACGTCTGTATTATAGCCATGGCCTGTTGTATCTCTAAATATTTTTCCAGAATTATATGCGGCTACTCTTATAGAAGAAGTATCGAAATCGAGCGGTATATCCACTCCGCTTTCAAATCCGCCCAAAAACTGCGGAGTATCGGTCGAGCTATATTTTTTAAGTCCTTTTTTTGTAGAAGCCTTCCCAAGAAACACTGGAGAACCAGAAACATTAATATAGTCGTTAGTATAAAACGGACCCGAAAGCGAATCGCCTGTAGCCCAATATGTGCTTCCGCAGGTAGTATAAAAATTACCATACTGCGCATAGTTCATTGGAGTCATCATTACAATAACTGTATCGCATGATCCATTAAATACAGAACAGGAAGTAATCTTTCTGTTGTATGTGTTCACAGCTTCAATTTTTACGTTTAGCGTACCGCCGGAAACTGAAATATTAGTAAACCCGGACATCCACGTTTTATCAAAAAACAACTGATTGACCGCCATATTTGCTCCGCTCACGGCTATATTATGCGCAATTGTTCTATAGTAATAGCCATAGTAATTCCCTTCCATATCTCCAGTTATGGAAATCATATTGCTTCCCATAATCAAAAAGATCATCCCAAATCCTAAAACCAATAATAACGAAGCTTTACCGGCCATTTTTCTATATTTCCTATCTTTTCTTGAGATTTCGCGAAGACATTCTTAGCAGTCTCCAATAAGCGCTTGAGTAATTATTATTATACGCAGCTTCATCTTCAATGCGCAAAGACACCTGCATCGATTTTACAGCCGCAGGATTCGTTGGGAAACTCATAGTATCGTCTAAGGCGTTAAAATAAATCAGACTAAATTGCGTTACGCCATAACTAACTGGAGCGGCTGAAGAACTGTTTAGCTGGCGGTATAAAACCCTATCGTTAGGGTTTGGCGTTCCAGCTTCTTCTGATTTAGGTCCTACATAATACATAACCGTGTCAAATGTTCCATTCCTGTCTAAATCCGCTAAAAACTTAACCTTATTTGAATCTGCAATTAAAACATATTTTGACGCGTCAGTAGTATCGTTAATATTAGCGCAATAGCCTATTTTTCTTAGCTCATTTTCTAATATCATTGCCGCATCCACAAGATTACGCTGAACAATCCTGTCATTTCCGTAAACAAAATAATTTTCAATAGCATTAGCGTTCAATCTAATTAAAGTAAGCAAAAGCAAACCTCCTATAATTATTGAACCGAGCGTATCAATTAAAGAGCTAAATCCCATAAACGCCTCCTAAAAATAGGACCAGTAACTAAATACCTGGCTCAGTTTAACTGTGTCTCTAATTGATTTGCTTGTAACATAAACAGTAATTTTTTTATTCCATGTAGGCGTTGCAGATGTTATATCAGGAGTTGACGCGCTTACATAGCATACTGTGCATTTTATATTAAATACAGCCGAAGGCATGCTGCTATCTGTTTTTGTATAATTATTATAATCGTCAATATCGTCAAAAGTGTCATAAGTTTCGCCGGATTCTGGGCCAAGATTAGCCACAGTAGTAAGAGAAGCCGTTGACGTAACCGAATTATTTACCGTCGCTTCGTCAAACGCTTTTTTATTGGCGTCTTCTATTACAGAAGAGGCTACAGATATTGCAAGCAAACCATATTTTGAGTTCTGCATGGTATCCTGCGACCTTAGCTGGTTATTGTTCACCCGCAATATTAAAATAGAAAGCATTATCATCGCTCCCATCGTGAGCATCATTTGACCAGTATTCATAATTTTTTACAGTTTATGCGTCCAATTTTAACTTAGTTGTCTTGCAATATAAAATCGTTTTATTTATTATAATGTATTTGCAAAAATCATACCGCCAAATAATCTGTTATCAAAGCACTAAAAATAATTCAGCAGGTAATTTTTACCGTTTTAATTATCAAACATAATATCAACAATGCTTGAATAAGCAGCCAAATATAAAACTTGAAGTTAATTAGTCCCGCCTAAGAGATCACTTTATTTGTTGGCAAATAACTTATTGTAATTACAAAATGTTAACTGTTTATTTCATAACATGTTAGGAGGGGCCCTCAATTAGGAATACCCCTAGGATTAAAGCGGTAATAATTACCTTGTAGGTAATTATTACACGTACTTAATACCTCTCCTGCTATTTTGAATTGATAAGAGCCTGATAAATCACTTTAGAGAGATTAATTATTTGTGGCACAGTTTTTCTTAATAAAAAAGCATGATCGGATTTAATGTTCTTAAATTTTACAAATAAAACGTTAGAAGCAATTGGGACAACAACAACTTTTATTAATTGTATTGGGCATCATCATTGTCGGCGTAGCGCTGGTTTTTGGGATTAACCTTTTCAGATCGCATGCAGTAAATTCCAAAAGAGATCTCGTTGTGAACGAATGCATAAACCTTGCAGCATTAGCCCAGCAACATTACAGAAGGCCGACGGCTCTCGGAGGCGGTTCAAGCGCTTTTGATAATTCAAACGGCAATGCATGGAGCATCCCTTCTCAATTGCAGCACACTGCTTCAGGCGACTACCAGATTACCAGTATTAGCGCTAATCAGGTTGTTATTAAAGCTACCGGCAACGAAGTTGCTAACGGCGTGGATGAAGTACAGGTCACAATAACTGTTACTCCTGATACATATCAGGTAAACTCAAATGAGCCTTAATAATTGAAAATTTTTTACGAATATCTTTATAGTATGCATTTTTAATCTAACTAACTCTAATTTCTAAATTATCTAATAAATAATCAAAACAAAGGAGATCTATCATGGGTCAGCAACAACTTCTTCTCATCGTATTGGGCGTTATTATCGTAGGTATCGCTGTAGTAGTAGGAATAAATGTTTTTTCTGCGAGCGCTGTTTCTTCTAACAGAGACGCAGTTTCCAGCGATTTGTTAAACCTTGGCTCTTTAGCTCAGCAGTATTACAAAAAACCTGCGGCTATGGGCGGCGGCGGAAACTCTTTCGTTGGATGGACTGTGCCTACAGCTTTAGCTTCTACAGGCAATGGTCATTATGCTATCTCCGGCACTCCTACAGCTACAACCCTTACTGTAGTTGGAACAGGAACTGAAAAAAATGGCGCAGACAGCGTCTCGGTTTCTTGCGCAGTGACTCCTACAAATGTAACTAACACAGTAGTCCATTAGTACTTTTGATATTTTGAGCGTGAAGGCTATTAACGACCTATTGGTTATTAATAGCCTTCTTTATTTTAAACAACGCATATCGCTCAAAGTTATTTATTTGGCAAAGCTCAATTCTTTCTTTGAAATTTAAATAATATTTTCTTATTGTTATAAACTATATTGAATAATTCTTGTTTTTACTAATTTTTCATATCGCAATTAAATGACTGAACTCAGGTTTTCCGCAGAAAAAGTTAATGGTCAGGTAATAAGCGGCACTATAACTGCCGAGAAAGCGGCTATTGCTAAAAAGAAAATTTACAAGCTTGCCGCTCAAAACAGCTTAAAAATAAAATCCATTGAACAAAAAGTAACCTATCTTTACAAAGTAAAAAAAGGGAACGAAAAACCTATACTTGGCGAACAAAAAGCTTTTAGCAAAAAAGAAGTGGTTGACGCTCTTACTAAACTCGGATATACGGTAGTTTCGGTAAATAAAAAATTATTCGATTTTAATTCAAAACCCCCTTATACCGACGTCGTTACTTTTGTTAAAATAAGCGCGGAACTGCTTGAACAAAAACTGCCTTACAGCGAAATTTTAACTCTGCTGATTAACGACACGCAAAACAAAACGCTTAAAGAATCGCTAAAAGATATTAATAACGAATTGAAAAAAGGCGCCGATAGCGAGGCTACTTTCCTCCGCTACCAATCTGTTTTTGGAAAGTTCACGGCTTATATGCTTGGTTTGGCTTCTAAAAGCGGCAACATGACGGAGATTTACAGAGCGACGGCTAAATTTCTTGAACGCCGGCAGCAATTTAAAAAAGATTTACGCAGCGCGTTGATTACTCCCGCTATTACTATATTTGTTCTTATTTTAGCGGTCTTGTATTATGTGGCGTATATATTCCCCGCAACGGCAAAGCTTTTTGTTAAATTCAAGATACCTCTTCCGCCAATGACGGCGGCGACGCTTAAAATAAGCGACTTTCTTATTAGCAATTATATATTAGTTCTGGCTGTAATAATACTTCCATTAGTAGTTTTTTGGCGCTTTGTAGCCACAAAAAAAGGAAGGTATATGCTTGATAGATATATGCTTAAAATACCCGTGATTGGAACGCTTATACATAAAACTTTAATTGAAGTTTTCTGCCGCGTATTCTATACTTTGTACAGCGGCTCTGCCGAAAGTATAGAGCCTATACGCATAGCGGCCGAAGCTACAGGCAACGTTTATTTTGAAGATAAAATTAAGTCTATCGCTATTCCGCTTATGCTTAAAAAAGGAACCGGACTTACCGATTCATTTGAAGCGACTGGATTATTTACAGATACCCTGATTTCCAGATTCCATTCAGGAGAAGAAACCGGGACGATAAAAAATACCGCTTTGCAGCTTGCAAACTATTACGAAAGCGATACCGTTTTTAAAATGAAAAATCTTATTGAAATGATTCAGGTTTTTATTGCTATGTTTATTATGATTGTTATGATCGGTTTAACTTTAGTTTCCGCAGAGACTGCAACCGTAAGGCCTAAAACTCCGGGAACAACATACAACCAAACTAATGTAGAGAAGATGATTGCATGATTGAAAATCTTGAAATGACAGATAAAATAGGTTATCTCTTATTTAAGAAAGGGATAATAGACGCGCCAATGCTCGAAAAAGCGTTGCATGCTAAGGCTAACGACCAGAGTAAAATTAGAAGGAACCTTGCGCAAATACTCGTTCAGGATTTCAATTACGACCACGATACAATATTTCGCGAAGTTGCAATTCTTTATGCTTTTAGAGAACTAGACGTCCGCCCTGAAGATTTTAGCGCGGAAAAAATTGAAAATATCAGGCAAATGGTTAATAATGCCGGAACGCTAAGAACGGAAATACTAGCTCATAAAGTTATTCCTTATATGTTTGACGAACGGATAAAAGACAAACTTATAATAGCGGCTATCGACCCAACTGAAAGAAGCATCCCCAAAATAGCCTTTGGATTGAACGCAAAAAAATACGAAGTCGTCTATATCCGCAAAAGAGATTATGAAAAAATAATTCAGACTATCCTTCCGCCGGAAAACGAATATCTTAAAATGCTGGAAGTAAATTCGCCTGAAATAGAAATAAAAGCAGACGAAGCTTCGTTAGACGAGCAGGCTCTTGACGCCGAAATAAACAAAAGCGCGCTTATTAACTTAGTTGAAGGCGCTTTGCTGGAAGGAGTAAGAAAAGGCGCAAGCGATATCCATTTTGTGCCTAAGTCCGCCAGTAAAACGGATATACTTTTTAGAATAGACGGCAATTTGCAAGTATGGCATTCGCAGGAATCCACGCTTCCGGAAGCTATAGTAGCGGTAGTAAAAGACCGCTCAAAAGGGATGGATCGTTTTGAACGGGAAAGAGCTCAGGACGGCTTTATTCAAAGGGAGATTGACGGTATTGTAATCAGGTTCAGAGTATCGGTTTTGCCAATGGTTGGCACCGAGCTTAAAAATAAGTTTGAAAGCGTAGTAATAAGAATTTTAGACGATAGAAAAGTAATAAAAGATTTAGACAAATTAGGATTAGTCGGTTATACAAAATCTGCATTCCAGAAAGCAATTTCGCAACCGCAGGGAATGGTAATATTAACCGGACCGACTGGAAGCGGTAAAAGCACAACTTTGGTCGCGGCGCTTTTCCAGGTAATTGATCCTTCCGTTAACGTGCTTACGGTAGAAGACCCGGTAGAGTATGTTATAGAAGGGGCGCGTCAGCTTAAAATTGGCCATAAAATGAATTTTGAACAGGCTATCCGCTCAATACTTCGTCACGATCCGGATATCGTTCTGGTAGGCGAAATGAGAGATAAAGAAACCGCCGACGTGGCAATTAAATTGGCAAACACAGGCCACTTAACTTTTTCTACGCTTCACACTAACGACGCGCCAAGCGCAGTTGCCCGTCTTTATAAAATGGGCATCGAGCCATTCCTTATAGCTTATGCAATTAATATTATTGTAGCCCAAAGGTTAATCAGAAAACTATGCGAGTTTTGCAAGAAAAAGGTTGTCCACTTTGACGAAACTCTTATGAAAGCCGCTGGTCTCGATATAGAAGAGTGGAGCAAATATACCGTCTACGAAGCCAAAGGCTGCGAAAGATGCGGCAACACCGGATACAAAGGAAGAATTGCTATCCACGAAGCTTTATACTTCACAAAAGAGTTAAGACAAATCATAGTTCGTTCCGGCATTGAAGTTGATGAAGAAAAGATTAGACTTCAGGCAAAATTGGACGGCAGTCTCAATTTGCGAGACTCCGGTTTGGAAAAAGTTAAATTAGGAATTACTTCCATAGAAGAGGTTATAGCCGGCACATCCGAAGATTAATTTAAATATTTTTCTTTCAAACGCTGTTTGCCTATAAAGTTTAAATATTTTTTTACGATAATAGAATTTACAGGATTGTATATATCTGATTCTTGCTAAAATGGGAGTAATATGACTTTTGAAGTAAAGCACATACTGGATCCGTTTATTGATAGAATTCCGAAAGCTGTTTTTGGCCCTGAAAGAGTTCGCTACATAATTGACCATTTTAACGAATTTAGCAACGAAAACAAGCTGTTTTTGCTTGACGTAATTAATAAAATTCTTACCGATATGATTGAACGCGAAGCTTCTGATATAGAGTTTGGCGGGCATGGAACGGAAAATTACGTCTGGATGAGAGTATATGGCAAAAAAGAACGGGTCATGGAAATCCCCAAATTAAGTGGAGACGAAACAGCTTGTCTTATAGTTAATCTGCTCAACGAAAACCAGCGGAAAGCTTTGCTTGAGGCCAGGAATCTTGATTTTAGCTATACCTTTCTTTATGCGCGAACTAATAAGGAAATCCGTTTTAGAGCGGACGCATATTTCGATTTAGACCTTCTCGCTCTGAATATGAGAGCAATTAATTCTACAATCAGACCGATTGAATCGCTCGACTTTCATCAGAATGCAATACGCTCGCTTAGTCACCAGTACATTAAATTTGGGTTGTCTCTTGTAACGGGCATAACAGGCTCCGGTAAATCGGCCACGCTTGATTCTGTTATTGACTACCATAATAAGACCGATAACGCTCACATTGTAATAATTTCCGCGCCTATCGAGTTTGTTCATAAATCTGGGCAGTGTATTATCCGCCATAGGGAAGTAGGACGCGATGTTTTATCTTTTAAAGACGGCGTTATCCAGGCTTTAAGACAAGATCCTGATATTATTGTAATAGGCGAGATGAGAGACCCGGATACTATTTTGGCCGCATTAGAAATTACCGATACAGGTCATAAGGTTTTTTCTACTCTCCATACTTCGTCGGCTGTTGAATCCATAGATAGAATTATTGCCGAAGTGCACCCAAACGAGCAGGAGAGAGTAAGAAACAGACTTGCAGACGTATTGATCTCAATCGTATCGCAAAAGTTAGTCCCAAGCTTAGACGGCAAACGGGCTCTTGCAAAAGAAGTATTGATAGTTAATCCAAACGTAAAAGCGGCGATTAAAAATAATAACACCAGCGAAATTTATATGATGATAAATCAGGGCGGTCCAAACGGCATGGTAACTATGGAACAGGATTTGAAGAGATTATATTTACAGAAAAAAATATCCTTAGATAACGCTATGGCTTACGCTAATAATAAAACAAGAATGCAACAAATTTTGTCAGCAATCTAAATGAAACCGCTAATCTGTCTATATTGCGAAGGAGCCGACACTAAAATAGCGGCTATTACCAAAGAAAAAGATAAGGTAAAAATCCTTAAATCTTTATCCATGGACTTTGTCCAGCCGGATACTTCCAACTTTGACGGATCAACAAACTTAAGTTTTGACGATGCCGGAGGAGCAAATATCTCCTTCGATAACGAAAAAGACGGTAAACCAATAATTACGCCCGGAGTCTCTAACATGAGCGTCGTAAGTTCAAGCCTTAGCAGCCTGAACTTGAGCAAGTGCCTTTTTATTCCCGCCGTAACAGAACCTACAGTTTATTTCCATATTAGCGAACCGCCAAAAGATAATCAGCCGAGCAAAATTGCCAGTTCGATTATTGAAGATATTCAAAAAACTAAAAATGTAGTTATTGACAGAAACAACCTCGGCTTTGTCGAGTTAGCGGATAAATCTATTCTTTCTGTTTTTACTAACGGAGAAATCAGCTGCCTTCAGCTAATTAACTCATTAGCCATGTATAATGGCAAAAGACACTATTCTATTCCGACAGTTAAAAACGCTGAAATTTCTCTTGCGTATTTTGTAGCCAAACGAAAAAAATTCTTCCCGGACGATAATTCTTTAATCGTCTACATCGGTAAAGAGTATAGTAAATTAATTTTTCTTAGCGGAAGGAAAATTAAACATATTGGCGCCACGTTAGATATTGGAACAACTAACCTGCATACGTACGACGTGTATTTTTCCAAAATACTTCTTGAAATGGAGAACGGAGGCATTCCTCACTTAGATAACATTGTGGTTTGCGGCGAAGACGATTCTGAAAATCTGATTTTATCCTTTTACGGCACATTCCCCGAAGCAAATGTTTCCCGCCTTGAATTTAACGATTTGGACGTTTCCGCCTTAGACGAAGAAGCTCAAAAGAAAATTTCTTCTTATGCCGTTCCAATTGCTATAGCTTATGAATATTACGAAGAATTAAATAAAGAATTTACCGGAATTAACCTGCTGCCGCGCTATGTAATTGAAGATCAAAAGTTCTTTCAATTCGGCTGGCACGCTTATTTAGTGCTTATCTTTCTGTTTGCGGCGACTTATTTTATCACAAGCATGATTCTTGTAAATTATAAGAAGACGCAGGAATTAAAAACTGAAATTGCTAAGCTGACCGAACAAAAACGGGAAAATCAGGAAGTTATAAATCAGATTAATTATTTTCAGAACAGGATAGATAATTTTGCCCAGACGCAAACCATATTAGACACTGTTTCTAAAGGAGCCGAAGTATGGGGGCATTTAATAGAAAAAACTTCCGACTTCTTTGGCGCGCGCAAAAGCCTTTGGATCACTAATATTACCGCCGAAGATAATAATCCCGATATTGTTATGACAGGCTTTGCGATGACTAACCGCATGCTGCCGGATTTAGCTTATTACTACGACAACTCTCTTTTGAAAGGGGTTCTCTATGAAGAACTAAGAGATAAAGGAGCTTATCGTTTTAATCTTTCGTTCAAAATTCCGCTGAAACCAGAGGGCAAAAAATGAACCGAAAGATAAAAAATACTCTCGGCATTTTAGCTCTGCTTATTATTATTGTAATATTAGGCTTTGGTTATATTTTTATCATTCAGCGTAACGATATCAAAAAGAAACAAGCTGAGCTTGCGAAATTACAAAAAGAAGTAACTCCAACCGAAGATTTAGTAAAACAGAAAAACTTTCTTGAAGCAAAAGCTTCCGTATTGGACTCAATCCTTGCCGCAAGAAAGTTCAACATCCCATATCAATTATCTTCAATTAAATTTTTTGATTTTATAAATAGAGCCACATCCGGTTTTTCTTCCAGAACAAAAATAAACGTAGAGTATGTAGACAGAAAGGAAGACAAGGAGTTCTTTTATTATAATTATAAAATTTACGGGCAGGCCGATTTTAACGATCTTTACCGCCTTGTAACTGATATTGAGCAAAGCAAAGAATTAAAGAAAATTCGCGCAATAACAATTAACAATATGGTCGCTACAGGGACTAACGGGAAACCTGAATATTTAGTTAATTTTACTTTCAGCGCGGCGGTTTATTTTGCTAAAAACGACAGGTTCGCTTCGTCAAGAATGGTCGAAAATAAATTCGACTATAAAAATATATATAATTTCTTCTATCCGTTAATCAGAAACGAAATACCGCCAAACACTGACGGATTGCTTGACGTTCAGGGCGCTAAATTACTTGCGCTTATACCAGAGGGAGCTTTTGTAGCCGATGGTTCAGGAAACACTTTCTTGTTGTATGAAGGACAGGAAGTCTATCTCGGTTATCTTACAAAAATTGATTATGAGAATAACAAAGTTACCTTTATCCTTAATAAAGGAGGCATAATTGAAAGGAACGAATTGCAACTGCAAAAAGAAGAAAAACCCGGGAAAAACCGAGAGGTAAAAAAATGAAACAATTAATCTCTGTATTTATAATATTTCTTTTATTAGCGCCGTCTGCTTTGCCTCAAAAATATCTTGAAAAAGCGTTTAAGGGCTATATTAACCCAGAGGAGTTAGTTACTCTTTCAGCTGATCTTCCTTTTAACGAAGCGGTTCAGCTGCTAAGCAAGGTCAGCGAAAAAACGACTGGTAAAAAAATTCTATCCTTAGTAGATAGAAAAGAGCCTATTGGAATTGAACTTAAAAATATGACATATGATAAAGCGCTTGTTGTTATTGTTCAATACGCTAATCTTATTTATGAAGAAAAAGAAGAAGTAATAGTAATAAAAAAGAAGACCGATTTAACGCCGGAACAGCCAAAAGATAAAACTAATTACGCTTCGGTAAATTCGCGCGAAGTAAAAATTTCAGCCGTCTTCTTTGAAATGAATACGACCGAACTTAAAAACAGAGGAATTAACTGGCAGTTTTTACTTTCCGGACAAAATGTTAGTACTGGGGGAACAGCCACAACTACAACGGCCGACGCTACAAGCAGTTCGTCAAGCTCAAGCAGTTCGGGCAGTTCAACTTCATCTACTACTACTGCTTCGCCTAACTTCAGCCTAAACGTTACAAGTTCTAAGTTAAATTTCGGCGGGCTTTTTGGTCAGGCTACTGCATTATTCAGACTGTTTGAAACCGAAAGTTTAGGCGAATTAATCGCCAGCCCAAACATCACTGTGCGAGATCAAAAAGAAGGCAAAATTCAGATCGGCTCCGATTTTTCTATTAAGCAAAAAGATTTTGCCGGCAACGTTACAGACGCTTTCTTTTCTACCGGAGCAATAATAAAAGTTACTCCATTTGTGCTAAGAGAAGACAGCCTTGATTATGTTCTATTAAAGTTAGACGTGGAAAGAAGCTCGGCTACTCCTTCAACCAGCGTTACGGAAGTTAAGAAAACAAGCGCCTCTACTCAGGTGTTAATGCTTAATGGCGAAGAAACCATAATCGGCGGATTATATTCTACCGAAGAAACAAAAACGCGCAACGGTATTCCGTTCTTACGCGACCTCCCCTGGTGGGTGTTTGGAATTCGCTATTTAACAGGAAGCGACGAAGTTTCAACTGTCAAGAAAGAGCTTGTGATTTTAATTAAAACAGATATATTGCCAACTCTAAAAGAAAGATTTGCAAATCCGGTTAAGGGCAAAGCGATAAATAACGAAATAAACTCTTACAGAGATAAAATTAAATACTACCGATTTGATCAAACAACAGACGGAAATTAGGTGGAGCATGGAAAAAATTTTAATAGTTGACGATGATGTAAATTTATGCGTAGTTCTCTCAGAAGAGCTTACCGAAGTTGGTTATAGCTGCTTTTCTGTTAATAGCGCCGACGAAGCCTTAGGACTGCTTTCCCAAACGCCTATTGACCTTATTTTACTCGATCTTAAAATGCCTGTAAAAGACGGGTTTGACGTTCTGCGCGAACTGCGGGAGAAAGATATTTCCGCTAAAGTTATTGTGCTTACCGCTTATGCCGACGTTAAGGGAGCTATTGAATCGGCTAAAATGGGAGCCAGCGATTTTATCAGCAAGCCTTACGACTTTGACGAATTATTAATTACGATCAGGAAAGTTTTGCAAAAAGACGCTTAAAATGAAGATAAGTTTTCGTTTATTATTCATTAATTTTATTATCGTCCTCCTGATCTTAGGCAGTTCGGGGTTTGCTTTTTACTCTATACTCAACAATATCATTACGTCGCAGCAGTCAAAGCATCTGCTAAATTCAGCTAATTCTTTTGTGTACCAGCTTGAGTCTTCTTTTCAGGATATCGACCGCGAATTTTTTCTCGTCTACCAAAAAAACAAAGATTTTGATTTTAATAAAAACCAGTTTGTCGTTTCTAATATAGATTTTATTTTTAAACTTTCTCCTGATTCTATTATTTCTTCTTCAGACGGTTATTTCTCGCATAGCATAAACTTATCGGGCGAAAAAATCCATCTGGCTGATTTTATCCGCAACAACCCGTTTGTTATAATAAAAAAATTCGTGCTCGGCAATGGAGTTAGCGTTTTTTACGGCAGATTGATTAATACCGATTATCTGAATTCATTTTATACCCGTTTGAATAACGATATAGCCGTTGCGCTTGATAACAAAACAATTATTACTTCTAACGAATCCACTAATCAGAATCTTGCTTTCTTTTTAACGGAAGCGTCTAAAGAATTATCAAAAAAAAATAATTTTGACATATTCACAAAAACAAGCGAAACGGCCGATCTCTACGCTACAATATATCGCCCTAAGTCTAATTTTATACCTGCAAATATTAACTTCTTAGTCTTTTCAAGATTAAACGAATCTGTTGAGTTAAGAAGCAATCTAAAATATATTTTATCAGTTTTAGGATTTGCCGGCATCGCTCTTTCGTTAATACTGACCCTTATTTTTACCGAGCGCATCAGAAAACAAATTGAGACTCTGAACGAAGCTACTGAAATTACTAAGACGGGAAATTTTCATAACAGAATTGATATTCGCTCTAAAGACGAATTGGGTCTCCTTGCTTCGGCTTTTAATACTATGCTTGACGAACTTGAAAAGAAAAACAAAATTAATAATGAGTATTCTGAATTTATAGCGCTGATAAATCAGAATCCAACGCTGCATCAGGTTGCTGAAAACGCTTTGAATAAAATAATTAAAACCGGCGGCTTTAACATTGGAGCCATTTATAATATAGAGAACGACGATATTATACTCGCCAGTTCTTACGGACTCCAAAACGATTTATACATCTCAAAAGATAAAGCCAACCTGTTTGAACCAGTGATGAAGCGGCAGGAAACCTTAGAGCTTAATTTTGAAGACAAGCCACAGAAAATCAATTCTGGTTCATTTGCCGTCGATATCATGCATCTTTTAGTTATCCCAATTATTTATAATTCCAAAGTAATTGCATTACTTGAACTTGGCTCTGTAAAAAAAGCAAGCGCCGCGGCTATCGACTATATCGCCAAAATTAAGGAACAGTTGGCCATCGGCTTAACTAACGCAACCGCGCTTGTTCAATTAGAAAACTTAGTTACTGAACTAAAAAAACTAAACGAAGATTATCAGAAACAAAATCTTCAGGTTAAAGAACAAAACGCCGCCTTGCTTGAATTGCACAATAACCTGCAGGAAAAAGCCGAAGAACTTGAGATCCAAAAAATAAAAGCGGAAGAGGTTACTAAACTCAAATCGCAATTTCTTGCAAGCATGTCTCACGAACTTAGAACGCCGCTAAACTCGATAATAGGACTTACGGAACTGGCTTTAGACGACAAAAATATAATTGGTAAATCAAAAGACCGCATTTCTGTAGTATTAAGAAACAGTCAGCGCCTAATGAAACTGATTAACGATATTCTTGATTTATCAAAAGTTGAATCTGGTAAAATGGAGATAATCGACGAAGTCGTTCAGCTTGAAGATATTATCAGCGAAATTCGCGAGTCGATTAATCTTTTGGCTGTAAACAAGAACCTCCTATTTAGAATGCAACGCAATTGCGACACCGCTATTTATATAAAAACTGACCGGGCAAAAATTTTACAGGTGCTTACAAACCTGTTGAGCAACGCCATTAAATTTACTGATAAAGGCTCGGTAACGCTTGAGGTCTCCGTTACTGAAGAGCGACAACTTTTATTTAATATAATAGATTCCGGTATTGGGATTTCGGTTGAAGATCAGAAAATTATTTTTGACGAATTCAGACAGGTTGACGGTACTTCTACACGTAAGTATTCAGGGACAGGACTTGGACTTACAATATGCAAGAAAATTGCCGTCTTGCTAAAAGGCGATATTATAGTAAACAGCCGTATAGGCCGCGGTTCAACTTTTAGTTTCAGCATTCCATTAGTTGAAATAGCCGCTCCGGCCAATAAGCCGGAAAGAGCGCCTGAGCAGACTACTTTTACAAAAACAAATCCTAATCTTGTCGTCTCTCTTGAAAGCGATTTTGATATACAGTCAATATTTGAACAGTATTTTAATTCAAAAGGGTTTGACGTAGAGTTTGAAGACAATAGCAAAGCGGGCATAGAGAAATCCGAAGCCTTAACCCCGTCTATGATTACGTTAAATCCCCTTTTGCCAAATATAAATTTCTTTGATACGCTTTACAGTCTGAAAACAAACTCCTCTACTAAAAATATTCCGCTGCTTATTACGGCAATCGATCCGGTTAAAAATATTGGTTATGGCTTTAACGTTTTTGATTTTATCATTCATCCGTTAACCCGCCATAATTTTGCATCCTCTTTGGGACGGCTTGAAATAATTTTAAATAAAAAAATTGAACGGGTTCTGATATTTGAAGATTCAGTTTCTTATTACAACGACCTTACGGCGGCAATAAATAAAAAAGGGATTAGTTTTTCTAATATAGCCTCGCGAGATTTTTCCGTTGAAAAAATAAAAGAGATTAACCCGGATTTTATTCTTACAAATTTGCTGTTTGACGATACGGACGGACTTGTCTTATCGGCGTTTATTCAATCGTATCTTGGAATAAAAAACATCCCTGTAATTATTTATTTAGACGGTATTGCTTCCGATGAGCAGAAAGAAAAGCTCGTGCAATCATGCGCGGATATTGCAGTTAAATATAAGTATCATCCTTTGGACGTCTTAAAAACTATCAGGAACAGAATCAGAATAATTGAAGAGCTTGAAATACCAGAACTAAAAGAAGACCATCATTCGGATAACGCTTATATAGATGACGAAGACGAGGAGCGCTCTTCAAATTTTCTTGGCGAAGTTTTAATTGTCGATGACGACCCCGACACGCTTTATACTATTAGCGAAATAGTTAATGAGTGCAACTGCAAAACTATACTTGCAAATAACGGCATTGAGTGCCTGAACGTATTAAATAACAGAACGCCCGATTTGATACTGCTTGATATTATGATGCCGGTTATGGACGGCTTTCAGACGATAAAAAAAATAAAGGCGAACAGCAAATGGGCGAATATCCCCGTTTACGCAGTTACTGCAAAGGCTATGCTTGGAGATAAACAGGTTATCCTTAATCAGGGATTTGACGACTATATCACTAAGCCTGTAAGCTCAAGCGCGCTTGCATTCAAAATTCAAAAAACGATTTCAAATTCAAAAGATAATAAACTATGAACAAAATTTTAATTATTGACGACATCCCGGAAAATGTGTTTTTGCTCCAAGACCGCCTGGAGCATGAAAATTATGAAGTAATAACGGCTTACGACGGCGAAACCGGAATTCAAAAAGCTCTTTCAGAGGAACCCGACCTGATTCTTTTAGATATTGTTATGCCCGGTTTAAGCGGCATAGAAGTCTGTAAAACTCTTACTCATAACCCGGACTCAAAAGACATTCCAATTATTCTTGTTTCTGCAAAGTCGGACGCTGAAGACTTAAGAGAAGGTTTGCTTGCAGGAGCTTTTGATTACATCAAAAAACCAGTAAACAGAGTTGAGCTTTTAGCCCGCGTAAATTCAGCTCTTAAACTGCGCGAGTCTCATAAAATATTATTGGATTCAGAAGCGGTCAATACCTTTACGGCTACTGTAGTAACGGCAAATCATAAAATTAAGCAGCCGCTTACTCTTATGAACCTTTCGCTTGTAGCAATCAGAAGGGAATTGGCGAAGGAAGATATTTCCAGAGAGGCTATTTCAAAAAGGTTAGAATATTTTGAAACTGCAATTAAAGAAATTAACAACGTTCTTGAACAGCTTAACACTATACGGAAGCCCGTTTTTTCTGATTATACAAAAAATATTAAAATGATAAGCTTAGATCAGTCCGACGAAGAGAGCAAAGCGCCGTCAAAGTAATTCCTGAATTGCAGCGAGCATTTGTTCAAATTCATACGGTTTATATACGATCTTATGAATTCCTTTGATCTCATCTTCGTACTTATTATTAAGCGTCAGACTGCCGGTAGATAAAATTACCGGGAAGTTTAAATTCAGTTCATGCAATCGTTTGATGCATTCAAGTCCATTCATTTCCGGCATGTTATAGTCGATTATCAGCAAGTCTATTTTTATTTCTTCAGTAAGGACCTTCAAAGCTTCCTTGCCCGAAATTACTTTAATAACTGAATAACCGGCGGACTCTAGTAATTCTGCCAAAAGGTCTCGCAGCATTATTTCATCGTCGGCAATCATAATTATTTTTTCGGTAGGTTTTGGAGTCTCTTTTTTCATTGGGTCATAAGAGGGAAGATAGACGTTAAACTTTGTCCCTTTGCCAACTTCGCTTTCTACATTAATAAAACCGTTGTGTTCCTTTATAATTCCATACGTTACATACAACCCAAGCCCCGAGCCAGAGCCTGTTTCTTTTTTCTTTGTAGAAAAATATGGATTAAATATTTTTCTGATATTTTCTTCAGTTATTCCCGTCCCGGTATCTTTAACGCTCAAATAAACGTATTCGCCTTTGTTGAGGAAAGGGTACAGATAATTATTCATATCGTCAATAAATAAATTGTCGGCAAAAACTGTAAGCTCTCCTTTCCCGTCCATAGCCTCCTTAGCGTTAACGCAAAGGTTAAGCAAAGCCTGATAGATTTCTGTCGAGACCCCCAGCACAGTATAGAGCTCCGGCTTAACTAAGTTTATGAAATTAATTTCTTTAGGGAACGTCTGGTTTATAACTTTATTTATTTCTTCAAAAAGATTATTCATCCCAACTGATTCCTGCTTCTTAACAGTTGGTTTGCCAAAAGTAAGCAGCGATTTTGTTAAATCCTTTGCTCTTACCGAACAGTTTTCAATATTTTCCAAAAGCCGCATAGCGTCTTCAGTTGGCGCCGTTTTCTTTTTTAATAAATTTAGGCTTCCAAAAATACTGGAAAGGATATTGCTAAAATCGTGCGCCATGCCGCTGGCAAGTTTGCCGATGGTTTCTAATTTTTGCGATTGCAGCATGCCTGTTTGAAGAACCGCGTTCAACTCTTTTGTCTTAATATTATTTACAGCGTAAGATAACAAAAACGTCAGTTGCTCAATATTTTTAATTTCAGATATTTTATATTTTTTATCGCGCCGCCCCAAAATTAAAACAGTAAAGAGCCGCTCGTCAAAGAAGACAGGGATAATTAATAAATTAGGAGAGTTTAAATAGCGCGTCATATTTTGCGCTATGTTGTTTTTATCGGCGGAGCCAATAAGAGGCTTTTTATTTGTTTCAATCCATTTAAATAAAAAGAGAAAGTCTTTTTTTATTTCGGATTCGATTTCTTCTTTGTTTTTTATAGAATTAGTCAAATCGGAATATTGTAAATCTACAATATTGTCTTCTTCAATAAATAATACTACGCCAATTTTACTTAAGGAGTAATGCATTATTTTAGAAAGAATTCCTTCAACCAAAATAGTTAAGGATTTTTCTTTAGCTAATAATGAAAGAGCCTCTTGGAATTCGGTTAGAAGATTCAGATTTTCCTGTTCAATCATTTTTTTTCAAGTTGTATTTTTTAATTTTAGAATAAAGAGTCTTTTGGCATACGTCTAATTCAG
The DNA here is from genome assembly GCA_002307295.1 of Ignavibacteriales bacterium UBA1304. GTDB lineage: Bacteria > Bacteroidota > Ignavibacteria > Ignavibacteriales > Ignavibacteriaceae > UBA1304. Next base: position 62,985 of record DBTY01000042.1, read on the forward strand.
TCGCCGTTTTTTCTCTGTTCCAGTCGTTTTTAATAAGCATTTTTAGAATATGTTCTTTTTCAACATCCGCCATTTTTACTAATCCGCTATAATTATTTTTTTCCTGCTCTGGATAAGAGCTGTGTATGTCTGTAAAAACAGACGGAAGATTTAAATCGTCAGGTTCAATAACATCCCCCTCTGCAAAAATTATAGCGCGTTCTATCACATGTTCAAGCTCGCGCACATTGCCCGGAAAAGAATAATCCAACAATGCGTTTTCCGCCTCAGCGGACAATTTTTTTGGCGAACGCACTGGGGACTTGTCTTCCAAAAAGTAATTTGCAAGTCTTATCACGTCGCTGCGTCTGTCTCTTAATGAAGGGATTCTTATTGTAATAATATTCAGCCTGAAAAGCAGGTCGCGTCTAAAATTCTTTTTCTCAGCCTCTTCAAGCAGATTTTTATTAGTAGCGCCAATTACTCTTACATTTGAGTTGAGCGTAGTTACGCCGCCTATTCTTCTGTACTCTCCGTTTTCAAGAAACCGAAGCAGTTTAGGCTGAAGCGATAAACTCATTTCGCCAATTTCATCTAAGAACAAAGCGCCTCCGTCAGCAATTTCAACTAAGCCCTGTTTGGTAGCTTTAGCGTCAGTAAAGGCTCCTTTTTCATAACCGAATAGTTCGCTTTCAATTAGCTGATCTGGCAGAGATGCGCAATTGATTATTACAAACGGTTTGTCTTTGCGTAAAGAGTGGCGATGTATATACTCGGCAAATAGTTCTTTGCCGGTTCCTGTTTCTCCCTCAATTAAAACATTTGATTCCGACGCGGCGGCTTTAAGCGATAAATTTAAAGTTCTTTGCAGCTCCGAACTTTCGCCTACAATTTTAGTCGGTATTTTTTTTGTGACTTTGTTGTTGAGAATTTTATTTTCTACCACTAAGCGTTTCAGGTCAACTGCTCTGGTAATAGTTAGCAGCAGGTCTTCAAAATCGTAAGGCTTAGAGATAAAATCATATGCGCCCATCTTTATCATTTCTATGGCCGTGCGCGTTTCGGATAGCGCAGACATTATTATCACGCTTAAGGAGGGGTCGTAATCTTTTGCAAATTTCAAAACTTCTTCCCCCGAAACCTCTTTCATTTGCATATCCAGAAGCAAAACGTCGTAATTTTTTTTACGAAGATTTTCAATTGCGTACTTGCCGTCATACACGGCGTCAACAAAAAATCCCTCTTCTAAAAGTTGTTCCTTCAAAAGATAGCATAAAGTTTCGTCGTCATCGCAGACTAAGACTTTAATATTCTTATCAATTTGCATTACTTATTCGTCGCTAAATATATTTATAATCGAGTCTGCAAATTATTAAACTTTTAGGACTTTTTTATACAATTCTTTTATTTCGTTTTCGGTTAACAATCGGGTTTCGCCAATTTTCAAATCGCCGAGCAATATATTTTCTATACGCGTTCGGATAAGCCTTAATGTTGGATGCCCAATTTTAGCGGTCATCTTACGCACCTGTCTGTATTTGCCTTCAGTAAGCGTGATGGAAACCCATGTAGTGGGAATATTCTTCCTTTCGCGGATTGGAGGTTTTCTCGGCGGAATTTCCAGATCGCCCATCAAACGAGCTTTGGCAGGAAGCGTCATCCTGCCTTCTATTATTACTCCATTTCTAAGCTCTTCCAGCTCCTCCTCAGACGGAACGCCTTCCACCTGAACCAGATATTCCCGCTCATGCCCATAAACAGGCTCTAACAGAGCCTTTGTCAATCTTTTATCATCCGATAAAAAAAGCAATCCTTCGCTGTCCATGTCTAAACGTCCTACGGGGTAGACCGAAGGCGGAAATTTATAAAATTTATTCAAAGTCTTTCTGCCAAATTTATCCGTAAACTGCGAAAGCACGTCGTAAGGTTTATTTATTATAAGATAATTATATTTTCCCATGCTTTTTTTCCTGAATGTCTCTTATTAATTATCTATTAGCCACAGCCAATTGTTTATTTATTTTGAAATGGCCAATAAGACTTTCAAGATTAAGCGTCAAACGGCTAAGGTCTTCAGTAGCTTTTGCAATCTGCTGAGTTCCCGTAGCGCTTTCCTGCGTAACGCTGCTTATGGCGTCAATATTTTTGCTAATCTGTTCAGCCGCAGAGGACTGCTGCTCGCTTGCAGCCGCCACCTGAGTTACAATATCCACCACTTTATTTGCCACTTCCATAATTTCTTTTAATGAAACTCCGGCAAGATCGGCTTTTTTCTTGCCAACTTCAACCTCTCTTGTGCCTTCTTCCATAGAAATTACCGCTTCATGCGTATCGCCCTGAATTTGTTTAATCATACCGGCAATTTCTTTAGTAGCCTTAGTAGTTCTTTCGGCCAGTTTCCGCACCTCGTCGGCAACCACTGCAAAACCGCGTCCCTGCTCTCCTGCGCGAGCGGCTTCAATTGCCGCGTTAAGAGCCAGTAAATTAGTCTGGTCTGCAATATCGTCAATTACCTGAACAATTTCTCCAATCTGATCGCTGCTCTTTCCAAGTTCCTGAACAGTTTCAGCGGATTTTTTTACTACGCTGGCAATTCTTTCCATTCCTTCAATAGTTTCAGAAACCACCTTGCCTCCGTCGCCTGCTTTTTTACCCGCCTCTTTTGCGGTATCCGAAGCATAAGCGGCATTTTTAGTATTCTCTAATATAGTGCGCGTCATTTCCTCTACTCCGCCGGCCACCTCTGTGGTCTGTAGCGTTTGTTCATGCGTCCCTGCGGCCATTTCTTCAGCGCTTGAGGATATTTGGTTGCTTGCGCTTGCAACAGCCGCTATAGCGTCGCTAACGTCTCCCAGAGCCTTGCTTAAGGAATCCGTCACTCCGTTAATGCTGTTTTTAATTAACTGATGATCTCCTTTGTGCTCGCTCGTAATTCTAACAGTCATATCTCCAGTCGCCATTTCTCCTAAAGCGGCGACTCCTTCGCGTATTGGGACTAAGATAGTATCTAACGTCGCGTTTACGCCTTCTACTATCTTACGGAAATCTCCCTGATGTTTGGATGCGTCGGCTCGTTTACTTAAATTGCCATCAAGCGCCGAAGCCGAAAGCATATTCATATCAACAATCAAAGCGTCTATAGATGCAAAACAAATATTCAGATTATTTTTTATTTCGTTATAATCGCCTTTAAATTCATCTGTAATTTTCTCCGGGATATTCCCTTTGGAAATATCGCGGATGTTCCTCCCCATAAACTGAATCTGCCCAACCTGAACGTCAATTATCGAATTTATATCTTCAATAAGTCTTCTCCAGTCCCCAACGACCATTTCGGCTCTGCCGCGGTCTTGCAGGTTTCCTTCACGAACGCTTTCGCCTATGCGCCTGATGCCAGTAAATATCATTTTTACAGTTTTTATTAATTCGTTTATACTGTTTTTGATATCGTTAAAATCGCCTTTATAATTCTCTTCTAATAAATCAGGGGTTATTCCTTTGCTTAAATTATTCATATATGAAGCGGCCACATTCAAAGGGATAACAACAGCGTCAAGCGTATCGTTAACGCCGCTTATTATTTTCTTAAAATCTCCCTGATGTTTTGTTATATCAACTCTACGGCTTAACTCGCCGTTAACTGCGGCTTCCGATAAACTATAAATATCTGCTATAACTTCTTTTAGAGATTTAGTCATATTATTCAAACCGGCCATCAACGCGTCGTTTTCTGAGCGGAGCGCTATCTTGTTCTCAAGATTGCCTTTTGATATTTCAGTGGCAATATGCGTAATGCCCGTCATCGCGTCAATCAGCAGATTAAGATTATTTTTTATTTCGTTAAAATCGCCGTTATAGCTTTCTCTAATTGGCTGAGGGATATCCCCCTTGCTAATACGGTCTACATATTCAGCTGCAACGTTTAATGGGCCAATTACAGCGTCGAGAGTATCGTTTACGCCTTTTACAATTTTTCTAAAATCGCCGTTATGTTTTGCAGCGTCGGCTCGTACTGATAATTTTCCTTCAATTGCGGCATTTGAAAGCTCTTTAGTGTCAGTAATAAGGTTGTTAACCGCGTCGATACATGTGTTTAGATTAATTTTTATTTCATTAAAATCGCCGTTATAATTATCTGAAATATGCTGTGGAATATCTCCCTTGCTGATACGGTCTACGTATTCAGCGGCGACGTTTAAAGGCCCAATAACTGCGTCAAGAGTTTCGTTTACGCCTTCAACAATTTTTCTAAAATCGCCTTCATGTTTTTCTACGTCGGCTCTTACTGAGAGTTTTCCTTCTATGGCGGCTTTTGAGAGCATGTTCGCATCGTTAATTAAGGAATTAATAGCGTCGATACATGTGTTAAGGCTATTTTTTATCTGGTTAAATTCGCCATTATAACTGTCTGTAATTTTTTTTGGAATGTCGCCTTTGCTTATTCTGTTTACATAATTGGCCGCTACGTCCAACGGGTTGACTACGGAATCGAGCATTTTATTAACGCCTTCTATAATTTTCTTAAATCCGCCTTTATACTTCCCGGCGTTCCCCCGCACGGTTAGCCGCCCCTGAATTGTAGAACCGACTAATGAATTAACCTCTGTATCCATGCTTTTTATAGAACCTGTAAGCTCGCTAAAAGCGTTTGCAAGAACGCCCACTTCGTCATCCTGCTCTATATCTATGGATACGTCAAAATTGCCGTCGGCTATTTCTTTAGCTACGCCTACCATTTGTTTAATTGGCTTGGTAATTATTTTTGATACTAAGTATGATATTATAAAAGCGATTAATATTATTATTAATACAGGCGTATACGCTTTAGTTTTGAACGCCGCCATTTCTGCGTCCAAATCGTCTACATAAACTCCTGTGCCAATTAGCCAGCCCCATGGCTCAAAGTATTTTACATACGATAATTTAGGAAGCGCTTCCTGCTGCCCAAGTTTTGGATAATGATATGTGACATATCCTTCTCCGCTTGCTTTACATACTTTAATCATTTCCTGAACTAGCTTGACCCCTTTTTTATCTTCTATGTTCGATCTGTCCGTACCGACTTTAGAAATGTCTGAGCCCAACACTTGCGTTATTCCGTTATAATCATAAGCAAAAAAGTACTCTTTACCCGAAAATCGCAATTTATTAATTTCGTCTGACGCGGCTTTTTTTGCCTGGACAAGAGTTATCTTCCCTGCGGAGACCTGCTCGTTGTAAGACTTCATAATACTATGCGCCGTTTCTACTACAGCCCTAAGCATTTCTTTTTTGTCCTCGTAAGCCTTGTTTTCCAATAGAGGCAAAATGTATAATGCAAATATTAATAAAAACGATAAAAAGGATAGGACTATAAGAGAAATGATTTTTGTGGAAATTAACCAGTTTTTGTAGCTTTTGATCTTCATCGTAAAATTCCTTTTTTTTACTTTTATTTTAAGCGCAGCATGGCTTTGAATTTCCAGGGAGCAAAGGAATTTTGAGTAAGTGTAATACGAGAAAGAATATTTAGATTTTGACCTGGCAATTCATAATTGCCAATACGCTATTTAATATCTTATTATCGGCAATATGCACAAAATTCTTTAGCGTAATATTTAATTTGACATTTTTACAAACTTTTTGTTATATATAAAGTAAATTTTACAACTATCATATATTATTATGAAAAAAGCAGCTACTGTTTATTTCTCATTTCTTTTGTTGGTTTCTTTATCTGCATTCAACTGTAGTTATAACCCGGCTAATTTAGATTCTGCAAAAAAGGAAGTGCAGAAATATTACGAAGAGGGCCGCTATGATAAAGAAATAACCGAAGTTGTAAATAAGGCTATAAATGAATTAGAATCCCTTAAACCTACGCCAAACGCAACAGCCGTGTTTGATATTGACGAAACCGTTCTTTCCAACTACGACCACATAAAAAGCATCGGCTATGGTTTCTACGTTACAGCCTGGAACGACTGGATGCTTTCCGCCAAAGCGAAAGCTATTCCGCAAACAAAAACGCTTTACGACAAAATAGTTGAGAAAGGAATAAAGGTAGTCTTTATTACCGGAAGGGGATATAAGTTCTATGACGCCACATATAAAAATTTAACCGCCGTTGGTTTTTCCAGAATAGACACGCTAATAACCAGAAGCGAAAAAGAAAACCACATCTCAGCTCTTGAATTCAAAACCCAGAAACGAAAAGAATTAGTTCAAAAAGGTTATAACATTGTAATTAATGTCGGCGATCAGATGAGCGACCTTGACGGAGGCAACTCCGGCATAAAAGTTAAATTGCCCGATTTGTTATACTATATCCAATAAATATAGCCATTGCCGATTTTCAACTATCTAATATTGGGGACTATCATATGAACGATAGTTGTATGTTTATCCCAAAATCTGCCCAAAATGCATGGAATGTTTAGAAGCAGTAGCTTTTGTAATCTTTTGAGGAAGGTCTCAACTCATTTTCCCTTTAAAAAAAGCCGTCCCGATTAATCGGGGCGGCTTGGAAATTTTCAGTTATTTAGATAATACTGATTTGGAATCAGCTTTCTGCCGGCGTAGCCGACGTCAATGTCGTGATAGTGAATAATATCGCTGTCGCCATATTTCCAGCAAATAAATACTTCTTTACCGTCTATAGTCGCCGGAAAATCAACCAATCCGCTGCTAAAATCAGAATCTTTGTAATAGCAGCCTATTTCTTCTAACTCCTGCATATAGCTCTTGAATCTGGAGATAAGCTCATCAACTCTTCGGTCTTCTAACGCTGTACCGGTATTATTTTCAGCATAATATTTCAATTCGTTTCCTGTTGATAAAATATCGTGTACAATCTGAATGACTAAAGGAAGAGTCTTACGCGCATCTTCCAACGTAAAAGTTCTTGTCACCGTTATCATATTTCCACCAACGTTTGTTAATTTAAAAACAACTTAGCTTAGCGTTAAGTTCAAACAAACTAACGAAATATTAATCTAAAAAGTAAATGTATTTATACCTCCTTATAGTTATATTTCAATATAATAATTTTATAACTATAGTATGAAAAAATTAAAGAAACTGTTGATTTTATTTTGCGCTTCGATAATACTATGTTTGGGATGCGCAAAAAAGCCGGAAACTGTAACTTTGGAATTTTGGACGCTTCAGGTTAGCCCCGCTTCTGATAATTTTATAAAAACGCTAATAAAAAAATATGAGTCGCAGAACCCAAATATAAAAATTAGATGGATCAGCGTGCCTTACAACGATGTTGCGCAAAAACTATCGGCTGCAATAACAGCCGGCAATCAGCCGGATGCAGTTAACCTGCCTGCTGACGTTTTAGCTAAATACGGTAAAATAAACGCCCTTTGCGATTTGTCCAAGCTGATTACTTATGACTCGCTGAATTTCTTTTTGCCTAACACTTTACAAAACTGCTCATATGGCGGTAAAGTAATAGCGCTTCCATGGTATTTAAATACTTATGTCCTGCTTTATAATAAGGAGCTTTTAGAAAACGCCGGGTTTGGCGTTAAAGATATTCCTAAAACTTACAGAGAATTAATAAAATTCTCAAAAGACTATAAAAACAAAACCGGGAAGTATGTCATTTTTAGAAATAATGGAGATGACAGCTATCTACCCCTTATGTTAGAATCCGAAGGAATTGAAATGACGGATAATGATATGACCAAAGCCGCGTTTAATTCCGCCGAAGGGATAGAGCTTATATCTCAGTGGGTGAACTTATACAGGGGTAATTATATTCAATTAGAACCGCCTTCAAAATCTGCCGTCTCCAACATAGAAGCTTATCAGGATGGACAGGTAGCCATGCTGCTTGCAAAGTCCTCTGCAATAAAAGAAATAAAAACAAACGCGCCGGAAATTTATAAAAACACCGACGTTTCTCTGGCTATAGTAGGCAAGACAGGCAAACATGCGCTTACGCTTTCTTCTCTTGCAATTACCGCGGGAAGCAGATACAAAAAAGAAGCGGCGGCGTTTTTGATGTACGTGGCTAATGCGCAAAACCAGGTTGAGTTTTGCAAACTGAATACTGTGTATCCTTCGTCTAAGGAAGCATTGAGGGACATTTATTTTGTAGCTAACGACGGAACTCCCGAAGCCAAGGCAAGAGTTATTGGAGCAATTGAGCTCCCTTACGCAGACCGTATACTTAAACATTTAGGGCATCCGCAAATTGAAAAATTACAGAATGTTTTTAACGAAGCGATTCAGGCCGCATGTCTTGGTAAAATAACAATACGCGAAGCGATTGACGAAGCTGCCGAAAAATGGGACGAGCTGCTTTTGCAGCAATAGCAGGGTTAAACAAGCTTTAAAAACTGATATAAGAGTAGCGCTGAATAATTTCTAATAAACTATTTCTCTGAAAAAATGGAGTTTGGTCAAATGAAAAAATTACTTTTTGCCTTTTGTCTATTGGGCTTTTTTGCAACTCTTTCGGCTTCGTCAAAACCGAAGTTGATCTGGTTCGACGCGACGGCTAATTTCAGGCGGTTGAGCAGCTCCGACTCAATTTGCTACTACCTTGATAAAGTTAAACAGGCCGGCTTTACCGATGTTGTTATAGACGTAAAACCAATCACAGGCGAAGTTTTGTACCCGAGTAAAATTGCTCCGCAGATGAAAGAATGGCATGGTTTTACAAGACCTGATTCTTTAGATTTTCTTAACGTATTTATAAATGAATCGCATAAAAGGGATTTAAAAATTCACGCTTCGCTGAACACATTCTCCGGCGGCCATAATTATATTGATAGAGGATTAGTCTATAAGGATAAATCGGACTGGCAATCGGTTAATTATACCGATTCTGGTTTTGTTCCTATCACAAAGCAGAAACATAAATATTCCGCCATGCTTAACCCGGCCAATAAAGAAATTCAGGATTATGAAATTGCCATACTTAAAGAATTGGTTACAAATTATCCGCAGTTAGACGGTCTTATACTTGACCGCGTTCGTTACGACGGCATTGAAGCGGATTTTAGCGAGCTTTCTAAACAGCTGTTTGAAAAATACATTTCCGATAAAGTTGAAAATTTTCCGGAGGATATTTTTGCCTGGTCAAAGGACGCTAAAGGAAACGTAGTTAAAATCGAGGGGAAATATTACAAACAATGGCTTGAATGGCGCGTATCAGTAATATATAATTATATTGCCGAAGCGAGAAAGGAAGTGAAAAAAATAAATCCTAAAATATCCTTTGGCGATTATACCGGAGCATGGTACCCTACTTATTATGAAGTGGGCGTTAATTGGGCAAGCTCTAAATACGACCCTTCAAAAGATTATGATTGGGCAACCGCAAAGTATAAAGACTTTGGCTATTCCGAACTTTTAGATTTGTATACTACAGGCTGTTATTTCTTTGAAGTGACAAAAGAAGAAGTTGAAAGAAATAACGCAGATACTGTAAACAGAACCGAAGCCGGCCTGAGTAAAGGAAAAGAATACTGGTACTCTGTTGAAGGTTCGGCGGAGCTTGTAAATAAAGTAGTGATGAAGGCGGTTCCTGTTTATGGCGGGTTATACGTTGAACAGTACAAAGAAAAAAATAGTCCTGAACAGTTTGTTAAAGCCGTTGAAATGTGTTTAAAGAAAACAGACGGACTTATGATATTTGATATAGTGCAGCTAATTGAATACGACTGGTGGAACGCTATGGGAAAAGGAATTAAAGCGGGCGAAAAATATTAATGTAATTAGCGCGTTATAAAAGTAAAAGGCTCTGGTTATTTTGCCAGAGCCTTTTTTTTACGACTAATTATTTCAAAAATTTGCTTATAGTTTCTACTATAAAAGTAATTTGCTCCTTAGTTAATTCGGGATAGATTGGCAGCGCAATAGAAGTATTTGCCGCAAACTCTGAATTAGGGAAGTCCCCTTTTTTATAACCCAAATTTGCAAAACATTCCTGTAAATGGAATGGAACCGGATAATAAATTTCAGAAGCGATTTCATTTTCAGCTAAAAACTTGCGCAGCTCGTCGCGCTTTTCAACCCGTATGATGTACTGATTAAAAATATGATAATTCTTAATCTTATCGCTTTTGTATACCGGCTTAGGCAAAAGTACTTTGTTGTTATCGTCAAACGAAGCCACTCCGTCAGTTTGGGCAAGTTTGGCTTGAGTAAATAGTTTGGTATACAACTCGGCGTTTTCTCTTCTTTTCTCCGACCATGAATCAAGATGAGGAAGTTTAACGCTGATAACAGCGGCTTGCAGAGCGTCTATCCTAAAGTTGCCGCCAATAACTTTGTGGTAGTATTTGGGATGTCCGCCATGAACGCGCATTATTTTCAGTCTTCCGGCTAATTCATCGTCGTTAGTCGTAACAAGACCTCCGTCGCCAAAACAGCCGAGGTTTTTGCTTGGGAAAAATGAAAAGCAGCCTATATCTCCAATAGCGCCCACATGCCTGCCATCCTTATATTGTACGCCTATTGCCTGCGCGCCGTCTTCAATAACTTTAAGATTTGCGTTCTTAGCTATTTCAATAATTTCATCCATAGCCGCGCTTTGCCCGTAAAGATGCACAGGAATTATAGCTTTGGTCTTTGGAGTAATTTTACTTTTTAGCGCTGATGGAAGGATGTTAAAAGTAACTGGATCGCAATCTACAAAAACAGGAGTCGCATTTAAGCGAGAGACTACTCCGGCGGTAGCAAAAAACGAATATGTAGGAACAATAACTTCGTCTCCCGGTTTAATACCAATAGCCATTAAGGCAAGCAGAAGAGCGTCTGTGCCGGACGAAACTCCGTATGCGTATTTGCAGTTTAAGTATTTTGTAAACGCCTGTTCCATTTTATCAACTTCGGGACCAAGTATAAAATACTGCGACTCAATAACATTGGCGATGGCTTCGTCAATTTCTTTTTTTAACGAATGGTATTGAGGTTTTAAATCTAACAAAGGTACTTTCATATTTTTCTCTTCTTTATTTTTTAAAAATCTGCGCTTAACAATTTTAGCGTAAATAAATTTATTATTTTACTTTCTTTATAACTTTAGCCGGAACGCCCGCGACAACGGTATTTGCAGGGACGTCTTTTGTTACGACGCTGCCCGCTCCCACTACTGCGTTTGAGCCTATTGTAACGCCGCACAAAATAGTAACCGACGAACCGATAGAAGCTCCTTTCTGTACAAACGTCTCCACTACTTTCCAGTCTTCTTCGCTCTGCATTGATCCGTCTTCGTTAACGGCGCTGGGGTATTTATCGTTTGTAAACGTAACGTTGTGCCCTACAAAAACATTATCTTCAATGTGTACGCCTTCGCATATAAACGTATGCGACGATATTTTGCAGTTTTTGCCGATAAACGCGTTTTTCTGTATTTCTACAAAAGCGCCAACTTTTGAGTAATCGCCAATAGTACAGCCGTAAAGATTTACGAAATCAAAAATTTTAACGTCTTTGCCTAATTTAACATTATTTATATTCTGTTTTTCCATATGCGCATTATAGTGAAATTAATTTTCCTTTCCGTTTAATTGACTCGTCGCTCGCTTCAAGTATTTTCACGACTTTAAGTCCTTCAACGCCGTTAGTAAGCGGCTGCCGGTCTTCCTTAATTGAAGCGAGGAATTCCTTTACTCCAAGGTTTAAGGCTTCGGTCTGGTTAACTTTAGGCGAATACATATCGCCAATACGGTATTGAACCAACGCGTCGTATATTCCTTCCTGGGTAGTAATTTCAACGCCGCTGTCGTAGACTTTTATTTTTTCCGAATTTTCCATATCGTCAAAGACGAGCATTTTTTTATTTCCGCCAACAATCATGCGTCTGATTTTAACAGGGGAAGTCCAGTTGACGTGAAAATGCGCAAAGGTGTTGTTGTCAAAATAAACGGATAAATGCGCTACATTTTCATACTTACTATAATTTGCAATGCCGTTTGCAGAAACGGCAATTGGTTTTGCGTCCAAAATATAGCTCATAATAGAAAGGTCGTGCGGAGCTAAATCCCAAATAACGTTAATATCATGCTGAAACAAACCAAGGTTTACCCTTACAGAATCGAAGTAAATTATATCGCCAAGCTCGCCTGCCACAGTAAGCTCTTTAATCTTTTTTACTGCGCCGTTATAAATAAACGTATGGTCTACAAAAATCTTTAGATCATGTTTATCGGCAAGTTTAATAAGCTCTTCGGCCTGTTTAGATTTAGCTGTAAAAGGCTTTTCCACCCAGATATGTTTTCCGTTTTGCAAAGCTTCTTTAGCAAGCTGATAGTGCGTATCTACAGGCGTGGCAATTACAACTATATCTACGGATTTATCTTTTAAAATTCCTGAATAGCTGTTTGTAATAATAGCTGCAGGAAATTTTTCATTTATCAGTTTAAGCCGGGCTGGGTTATTGTCACAACATATTACAGACTTGATTTCGCCGTTTGATAGAAAATTCCTAACCAAATTCGGTCCCCAATAACCAAGTCCAATAACTGCTGCTTTCATCAATAACCTATAAATATTGTGGATAATTAATTATACAAAAATAAGCCGGAAGTCGTTCAGAAGTAAGGGAAAAATAAAAAAAAGAGAGGATAAAAAAGGATAATAAAAACGGAGGAAAGAAAAGCGGAAACGCGCATAAAGCGAGTTTCCGCCATAAAATAGCTACTTAAGATCAAACGTGTTGTCGCTGACTCCTTTGTTCGTTTCAATGGAAGTCACGGTAAGTTCAAGAGTTTGCGGACCAACATTCTGGACATATTTAAATGGATATTTAATACCGTCCGATTCTCTATAGTCGCTAAACTCAATTGTCTGGTCAAATACTCCCTGCGGAGCGGTAAGAGTTTTGCTTTCTTTAACTTTGAATCCGGTTTCGGCATCATAATAATGAAGCCATTTTTTACCGGAAGGAAGAGTTAGTTCAATTTTGAAAGCGTCTTTTCCGTTAACTTTTTCAACGCTAACAAGATTAGCTTTAACGCCATATTTATCAAGGTTATAAACTAAATCAAGAGTAGACTCAAACTTCAGGCTTTCTAAAGCGTCGCCAGTTAATTCAGTTGATTGTCCCTGAGCAGCCTGAACGCCCTTAACTCCGTCAAATATTATTTTTTGTTCCATTCCGCTGAAAGAGATAGTCTGAGCGAACTTATTAGGAGCCTTTTGAGTAAGAGTTATGTTTATAGTCATTCCCTGCATAGAGGCGGTAAGATTAGTTTTTTTATCAACGATAGTTTTTAATTTTTCAACTCCGCCAATAGCGTTCAGATACTTATCTATAACCGTTTTAGCGGTAATGCCCTCAGGAGCTTTTTGAGCTGCGGGATCGTATTTTTCGCCGGAAATATCATAATAATCAATTTTACTGATTGTAAATTTCTTCAATTTATCGGCAATGTCAGAAGCTTTTCCAACTACTAAAATATTAGCCTGATCAGGAAGAATATATTTCTGGGCGATATTCTGAACGTCTTCGGCCGTTACTTTTGCAACATTCTGTAGATAGTTTGCATAATAATCTTTTGGGAAGTTATATCTATCTGTATTGATTGCAAAAGAGGCTATCGTTTGTGGATTCTCAAGAGCGATGGCAAAACTGCCGCTTAGATAGTTTTTTGCTTTCTGAAGTTCTTTATCGGAAACCGCTTCGTTTCTGATTCTCTTCATTTCAAACAATATCTGAGCTATAGAGCTGTCAGTAACTTCGTTTCTGGCTTCAGTATTTGCGACAAATTTTCCAATTAACCTATCTGTTGTTAAGGACGAATAAGCGCCATAAGTGTAAGCGTGTTTTTCTCTTAAGTTTTCAAACAATCTGAAAACTCCGCCGCCAAGGATAGTGTTTGTTACGCGCGCTTTGATATCGTCTTCGCTGCCTGGTTTTATATCTAACGCATAGCCTACGCGTATTGTGGACTGAACAGCGTTTTCTCTATCCACAATAGAAACCTTTGTAACTAAAGGAGCCGACGGGGTTTCGTAAGTAAAAGATTTTTTTTCTCCTTTTTCCCATTTGCCAAAATATTTTTCGGCTAAGGTTTTTGCTTCCGATTCGCTTATGTTGCCAACGATAGCTAAATATGCGTAATTTGGTTTGTAATATGTTTTGTAATATTCTTTGCACATATCAAGAGTAATTGTATTTAAAGTAGCCTCGGTCATAGATTCTGAGTATGGATGACTTTTGCCATAAAGAATTTTCTTTAATACTACTCCGGCTATAGAGTTGGGTTCGTCTTTCTGAGCCGCTAATCCTGATTTTTCCTGTTTAACTAATTTGTCAAACTCGGACTGTGTAAAGTTTGCATTCAAAACAACGTCAGACATAATATTAAGCAGTGCGTCTACGTGCTTTTTTAATGACGAAGCAAACACCGACTCTGAGCTTGTTTTGAGAGTTCCGCCAATAAAGTCGATATCTTTATCAATTTTATCTTTTGTTCTTGTAGCTGTTCCAGTTCTAAGCAGTTCTCCCGCAAGTGAGGCGTATCCTGCGTTCTGCCCTTCTAAAATGGGGTCTCTATCAATCAAAAGAGAGAAAGAAACTACCGGTTGTTTGTTGTTTTCTACAACTATTACTTTTAAACCGTTAGGCAGTTCAAAAGTTTTATAATCGGCAAGCTGGATTTTAGGAGCAGGTCCCGCAGGCGGAGCGACGCTTCTATCCAATTGCGCAAACGCTGCAAAGGTAAATAATAACGTAAATGTTAATACGAATAATAATGTTATCTTTTTCATATTATTTTGTCTCCTTCGCTTTTGCCGATTTAGGCAGATAATATAAAACCGTGCGGTTTTCTTTAGTAAGATATTCGTTTGCTACTCTCTTTATATCTTCTCTTGTTACTTTCATGTATCTGTCAATTTCTGTGTTAATAAGGTTGGTATTGCCGAAAAACATATTGTAGTTTGCAAGATTTCTTGCAACGCCAAGAACTGTGTTGTTTTCTTTCACAAAATCACTTTCGGTCTGGTTCCTTAATTTTTCAAATTCTTCTTTATCAATAAGATTCTGTTGAACCTTTTCAATTTCCTTTTCTACTGCGGCTTCTAATTCCGAAGCTTTTTTACCCATGTTAGCTACCGTGTAAATTATGAATAAACCCGGGTCTTCTAATGAAAGAGGAATGGAAGACGAATGCACAGCTAACTGCTGGTTGTCTATCAGCTCTTTATATAAGCGCGAGCTCTGACCGTCGGATAAAAGACTTGTAAGCATATTCAAAGCGTAATAATCGTCAGTTCCCTGAGCAGGGATATGATATGCGGAGATAAATGCAGGAAGCTGAATTTTATCATATATGGTATCTCTGTTTTCTTTAGTCTGTTTAGGCTCAGTAACTTTAGGGCGGAAAATTTCTTTTGTCCCTTTAGGGATTTCTGAAAAATATTTTGCGACAAGAGCTTTCATTTCGTCAACTTTGAAGTCGCCGGCAATTGCTAAAACCGCATTATTAGGGACGTAAAAAGTTTTATAAAAATCTCTGAACTCGGTTATAGTAGCTTTGTCGATATATTGAAAAGAACCAATTGGAGTCCATTTATAAGGATGAGTAGTATATGATTTAGCAAAAACGTTTTCAAACACAGTGCCGTAAGGCCTGTTATCAATACTTTGGCGTCTTTCTTCTTTAACTACTTTGCGTTGAGTTTCAACTCCAACGCTGTCAATTTTAGCGTGCATCATTCTTTCGGACTCAACCCACAAACCAAGATTTACCTGATTAGAAGGGAGCAAAAAATAATATTTTGTTTCGTCAAAAGAAGTAGACGCATTTAACTGACCGCCCGCATTTTGTATCATCTGAAAAATCTGGCCTCTGCCAATATTTTCTGAACCTTCAAACATGAGGTGTTCAAAAAAATGAGCGAACCCGGTTCTATCTGCAAACTCGTTTTTTGAGCCTACATGGTATGTAGTAGTAATTGCAACAATGGGGGTTGAGTTATCTTGATGTAAAATAACATGCAGGCCATTGTCCAAATCATATTCTGTAAATTCTATTTTATTCTGGGCTTTAATCAAGACCGCAGAAATAACAATACAGAAGGTTAGGAATATTTTATATTTCATATAATACCCTTAATAATTATTAAAAAATATGCTTCTTGTAGTTGTGGAAAAATAATTCCATTTCGATAAATCAAATTAACATTTATTTTTATATTTACCGAACCAATAATCTCTTTTGAAATTCCTTAATGAGCTGCTCCTCAATCATTTTAATCCGCAAAGCAGCCGGCTGATAGAATAAATTATCTGTTCCCCCGGTTTAGCTTTGTATAGCGCCGGAACTAATTATATCATCAATTAACTAAATATTATGGCAAGATGAAAAAAATCCGACGCGCGTTATATCTGTTAGTATTAATATCAGGTTTCGTTTATCCGCAACAATTATTAGTTACCGGCGCAGTTACGGATAAAATTAGCGGCGAGCCGCTTGCTTTTGCCAGCATAAGGGTTGTCGGCTCTCCTTACGGAGCCTCTTCAAACAGAAATGGCGGTTACGAGCTAAAACTTCCTAAAGGCTCGTATTATATCGCGGCTTCATTTCTCGGTTATCACACGGATACCATATATATTGAAGCGGGAGCTAATAAAAAATCGGCTGATTTCCATTTGTTTCCGTCAAGCGTAAACCTGCCGGAGGTTACAGTTTTGCCAGGCATTAATCCGGCAATAGAAGTTATTAAAAATGCAATAAGAGTAAAAAAGGAAAGAGACGCAAAACTCCAATCATATCAATTTGAAGCATATGCTAAAGGAGTTGCAAGAACTCCAGAGAAGCAGAAAATAAAAAAAAGCTCTAATGATAAATTTAAAATTGCCGGAATATTGGAAAGCCACAGCAAAGGGTTTTATAAAAAACCGGGACGTTACAAAGACGTCGTTTTGG
Organism: Ignavibacteriales bacterium UBA1304; assembly: GCA_002307295.1. Taxonomy (GTDB): domain Bacteria; phylum Bacteroidota; class Ignavibacteria; order Ignavibacteriales; family Ignavibacteriaceae; genus UBA1304. The sequence continues at coordinate 79,844 of DBTY01000042.1, forward strand.
CAAGAAAGGAAAGCGCAAATATTCCGCCCATATTTAATATGCTCACTGGCGGGCAGGGAATTCAGAATTTTTATGAAAACCGTATAGAACTTATTGACGTTCCGCTTACAGGACCATTAGCCGACGACGCTTTAGATTATTATTACTACGCCATTGAAGATACTTTATCAATTGACAATATAAATGTTTTTAAAATTGCTATTACTCCAGACGACCCCGGCAATCCTGGCTTTACCGGGCATATATATATAACCGACCGTTCTTTTAACTTAATTAAAGTTGATCTGAATATTAACCGGGCGGCTAACACTGGCGGTTTAATTGATTCTATAAGCATAGCGCAGACTTTTTCGGCTTTTGACAACGGCTTTTATATGCCGGCCGATTACAGGCTTTTTGTTAACGTCTCGCTTATGAAATTAGCTAAGTTTTCATTTGAGTTGAACACATTACTATATAACTACGAAATTAATAAAAATATTGACGACTCATTTTTTAATAAGGCTATTGTGACTGTTCTGCCGGGAGCGGATAAAAAAGATTCGTTGTACTGGACTGGGATTCAGTCTATACAAAATACTTCTGAAGAAAATATAGCTTATGCCAGAATTGACAGCGTGAAAAAAGCGCCAAAAACTTTCTGGAATAAGTTCTCTTTTCTTACTAACAGATTTAATATAACTGAAAACTTTGCGACTTCTACGCCGCTTAGCCTATATCATTTTAACCGTGTTGAAGGACACAGCTTAGATTTGGGATTGTTTCTGCACGACTTAGCGGATAGCAGATTTAATACGGATATTCAGACTGATTACGGCTTTTCCGACAAACGATTCAAAACCGATTTTATCGCTGGATATTTTGCGGGCGATTATAGAACATATAAGTTTTCGTTTAACGCTTATAACAAACTAAAAACATTGTTTGACGAAACAAACAAGTATAACGAGCTGACTAATACCCTCGTAGCATGGTTTTCTAAAAAAGAGCTTAGAGATTATTACTATTCGAAGGGGATTAATGTAAATATATACGGAGACGTTTTTCCGGTTGTATCCGCGGGACTTGGATTCAGTTCCAGCGCAGATAAAAACGCCATAAAAAGAAGCGATTTTTCATTAGCGAACAAAGAAAGAGTTTATAAAGAAAATTCGCCAATATATGAAACGAATATTAACGTAATATCTGCAAAGTTTAATTTTGACTTCAGGGGTTATATTGAGGACGGGTTATACAGATATAAGTACGAGTCTGGCGAATCGTACGCTACGTTTGGCGGAGAAATAGACTATTCCGCTAAAAATACGCTTAATAGCGGTTTGGATTTTACGACTTACAAGCTAAACGCTTTTGCAAGTTTCAGATCGTTCAAATCGACTAACGCTACATTGAGTATAAAAGGGGAGATAACCGACGGCGCATTGCCATATCAGCGGCTTTATTCTCTGCCGGGCAATATTGACGCCGCTTCGCAGCTGAATTCATTCCGAACGCTGCAAATATATGAAGTTGTTGGGGACAGAGTAATAACGGCCAATTTTTCGCACGAATTCAGAGACGTGATCTTCAGGTTTTTGCATATCCCATATCTCAAAAACTCAGAAATCTATCTGACCTATTTTTTTAACGCCGCTTATTGCGAAACCGGGAACAAAAGCAAAGAAATTCTGCCGGTAGCTATAAAATCTTTTTCGCATCCGTTTTACGAAACCGGGTTCTCTGTCGGCCGCGCGCTATTCCCCATACAATTAGAATTTGCCTGGAAACTGAATTACAGAGACGGCAATAATTACCGGGTAAGTCTGAATTCTGCTATTTTTTAGCGTAGTAAGTAAGCTTAATGGATAAAGTAAAGATTTGGAGAGGTATATAAAACAAAAGGCATCCTTTTTGTGGGACGCCTTTTTAATCTGAAATGCAAACTAAACCGAGCAGTTCTTATTTAACTTCTTTTGGTTTTGCTTCACTAACGATTATATTTCTTCCCTTCAGGTCAGAACCGTTAAGCGCTTTCATTGCATTGCTTGCTTCGGAATCATCTTCCATAACAACGAAGCCAAAGCCTCTAGATCTGCCTGTTTGGCGATCCGTAATAACTTTCGCAGATTCAACTTTTCCGTATTGTTCGAATGCTGTCAATAAAGAATCGTCATTAACTGCCCAGGGAAGACTTCCCACAAAAAGTTTAGTACTCACTAAGAACCTCTAAAATAAAATTAATAAATATCAAGCGATAAATAAATTACCGCATACAAAAATAGCGCTATTATTGTTTAAAGCAAAGGAAAATATTAAATATTAATCATTTTGTTAATATTTAAGTTATGAAGCGCCTAAAAACTGTAGATGAAAACATAACCATTACGCTCCTAATATATCGATTTTGAATGGTTTAAAAATGGCAAAACCTCCAAGGTATTCGTTAGAATACCTTGGAGGTTGAAGAAAATAGAATCGCCGCCTATCATTCCAATTTTTACTTGCTTAAAATCATTTTATTTGTAATCATTGTTTTACCTGCTATCATGCGGCAGAAATATACTCCGCTTGAAAGACGGTATTTATCCATTGAGAAGTTTACGTTATAACTGCCAGCTTCTTTATTCTCGTCAACAAGAGTCGCTATTTCGCGCCCCATTATATCGTATACTTTTAGCGTTACTCTGCCCGCCTGCGGCACCTGATAATTTACAACCGTAGTCGGGTTAAACGGGTTTGGATAGTTGGCTACTGCGTATTGTGTTACTACTGCATTTTGGTTTGTATTTTTTGCCGCCTGTTTACATACTTCTACTAAAACAACTTCTGAACCTGTTAAGCTTTGATTAATTGTGTTATCAGGAACATAAAGCGGATATACATTATAGGTTACTCTGTTATCCAGCGTTGCGTCTTTTACAGATATCAAGATTGGATCGGTATAAGTTGTTGTGCCATGATTTATTGTTTTAGTATAGTTATATGGCCGGCCTCCTACAGTCCCGTCGCAAACTACTTTATAAGCCACATTAGAGTTGGGGTGTTCATTCCAGTTTAATTTTACATATTCTCCATAATCGCTTGAAATAAATGCATAATGCCCAATTCCTCGTTCCGTTTCGCTCCATATTGCCGTGCCTTTAAAAACAGCAGTATAGCTCTGGTGCTGACTTGTATTAATTGTTTTAGAGAGAGCTCCCCCATCCGACCAACTTGTCAATGCAAAACTTATATGGTTCAATTCCTGGGTTACTCCCTGTACAGTATTTTCAGATCCATATAATGCTTGTATTGTAGCTGGTAAATTGTATTGAGTTCCGTTAAAGCTTATTTTAGCCGGGGCGGTCGCACCATTCAAACTCCCCTGAAAACTTAAGTTGCATATTTTGGTCTGGTTTGAAACAAATATGGCTCCATCATCAGTCTTTTTTACTACTACGCTTGTCGCTTTTGTATAAACAAATGGCGTATTTGAAACGCTTATAAATAATTTGCTCCAATTGCTTTTCTTCCCAGATTGAGTAGTATTCCAAATCCATGTATATCCATCAGGCGTCTGGTTTTCAATTGCTTCAAGGTTTAAGGTTTGTCCTACTTTAATTTTAGTAGTATATGGACAATTTACCTGAATAGGCGGAACGTCTACGCCAACTTTGGCTAAACCTCCCCCGTCGAAGTTATTTTCTACCGTTACGGTTATTTCAACGGGATCAGTTTGATCTTGCGGTAAAATCATAGCCGCGCCAAACAGGAAACATAAAACTAAATTAAATAGAAATGATTTCTGTTTCATAAACAAAACTCCTTTTGTTAAAATATTATGAAAATTATTAATATATTTAAAAACAGAATTGCCTCGAGATTTTATTTATATAATAAAATCCAATAGGGAGCTAACCTGTTCAGGGCGATTCTTCTAAAGCGTAGGCGGCGTTCCAGCGCCGCCTACGCATATTTTTTAGCTTTTTGTTCCTTTATTTTAGTTTTCCGTGTACTATAAAATCTACGAAATGCTCAAGATCATGGCAAAGGAAAAACACTTCATTTTCAAATATTGCCGCATCCGAACAGCCTACATTGCCGACATATTTATATTTGAAAATCGTCTGTAAATTACTTCCGTTATAGTGCCCAATCCCGTCTTTCATACTGATAAATAAATCTTTTGTACTGCGTCCATAAAAATTTGCCAAATCAGATATATTTTGTCCTGTAAAATCAAGACATGTAACCAATCCTCCGTTTTTATATCTGTATATTTTTTCTTTAAACCCGAAATAAATATCATTTCCAATTTTTAGCATCCCCGGGTAATTTGGCAGTATATGGATATCAGCTGTTAGACCTTCGCTATATATTTTTGTTAACGATTTTCCATCATATTTAAATAACCCCACCGAATCGCCTTGAACATTATCTACTTTAAAACCGACGACAAAATAATCTTTGCTGTCGTTTGTCCCTCTTTTAATATCCTTAAACTGCATATCTATTGCTGGATTTGGCTTATATGTATATTCCCATTTTTCTCCGTCATAATGCAGTATTACTCCATAAAAAACCAGATCGTTAGGGTTATATATAGCTCCTACAGCATATATGTTATTCTCCTCTTCGCCCCAAATCTTCTGAAAAATAGCAGGTCCATAATTCTCAATTTCATATATCCCGAATCTTGCGAAATTACCATTTTTATATCTCCAGATATCATTTTCATCGCCTCCAACCCAAAAATTATCGGCGGAAAGCCCAAATATTGAGTAAGGCGTAACATATCCGTTAGGCGAAGAATAAGAGAATAGCTTCCAGTTTTGTCCGTCATAATGCCAGATCGTTTTTGTTCCGTCATTAGTTATATCAGCTTTAACCCATACATTTGTAGGAGACGTGCCCCAAATACCGTCAAAACTGCAATGTGGCCCTAAATTTATCAGCGTATCCACCGTCCAAGTATAATCCCGCCTGCCGGGAGTAGAGTTATCCGCAAGCGGTTCCGTTGTGCTGCTGCAAGAAGGGAATATCAGCGTTAAAAAAATAAATAATGTTAAACCTATCGCTGTATTTTTTATTGTTTCCATTTTTTCTCTTTATGTGTAATTGCTTTTTATACCGGACAGCCTAATGCGCCGTTGCGCGTTAGAAATAATTTATCGAGTTAAATATGTTTTTGTACGACCCCAACCGGGGTCGTATGTTTTTCTCTTCCAAAGCTATAAGCATTTGAATCCTCCGGATTCTATTTATAAATCTGGATTGCGCGCTTGAAGAGTCTAACTCTACATATTAGGAACCTGCATATCGCGCTATTTTGTCTTAACAATTGTCATTCCCACGGAAGCGGGAATCTCAAACTTTTTAACTTTTGGGCGCCTGCTTTTGCAGGCACGACAATTTTATTTAGCGGAATACGCTTTTTAGGCATAGCGCCGCATAAACAAAAGATTGTTGGTTATGTATTATAGTTATGGGGTTTTAAGAAATGCGCGCCATGGCGTTAAGCGCAGACTGCGCAAAATAATCTGGCAGTTAACAAAGACAAGCTCACCGGATAAGTATCTCATGTTTCCCTCAACAATACAAGAATAATTTTTTCCCGGCAGAAGAAGATTCCCCTTCTCCGCTGATTTCAATAATATTAAACGCAGCAGCATTTACGCTGCATTCGCAATAATAATAATAATAATAATAATAAGTTGCAATATTATGCATAAAAAAACCCCGTTGTTTAAGCGGGGCTTTTTGTTGTAATATAAATTATATTTTTAATCTTTCGAAATTTCAAAGTCCTTTTCTATGGTTGCAGTCTGACCGCTCAGGTTATCTTTTATGTTGTAGACAACTTTATACTTGCCAGCTTTGTAAGTGGAGTCGAGCTCAATCTGCGCTTCCAAAGGAAGGTCTGAAAATTTCTCGTTATTCTCTTTTTTCTCATCTCCCTGAAACAGTCCTTTTTTAGTTTCTCCCTGCGGAGTAACCAAATCGATTGAAAAGCTTACCGACGCGCTGAATTTTTTATCCGCTTCGTTTTGAGTAAACCCTTTTACTCTTACTGTGGAGTTTAATTCCCAGCCGTCGCCAAGATCGTAAGCAAAAGCTTCCGGGCTGAAAGCGGTAAATTTTTCGTTCCCTTTTTTGGAGCATCCAAAAAGAAAAACTAAGACCAATAACGAAAGACTAAAAAATCTTTTCACTTTATCCTCGGTTTAATTAAGCGTTCTTTGTTTTAAAGTCGTTTAAGAACTCAACTAAATCTTCAACGCCTTTTTTAGGGAATGCGTTATAGATAGAAGCTCTTAATCCGCCAACAGAACGGTGCCCTTTCAATCCGTCAAACCCAGCCTTAGTAGCTTCAGAAATCAGCTTCTTTTCAAGGTCTTCGCTTGGCAGTCTCCAGGTAATGTTCATATTTGAACGGCTGTCTTTATCTGCATGTCCTTTATAATAGCCTGCGCTTTCGTCTAAGCATTTATATAACAATTGAGCTTTTTCTGTATTGAGTTTGCTCATAGCGTCAACGCCGCCGTTTTTAAGCATCCATTTAGCTATCAGCCCAATAATATAAATTCCGAATACGGAAGGAGTATTGTAAAGAGAATCGTTCTCGGCATGCGTTTTATAGCTGAGCATAGTATGCAGAGAATCGCCGCTTCTTGCAATAAGGTCTTTTCTGATAATAACAAAAGTAACGCCGGAAGGGCCCATATTTTTTTGCGCGCCTGCGTAAATTAAGCCGTATTTATTAACGTTAATTTTACGCGATAGAATATCGGAAGAAGCGTCGCAGATCAAAGGGACATTCCCGGTCTCCGGTTCGTTCTGCCATTCGGTTCCAAAAATTGTATTGTTAGAAGTAAAATGAACATAAGCCGCATCCGGATCAAGTTTTATTTCTTCCGGTTTTGGAATTCTTTTAAAGTTTTCGCTTTCGGTAGTAGCCGCAATATTAACAGCTCCAACTCTCTTTGCTTCTTTAACGGCTTTTTTTGACCATGTGCCTGTTACTATATAATCGGCTTTATTTTTAGGAGGCATCAGGTTTAAAGGAACCATTGAAAATTGAAGACTTGCTCCGCCCTGTAAAAATAATAACTGATAGTCGTCGCTTAAATTAAAAAGCGTTTTCAAATCGTTTTTTGCGGCTGCGTGAATTTCGTCAAATTTTTTGGAACGATGACTGATTTCCAAAATTGACATCCCCACTCCCGGCAGGACAAATAAATCTTCCTGAGCTTCCTTTAATACGTCTTCCGGCAAAATCGCCGGGCCGGCGCTAAAATTATATATTCTTTTTTCCATTTTTTAAGTTCCTTTTTTTTAATTAGTCGGACGCAATTCAAATATTACCAAATTCTTTGCACAAAATAAATAGTAAAATTTATTTTCTGCTTTTTTCATATATCTGTCTTTATTACAATCTTACGAACGCATCGCTAACAAACTGCTAAATTATAGAATGTTTTGCCGCACTAAATGTAACAAAATCATTTTTCTATATCAAATGGACTAAAAGTCCGTCTCTAAGCTTCGGCTCAAACCAGGTTGATTTAGGAGGCATAATTTCTCCCGCATCTGAAATTTTCATTAAATCGTAAACAGAAACCGGATAAAGCGAAAATGCAACTGAAGCTTTCCCTTCGTTGACTATTTTTTCCAATTCCTTTGTTCCTCTTATTCCGCCTACAAAATCGATTCTTTTGTTTGTGCGCGGATCGTCTATGCCGAATATTGGTTTCAGCAAAAAGTCCTGAAGTATGCTTACGTCAAGCTGATCGGCAATAGAAGCAGATAGGCTTGCGCTTGCTAAAACAGAATCTCTTGTTTTTAGCATATACCATTCATTTTTTATATACATGCAAAAACTCTTTGGCTGAACAGGTTTTTTAATTTCTGTTTTTGTTATTTCAAATTTTTCTGATATTTCTTCCAATAACTGCTCTTCAGTTCTGCCGTTAAGATCGAGCAATACGCGGTTATAAGGCAAAATCTTTAGTTGTTCGGCAGGGAAGAGGACGGCGATAAAATAATTATATTCTTCATCCCCTTTATGGTTAGGGTTTGCGTCCTTCTTTGCTTTTCTTGTTCTGCTTGCGCTAGCTGCGCGGTGATGTCCATCGGCAATATACAATTTTTCAACTTTGCCAATTTCTGAAATTATTGTTTTTGCGTCTTTAGGAGATATAATCCAGACGGTATGGGTAACGCCGTCAGCAAGAGTAAAATCGTATAAAGGCTCGGCATTTTTCATTGTGGATTCCACAATTGAGTTAACTTTGTCAACCCCTTTATAAGTTAGAAACACCGGTCCGGTCTGGGCTTCAGTAGTAATGATATGTTTTGTTCTGTCGTCTTCTTTTTCTTTACGCGTTTTTTCATGCTTCATAATAACGTCGGCGTCGTAATCGTCTACCGAAAAAGTAGCCGCTATGCCAATTTGCTCTCTGCCTTCCATTACCAATTTATAGATATATAAAGCGGGTTCGTTTTCAACAAGCAACGGGGCTTCTTTCTTTATTTTTTCAAGATTCTCTTTCGCTTTCTGATAAACTTCTTCCGAATACGGATTAGTTTCTTCTGGCAGTTCAATTTCGGATCGTGTAACTCTCAATAGACTAAATTTATTTCCTTCGGCTAATTCCTTAGCTTCTTTTCTGTTCACTACGTCATAAGGAACGCTTGCAACCAACTGGGCTGATTCTTTTGCGGGGCGTAAAGCCTTAAAAGGGCGGATCAGAGCCATATATTCTCCTCAATAAAGTATAAAATTTACATCTTTAAAAATGAGGAAAATTATAACAATAATCCACGTATTAAAATTGAATCCGAACTTAAAGTACGCTTTCCATCGGCTTTTGCTTCCGTTTTTCAGATTTGTAGCGCGGACTTTTAGTCTGCGCAAAATATAATTATGTTCGTAACGTAGACTTTTGATTTGCGCAATATAACGTAATCAAGGCGCAGACTAAAAGTCTGCGCTACTTAGGAATTTTAAATTTTATCTTTTTGGTCTGTAAACATGGGTGGACTGCCCAAAGAATACTTCGGCGGCTTCCATTATTGTTTCTGATAAAGTAGGGTGCGGATGTATAGTCAGCTTAAGGTCGGTTGCGTTAGCTCCCATCTCTATAGCCAGAACAGCTTCTGCAATCAGTTCGCCTGCGCCAGGCCCGCAAATACCGACTCCAAGAATTCTTTCCGTATCCGGATCAATAATAAGTTTAGTTACTCCGTCGGATCTGTCCAAAGTCATTGCTCTGCCAGAAGCGGCCCATGGGAATTTAGAAAGGACAAATTTACGTCCCTCTTTCTTCGCCTGATTTTCAGTTAATCCAGCCCATGCAATTTCAGGGTCGGTAAAAACCACTGCCGGTATCGCCTTCGGCTCAAATACGTCTTTATGCCCCGCAATAGCTTCTACGGCCACAATGCCTTCGTGAGAGGCTTTATGCGCAAGCATAGGCTCTCCGGCTATATCGCCGATAGCATATATATTAGGATCGTCGGTTTTTAACTGATTATTTACAGTTATCCAGCCGCGCTGATTTACTTTTACGTTAGTATTTTCTAAACCGAGTCCCGCAGTAACGGGTTTGCGCCCAACGGAGACAAGAACTTTTTCGTAAACCTGCTCTGTAATTACGCCGTCTTTTATAGATTCTATTTTTACGTTAATTCCGCCAGAGACTTCTTTCATTTCCAAAACTTTAGCGTTAAGCGTAATTTTTTCAAAACTGCTTTGCAGTCTTTTAGAAAGATACATAACCAAATCCCTATCCGCTCCCGGAAGGAGGCCGTCGGTCATTTCCACCACGGAAACTTTTGAGCCAAGCGCGTTATAAACAGAACCGAGTTCAAGCCCTATATAACCGCCGCCTACTACAAGCAAAGAAGCGGGAATATTTTGAAGCTCAAGCGCAGTAGTTGAGTTTAGCACATTTTTACTGCTTAACTGAAGCGATGGGAAAGTATTTATTACCGAACCTGTGGCGATTATCGCTTTATCGAATTTTATTTCTTCCGATGTTCCGTCCGCTTTATCCACTTTTAGAGTAGACGAATTAACAAAAGTACCGCGCCCCTGAACATAATTTATTTTACGCTGCTTTGCCAACTGTCCAGTTCCACTAGTAAGTTTGCCTACAACCTGATCTTTCCATGCCCGCAGCTTATCTACGTCTATCTTGGGTTCGCCGAAATCTATGCCCCAATTTGAGGCTTCTTTAGTTTCGTTAATTAATTTTGCCACATGCAGCAACGCTTTAGAAGGAATGCATCCTCTGTAAAGACAAACGCCTCCTGGATTTTTTTCCAAATCGACCAAGGTTACCTGCATCCCTAAATCAGCGGCAAGAAACGCCGCCGTATATCCCCCCGGCCCGCCGCCGAGGACTACTAATTTTATACTATTTACATTATCCATATAATTTCCTGATTCAATATTTTTAAGATTATTATCCTTCTATCAATAATTTAAGCGGTTGTTCAAGCGACTCTGCAATCCATCTTAAGAATCTGACCGCGTCTGCGCCGTCTATAATTCTATGATCGTACGAAAGCGAAAGAGGAAGCATAAGTCGCGGTTCAAAATTACCATTTTTATATATTGGCTCAAAACCGCCGCGCGATACGCCAAGTATTGCAACTTCCGGCGAGTTTACTATTGGAGTAAAAAATGTTCCGCCAATACCGCCAAGATTTGTAATTGTAAAACATGCGCCCTGAAGCTCTTCAAGAGAAATTTTTCTTGTCCTGGCTTTTTCAGCAACGTCGTTCATATCTTTAGAAATCTGTATTATGTTTTTCTTATCGACGTCCCTTACAACAGGCACAATTAATCCGCGGTCTGTGTCTACGGCCACGCCAATATTATAATACTTTTTATAAACAACTTCTTTAGTAACCATATCAACGCTTGAGTTAAACTGCGGGAATTTTTTCAAAGCAGCGGCAATCACTTTTATCAGAATAGCAGTAACCGTAAGCTTTCCGCCCGCCTTTTCTACAGAAGGCGCAAACGATTTTCTTATCTTCTCTAAATCTGTAATATCAACTTTATCAAACTGAGTAACATGAGGTATAACAGACCAGGCATAGCTTAAATGCACGGCCGTTTTAGCCCTGATATTGCTCATAGGTTTTCTTTCAAATTCGCCGAACTTCGAGAAATCAGGAAGAGGCTCAGCGCTTACGCCTGTTCCGCTTCCGGAAGCGACTGGCGCGGCGGTTTGTATCCTGCCTTCATTCAGAGCCTTAACATAGGCTTTAACGTCGTCCATCGAAATTCTTCCATCAGATCCGCTTCCCTGAACTTTGTTAATATCAATGCCTAATTCGCGGGCTATCCTCCTTACAGAAGGAGCAGCGGGAGCAGAATTTGTTTTAATAGGCGGCTGACCATCTATGGCAAGAGTTCTTTCAACTTCTTTAGATACAAATTTCTCAGTATTTTCTTTTGGCACAAAAGCGCTTTGCGTTTCTGCAGCAACAGCAGGAACTTTTGCGACTTCCTGTTGAACTACCGCTGTTTTGGGAGCAGCCGAAACAGATTCAGCCTTAAATATTACGCTTCCTACAGCCGCTTTTTCGCCTTCCTTAATAAATACTTCCGTTACTTTCCCGGCAATTGTAGAAGGCACTTCTATTGTCGCTTTATCGGTTTCAATTTCAAGAATACTTTGGTTAACTTCTACTATGTCGCCCGGTTTAATAAGGACTTTCAATACGTCGGCAGCGGTTATATTTTCGCCTAATTCTGGCAGAATGAATTCAACTATTGCCGTTGCGCCTGCTGGTTTAATCTCTTCTACAATCGCTATGGGAACAGCTGCTTCAGCAGTTTTTGTCTTCTCGTCTGTTTGTTTTCCCGGAGCAGACGTAACTGCGGCATTAGCGGCTACACTATCGCTCTCTACCCGTAAAACAACCTGACCAACGGCAGCTTTATCGCCGTCTTTAATTAATACTTCAACCACTTTCCCTGCGACGGTTGAAGGCACTTCTATTGTAGCTTTATCAGTTTCAATTTCAAGTACGCCGTCGTCTTCTTTAATTACGTCCCCAACTTTAACCAATACTTTTAACACATCCGCAGATGCAATATTTTCTCCCAGTTCAGGGAGTATAAATTCTTTTATCATATTTTACCCTGTTTAAGTCTTAATTTTATTTCAGCATTTTATTCAGGCAAAAATTTTCTTAAACCTTTTGCACCTTTAGCGCTAGACCGCGCTATCTCAGCCGGAGAAGCCTCCGGCCGTTTAGCGCTAAAACGCATATAAAGTTTTAAGAATTTGTCTGTATATCATTTTACAATTATGCAGTTAAAGGATTTAATTTTTCAGGATCTATATCCAATTCTTTAAGAGCTTTTTCAACTACAAGCATTTTTATTTTGCCTTCTTTAGCCAAGGCGTACAAAGCCGCTACGGCAATATATCTTGCGTCAACTTCAAAGAAGTCTCTAAGCGCGCTTCGTCCTTCGCTTCTTCCAAATCCGTCTGTTCCTAATGAAACCATTTGCTTGCCAACCCATTTTGAAATAGAGTCTGGCAGAGTTTTAACATAATCGGACGCGGCCACTACAACGCCGTCTTCATTAGAAAAACATGCCGTAACATAAGGCGTTTTGGGCTGTAAAGACGGATGCAACAAATTCCATCTGTCTGCTTCCATACCATCGCGGTGGAGTTCTTTGTAGCTTGTAACGCTCCAAACGTCGGCTGATACTTTATATCTGTCTTCCAATATTTCCTGCGCTTTTAGAGCTTCGTTAACAAGCGTTCCGCTTCCAAGCAGATGAGCTTTAAGCTTAAAGTTTGTTTTTTCTGAAGCTTTAAATTTATAAAGCCCTTTTACAATGCCTTCTTTTATCCCTTCGCCTTTAGGCATTGGAGGCATTGGGTAATTTTCGTTCATTACAGTTATGTAATAAAATACTTTTTCCTGTTCTTCATACATTCTGCGTATACCGTCTCTGATAATAACTGCAAGCTCAAAAGCGAATGCCGGATCATAAGCTACCAGGTTAGGCACAGGATAAACAAGCAGGTGACTATTGCCATCCTGGTGTTGCAAGCCTTCGCCGCTTAGCGTTGTTCTTCCAGCTGTTCCGCCAATTAAGAATCCTTTTGCCTGCATGTCTGCCGCAGCCCAAACAAGATCGCCCATACGCTGCAAACCAAACATAGAGTAATAAACAAAGAACGGAACCATGTTCAATCCATGAGTAGCATAAGCCGTTCCCGCTGCGATAAATGACGACATTCCCCCCGCTTCGGTAATTCCTTCTTCAAGTATCTGCCCGTTTGTAGCTTCCTTATAATACAGAAGACTCGCGGCGTCTACAGGCTCGTAGAGCTGTCCAGCATGGGAATAAATTCCCACCTGTCTGAATAACGATTCCATTCCAAAGGTTCTTGCTTCGTCAGGAACAATTGGAACGATAAATTTACCAAGTTCTTTATCTTTTAAAAGCTTCGCAAGTATTCTTACAAAAACCATTGTGGAAGAAGCGTCCTTGCCTTCCGTGCCTTTATAAAACTCTTCAAAAATTTCTTCCGGAGGAGTTTTAAATGGCCTTACAGTAACTTTTCTTGAAGGGACAAAACCGCCGAGTTTTTCTCTTTTCTCTTTTAGATAAACCATTTCAGGGCTATCGTCGGCAGGTTTATAAAACGGAGCCTTAGCCACGTCTTCATCCGAAATTGGAATGCCAAATCTTGTTCGGAATTCTCTTAATTCTTCTTCATTTAATTTTTTTTGCGAGTGAGTAATATTTTTCCCTTCTCCGCTTTCTCCCAATCCGTACCCTTTAATCGTTTTAGCTAAAATAACAGTAGGCGCGCCTTTAAATTCAACCGCTGCTTTAAATGCCGCATATACTTTTTCCGGATCATGTCCACCGCGCCTCATTTTTCTTAACTGCTCGTCAGAAAGCTGGCTAACCATGTCAAGCAGCTCCGGATCTGCGCCAAAGAAATGCTCTCTAAAATACTTGCCCGATTCTACCGTATATTTTTGATACTGTCCGTCGACAGTTTCGCCCATACGCTTAACTAATTTTTCGTCTTTATCTTTTGCCAGTAAATCATCCCACGAAGTTCCCCAGATAACTTTAATCACATTCCAGCCTGCGCCTCTAAAAATAGCCTCAAGCTCCTGAATAATTTTGCCGTTGCCTCTTACAGGGCCGTCAAGCCGCTGCAGGTTACAATTAATTACAAAAACAAGGTTGTCAAGTTTTTCTCTTGCGGCCAAAGAAATTGCGCCGAGAGCTTCCGGTTCGTCAGTTTCGCCGTCGCCAAGAAAAGCCCATACTTTGCCAGTATTTTTCTTTAAGCCCCGGTCTTCCAAATGCTTATTAAATCTTGCCTGATAGATAGCCATGATTGGCCCAAGCCCCATTGAAACAGTGGGAAACTCCCAAAAGTTAGGCATCAGCCATGGATGCGGGTAAGACGAAAGTCCTCCGCCAGGTTTTAATTCTCTTCTAAAATTTTCTAATTGTTCAATTGAAAGCCGCCCTTCAAGAAAGGCTCTTGCGTAAATACCGGGAGAAGCGTGCCCCTGAAAATAGATCTGATCTCCTTCATAGTCTTCGCCCTTCCCTTTGAAGAAGTGATTAAATCCTATTTCATATAAAGTCGCTGCGGACGCGTAAGTCGAAATATGTCCGCCGATGCCGCTTTCTAATTTATTGGCTTTAACCACCATCGCCATTGCATTCCAGCGGATGAGGCTTTTTATTCTGCGTTCAATTTCTCTGCTGCCGGGGAAAGGGGGCTGGCTTTCTGGAGGTATTGTGTTAATATATGGCGTATTTGCCGTAAATGGTAGTTTTACTCCGGCTTTATGAGCGCGGATTCCAAGTTGTTGAATTATTTCTTTTACTCGTTCCGGCCCTCCATGTTGAAGGACATAATCAAGCGAATATAGCCATTCCTGAATTTCTACGTCGCCTGTGGGGTTATAGTTCAAGTTTTCGTCAAGCATTCTATTTTCCTATATGTTTTATCCAAAATTTCAATTTCATATTTATTTAGGAGCGTCAATATTTTTATAACAAAAATATTTCTGCTTCCGTTTCATACTTTAGAAAAAATTTTACGATATTTTAGGAACATGACACGTAAGAACTTAGCGAAATAACTTAATAAAACCAATTGATCTGATAAAATGTTATTACATAAAAAGTTAACATATTTTTATATGTTTAGAGTTTTATAATTCTGATTATCACCTTTTACGATATTAAACCTATTTGAATTATATTCCATTAATCATTTGATATTGGCAGAAATTATTCTGTTATAGTAATTCTTTATGCCCATTCTTGATGATTCTGGTGTATTATTATCTGACATTTTAATCTTAATTGAAGTTGGAGGCGAAATATGATTATTCTTCGCAACAACACCAGTTATTTCTGCCGGTCCGACTTTATAATGTGTTTTACGGAAATTTACTACATAAGAATTATCTTGAATTATTGAAATAATTCCCACTGTTTTATCTTTAAAATCTGCAGGACATGAAAAGCTTAAATCATCCACATATCTCGTATAAGTTATATTAAAAAGCTCACAGAATTTAATCAGTTCTTTGTCCATATCTAGGGCTACTAAATTTGCAATATACGTACTTGTTGGTGTTCCTTGAGGTAGGCAGTAATTATAAGTGGTTAACTTTGTTAAAATAGAGCTTACGTCTGCCGAAAACTTATTGGAGATAAACATATCATATACTAGTTTATATTTTATAGAAGGGAAAAAACCCTTTAAGTCGGTCATAAAATGAAATTTCTTACCTTGATGCTTTATTGCATTAGATATATTATCTCTTTTACTGACTCCACCTTGGACAAAATTGGGGAAAATAAATTCCTTAAGAATTTTATTTTTTATTTGCCTTTGTATTTCTTTTAATCTCCCTATACTAGGAGTCAAAACACGGAAAACGAGCTTCCCATCTTTTGTTTTACAGCTCCCATCTTTGTTCAGCTTGGGTTTATTTTCATAATAGTAATACTTATCTAATCCGTTCAGAATAGCTTTAACTTCTGTTTCCGAGGTTCCCAAAATCCGATATAAATGGTTTAGACTATTTATCATTCATCATCAACAAACATATTAATGAAATTTTGCAAAAAAGGCTCAATGATCTTATAATCGTTTCTTTTTTCAGAAGATATATCTTCTGATGTAATAGAAGTAAAGAAAAGCACAGGGAGAGGAATGTTAAAAAAATCACTTATATTCTTTAATGTAGAAATTGATGGTTCCTTTTTATTATTTTCAATCTGAGATAAAAATGAAACGGAAATTCCACAGTGTTGGCATAATTCAGTTTGTTTAATTTTCTTTTTATGCCTTAAATTTTGTATAGTTCGTCCTAAATTCATGTTTTATTATTTTTATTGTGAAAAGTTGAAGGAAAGTCCGACCTTCGAATTTTGTTATATCTAAAATAATTGAGATGAAAGAAAATACTTAAGTGAAGTGGAAATTATTTTAGAAACTGTTAGAATCACTGCCTCATGAGTGTCGGATATCATTAAAAGTTTAAGATGATCCAATTCAGAAATCGTAGATTCTAATAACAAGCGATCTTCGGTCGAGAGTATGTTACGGTTCTTTGCAAGGATTAAACTGATATTCTCAGTTAACCTTTTGATAGAGTCTTTTTGGTTTTTCACAAAACCTCCAATTTGTTAAATATAGTTATTTATTATCCCCTCGCTTAGTAGGATAATAATTACCGTTCGTCGTAACTTACAAAAACTTTCCCTCCTAAAAATTAACTCGCTTTCTTTTTTATTATTTATTCTCATAATATATGTATCGCCCTACAATTAATTTTCCCAGTAGCGTGATATCAATAATGGGTAGCATACAAACAGAGGCGCGTACACTATGAAAAGATTGCTTTTCAGCAATTGTGTAACTGAATACACTTCATTGTTGCGGTAATTATTTGGGATTGTCTCTATCAAACCACATTTCAAAGAACTAATGCAATATAATAAATTTTTACTGACAGTGCAAGTCTAATCGCCTATATCACACTTTAGGTTTAAGTCTGTGACTATAGCCATTAAATATATTACACAATTGAAGCATTTTCTAATGTTAAAATTAAGGAAATCTATGCAGAGCTAATTGTATAAGAATTTGTTAGCTTTTAGATGATTTTTTATTAATACAAGGTATGGAAGTAAAATAAGTTATATTATAATTTATCCTTTCTCGATACAATTATGAATAATTCGTTTCTCTACGTGTAATATTAACTACAACTTATTTTTTGATTTTTATTGCATTTTTTTGACAAGAAAAACTAAGGGCATAATATTATAGGACATTAAATAAGTCAACTTAAAGACATCATATTAGTTATTTATAATTGTGCTCAATAAAGAGATTTAATGCTTGTCAGCTCTTTAGAGAAGTCCCGAGTTTTTTTAACAATTTGCCAAGCTGTACCTGTTCTTTTTCCGTAAGAGCCTGAACATTTTTAGTAATAAAATCGGCATGCTTTTTAAATATATTTTTAAATACGCCTTCGCCTTTGGATGTGAGCTTTACGTTTATTGTACGTCTGTCTTCTTTACTCCTTATTCTTTCAACAAGCCCTTCTTTTTCCAGATTATCCACTACTAAAGTTATATTGCCTCCCGTAACAAGCAGCTTTGAACTCAGCAGCGTTAGGGTAATTTCTCCCTGATGACCAAGGCATTCAATTACGCAAAACTGCGGACGGGTGAGTCCGAATGTTTTAATATTATCCGTAGATAATTTTGCGCAGGTATAGTACGCTCTTGCTAGTTTTACCCAAAGCGAAAGAGCTATATCTGTTTTTTTTCCATATTTTTCTGTTGTTTTCATATTATTACTTCAAGATTAAATTATTAATGGTTAAGATAATATAATACTTTTGATTTGTAAATATTAATATTAGATTTTATATTCTTTAAATAGTTTTTTACGCTCCATGAAAAAGAAACAAATATTTTCCGAAGAAGATTCACTTGAACCCGGTTTCATGTTAAATCTTTACGCAAACGGCGCGTTCCCAATGTCAAATGACGAAGGGACGAAGATTGACTGGTATATGCCCTCTATAAGAACCATTATACCGCTTGATAATTATAACTTTCCCCGGTCGCTCCGCAAATTTATGGAAAAGGCGGAATTTGAAATTAGATTTGATACCGATTTTATTACTGTAGTTACCGGTTGTAAAAACAGAACGCCAACCTGGATATCTGATAAATTGATTGAAGCTTATATGCGTTTAAAAAAGCTTGGGCATGTGCATACTGTAGAAGTATGGCAGGATAATAAAATAACCGGAGGACTGTACGGCATTAATTACAAAGGAGCTTTCTTTGGCGAGTCCATGTTTTCAACCTGCCATCAGGCTTCAAAAATAGCGCTAATAAAATTGATTGAACATCTTAATGAAAAAGGTTTTGAAGTTCTTGACGTGCAGTACATGACAGAACATCTTGCAATGTTCGGAGCCGTAGAGATCCCACTTTCAAAATATAAAAATCTGTTACATAGCGCATATTTGAAACATGTGGAGTTTTAGTTATCGTAGTATATCAAGTAATATGTCAGGTTCTAAATTCAATTACTAATGATAATTATAAAATATTTCGTTATTTTGTTTATAAACTTTTTGAATGCTTTACTTAAACTGGATAACCGATTTTTAATACATTCGGGAATATCTTTTACACAAAATAAATAATGGGAAATTGCGCATATGTATATTTAAGAAATTTCTTAAATGTATTATCAATGCCTAAATTATAGAGGAAAATATATAATTAACATGAACAAAATTGCAGATATCCTTCAAGGGAAGACAGACAATACTTTCTTTCAGTTAATCAGATATACTTTTGTTGGAGGATTGGCTTTCTTGGTCGATTTTGGAACATTATTTATCCTTACTGAACGCTTTAAAATTTATTATCTATTATCTGCGGGCATAGCGTTTGTTTTAGGCCTTGCAGTAAATTATGTTTTAAGCGTTATATGGGTTTTTAGCGGCAGGACAATAGCGAACAAGCGCTTAGAGTTTTTATTGTTCTTGCTTATAGGGCTTGTTGGCCTGGGCTTTAATGAACTGTTTCTCTGGGCGCTTACCAACATCTTGTCAGTTTACTACCTCTTATCAAAAATAATAACAACTGTAATAGTATATTTCTGGAATTTTTTCGCGCGTAAAATATTTCTTTTTAATAAAAAAAATAACAATGAATAAAACTGCAATAATTATTGGTGCCGGTCCTGCCGGATTAACAGCCGCTTATGAACTGGTTACTAAAACCGATATTAAACCGATAATCCTTGAAAAAACAAACGCGCTTGGAGGCATCTCTAAAACCGTAGTTTACAAAGGAAACCGGATAGACATAGGCGGTCATCGTTTTTTCTCAAAGTCAGACGTTGTAATGAAATGGTGGCAAAATATAATGCCGATCCAGGGTTCTGATTCAAAAGACGAGCTCCTTATAGAAAAGCTTTACCACAAAAAAAGAATTTCGGCAGAACTGCCTGGTAATGGTCCTGATCCGGAAAAAACAGACCGGGTTATGCTTATCAGAAGCAGACTGTCTCGCATTTTTTTTCTTCGGAAATTTTTTGATTACCCTATCTCTATTAACTGGAAAACTATTACGAACCTCGGCTTTATCAGGATTGTTAAAATTGGGACCACATATTTTTGGGTTAAGTTATTCCCGGTTAAAAATATAAACTCCCTTGAGGATTTTTTTATTAGCAGATTTGGAACCGAACTTTATGAAACGTTCTTTAAGGATTATACTGAAAAAGTGTGGGGCGCCGCTTGTTCCGAAATAGCCGCCGATTGGGGAGCCCAAAGAATTAAGGATCTATCGGTTTCCAAGGCTATTCTACATGCAATAAAATCTATCTTTATAAAAGAAAAATCGATTGAGCAGAAAGATACTAATACAAGTTTAATTGAACAGTTTATGTACCCCAAACTAGGCCCTGGACAAATGTGGGAAACAGTAGCGCAAATAATAAAAGAAAAGGGGGGCTCTATTATTATGAACGCCGAAGTTGTAAACGTAAGCATTGCGGAAAACCAGGTTTCAGAGATAAGTTATTTAGACCATTCTACAAATTCTCAAAGCGTTTTGAAAGGAGATTATTTCTTTTCTACGACTTCTGTTAAAGAACTAATAAACGCTATGGGCGATAAAGTTCCGGCAGAAGTAAAAACGATAAGCGACGGATTGCAGTACCGCGATTTTATTACCGTAGGTTTGCTCTTGAATAAGTTAAAAATCAAGAACGAAACCAAAATCCCTACTTTATATAATTTAGTCCCCGATAATTGGATATACATACAGGAAAGAGAAGTTAAAGTTGGCC
Organism: Ignavibacteriales bacterium UBA1304; assembly: GCA_002307295.1. Classification (GTDB taxonomy): domain Bacteria; phylum Bacteroidota; class Ignavibacteria; order Ignavibacteriales; family Ignavibacteriaceae; genus UBA1304. Next base: position 100,231 of record DBTY01000042.1, read on the forward strand.
GACTACAAATATTTAATAATTGGTCGCCATATATGGTAGCCGATCTGGAAAAAGTCTGGATAGGCTTAGAATATTTTTGTTACGAAAATGACGAATTGTGGAGCATGGGCGACAATGAATTCATGAAGTTTGCGATAGATGAATTGCATAGTATAGACATCATTGATAGAAAAGACGTAATTGACAGCACGATTATCAGAGTTCCTAAAACGTATCCCGCTTACTTTGGGACATACGGGCAATTTGACGTGATACGCAATTTTACTGACAAATTAGAAAATCTGTTTTTAGTAGGACGAAATGGGATGCATAAGTACAACAATCAAGATCATTCTATGCTTACGGCAATAACCGCAGTGAAAAATATAATATCTGGCGAAAAATCGAAAGCTAATATATGGGATATTAACACTGAAGGCGAGTACCATGAAGAGAAATAACAGGGTCTCTGAATTTATAAAAGCTAACGGACTTGTTTTAGTTCTTTGCGTTGCCTTTGCAATCAGATTCGCGTTTTATATTTCATTACAGCCATGGAACAACGAAGTAGTTAATAAAACTATCTTAGTAACAGATTCTCCAAGCTATCATAATTTAGCTCTCTCATTAATATCCACAAAATCATTTGAAAGTTTTGACGGGTTCAGAACTCCCGGTTATCCGATATTTCTCGCTATATTTTATAGCATTATTCCTAATAGCGTTTGGCTTGCACTGTTTGTTCAAATACTAATCAGCGTTTTATCCGCATATCTTGTATATAAAATAGCTTCATTTTATTTTTCTAAAAACGTTTCATTACTGGCTTCTTTTTTATTTGCGATTGATTATATACAAATAATTTCATCAGTGCAAATAATGACTGATACTCTTTTTGTATTTTTCTTTCTTGAAGCTATATTGTTTTTATGCAAGTATTTTAAATTTAACAAAACGACTTCGCTTATTTACAGCTCTCTTTTACTTGGCTGCGCAACTTTTGTAAGACCGGTTTCATATTTGTTCCCAATCGTTGTTGTTCTTTTGTTAATTTTTATTTCACATACAAATTACAAACGGAAGCTGTACCTTTCGGTATTATATTGTTTTGTCTTTGTCTTCACTCTTTCGCCATGGATAATAAGAAATCATTATACGTTCGGAGACGCCAGCCTGACCTCTGTTTCAGGCTATAATTTGTTGTTTTATAATGTAGCGTCGGTGGAGTCATACAAAAGTAAAATGCCAATTGACGTAGTGCAAAAAAATCTTGGAGAATTAGCGATTAAGAGCGGATGCAATCCGGCAAATTCTCTTACGACTTTGGCAAACACTAAAATATATACAAAAATTTCTATCGATTATATAAAAGCCAATTTCGTTCTCTATTGCATAAGAAATATTAATGGCATTATCTATATGTATTGCGCTTCTCCTGCCGGAGCAATTATTCAGAATTTTCATATCGAGTCCAAGTATGCCGACTACGTTATGAATAATCGTTATACTTCCGGTTTTAAGTATAGCGATATTTTTAAGCTGATGTCTCCAATAGAACTTCTTATAACATTTTTTGGATTCGTGTATTTGTTCGCCAACTACTTATTTTCTGTATATGGACTTACAATTTCAATGAGGATAAAAGAGAATTTTAAATTTATTCTTTTTGCCGTATTTATTGTTTTGTACTTTACCGCGCTTACTGGTATTGTGGGAGCCAGCAGATATAGAATGCCATTCATGCCGTTTATCAATATTTTTTGTGCAACTGGCATTGCAAATTTTTATAAAATAATAAAAAAGAAAAAAGAAAAGAAGTCTTTGCCTGCATAGACCGGACAATTTCAAAGCCGACTTAAATAGCTAATAGCTAGTTAACCGAAACGGAATGCATAAGTACAACAATCATGATTACTCTATGCTTACGGCAATAACCGCAGTGAAATATATAATGTCTGGCAAAAAATCGAAAGCTAATATATAGGATATTAACACTGAAGGCGGGTACCATGGAGAGAAATAACAGGATCTCTGAATTTATAAAAGCTAACGGACTTGTTTTAGTTCTTTGCGTTGCCTTTACTATTAGATTAGCGTTTTATATTTCATTACAGCCGTGGAATAATGATGTTATTTTCAGTACTATTTTATTAAGCGACGCGCCAAGTTACCATAACTTGGCGCAATCTTTAATACATACAAAATCATTTGAATATTTTGACGGTTTAAGAACTCCAGGTTATCCGGTTTTTCTTGCAATATTTTATAGTATTATTCCTAACAGCATTTGGCTAGCATTAATTTTCCAGATTCTGATAAGCCTAGCGTCAACGTATCTTGTATATAGAATAGCGTCGTTTTTCTTTTCAAAAAACATTTCATTATTAGCTTCATTCTTATTTACAATTGATTTTGTTCAAATAGTGTCCTCCGTACAATTAATGTCGGATACTCTTTTTGTTTTTTTGTTCTTAGCGTCAATATTATTTTTATGCAAATTTCTTAAGCTTAATAAACTTAACCGGCTTATTTACAGCGCGCTTTTGCTAGGTCTGGCAACTTTAGTGCGCCCCGTTTCATATTTATTCCCTGTAGTTGTTATTCTGTTATTCATTTTTATCCTTCATGAAAATTATAAACAGAAGTTGTTTTTTTCGTTTCTATACTGTTTTGTTTTTGTTCTTGTTCTTTCTCCCTGGCTATTCAGAAATTATAATAAATATGGAGAGGAGAGTCTAACTTCAATTTCCGGCTATAATTTGTTGTTTTATAATGTCGCGTCGGTTGAATCATATAAGACTAAAACTCCGCTGGAAAAAGTCGACCAAAATCTTTACGATTTATCAATCCGCAAAGGATGCGAACCAGCAAGCGCTTTTGCGTCTTTTGACGAAGCCCAGAAAAATATTTATAAAGTGTCCCGCAATAATGGATGCGACCCGGTTAATCCGCTTACGTCATTAAAGAATTCAAAGATTTACACGAAGATATCTATTGATTATATAAAAGATAACTTCCTTCTTTATTGCATACGATGCGCTAATGGAGTCGTTTATTTGTATAGCGCTTCAGCTACTGGAGCAGTTCTTCAGAATTTTCATATCTTTTCAAAATACTCTGATTACATCAGCTCTCATCGCTATACATCTGGTTTTAATTACAAAGACGTTTTTATGCTAATGTCGCCTGTTGAACTTTTTATCACTTTTTTTGGCTTCGCTTTTTTATTTGCTAACTATTTATTTTCGGCCTATAGTTTTGCAATTTCCATTAAGAAAAAAGATAATATCAGATTTATTGTTTTAGCCCTCTTTGTAATTTTGTATTTTACAGCTTTAACAGGCATTGTTGGCGCAAGCAGATATCGCATGCCATTTATGCCCTTTTTTAATATTTTGTGCGCCGCTGGGATTGCGCATATTTATAAAATATTTTCAGATAAACAGGAAATGAAATCGCTATAGTTAAAACTTTGAATATCAAGACCAAGGGAGAATAGCATGAAAGGAAATAACCGTTTTTTTGAATTTTTAAACGCAAAAGGGTTAGTACTAATCCTTTTCTTATCGTTTTCTATCAGAATTGCGTTTTATATTTCATTGCAGCCATGGAGTTCTGAATTTGTTAACAATACAATTTCAATTAACGATTCGCCCACATATCATAATTTGGCTCTATCATTAGTATCTACCCAAACATTTGAATACTTTGACGGTTATAGAACGCCCGGGTATCCGGTTTTTCTTGCAATATTTTATGCGCTCATTCCAAACGGCGTCTGGCTTGTATTACTTTGCCAGGTTATTATCAGCGTAGCGTCTGCTTACTTAGTATATAGAATTGCGTCGCTCTTTTTTTCCAAAAACATTTCTTTATTTGCGGCATTCCTGTTTTCAATTGATTATATACAAATTATTTCAGCCGTTCAGTTAATGTCTGATACTCTTTTTGTGTTTTTATTCTTAGCGTCAATATTATTCTTGTGCCGGTTTATTCTGCTTAATAATATATATTGGCTCATACGTAGTTCTGTTTTACTGGGGCTAAGCGCTTTAGTAAGACCAATTTCATATTTATTCCCAGTGGTTGCCGTTCTTCTTTTTATTTTTGTGCTGCGCGATAATTACAAAAAGAAATTGTTCTGTTCTGTGTTATATTTTGTAATTTTTGCGCTAATACTTCTTACGTGGATAACCAGAAATTATACTAAATATGGCGAGGCAAGTCTAACTTCTATTTCCGGTTATAACCTATTATTTTATAATGTAGCGTCGGTTGAATCATACAAAAGCAAGAAGCCGTATGAAGAAGTAAAACAAGACCTGTATAACCTGGCTGTAAAAAACGGATGCGATCCTGTAGATTCAAACTCCTCTTTTGATAAAATGCAAAACTACTTTATGCACATTTCTAATAATGATGGATGCGATCCTGTAAACCCGCTATCGTCATTCAAAAATTCAAGGATATATACTAAAATTTCTACCGATTATATAAAAAAGAATTTCGCTCTCTATTGCATAAGAAATGTTTACGGAATTGTTTATATGTATTGCGCTTCTCCTGCTGGAGCTATTCTTCAAGACTTCCATATCAGTTCAAAGTATTCTGATTATATAAGCGGCAATCGTTTAACTTCTGGTTTTAAGTATAGCGACATTTTCAGGCTCATGTCGCCCATAGAGCTTATCATCACTTTTTCCGGTATTATTTTTTTATTTTTCAATTACTCGCTTTCGCTATACAATATAGTCTTATCAATAAAAAAGAAAGATAATCTTATTTTTATCGCTGTCTCGCTATTACTTATTTTATACTTTACAGCCTTAACTGGCATCGTTGGATCGAGCAGGTACAGAATGCCATTTATGCCGTTTATTAATATTTTGTGCGCGGCTGGATTGGCGCATTTATTTAGAATGAGATCAGAATAGCGGCTGATGATTAGGGAAAAGCAAACAAATTATAATAAAAACAAAAAGGCTGTCCCGATAAATCGGGGCAGCCTTTTTAGTTAAAAATATGTCAGATAATGATTAGCTTTTTTTATTTGTACGTCTATAGCTAATTAGAATTTAACTCCGATAGATAAGTAATGAACATTTTTTAGTCTACCGAAATCTTCATAAGCATAATCAACCTGGACTTTCAAAGCGTCAAGCAGCCTGTAATTAAGCCCAAACCCAAGAGTAAGCCCTTCTTCAGAATCTTTCAGAAACATTGTTTTATAACCGCCTCTGATAAAGACTAAATCGTTCCACCCATATTCAGCTCCTGCGTTAACATATTCAAGGTTATCGTTAGGGTGAACAGCGTCAACGGCAACTGTAAGCCTATGGTTTTCTAACTTAATAACATCAGCGGCAACGCCAATTCTCATCGTAAGAGGAAGATCATATTCTTCCACTTCCAGATTTGAATTCAGCTGGTTTCCCAAGCCGGCTCCCACTGTGGTAATCTGTTGAATATCAATTCCGTCTAATTTCATTTTAGAGCCAAAATTGGAAATACTTGCGCCAATTCTAAATTCGTTCAAAATTGGAATAGAATAAAGAGCACCGATATCTATGGCAAAGCTGTTAGCAGATTCATGCCAAATATAATCGTGAACATATTTAACGTTAAGACCTAACGCAAAATTATCTGTAAGATTTCTTGCATAAGAAAGTCCGCCAGAGAATGACCCGGCAGAAAAATTCTCTCCTGTGCCAAGAGGTTCGTCAACAGTCCTTACAGGCATATCGCCCATTGTAAGCACAGTCACAAACCCGCCCACAGTTCCAAAATCAGGGATGCTCATAACAAAAGCGGCAAACTCGTTGTTGACGTCCATGATCCAGTCAACGTGATCAAAAGTAGCCTCTCTGTCATTAATTTTAGCAATTCCTGCTGGGTTCCAATAAATGGAGTTGATATCGCCCCCCATAGTAGAAAATGCGCCGCCCATTCCAATAGCCCTTGCGCCAATTCCAATTTTAAGGAATTGCGCTGCAGTAGTGCCCACTTTATTTACGGATTGAGCATTCAGTATGTTCACACACGCTATAGTAAACGCCATAGCTAAAACTATTAAAAACTTTTTCATTTAATTCTCCGGCAATAAATTAGTATTAATTAAGCCTTTCATCATTTAATTATTGCAAATTTGACTAATTTTTCTCCTATTCCAGGAGCGTCTATATGCGCAAAATATACGCCGTAAGCCACGCAGAAACCGTCATTATTTAACAGATTCCAGAATTCTCTTCCGGTAGTGTTGGTTCCTTCATGATCGATAGTTTTTATCAATTCGCCGCTTAAGGTGAATATTCTTATTTTGCATTGAACGGGCAGATTCTCAAAATAAATCCGTCGTTCTCCGCGCGTTGCGCCTGGAAGCTGAGTAGTTGGCTCGATGTCGTTATAAACTACATAAGGATTAGGAACGACATAAATATTATCAAGCTTCGACTTTGCAAGAGTATTATTTACTTTTCCTGCCTGAGTAGTATATGTATAAACATCGCTGCTAGTAAAAGGCCTGTTTGTTCTGAGCACTAATACGTCGCCATCTGTAGGATAAATAGGCTTACCGGCTGCAGAATCTGGAAGGCTAATTAATACGCCCCAGGTAACAGTATCTTTCGACGTAGCATTTGAACCCGGTTTGAAGAAAACAATTTCTTCGCCTGGTTCCCAAGCGCTATCTTTCACAACTTCTTTTAAAAATGTAGGCACTTTTAAAGGAACCGATCCGGTAATATCGTAAACAGAATATTTTACCGGAATTGAAATGAAAGAGCCTGATTTTGAAATTTTAGCCGAATCAATGTTATTAGCCGAAAATTTGACTTCAAAATCGGAACTTGCTCTTACTCTTGTGCCAGAGAATGAAGGGTCTTTTAATGTAAATTTAAAGTTAGTTTTACCGCCAGTCCATTTACTATTTACCGTATCAGGTTCTAACTTTGCATGGTTAACTATTTGCAACTTAATTCCATCCGCCAGTGGATTTGAATCTTCATTGCTAAGTAGCGTACTTTCGTAAACAGGGAAGTATCTATATGTTACTTTATATTTATCGGTAGAGCCTATCGGAGATTTATCAGCCCGTCTTACTTTACCGGCCGTATAATTAACATAATAGTCTACATTCTCAACGTAGGTTTTTCCGCTAGCGTCAGTAACGGTAAAAGTACTGGCTTTGTCTAGATTTTGGCATGATAGACTTGCATAGTTTGTGTCATAAAACTGTACAGCATCTGTAATATATGCTTCTTTGCGTACTGAATAATTCTTCTGCGCCGCGCCATCTAAACTATCGCCAAATACTAGCCTGTATTGACCGCTTGCAGGCACTGCAATATCATTTAGAATATTCAGGTTAATAGTTCCATTGCCTGTTCCGTTGACATGAGTTAGATTGAACTTGCTTGCATCAGGCGCAACATAACCAGAGGCTCTAGGCCCTGGAATTACTTTTGCCGTATTTGAGTCAAAAGTATACTTAAGCGTAACCGCGTCTTGCGTTATTTTCTTAGTCGTTTCAGTCGGCGGAGAAGTTAAAGAATCTCCATGATCATAAGCCACAACTGCATAATAATAAGTTTGTCCATTTACAACATTATTAGAATCTACATATGTATGAACCAACCCCGTATTATCGCCCAGATAGTAATGGACTCCTCTGCCTTCATAAGCCAAAGGATGATATCCTTTCCACCAGTCAGGTATGTTAGCCGTCCATTTACCGTCTAAATTTATATCTGTAAATGGTTCTCCCATATCGTATTTCCCATTTCCGTTTTTGTCAACATAAGGTTCATCTCGGATTGCAACGTCCCAGCGGCAATCAGAACCGTCAAGTTTTTTAAGCGGAGTAGAGAAAAATGAGTTTCCCTTTCCGTCCGTTATTGTCTGGATGTCGCTAAACGAAGGATCAGTGCTTCTATAAATAACATATCCTTCAAAATCTTTGCCTAAAATAGGATCGACGCTGGCTTCAGATTGCGTATCCCAATATAGTGTAACTTTTCTATCGTCTCCAACAGCTGTAATAGTCGGTTTTGTAGGCGGCTGATAGAATTTATAGTTTTTATTGTATATTTTCTGAACGGTAGAAGCAGTAGTCAAAAGATCGCTTAAGCTTTCGCCAAACAGTAAAGCCATCGAAAATCTTTTAACTTCGCCAGCCTGTAAAGAGATATAACCTGAACCTAAAACAAATACTATATCGGCTGTTTCAGTAATTGCGCCAAAGTTTCCAGGCGCCATTCTGTTCCACATAGACTCGTCATTAGACACTTTATCCTTATTCCATGTCCAGCTATTAAAGCTTGTTAGTCCAATCTGATCAGATTCGTCAAGATCAGTATACTCAAAATTAGGTTCGCCGGGATGTAAAGGGTCAAGCGTTCCATTAGCTAACCTGCGTCCAGCTGTTGGAAGTCCGTCTCCTTCTCCTGCATCGCCAGTATTAGCTACGCCGTCAATACCTACGTCGTCAGTAGAGGCTACCCAATCGTGATCATTATCAATTCCATCGCTCTGGCTTTCGTCAATCATACCGTCGCCGTCGTTATCAATTCCATCAGAAGAATTTCCAGGACTTTCAAGAAATTTACAAGCTACATATCCGCTTTTAATGTTATTCACTCCCTTCATGTCTGGATCCCAGCAATAGATAATACTTCTTCCGGAAGGATCAATTGCGCTTACGTCATGAGCTCCGTCATAATTATAAGGCGGAACAAAGTAGCCGTTATCGTCCTCATTTTCAGGAGCTCCACCGCCTACGTCGGGATCGCCATACATACCAAATATTAGCGAATCAAGATTTTTCTTGCTTACATTTGTTATCGTATAAATAAAGAAGATAGAATTTTCCGCCAGCGTATTGCTCCATTGCAACGCGCGTCCGTCTACCTGAATGCCTAAACCTCTGCGAGTCGAATCCTCCGGGAAAGGGAAATAATTAAATTCCCTGTTGTCTCTATCGTCCATTGCCCAATATACTTCAAGATCTGCGCTGGTAACGTCCTGAGCCAAATAGCCCGGCCAGACATATTTTCCAAGAGTAGCGTTATACCAAGAACGGGGCCAGCTATCCGGTTTCCCGTCGCCGTCATTATCGTTTGCCGGATTAGAAGCCATATATTCCTGAGACGCATCATCATAACCCTCTAAAGGTTCAAAACACCAGAGCGTGTCTCCTGCTGGGTTGACTTCTCTCAATTGAGCGGTTGAAGTATTATAATCCCAAACGCCATCAGAAATTATATGAAGCCTTTTGGTCTCACTTGCTCCATCGGGGACAGAACCTCCAACGATAGGACAAAACTGGAATATATAAGAAAGACCATGCCATACGCCGTTATTAACGCCTACAAGTCTTCCATATCCCGGCGCAATTCCGCCATAATTATAAATATTAGTGGCGACTTTGTTTGCGTTCATAAAATAATATTTTCTATCATTATAACCTGCGCTCTTTGCCAATTTATTAAGCTTCGAATTATTCTGAATTTGACTGTCGTCTTTTTTCTGCGTCGCATTATTCTGCGCTTTTGAAACCTGGCAGGCAATAATTAACATAATAAACACTAATAAAAACTTTTTCATAATTATTGGTTTACTCCTATATGTTGAAAGTTCTTTTTTTTCCATTTTATGTTATTTTCCATATTAAAACTCGATACCCACGCCTACTCTTACTTCGCGCGGCGAGTAATAGTAAGTCGGGTCATTAAAATAATCATTTGGGTCTTTTATTCCTGCAACTCTTTGAGATAGAGCTCTGGTTGCCAAAGCAGTAGCTGAATTTTGATATAACGTGTAATCCGCTTTACCAGTGCTGCTATAAACCGCCGCATCGTTCAGAATATCGAATAGATTAAAGACTTTAACAAAAACGCTTAGATTAACGCCATGCACATTAAAAATTTTATCTGCGAACAAATCAACGCGTAAAGTGGAAGGCATTGTTCCGCTATTAGTTTTAATGTCAATCTTGCTGCTGGTTAATTCAGGCGTATAAGGCATTCCTGATCCATAACGACCGACTAAAGAAATATTCCAATTGCCAAGATCGCCAAAAATTACAGAAGCATTTAGAGTATGCGTCTGCGCCCATCCTAAGTTGGTTACAATTTTTTCGCTTTGTCTGCCGCTTGACATATCAAGGAAGAATGCGTCTGAGTTAGTATTATTGCCTTCAGATGTCTGATATGTATAGTCCAAGGAAGCTCCAAGCATATCTTCTTTAGTTCTCCGCTTTGTAAGAGTAACCGTAATTCCTTTTATGTTGCCATAATCCTGATTTACGTATCTGGCATATGTTTCGTCGCCGCTTATTCTTATATATTGGACTGCGAACAAATCTCTCACGTCTTTAACAAAACCTGTAACTACAACAGCTAATTCGTCAGACAACTGCTGTTGAACGCCAAGCTCGTAAGAAACAGTTTTTTGCGGATTCAAATTAGCATTGCCAATTGTTAACTGACCGCTAGACACGCTGTACTTAAAGCTTGAGTTAGTATATAAGCTGCTCATCGACGGCATCTGATAAAAATGTCCGTAAGAAAAGTGAATTATTCCTTTATCAGTGATAGGGAACGATATGCCCAAACGGGGAGAAAGCCTCTGCTTTGCTTCCGCATCGGCAAGCAATTTGCTTTTATCAATATCGCTCGATAATGAAGGATTGTTCGGAGATGGATTCATAATATCGGTAGAATACTTAGAGTGCGCATTAAAATAATCGTACCGTAAACCGACATTCAAAACAAGAGTGGAATATTCCATCTTATCCTGGATATACGTTGAAAACTCTTCCGGTTTTTTCTTATAATAATCGTGGCTTGCAGAGCTAATACCCAAAATTGTCGGGGTAGTATAAGTCACAGTATCTCTTTTTACAGTAAAGCTTTCTGAAGCAAGTTCATGTTTTCTATACTCTAAACCGAATTTGACTTCGTGACTTTTCTGCACCTGGCTTACTATATCAAATTTGCCAATAAATGTAGAGAACTTGCTGTAAGACTGCGAGTTATCCGTGCCTCCATAGTAGAATGTGTACGTAGCCGGCACCGTCAGTTTCTCAGTCGGCTGATAACGCGAGTCCGCGTGCAGTTTAGATAAATCATCGCCCGGTTGGAAATCGACTTCATTTCCGTTTGCGTCAAGCAATGGGTATAAATAATAACTGCCATTGCGAACGTTATATGAACCTTTCACAGTATAAAAAGTCTTTGAGTCGACAGCGTGACGCAATTCTATTGAATTAATGATGTTTGTACTGCGGCTTGTGCCTAATGCATCGGGATCATATTTGAACATGTGCGAATAATCTTTAGATTTAGCTTTAGAATAAAGCAAATCGTAATTTATTTTCATGTTCGATATAGGTTTAAAAGTTACTTTTGCCGTTCCATTAAAACTTTCGCTTGGATTCATAGAAACAGTCTTACCGTCGCCGGTAGTAATTAAACGGATGTCATTAGGATTTGTTGCGCTTATAATAGCCTGATCGGATGTATTATGTTCTCTTATTCCATATAACCAGCCTTTATTCTTGTTATACCTGCCTGACAAGAAAAAGTTAAATAAATTGGAAACAAACGGAATTGGTCCGCCAAGAGTAAATTCGCTTACTGTATTATTAAGAGCGTCAACATTGCCGATATTATAAAACTTATCGGTTCTATTAGAGACGTAATCGCCCGTATAAAAAGATACCTGCCCGGTATAAGCGCTTCCGCCTTCTTTTGTTATAGTATTAACTATACCGCTCATTGCGCTTCCGTATTCAGCGTTAAATGTTCCGCTTATTACCGAAAGTTCCTGAATAGCGTTTGTTGCTATTGAAAGAGAAGCAGTATTAGAAAATGGGTTTGAAACCGACATGCCGTTTACAGTGTAGGCTACTTCGTTTGATCTGCCGCCTCTAATGTGGATTCCGCCATCGGCATCCTGAACAACGCCTGCTTGTAATGTTAAAAGCTGTGTTACGCTTTCCACTGGCAGTTTTTGAATCTGCGCAGCTTCTATTGTGGTGTGAGACGACGTAAGATCGGTTCTTACAAGGGGAGCTTTAGCTTCAATAACAACTTCCTGAGTCGTTAGCGTTAAGCTAGCCATTGTTGCGTCAAGCCTGGTTGTAAAATCAACCGAGATTTGTACTTTTGTAACTTTTCTTTTTTGGAATCCAATTGATGAAAAGACAACATTATATTCTCCGGGGGGAATATTATTGATCATGTAGTTGCCTTCTAAGTCAGTTGCTCCGCCTAATGAGGTTCCTTCAAGAATTATGTTTGCAAGCGGAATACTTTCTCCGGTAGTCTGATCTGTAACTTTACCGGCAAGCTTTCCCGTTGTGCCTGCATAAATATATGAAGTAATTAACACAGTGCATAAAAATAGAAGTAGGATTTTTTTCATTTACCACTCCAAACCTGTTTGTGATTAATCATATTAGTTAAAAAAATCGAGTTTGTGTTAGAAACAAAATAACCTAAACATAGCCGACAGACTAAAAGAACTGGACTGAATGCATAACTATACTAAATTTATAGATATGTTTCCATTTTTAGTGTAAAAATATAACAATCATATACAAATTATCCCAAGAAAAAGATATTATATTTTATTTATTGCTTTTGGTTTGTAAAACATTTATCTTCTTTAAGTTTCAATTTAGCAAAGTTTTCCCCTTCTTCGGCATAACGCACCCAAGGTTTTGCATATTTTATGCATAAATAGCGTTTGTTTTTTAACGCTTTTAGATTATTAAAATACTCGTAGTCGTGTTTTTTCTAATATGATTAACTAACTCGTTCTCCTTTATTAATTTAGAAATCACTCAAATTATTTTAATCACGCGTACAACTAAGCTACGCTATAGGCTCTATTTTTTGCTCCACTCTAAAACCGCGGCGGCAAATTCTGCATTGCACCATGTAAGCGGCGAAGCGTCGCTGCAATCTGATTCGTTTAAGTAAATTCTCTCAGGCATAAGTCCGTAACTGTTAGAGTTTGCAATCATCCAGTCTATATTTTTCTTGGCTAAAGAAATATCTCCGTATAGCGCCTGATATTGCGCCGAAGCCGCAGTAGTAAAAAAGAATACGTCGCCTCCATAAGCGGATAAACCTGCGTTATCGGACGCTTCAAAATACTGCATCCCTCCGTTTAAAGCCTGCGTTTTTGCCTGATAGAATTTATTTGTCAGCTCCATTTCTTTATGATTAGGATAACCCCATAATACGCCAAAGTTCGCCGATACGTCCCATAGATAAAGCGTATCTTTTGTAGCGTCGGTAATGCTTCGGTTATCGCTAGTTTTTATGCCGTGAAATCTAACAGCCGAATAAGCGTTTCTATTTTTATCAAATGTTTTAATAAGAGAATTCGAAATAGTCTGACATGCTTCAGTATACTTGCCTGCGCGCGCAGTATCGCCTGTCTTAGCAGCAAATTGCGCGGCGGTCTTTAACCCAGCTGCGCAAATCATATTTGTAGCGGGAAGATAGCCTGTCCACTCTACTATGCCTCCTTCATAAAACAATCCGCTTTTATCTATTCGATTGACGAGAAAATCAGCCAGCTCAAAGACAAATTTATTATCAGCCAGCATTATTTTTTTTTGTTTATAATAATCGTTTATTAGCTGTATAAAATAACCGTTAGCGTCCCATTCCGGCTCGTCGTAACGCGCGCCGGAACCCGCGTCTACGGCCTTTGCATTCGCGTCATAGCGAGCAAAAAATTCGCCTGGATTTTTTTTGGGAATCTCCGGATTAGCCCAATATTTTATTATTTCCTTTGCTTCTTCATAATGCCCTGTAACAATAAATATGCGCGCGCTCTGCATGGCGTCGCGCGGGTATAACTGCGGAGCCCCATTGGTCATAAACTGCCCAGTCATATCGGCTGGAATCTGACCATTTAAACAAGCCGCTTTTACTGCGCAAAGATTCCTTTTGTAATAATCTAAATATTTAAGCGTTTCCTGATTAGGATTTTTAAAGATCGGGACTTTCCCTTTGTTTATCCAGTTGTTCCAGTAGTTTGAAACTGTTACATAAGCGTCCTTTTCATTAAGAATGCTTTTTAACTTTTCTTTAGCTTCTTTGTAGCCGCTTCCCACGGCAATAATAATTTCGTTTTTCTCCTTCCAGCTTACCGGCGATGAAATAATTACAATAGAATCGTCGACAGTAATTTTTCCGCCAGGAGTTTTTAACGCAATAAGCATACAAGCGCCGTCCGACCATTCTGCAGCTGCGGTTATTTTTTCCGTCTCTAATGATTTAAGCGTAACAGTTTTATCTGTTATTATGTGTTTCCGCAGAATTAATTTGAATGAATAGGAAAGGGCTTCGTTTATTTTTCCGGTTTTCAGAGTAAATATCGCTCCGTCCTTGGGATGCGAATAACATCTTGTTTCTTTTATAACCCCATTGGTAAGTTTAGTTTTTGTAGCTGCGCAAAAAGAATTTTCGAGGCCTATTGATTTGGCTATATCTTCGTTTGATATTTTTTGCTCGATAGAAATCCCCGATTTATCATAGACCTCAAACGATGACGACGCAATATAATCGGTCTGATAACCGCGATAATAAAAATGCCGTATTCCCTTATACCCGCTTATAGAGTCTATGCGCGGATCGTCAGAATAAACGAAACACATATTCCCATTGCCAAGTATTGCGTTTCCTTTCCATGGGCGGCGCCCTTTTAAGCCGCCGCTTTGCGGAAAAACTAAATTACAGACTAAAATAAAAACAGCCGCGAACAAAATATTTTTTTTCATATTGCTCTTTTATTTTTTTTACAATCGCTAAATTATTCAGTAACCTCAAAATCTGCGCTGATAAGTTCTTCTGAATTTGTTCCTGCAAAAACTTTAAACATGCCCGGCTCAACTGTAAATTTCATATCAATATTGTAGAAAGCAAGATCGTTATCTGTAAGAGTAAATTCCATTTTCTTTGTTTCTCCCTTTTTCAGAAAAACTTTTTTGAATCTTTTTAATTCCTTCACCGGTCTTGTGACGCTTCCCGCTATATCCTGAACATAAAGCTGAACTACTTCTTCGCCGTCATAATTCCCAGAATTTTTAACGTCGACGGCAACTTTTATATCTTCGCCAATTTTTATTTTATTTGCGCTGAGGGTTAAATTTGAGTAATCAAATTTTGTATAGCTTAAACCGAATCCAAACGGGTAAAGAGGGTTAGGCGTAATGTCTTTATAGCGCGAACTAAAAACTACCGTGTCGTTTCCCGGTCTGCCTGTGCTCTTGTGATTGTAATAAGCAGGAACCTGCCCCGTAGCGATAGGGAACGTAACCGGGAGCTTTCCGGAAGGATTATAGTCCCCAAATAAAACGTCGGCAATTGCAGCGCCTGCCTGATGCCCAAGGAACCAGCCTTCCACAATAGCAGGAACGTTTTGTGAAAGCCATGGAATAGCAAGCGGACGTCCGTTCATCAATACAGCTATAACAGGCTTGCCTGTTTCATATAGCGCTTTTGCAAGCTCTTCCTGAACGCCTGGCAATTCTAACGACGAACGGCTTCCGGCTTCGCCGCTCATATGCCCGCCTTCGCCAATTACTAAAATAATCTTGTCGGCTTCTTTAGCCGCATTTATTGCGTCTGCAAAACCGCCTTTTCCAGTTTCGTCAATTTCGCATCCTTTAGAATATATAACTTTTGAGCCTGAACCAAGCTTGCTTTTAACCCCCTCTAAAACTGTGACTGTATTATTTGAATCCCCCTGCTGTTCCCACGAGCCAAGCGGGTCGGCTTTGCTTGCGGCAAGCGGACCTATTACCGCTATTGTTTTAATGTCTTTTATTAGCGGCAACGTGTTTTTATCATTCTTCAGCAATACAATTGATTTTTTTGCAACGTCAAGAGCGGCGGCAATATTTTCTTTTGTAAGTATTTTCGTTTTTTCTAATTCAGGATTGCAGTTTTTGTATGGATTATCAAACAATCCAAGTTTATATTTTGCTCTTAATATTCTTCGCGCTGATTCGTTTATAACGTCTTCAGATATCTTTTTCCCAACGGCTAAATCTTTCAGATCGTTCTTATAACAGCCCGATTCCATATCCATATCAACGCCGGCTGTAATAGCTAATTTAGCGGCTTCCTTTGTGTTTGCGGCAATACCGTGCACTACTAGCTCGCCAATTGAATTCCAGTCGCTTAAAATAAATCCGTCTGCCTTCCATTCTTTTCTAAAAATATCAGTCAATAAATGTTTGTTAGCGGACGAGGGAACTCCTGAAATTTCGTTAAACGAGCACATAAAGCTTCCGGCTCCTGCGTCTAAAGCGGCCTTAAACGGCCGGAGATAAATATCGCGCAGCGTTCTTTCTGATATATCAACCGTATTATAATCTCTTCCGCCTTCAGCAGCGCCGTAACCTGCAAAGTGCTTTACGCATGCAAGCAGCGAGGTATTATCGGCAAGGTTATTTCCCTGGAACCCTTTAACTCTTGCTTTAGCCATTACCGAACCAAGATATGGGTCTTCGCCAGAGCCCTCTACAATCCTTCCCCAGCGAGCGTCTCGCGCAATATCAACCATTGGCGCAAACGTCCAGTTTATACCCGCCGCAGACGCTTCGATAGCCTGAATTCTTGAAGATTTCTCAACTGCCTCTGGATCCCAGCTTGCAGCTTCGGCCAATGGGACAGGAAATGTAGTTTTATATCCATGTATTACGTCATAACCAAAAATTATTGGTATTTTCAATCTTGATTGTTCAATTGCAATTTTTTGCACCTGCCTTGTAGCTTCCGCGCCAAAAAGATTGAGGAAAGAACCGACGCCCCCTTTTTTCACCGCTTCTTTTTGTTCGTCGCTTATTACCGATTTGCCGGGAAACTCCCATGAGTTAGCGCTTAGCTGCGTAAGCTGACCGATCTTTTCGTCAAGAGTCATAATTGATAATAACGAATCAATTTTACTTTCTATCGTTTTATCCTGAGGTTTTATTACGGTAAAAAAAGAAGAGAGGACTATAAAGGCTAATGTGAAAACTGAAGTAAATTTTTGTTTCATGTTATTGTCCCATAAATAATTTTATTAACTAATCGCATATGTTAGATCAATAATAAACACATGAACACACAAAATTGGCCTGCGCCTTAAACTATCGGCCAATTTTAGCTGGAGATAAACTGAAAATTACGAAGAATTGGGAAATAGTTTTAACTAAAATAACAGAAATTCTGAACATTAAAAATCAGTATTTAAGCAATACAAAAAAACAAGAATCGCCCAAATCCATTCAAATTACTTTGAAAGAGATTTGGGCAGAGTATTAATTAACGATATGGAGTTATCGTTACCTTTTTTTAATTTTATCTAATTCGTTCCATATTAAAGCGCTTGCGCCAAGTATAGCCGTGTTCCCCTGAGGTAAACCAGATAACATTATTTTTACCTTGTTCTTAAATATAGGAAGCAGATTTTCTTCCATATAGCGCTTTACCGGAACAGTAATCAAATCTCCCGCATTTGCAAGCCCTCCAAAAAGAATTATAGCTTCCGGCGAAGTATGAGCTACAGAATCCGCAAGCTTAAGCCCTAATATTTTACCGGTATAGTCAAACGCCTTTAATGCAATTTCATCTCCTTTTATTGCGGCTTCATAAATACTTTTTGAAGTCATCTGATTAAAAGATAAGTCTCTTAAACTGCTTGGGGCAATTGAATTGCATAGAAGTTCAAATACTGTTCTGCGTATTCCGCTCGCCGAAGCATATGTTTCAAGACATCCTTTCTTTCCGCAGCCGCATTGGCGTCCGTCAATAAATACATTTACATGCCCGACTTCGCCTGCAAAGCCGTCAGCTCCGTAAATGAGGTCTCCATCGGCAACTATTCCGCTGCCAAGCCCGGTGCCGAGCGTAATTACAATAAAATCTTTCATCCCTTTTGCAGCGCCGAATTTCATTTCTCCAATAGCGGCTGCGTTAGCGTCGTTTGTTATTGCCGCCGGAACGTCAAAGTATTTTTTCAATATTTCAACTATGTTTACCACGCCCCAGTTTAAGTTTGGAGGCTGCTCTACGGTTCCTTTATAATAATTTGCGTTAGGAGCTCCAACGCCAATTCCTACAAAATTATAATTTTCCGGCAAGCCTTTTAGCATTTCTTCTATTTTTATGTGCAGCCTGCCAAATAGCATTTCAGCTTCTTCAGACGAGTGAGTCGGAATAGATTCCTCCGCAACAATATTACCAGTCTTATCAATAAAACCGAAAACAGTATTTGTTCCGCCAATATCAATCCCAAGGGTTATGTCAATTTTGCTCATCGTTATCCTTTAATGTTTTTTTGGTAAGAAGGGATATGTCCTTTTATGCCATAATAAGCTATAAACAAATAGCATATTATAGGCAGAATAAATGCATGATGGATGCCGATACTATCTGCCAACATACCCTGAAAAATAGGGAAGATTGCTCCGCCTACAATTGCCATACATAAAATTCCAGAACCTTGTCCTGTATGTTTGCCAAGCCCGTCAATTGCAAGAGTGAATATAGTAGGGAACATAATTGAGTTAAATAAACCGACTAACAAAATTGCGACCATCGAAACATGTCCGGAAAAAACCATAGCGGCTAATACTAAAATCGCCGCGGCAAAAGCGTTAAACCCTAGAACTGTTCCCGGGTTAATTTTTCTTTGAATAGCAGAACCGAGAAACCTGCCAACCATAGCGCCTCCCCAGTAATATGAAACATACTTGCCTGCGTCTGCAATACTTAACCCTGCAATTTCTTTCTGACCAAGAAAATTAACTAAAAAACTGCCAATAGAAACTTCCGCGCCGACATAAACAAAAATGCCAATTGCGCCAAGAACTAAATGCTTGTAACCCCAGGCAGATTTATATTTAGTATCATAACTAACTCCGCTTCCATCAGATGAATTAACGTTTGAGCCCTGAATTTCAGGCAGTTTTATCAATGCAAATATTGCCGCTATTATGAATAACGCGGCGGCTAAAAATAGATATGGAACCTGAACTGCCGCGGCATGCGCCTGATGATAAGCCGCCAGATCAACCGGGTTAAGAGCTTTTAGCTCTTCGGCAGTTTTTATAGCTACGGATAGTATCACTACCGACCCGAGATATGGCGCAATTGTAGTGCCTAACGAATTAAACGCCTGCGTTAAGTTTAACCTGCTTGTTCCAGTTTCCGGCTTGCCAAGTATTGCCACATACGGATTGGCGGCTACCTGCAATAACGCTATGCCCGAAGCCAAAACAAAAAATGCAAATAAAAACAAAGGATACGACTGCATAGCCGCGGCCGGATAAAACAACAAACATCCTATCCCGGCCACTGAAAGCCCAATTACAATTCCTTTACGGTATCCAAACTTTTCAACTATTTTACCAGATGGAAGCGACGCAACAAAATATGCAGTGAAAAAACAAAACTGGATTAACATTACCTGCGTATAATTTAATTCAAACACAGCTTTTAGATGCGGGATTAAAATATCGTTTAGACACGTTATAAATCCCCACATAAAGAACAAAGAAGTAAGCGCCGTCAACGCAAAAGTATAGTTTGGTTCCGCCTGTTTTGACGCAGTTTTGTTGAAAGAATTTGCCGGAGCAGATACAGCCATTATTTTTCTCCTTATTTGTTTTATTAAATCGCCCATTTAAATGAACGGTTTATATTATTATTAAAACGTTTGCTTTAGAATCTCGCGTTTTTCAGCGTTTAATTTAAATATAAGTTCGCCAAAAAGCGTATTAGCCCAGGCAAACCAGTTTCTTGTAAATTTTGCAGGGTCGTCTTTTGAAAAGGATTCGTGCATAAAACCAGAGCCCGCATGAGTATTTTTTAGAGTTTTTATACAGTTATAAATTTCTCCGTTGTCGTCGCTTGTCAGCCCTCTCATTATTATTCCAAGCGGCCAGATATAGTTGTACTCGGTATGCATGCCGCCTAAGCCCTCGCCGTATTTCCCTACATAGAAATAAGGATTATCAGAACTTAGAACAAATTTTCTTGTGTTCCTATATATCGCGTCATCTTTTTTACAACATCCGAGATATGGCAAAGACAACAGATTTGGCACATTTGCATCGTCATTAAACAACATGTTGCCATAACCGTCTATTTCAAACGCATACATCTTTCCATAATTCAGATGTTCGGTTACGGCATATTTTTCAATTGTTTCAGTTAACTGCGCGGCAAGCGAACTGCATTCGTTAGCGAACTCTTTGTTTTTTAGTTCGGTAGAAAATATTTCGCTTAATTGGTTTAACGAAACCGCTGCAAATAAATTTGAAGGAATAAGAAAAGGATATATACAGCTATCGTCCGAAGGGCGAAACATCGAATGAATCAAACCGATTTTTTTTGTCGGCATCCCATAACCGTTTTGCGGCAAAGTATCAGTCCATGTAGACGTGTTCCTCTGGAATGAATACGGTCCCGGGTTATTAATTCTTTGCTGTTCTTTAAATGTTTTGACTACTAACGCCATAGCTTCCGCCCATTGAGCGTCAAAGCAGGAAGCGTCGCCCGTAGTTTTCCAGTATCCGTAAGCTAAACGGATAGGGTAACAGAGCGAATCTATTTCCCATTTTCTTTCATGCAGTTCAGGCTTCATTATAGTATGATCCGAATCAAATTCGCTTCCTTCTTTACCTTTATTAAACGCGTTGGCATAAGGGTCAATCAATATGCATTTTGCCTGCCGGTTTATTACTCCCGCAATAAGCGCCCTTAGTTTTTTATCGTCTTTAGTAAGAGGAACATACGGCCAGACCTGCGCTGAAGAGTCGCGCAGCCACATTGCGTTAATATCGCCGGTAATTACAAAAGTATCCGGCTTGCCGTTTTCGACGGCAAAAGACACAGTCGTGTCCAGCGTATTCGGGAAACAGTTTTCAAACAGCCATCCAAGCTCTTCGTCATTGATGTTTTTTTTAATTTCTGCAATTTTTGCTTCAACCGATTCGCTTATAAATTTTCGGTTTTGCAATGCAGGTCGTTTTGTCTCATATGCGCTTTGTTGTAAATATGGAGCGGTATTAAAACCGAACGTACTTATCCCTGCGGCGGCAATGGCCGAGACTTTTAAGAATTCCCTTCTTGTTGTCATTTTTTCACCGTAAAATATCGTTCAATAATAGCGCATAAGCATTTTTTGCTATACGCATCAAAAATTATGCCTTTTGTATATAAATAGACTGCCAGTTAAACGCTCTGTTATTTGCCATTTCCCAGGCCAGAAAGCGAGAACTCTGCGGCGCTCTATTTTTATTACAATAAGATTCGATTATCAAATTAATAATATTTTATCCTTTTAACATCTAAATTTTAAATAAAATATCGGGCGGGGGAGGTTTAGTGCAAAGCAAAAAAACCATAGGGGAGTATGATAATGATCCAGAAAGAAAAGCAGTAAATAGAAGGAATAATTTTGGAAATTTAATCAAGAAAAGTAATCTTTATGTCAAAACTGTTTAGGGAGTGTAAAATAGTTTGTGTA